>DEJJ01000022.1:567-139068 GCA_002353285.1 Porphyromonadaceae bacterium UBA2751 | reverse complement strand
CTAAACTTAAACCTAAACTTACAAGGTTGAAATCAGGCTCTTTTCTTTTGATTGAAATAATAAAAGATTAGATTCCAGTTTGACCTTGTTTTTGTTAAAAGAGACTTATTCTGCACGAAAAATAGGCAAAACGAGTCTGAATCCAAAGATTTTTGTATATTTGTAAACAAAATGAGCAGAATGGGCAGAATGAGTCTAAAAAGAGATGCCAGCACTTTACACTAACTCTGTAAGTCGCTTATAATCAGTATCGTATAACCGCCGCGCAGGCTGCAGTAGAATAATAGTCTATAGAATGCTGAAAAATTGAAAGTCACCAGGCAAGAACTTTTTATCCAGGTTCTTGCCTGGTTCTTTTATACATATCCCAAATACAGGACATAACTGCATCAGTCAACAGATAATTTTCAATTTTTGTAAGGTTGGTTAGTGCCAGGCAAAAGTTATTATCAGGTAGTTTCAGTTGAAAATTTATACAAGTCAGAGACTTGGTGATGTGCGAAAAAAGTGATTGCAAAAAAATACATTCCCACCAATTTTCAGTGATTTTGGTTGAACAATCCGTATTTTAATCAACAATATAAAAGTATTTTCGTTATATTTTTGCAGTCGAATACGGCGAAGGTGCTCACGCTCGGCCTTTCTTGGACAAGTTTACGCTCTCGCTCAAACACATTATCACACTCGATTAAGACAATTTAATAAACAATTTGAGAAAACATGAAATACGTAAAACTTGGAAACTCTGACCTCCGCGTGTCGCGCATCTGTTTAGGTTGCATGGGCTTTGGCGATGCAACGATTGGTCAGCATTCGTGGACCATTGGCGAGGAACCCACGCGCGAGATCATACACCGTTCTCTCGACCTCGGCGTGAATTTCTTCGATACAGCAATTGCCTACCAGTTGGGTACTTCGGAACAGTTTGTTGGCCGTGCCTTGCGGGATATGGCCCGTCGCGAAGATGTAGTAGTAGCCACGAAATTCCTGCCGCACACCGACGAGGAAATACAGCACGGCATCGATGGCCGGCAGCATGTGCTCAATAATATCAACAGTAGCCTGAAGCACCTCGGCATGGACTATGTCGATTTGTATATCTACCACATTTGGGACTACAAGACACCAGCCGAGGAAATCTTAGAGGGCATGAACGAGGCAGTGCGCATGGGCAAGGCTCGCTATATTGGCATCGCCAATGCCTATGCCTATCAGGTTGCGAAAATGAATGCGCTGGCTGAAAAGAACGGCTGGGCAAAGTTCATCAGCGTCCAGAACCACTACAACCTCATCATGCGCGAGGAGGAACGCGAGATGTTCCCATTCTGCCGTGGAGAGAACATCGCCATGACACCCTATAGTGCACTGGCTTCTGGCAAACTGGCCAAGCATCCAGGTGAGACATCTAAGCGACAGCAGGAGGACTCGTTCATGCACTTTAAGTACGACAGCACTGCCGAGCAGGACAACCGCATAGTGGAGCGCGTGATGGAACTTGCCGACCGCTACGGCGTGGAGATGACACAAATCTCGCTTGCTTGGCTATTAACGAAGGTGGAGTCGCCCATCGTAGGAGCCACCAAACTGCACCACATCGAGGGAGCGGTGAAGGCCCTAGACGTATGCCTGACCACAGATGACATCCGTTATCTGGAAGAGCCATACGTGCCGCACAACCTCTCTGGCGTGATGGCTGTCAACAAGCCCGTGATGAGCGAAGAACCCGTATGGGTATCAGCAAGTAAGAACAAATAATATCGTGTGGAAAATGAAAAGAAGTTTCATCTAGAAACGAATCATAGAATAAAACTGCAATGAAACATAAACTAATTCTAATGTTGTTAGCCTCATCAACAGGCATCAGCGAGATTATCACCAGCCACCCCAGCGGCCTCCAAGACCCCATCTACAACCTTAACGGCCAGCGTGTAACCCGCCCAGGCAAGGGCATCTACATCGTGGGCGGCAAGAAAGTGATATTCTAACGTGAGTTCAATGATTTTCAAGCGATAACAAAAAGACTCTAAAACTTTAGTAGACACCGAAGATCACATAATTCCCAAATAATTGTGCATCGTGCATTAATCAGTAGGGCTTACGATATTTGTCTGGCTCAACATCTTCCATTATGCTCAGATAGCTCGCATAGCGCGACTGACTGATGCGGCTCTGCTCCACAGCCTCAAGCACGGCACAGCCAGGCTCATGGGTATGAGTGCAGTTGCCATACTTGCAATCCTTCGAAACCTCGAAGATCTCGGGGAAGTAATGTGCTATCTCGCTCTTCTCAAAGTCGATGGTGCCAAATCCCTTCACTCCAGGTGTGTCGATGATGTGGCCAGCGTCATCGCCAGGGATGTCGAGCATCTCGCTAAAGGTGGTGGTGTGCATGCCAGTGTGATGCACCTCAGAGATTTCACCCACCCTGAGCCGTGCATCGGGCACCAGCATATTGATGATGGAGCTCTTCCCCACTCCCGAATTGCCACTGAAAAGGGCTGTTTTACCACGCAATTGCTCTTGCAAGGCATCCACTCCCTCGCCTGTCAACGTCGACATGGGAACAACAGTGTAACCAATACTCCTATATAAATACACTATAGCATCAAGCAGCTCACGGTCTTCAGGTTCAGTGAGCAGGTCAATCTTGTTAAAGACAACTATAGCTGGCACTTGATAAGCCTCGGCGGTGGCAAGGAAGCGGTCAATGAACACTGTGCTGGTCACAGGATTCACAAGTGTCACTACAAGCACAGCCATGTCGAGGTTGGCTGCCAGTATCTGGAATTCACGCGAGAGATTGCTCGCACGCCTGATGATGTAATTGCGCCGCGGCTCTATCGAGCGTATGAATGCAGTGCCATCGTTTTTCATCTCAAGGTTCACCACATCGCCCACCGCCACAGGATTAGTGCAGCGAAATCCCTTCAAGCGCAGGTTGCCCTTAATCTTACAGCTAATCTCGGCACCATCGTCACATCGCACGATGTACCAGCTGCCTGTGTTCTTAACTACCAGTCCTTGTTGCATTTTCATCTATTTTGACCACAAAGGTAGTTCAAAAAATGGTTTTCAACTAATTTCTACACTCCTTTTTAAAAAATATGACGCAAAAGACCTTGAATTTAAAATAAATTCCGTAACTTTGCTTTTTATAATTCTATATAACCAAAATCTGTAAATAAAAATCTTATCAATATGACAAAGAAGTATATTCCCGACTCCGAGATGATCATCAACGATGATGGTTCAATCTTCCACATCCACCTCAAGCCCGAGCAGCTCGCCGACAACATTATCATCTGCGGCGACCCTGGTCGTGTCAACATGATTGCTTCCTATTTCGACACTCAAGACTTTGAGGTGTCGAGCCGCGAGTTCCACACCATTGGCGGCACCTACAAGGGCAAGCCTATTATGGCCCTCTCGCACGGCATTGGCGGCGACAACATCGACATCGTCATCACCGAGCTCGATGCGCTGGCCAACGTCGACTTCGCCACACGCACCGTCAAGGACGAGCACCGCACGCTCAACATCGTGCGCATTGGCACCAGCGGAGGCTTGCAGCCCTACGTGCCAGTGGGCACTTCCGTCATCGCTGCCAAGGCCCTTGGTTTCGACGGCGTGATGAACTACTACGCTGGCCGCAACGAGGCTTGCGACCTGGAGATGGAGCGCCAGTTCTGTGAGTTTGTCAAGTGGAACCCTCTGTTCTGCAAGCCCTACATCGTTGAGGCCGACCCCTATCTCGTCGAGAAGATTGGCCGTGACGACATGGTGCGTGGCTACACCATCTCAGCAGTTGGCTTCTACGGCCCCCAGGGACGTGAGGTACGCCTGCCGCTTGCCGAGCCCGAGCTCAACAAGCGCATCGAGGCATTTGAGTACGACGGTGGACACATCACCAACTACGAGATGGAAGGCGCCGCCCTGCAAGGCCTCGCCAAGCTCATGGGACATCGCGCCATGACTGTGTGCTCAATTATTGCTAACCGAGTCGCCACCGAGGCCAACCCTAACTACAAGACGGCCGTCAACGACCTGGTCAAGACCGTCATCGAGCGACTCATGGCTGACTAATTTGACTTCAATCTATTAAACCTGAATCGCTCATTAGAATTTATGATAAAACTGTTATGACATAAAAGATCTGAAAAAAATAACCAGTCGTAGGCCTAATGACCGATTTGGCTTAAAACTATAGCAATAATAGGGAGTGCTCAGGCACTCCCTATTTCACTTATTCACAGCGCAAAACCCCTGTGTCCATTTTTCACGGCCGCTACGCGCTGCACCAATGCCTTGGACCATTGCAATGACCATTACCAACAAATAATTACTTTTTCCATAATTATTTATCTTCATTCTTATCCATTAATCAATTGTCAAGCATCAGATTATAAACAATAGTCACGTCCACCGATGTTATCTTGCCATCGCCATTCTGATCGCCATTCACAAGGGCACTGTCATCATTATTTAGCAGCCAGTTATAAAGCGCAGTAATATCGGCGCTGCTCACGTGGCCATCACCGTCCACGTCGCCAGGCACTGCGATGTCCACCCATTCGGTCGTATATTTCTTTGCAGCCCAATGCTTGGAACGTGCAATGGCGATTTGATCGGGTGTTATCGTGTTTCCTTCTGTGTAATTACCACTGGCCGACAACACTCCTAAAAGGCCTTCTTCCTCGCTTGCAGGTATTGTGCAAAGGCTGTTAACCAAATCAGTCATATTATCGCCTTTTATCTTGTTGCGGGAAATGTAGAGATATCTCAGTGAATTTAATCCTTGAACTGATAGCATATAGAGATCATTATTCTGCAGTGAGATGCTTTGTAAAGCCGTACAACCTGTTAGCCAGACACTACTTATAGCATTGTCACGGGCATTTAGAGTGGTCAACAAGGTGTTATTTTTCAAATACAAATATCTCAAACTCGACTTTCCGTTAATGGTAAGTGATGTAAACTTGTTTGACTCTGCTGATATTGACACAATGGCATTTGGCAGCGTGGGTAGCGACATGAGTTTATTATTATCGCAACTCAGGTGTTTAAGTCCGCTTGGCAACGTGGGTAGCGACGTCAGTTTGTTATTGCAGCAATCCAGGTCTGACAGTGTGTTTGGCAATGTGGGTAGCGAAGTGAGCTGGTTATTTGAGCAATCTAGATTTGTTACATTTACTGGTATCGCATTAAGTGATGCAAGATTATTATTGTGACAATCAAGGGTTCTCAAAAGGTCACAACCGCTGTAGCTGAGCGATGTCAACGAGTTGTTGTAGCATTTGAGTGCATACAGATGAATATTGTCCTTCACCTCCAGTGTCGTCAAGCTCGACTTGCCAGTGATGGTCAGCTCATTTCCTAAATCGTTAGAATTGGCATATATTGCCTTAATAGTGCTCGGCAGCGTGGGGAGCGAGCTGAGCTGGTTATAATTGCAATACAGGTAATTAAGCCCGCTCGGCAACGTGGGAAGCGACGTCAGCTTGTTGCTGCTGCAAGTGAGCGATGTGATGGAATTGGGCAGCGACGGCAGTGATGAGAGGTTATTGCCCGAGCAATCAAAAGTCATGAGATTGGTAAAGTATCCCAACCCAGTGAGATTAGATATACCACAGCTCGACACACTGAGCGCCGTAGTGTTAGCCACATCACTGCTATTGATATATCCCTTGTTGAAGTAGCTGTTGTAAAGCTTAGTGCGGAAGTTCTAGTCGGGGAAATATGTCGAGTTAAGGATCGCAACATAATCATCACTGATAATGATCTTCTTGTTAGTGACAGGAGTTGTGCCTATGCACACCGATTTGGCAGTACTGCTATAAAACGCCTGGTAAGGCGAGATCACTGCCTCATTGCCATAGAATTGCATCGCCACATCGCTAAAGCTGGCATTGGACCCGTTGCTCGACACTTCCAGATGATTACCATTGTAAAAATAGGCCGAGAATGAACTCAAAGCCGACCTGTTAGTGCTACTCGCGGTTACAGTGCCACCCTGAAAATACACATTGGTCGACCCCGAGCCATCACCCTTAATGGCTTCTTGGCCCGATTGGTTGCATTGAAAATCAAATTTTCCAGTGCCCTTAATATAATAGGTGTAGCTTTTTAGGTTGGCACAAATCCTGGCAGCTGAATAGAAAATTGATGAGCTTCCTGCAGCCGACGTGAGAGTCGTGCTTCGCTCAAGTTTCAAGGCATTATCCGATGTCACCACACCACAGTTACCGCTGAACACAATTGTCAGGTTGTCGCATTTGCGGTTGTGGATGCCATAATTGTCTTGACCATTTCTTCTGATATTTATATTATACAGGGTCAGCGTTTTGGTCGATGCGTTATACACACCATAGCCGCTCTTAATGTCGCCACCGGTGATATGGCTGGCATTGTCGCTGGTAACTTCCACACCTGCCACATTGATTTCATACTTCGTTGCAGCACTCGCCCCCATGGCAACTACCACCATCAGCAATAGGGTTAAAATCTTCTTGTCCATAACTTCAAACTTTTATCTGGTTAATATTCATTTCATTATGAATTATGCATCGTGCATTATTCATTAAATTAAGCATTGTGCATTATGAATTATGCATTGTGCATTGTGCATTGTGCATTGTGCATTAATCAAGCATTGTGCATTATAAAACAGTAATTTCTTTTCCAAAAATCTAGATTTTTTTGGGATGCATCATCCGCTTCTCCTACCATAAATAATATGAATAGGTTTCAATTCAGATTCAACTGCAAAATTAACTAAAATTTTACAATTACCCCCTCCATTTTTGTTAACATTCCTTTAATTAAACTAATATATATATAATCCACCAGCTGCCATTCCGCTCTTCATCAACTGCGACGTCAAGCATTACCCAGCACTGCCACAACCCACAAGTTAAAGTACTGAAACACACACAAATCAGGAAGCCACTCAGGCTTCCTGATTCTCATGTCATCACCAGCTATAAGTGCCGGTGTAATCTTGATGGAGATTGTAATTAGGTGATTGCGCTCACCTCTGCTGTTTTCAATTTGCTACAAAACCCTCAAGCCCTGGTTCATTGATGCCTGTGGGCATATACGCTCTCGCAAATTGCTTCAGAAAATTGACCGTCGACACGCGTGGTCCACGCTCAATCATCTCTTCTTGTGTGTTAACTTTTAATTCTTCAGTGTAATTTTTTTGCATAGGCAGCCTTTCTTTAAGTGGTTACATTTTTATAACGAACCTAACCACCTATTATTATTTGATATACACACTTTTTTTACTAAAAGTTATTAACACCCTCACTTTACCATCACACGTGATTTTTTGATATTGCTTTCACACCACCACATCCACTACCTTTGCCCCACGCACGCGTTCATTGACATATTTAACGTGAGTTCGACGAAAAAAAATGGCTGTATATCAGGCTGCTCCTCTAAGATAGAGGAGCTGTCGCGAAGCGACTGAGGAGTATGATTTCCTNNTTCCTTATGAGAGAGTTTCATACACCCCTCACCCCCCCTTAAGGTAGACCAATGATGCAAGCCGAAACCAGCGGCAAAACTTGTTTTGCTATTGGTAAGGCGCAGCCCATTGCCGCTGAAAGAGCGGGCAGGGGGAGTATGACCAGCTCAAGCGCCCAAGTCAACTGAGTCACTTGAGTCACTTGAGTCAACTGAGTCACTTGAGTCAGCTGAGTCACTTGAGTCAACTGAGTCACTTGAGTCAGCTGAGTCACTTGAGTCTGCTGAGTCAGCTGAGTCAACTGAGTCAACTGAGTCAACTGAGTCAACTGAGTCAACCGAGTCAACGGAGTCCAGCAATTCCACAATGTAGTGTTTGCGTAGTGCAAGCCTCTAGCTTGTTCAACCCGAGTCAATTGTCCTTGATATCCAAAAGTTGCAAGGCTACCACCTCAAAAAAATTGTCTTAACAAAACACAGATACGATTCCAGCCCATCACGGGAACTGAAGGCGATTCTTGCGGAACTGCTCAATGTCGAGCTGGCGCAGGCCACAACTGTCAAGCGGCAACAACTCATTATGGTCGTTGATATAAAGGCGGCGATGAGGCACAAACTCCCTATTACTCAACGCCAAACTATTCTTTTTATAAGGCGATTCTATCCCACTCATGTCAAGCAACGAGTGGAAAATCACCATGTTGGTCGACACTGCCGCATTGGCATTAGCACGCAGGCGGGCAACAGCCTCAGGATAACGGGCTCCATATTGTTCCGATGTCCACACAAGCATGGGCACACGCAGCTGGTAATAAGTGGGCTGTGGCGAAGCATGCAGAAAACGGTCACGGCTGTCGTCATAGATGTCCTCACCATGATCGCTCGTGAATATCACAGCACTGCTCACACCCTTGGCATCGACCAGACGAATTATAGAGCTCAACACCTTGTCGGTATTGCGTATGGTGTTATCGTAGGCATTGATGAGTTCCTTGCGATATACCCTCTCGGCCGAGATCACATTGTCGGGCTTGAAATGGGACTCTTCACAGGGATAGCGGTCCTTATAGTTGAAGTGTGAGCCGTACATGTGAACCACTATCAGCAACTTGCCGCCATCATACTTGTCGAGCTTGCTCTTCACGCACTCCACCAGTTCGTCGTCATAGTTATTGCCCATGAGCGAAACCTTGTCTTTGAGGAACTTCACCTCCTGAGCCTCACTACCAAAGGCATCTATAAACGAGTGGTTGCGCTGCTGGTTGCTATAGTAGGCAGTAGTATATCCCACTTCGTTGAAAGCCGAAATCACACCCTTGCGGTAGTATAAGCTGTCATAATGCTCACTGCCAGCGCTCGACATGATGGTGGGCACACTCTTGTGCGTGGTATTCGACATGGTGATGGCGTCACGATACACCACCAGGTTCTTCAATGCACTCGTGCCAGGATTGGTCTCCCTATTATAGCCATAGAGGCTCCAGTTGTCAGCACGCGAGGTCTCACCCACCACCAGCACATATATCTCAGGTATTGTGTCGCTGCGATTGGTAGTTGCGTGATAGCTGAAGTCACGCGAGGTCTCGGCATATTTCGACTGCTTGATGGCGCGGTCGATAGCAAGCCCCATATTATAGGTACCATTGATGGGGAAAATGTCGTCTTGAATCTTAAAACCTTTCTCGGCCACCACATTCACAACCATGAGCAGCACACCCACCACCAGCAGGGGCAACGACCATCGGCGCTGGTACATGCGAAAGCGGTCACTCATCACCGTCTTGGCACGAAACGACACTATCGACATGGCTATTCCAAAGCCGTAGAAGCCTATCACGAAAATCACTGCCACAAGCAGGTTCGACAGTAACTCGGTGGCTTCGCCAGGATTGGTCGTGAGCACGTTGAGGAACATGTCAACGGCGATAGGCGACTCGCCATAGAGGTCGAGCAGAACTATCTCGAAGGCGTCGACAAACATGAACCAGAACAGCCACCAGAACATCTTTCCTGGCTTTTGCGACCATGTGAACGCGAAGGCGTAGAAACCCAGTGGCAGCAACACCTGCACTGTGCGAGTGAGCAACGACGTGGGCTCGGTGTAGAACATCATGCAGTTGGGCAAGATGGCCATTGTCACAAAGAGCCAGTAGATATAGTGTTGATTAGTGAATATCTTCTTAAAACGCTTCATTGATTCCAAAGATAAAAGCACTCTCGCCATTGCGACCAAAGCCGTAGTCAAACCTGATGTTCACATGCTTCCTGAAAGCCCATCGCAGTCCAAGACCGCAGTTGGGCAGGAAGTGGAACGAATGTTTGTCGTGAAACACCGAACCGCCACCAACCCAGGCCACCATGCCAAGCCACCGCCACAGGTGCTGGCGCAACTCAATCGTCGCATTCATCATGTGTTTGTCCCGGTAGCGGCCATGATAGTAGCCTCGCATGTTGTTGGAGTCGCCCCACAATGCCATAGTGGCCCATGAGGGAGTGCCATAGTTAAACAATGCGCGCACGTCGGCTGCTATTATCGCGCCGCGCCACGCTTTTTTATATATCGAGAACCGCAAGTCGGTTCGGGTGAATCCATTGTTCCTGTTCCACAGGAAGCGGGGGAAAAACACCTGGCTCAAGTGCAAGTACATTCCTCGAGTGGGCCCAGTGATGAAGTCGCGGGTATCGTAGTCCACAGTGAACCCAACACCGTAATTGCGCTGGTGCAGCCCATGACCATCAAGCAGTTCGGGATTGGCAATGGAGTCGGCTCTGTTATACTCCCAGTGAAGGTAAGGCCCAACATAGAGGCCTTGCTTGAGTCTTATCAAGAAATTGGTGTTGAACTCAACCCTGAACTGCTTCATTCTGTTCTTGTTGGCGTCATCCTTACCGTGAGGAAAGCCTATACCCCAAAAGTACAGAGGCATGTACTCAACTTTCAAGAGCGAATTGATGCGATACTTGTCGGCAGCCATTATCATGTTGTTCTGTGCCTCGACCGACCAAAACTTGGCAGTTGTAACATCGGCCTTGACCGAGAGGTTCGACGGGGGCAGCGGTGAGTGGCAGTTGCGCAACCGGTAACCATAATTGGCCACAACGCCCACGCCAAATTTCGCCATCGAGTCATAGTGAGGTCCGCCTATCACGCTAAGGCCAGTGGTAGCCTTTTCGTCGGGCGCATTGAGGTCGCCTGCCACGTAGCTCAGTATTTTCTTCATGAAGCTGGGCTTGGCTACCAACGTGTCGGGCACCGTGTCAGCAACCACTGTACCTGTCGCTGTAACGGCACTCATCACAAGCAATATGGTCAACACTCGTCTCAATTCAACTTTTGGACTCGTTTTTGGGGTGCAAAGTTAATAATTTTTCCTCAATACTCGCTATGGTTGCCAACAATTGTGTAATTTTGCACTCTATTTAAATCATCCTAACGATTCAATGAATAATATATATCTCCAATTATGGCTCACGTTCATGAAGATTGGTGCTTTCACCTTTGGAGGCGGATGGGCCATGATTTCGATTATTGAACGTGAGATTGTCGACCGCCACAAGTGGATTGAGCGCAACGAATTCCTCGACTTGCTGGCCATTGCTCAAGCCATGCCGGGAATCCTGGCAGTCAACATCTCGGTGGTGGTGGGCGACCGCCTCAAGGGGGTCAAGGGAAGCATTGCTGCTGCCATCGGCACCATCCTGCCATCGTTTGTCATCATCTTGGCTATCGCCATCTTCCTCACCCCTGACACTATTAAGAACAACGAGGTGCTATCGCGCATCTTCAAGGGCATACGCCCTGCGGTAGTGGCGCTCATCATTGCACCGGTCATAACCACTGCTCGTGCGGCCAAGATCAACTGGAAAACCATTATCATCCCAGTGGCTGTGGCACTGCTCATCTACTCTAAGTTGCCTTTCGTTTCTAACCCCATCCTCTACATCGTGCTGGGTGCTGTGGGAGGCTACATCTATTACACTCGTTCCATCCTTAAGAACAGGAAGGAGGGCAAAGCATGAGCATCTACCTGCGACTCATTTGGGCCTACCTCAAGATAGGGCTTTTCGGCTTCGGGGGCGGTTACGCTATGCTATCGCTGGTGCAGAGCGAAGTGGTGAAAAACGGATGGATTAGCAACCAAATGTTCACCGACATTGTCGCCATCTCGCAGATGACGCCAGGTCCTATTGGAATCAACAGCGCCACCTACATCGGCTACGTCTCCACGGGCAACGTGTGGGGCTCGCTGATCGCCACCTTCGTGGTGGTGCTTCCGCCCTACCTGCTCACGCTGCTCGCCAGTCACTACATCACCAATCATCAGGACAATGCCATCATCAAGGGAGCTTTCATGGGACTCAGACCTGTTGTTGTGGGTCTCATCGCAAGTGCTGCTTTGCTGCTCATGAACCAGGACAACTTTGGCTCTGCCACAACTCATCAAGTGATTTCCATTATCATCTGCATAGCCTCCTTCTGCGTGGTATTCTTCACCAAGATTCACCCCATCATGGTAATAATCCTCGCTGGCATTGCAGGATATTTCATCTTTTAGCTATGACCTACCAAGAAGCTACCAATTATCTTTTCAGCCAACTTCCAGCCTTTGAGCGACAGGGAGCAAGTGGCTACAAGCCAGGCCTGGGCACTGCCATTGCCCTCGACAACTGGCTTGGCAATCCTCACCGTGCCTATCCTTGCATCCACATCGCTGGAACCAACGGAAAGGGCTCAGTGTCCAACCTCATTGCCGCCACCCTGCAGGCGGCGGGCTATCGAGTGGGATTGTTCACGTCGCCACATCTGGTCGACTTCCGCGAGCGCATCCGTGTCAACGGTGTGATGATTCCCAAGCGCACTGTGAGCCGCTTTGTCGAGCGATGGATGGCGAGTGGGTTGCAATGCGAGCCCTCTTTTTTCGAGCTCACAACGGCACTGGCCTTTGAGTATTTCAAGAAATGCAAGGTCGACTTTGCCGTTATCGAGGTGGGACTTGGAGGAAGGCTCGACTGCAGCAACATCATCACACCCATGCTGAGCATCATCACCAACATCTCTATCGATCACACCCAGTTCCTGGGCAACACGTTGGCCCAGATTGCCAGCGAAAAGGCAGGCATCATCAAGCCTGGTGTGCCTGTGGTGGTGGGCAATGCCTCGCAACCCGAGGTGCGCAAGGTGATGGAGGCCACTGCTCACGAGCAGCACTCCCCTATTACCTTTGCCGGCGATGTGCCCATCGTGATTGGCACCGTAACAGGCAATGATGGCACGCTATCAGTTTTCACTACCGACTATGAGTCCACACTCATCAGCCAGCTCAGTGCCGACTATCAAGTGGAGAACATCAACACTGTGCTTCATGCCATTAGGGCACTCAAGGGAGCTGGTGTAAAAATCGGCTTCAGGGCTGTGAAAAAAGCTTTTGCACATGTGTGTGAGATGACGGGCTTCATGGCACGATGGATGGTGATGGGCAGCAATCCCACTGTGATTTGCGATGCAGGTCACAACGCCGGTGCATGGCTACAGCTTTCAAAGCAACTGAGCAACCTCGAGTGCGAGCGCCTGCACATGGTTCTTGGTTTCTCGGCCGATAAGGATATCGACACTGTACTGTCAATGATGCCACAAAAAGCCACCTACTATTTTACTCAAGCTCAGTCGCCTCGCTCAATGCAAGCTCACGATTTGCAAGCGTTGGGGCGCAAGCATGGACTAATAGGGGCTTCCTACGGCAAAGCGGTCAATGCCTATCGGGCTGCCATGAAGGCTGCCAGTAGCAACGACGCTGTTTTCATTGGCGGCAGCTTTTATGTCCTGGGAGATCTTTTCAGCATAATCATGCACCGAAACTGAACGGCTTAATTACTATCTGAAAAACTTTTTACTCTCTTTAGTAATGCGAACGGTAAAAAAGTATTACCTTTGCGTCTATAATATTTATATAAATTGACAATTATGAAAACTAAAGACGAACTTATTGACGAACTGCTGGAACTCGCGTTTGCCGAGGATATAGGCGATGGCGATGCAACAACACTGTGCAGCATTCCTGCCGACGAGATGGGACGTTCACGACTCATTGTCAAGGAGGAAGGCATCCTCGCTGGTGTGGAGATGGCACGCAAGGTGTTTGAGAAATTTGACCCAGAGCTCAAGATGACCACCTACATTGAGGACGGTGCTCACGTGAAGCCTGGCGACATCGCTTTCATTGTGGAAGGCAAAGTGCAGTCGCTGCTGCAGACCGAGCGACTCATGCTCAACATCATGCAGCGCATGAGCGGCATTGCCACTGTCACAGCGCGATACCAGAAGGAGCTTGATGGCTTGAAGACCAAGGTGCTCGACACTCGCAAGACCACGCCTGGCATGCGCATCATGGAGAAGGACGCAGTGAGAATTGGTGGAGGTTGCAACCACCGCATTGGCCTCTTCGACATGATCTTGCTCAAGGACAACCATGTGGACTTTGCCGGTGGCATCACAGCTGCCATCGAGGGCGCAAAGCGATGGAACCGCGACAATGGCAAGAATCTCAAGATTGAGATTGAGGTGCGCAACCTCGACGAGCTGCGCGAGGCGTTGGCAGCAGGTGGCGTTGATCGCATCATGTTCGACAATTTCACTCCCGAACTCACACGCGAGGCCGTGAAGATTGTTGATGGCAAGGTCGAAACTGAGTCAAGTGGTGGCATTACTATCAACACACTGCGTGCCTATGGCGAGTGTGGTGTCGACTACATCTCGGTGGGTGCTTTAACCCACAGCGTTAAGTCACTCGACATGAGTTTTAAAGCATTCTAAATAACAACAAACAACAATTTTATTAGAGACTATGAGAAAATTACTTTCTGTAACATTAATGGCGCTCATGACTGTTGCAGCATGGGCGGGTGAAGTGACTTTCGACTTTTCGTCGGCCGATGGATTGCAGGCTATGGGCATCACTGCCCCAGCGCAGAGCCAAGGCGTAAATCTCACCGACGTGGGCACTATCACGGTCGATGGTGTTAAACTCAGCGCAGTAGATGGTTCCACCCAGACTCGTGTGTGGAACTCACAAGGCAGCTACACACTGCGCATCTATGTGGGTGGAAGCATCACTCTGGCCGTGGAGAGCGGCAGCATCACTGGCGTTACCATCAACGCTGCCAGCACTTCAAATTTCGACCTCCTTGCCAACGTGGGCGAATATTCTGCAGCTAATGGTGTAGGCACATGGACTGGTAGCACTGCAAGCGTTTCGTTCTCGCACACCACAACAAAAAATGCACAGATTGCTTCGATTGTGGTTACTACCAGCACCGAAGCTCCTACCGACGGGCCTGGCGACGACCCCGATCCCGTTGACCCCAACATCACCAAGCTCGACTCGCTCGCCAATCTCGAGGCTCTCGATGATAACACTGAGTTCCAGTTCACTACCGAGGCCTTCGTTCAGTATCAGTGGCAAAACTACCTGTGGCTCATGCAACTCGACAGCGAGGGATATGCCTATGCAACTTTAGTTTATGGCAACGTGGGCCGCAACTATCAGGTGGGTTCAGTTATCCCTGCTGGGTGGACTGGTGTGAAGACTACTTATAAGGGCCTCATTGAGGTGACCAACCCCACACATTTCAATGCTGCTGTCAGCCAAGTTCAAGAAATGTATACCCAACCTTTCAATATGACTGGCTACATGAGCTACATCGAGCCCGACCACTACGAGAACATGCGCGTGAAGTTCAACGGCATCGCTTTGAGCGACATTGATGAAAGTGGCAATTTCACCATCACAAGCAATGAGGAGGATGAGAATGGCAACCCCATCACTGTCAGCATGGCTGGTTACAACAAGTTTGGCATCGACTATCCCACTATCGACACTGCCGAGCGCTACAACATCGACGGCATGGTGACCATCTACAACAACAACTATCAGCTTTACCCCATCTCGATTGAGGAAGCTCCAGGCACCCGCCTGTGGAAGGTAACCTACGACGGATTGCAGGGCAACATGAAGATTGCCGATTCGCTCTATGTTGTCATGCCTCTGGTCGACAACCAGATTCTCGTGACCGACAATGCCAGCCAAATCCTCGTCGACACCTATGCCGAGTGGGGCTACACCTGGTATCAGGATTGGTATCCAACATGGATCGCTCTTGACTGTGGCGACAATGCCGAGCTCTACAATGCCATCCTCAATATGCAAGTGCTTGCACCTAACACTGTTAAAGGCGAAGTTGTGGATGTGGAAACTAATCCCCGCATGATTCTCAGCTCTACACCAACTGGCATTACCGACCCCGATTTCACCAACTATCAAGTTTACTATTACGACCTCAGCTACGACAAGATTCAGGCCTTTGGCAACGAACTTGGATATGCTATAGGACGTTACAAGTTGATTGATGGAGAGCCCTATCTGTGCAGCTCACAGGACACCGTGCAAGTGCGTCTTGATTTCAGCCTCAACCCTGACTTGCAAAGCACACTCGTGGTGGGCAATCGTTATGAGATGATGAGCGTGTTCAAGATCAACGAGGAGTGGGACAGCGATGTTACCTATTATTCTCCTAACAAGATGCGCAAGGCTCCAGTGATGAAAATGAAGAAAATGCCATCGCTCAAGGTCGACACCACCGACCCCGATTATTACACCAACTACACAATTATGCCCGTCAACGCCACTTCAGTGACTGCTATCAACGACATCGACCTGGCCAAGCAGGTAACCAAGGTGACTTACATCAATATGACTGGCCTCGAGAGCAACACTCCATTCCAGGGAATGAACATCGTCGTCACACTCTACAACGACGGAACCAAAGCTATTAGCAAGGTTGTGAAATAACACCCGAGTTAAGAAAACTTGTTTGGAGATTGAGCACAGTAGTTGCACAATCTCCAAACTTTTTTGTACCTTTGCACCCGAAAATGCAGTGGAGTGGCTTGTCGCTCGCGCCAATAGAGCGCGAGAGGAAAGTCCGGGCAACACAGAGCATCGCATTTCTTAACGGGAAGCTGGGGGTGACCTCAGGGTTAAGGTGACAGAAAATAACCGCCTGCCCATTGCGGCAGGTAAGGGTGAAAAGGCGGGGTAAGAGCCCACCGGGCGCCACGGCGACATGGCGTGCCGCACCACCTGCGAGTTGCAAGGTCAAGTATATCGGCATTTAAGGGTTGCTCGTCCATTGTCGAGGGGTAGACTGCTATACTGACGTGGCAACACGTCAGACAGATAAATGACAAGCGGCGCCACCCCATGGGTGACGACCACATAACCCGGCTTATAGCTCCACTGCTTTTTTATTCCTTCCTCTGTTAATCAAGTATCTTATTCATGATGATAAGGCTCACCACGCAAGATGGTCATGGCACGATAGAGCTGTTCGGTGAAAATAAGTCGTATCATTTCATGAGAGAAAGTCATAGACGAAAGCGAAATCTTTTCGCTGGCACGAGCATAAACCTCGGGCGAGAAACCATAAGGGCCACCCACAACAAAGACGAGGCGACGTTGCACCGTTGTCATCTTCTTTTCAATGTAGCGCGAGAATTCTATCGACGTGAACTGCCTGCCATGCTCGTCGAGCAGGACCACATAGTCGCTCTTGTCGAGCGAGGCCAGGATATTACGTCCCTCAACGGCCTTTTGCTGCGCTTCGGTCAGATTCTTGGTGTTCTTAGCATCAGCAATATATTGAATCTCAAATGGCACATAGTGCTTCAGCCGCGATGAGTATTCCTCGATGCCTTTACTCAGATAGCCTCCTGCCATCTTCCCTACAACTGCAAGCACAATTTTCATCACACAAAGAACTTGATGCCTCCTGGGTGGCAAGTGATTGTCATGTCGGTTACCATCGACATGGGCTCGCCATCTATGTGGTAAACACGCGGCATCGAGGAGTGGATCTTCACCTGGCGAGCCACATAGGTTTCGACGTGACGGTTCTTGTCGACTGTCTTCGTGAAAAGGCTACCGCCAACAATGGGGCTCTCAAGCGGGCTGAATGGCTTGATAATAGTCACGTCGAGCAATCCGTCCTGCAGGCTTGCGTTAGGCGCAATGAAAGCGTTGTTGCCATACTGCGAGGCATTGGCACATGTGATGACAAAAACATCCTCTTCAACAACTCGGCCGTCGATGTCGATAGTGCAACGAACGGGCTTGTAACGAGCATAGACCTGGAAAGCTGTCTTTACATAATTCAGAGCACCACGCTTGGTGCGCTGGGCATAACGGTCGGCAACATCGGCATCAAAACCCATGCCTGCAGTGCAAACGAAAGTGTCGTCGTTGAGAGTGCAATAGTCGCAAGCCTCGACATGGTTGCGATTGATGAGCTCGATGGCACGACGCATATTCATGGGAATGTGCAGGTGCCGAGCAAGTCCGTTGCCCGAGCCACAAGGGATAATGGCTAGCGCCACATCACTCTCCTTGAGAGCCGATGCTGCACCATTGACTGTGCCATCGCCTCCCACGGCAATCACGCCGTAGTAGCCCTCTCGCACTGCCTGAGCCGCCAAGTCGCTTACCCTGAGCTCTCGAGTGACGAGTGCCACTTCCACATCAAACTTGGAGTGGTCGATGACCTCATCTAAGAGTTGTGGAAATCGCTCCTTCTTGCTGTTGCCCGAGAAGGGATTAACGATTGCCATAAGTTTCTTGCGCTGTTCCATAATGCAAAGTTACTAATTTCTAGCCAAACTGACAAAAAAAAGAACCACGGCTACTCTGCTCAGAGCTACCGTGGCTAATTTTTCTAAAGCTAAGAAGAAAATTATTTCTTCTTGCGATTGCCATAACGGCTGAGGAACTTATCAACACGACCAGCGGTGTCGACCAGCTTCTGCTTACCAGTAAAGAATGGGTGAGAAGAGCTGGTAATCTCAAGCTTTACCAGTGGATAAGTCTTGCCATCAACCTCAATTGTCTCCTTGGTGTTAACAGTTGAGCGAGTGATGAAGATTTCCTCATTCGACATGTCCTTAAAAACAACCTCGCGATAGTTGTCAGGATGAATACCTTGTTTCATTTTAAATATATATTTAAATTGTTATACAATAGCGGCGTTGGTAAGACACCTAAAATTGTAATGGCGCGCAAAGGTACTAACTTTTTCTGGACTGACCAAATTATTTGTTTTTAAAACTTAAATATTCAGCACATTGAAAATTAAAGTTTTGTTTTTTTAGCACTTCTTACAGTCCACTTTGAGGCAAAATAATAGTAATACTCTCCAAAAAGCAATCTCTTTGAGTATATAGATTGGTTACTTTTCAAGCGGCAACACAACAAAAGAACGTATGAGTTTGTCGCCCAAGTCCATAATCTTGTGGGTGTTGCGGAAAATGGCGTCGCCAGAATCCAAAAAATAGTCATCACCTCCAGTTATCAATGGATTGACTTGATTAAATTTTCGCACAAGAGCAAATATCTCATTGTTCTCAACCAAAAATCTTTCAACATTGGATGAATGATTGTTGCCAGCACCTGTCGCAGTATCTTCATGTTCATACCAGCCTAACTCGTCGGTCAAATCATAATATTTGTCTTTAATCTTCATGGTTGCTTTATTAACATTGTAATCGTCGGTTTTGAAGCCACCCAAGCACAGCTGACCATTAAGGACACTTGCACAAGTGATAGTTGAGAATCCTTCATCAACAATTACGTTGGAGTTTACAGCATAAGCACCTTTACCTTCGCTATTGTATCCGAGAAGATACACGTCATTTCCAGCAATGCACATTCTAAGTGGTGTGATTTTGCCGTTTACTTGATACAATTTTTGCCCATTCTTTTCAACAATCCAATAACCCGAAGGGTTGAGTTCACGTGAATAATAGTAAGCATTGTAGAAGTTTCCATTGCCATCAACCATACTCATATCATACCTAAACATATATGAAGTTATGTCCCCATTATGTTTATACGAGAATTCTTTTGAATTGCCATTCTCATCAATAATGACATACTTTTCTTCGGAATAGCTTTCGCAAACATAGTTGTAACTGTTATTGGTGTTAGAAACTGACACCCACCAATAGCCACCAATATAGTCATTTAACCAATCAATAACTCTGCTGTCAACAATGCTGTTACCATCAAATTTCATCATTCTGAAATCATCACTTGCCTTGCTGAAAAGCATCATATCGCCATTATGCATGAACAAATAGTCCAAATCACCATAACTGGAGTCAATGGTTGTGGTCTTAACTTGGCCATCGGATGTTGACATAGAGTAGAGAGTATTTCCTCTTGTTAATGCCACTATTGTAACATCCTTGGTCGTGGGAGGCAATGGTTCATCGTTCTTTTCGTTGCAAGAGAAAAGAACAAGAGACACAACAAAAAGTAATAAAAGTTTAGTCTTCATATTATATTGGGTTTTTAGTGTAGCGGTTTAGATTCCACGAAGTTAGTATTATCATTATTGTCTCGGTTGCAAAGTTATTAATATTTTTTGAGATTTACCCCCCCGATTTATTAAGTTTTGTTAAATTTGACAGAGTTATTTGACAAAAAATATTTGCCGCTTTGCTCGGTTTGCACTAAATTTGCAGCATGAAGGCATTAAAACTCAACATAATCATAGCAATGCTCATAATTGCCTTTGCGGCATCGTCAACTGCTGACGCCGCAGAGCAGCTCACTCCTAGCCTAATTCTTAACAAAATAGAAGCGATGCCCCGCAGTGAGGCAAAAACCGCGCTGACCAAGATGCTCGACGATGCATCACAAAAGAGCAGCAAAGACTATAAGCAGCTTGTGGCAAGTCTTGAGGAGATGCTCTCGGAACCCACATGGGACACCCACAACGAGGAGCTATTTTCACTAGTGATTGAGCATGCCGCATCGGCAAGTTGCCTCAATGACCGCGAACGCATGCGCCCAAAGGCAATGCTTGAGGTGGTGCGCAAGAATGCGCCAGGCAAAAATGCCAACGACATTGAATATGAGACCCTCGATGGTGCGCGTCACAAACTGAGCGAGATTTCAACAGCTTACACCTTGATCTATTTCAATGACCCTGAATGCCTGTCGTGTGCCAAGGTGAAGGCAAGACTCGACACCACCACCCTACTCAAGAACATGGTGATTGACAGCACACTGACTGTGCTGGGCATCTACACCCTCGACAACGTGAATGAATGGAAACTAGAACCCATGCCCTCCTACATAGTGAATGGCTGGGACCACGGGCAACAGGTTGAAGGCGAGCAGGCCTACGACTTGATGACATTGCCCATGTTCTACCTTCTTGACCATGAGAAACGCGTGATCCTCAAGAACGAGGCAAGCCTAAATCGCGTGCTTAAGGTGATGGGCACACTTATAGGAATGGAAGACAGCGACATCGATGCCAAGCTCGACGCAATTTGGAAAAGGAATGATTAGTCCAAGCTAATTACGACGTAGCTGGTGGAGCCGTTAGGCACTTTAAACGCTTGGGCTGCGCGATAGCCAATCACCCACAGGATTTCGCCATCGGCCTCGAGTAGCCATGCGCTATGCTTTTCACGCTCGCTGAGTTTGAGATCGGTGAAAAGGTCGCTCAGGAGCTTGCTCCCCTTCATACCGAATGGTTTGAAACGGTCGCCATTGCGCCAGTGGCGCAAGAGCACCTCAGAACACTGCAGCACATCGTTATTGAAAGCCACGGCCTTTTTGCCATCAACCATCTTGGGCGAGAATTTCTTGTCGTGGATTTTCTTGATCTGCAAACTAATAGGCTCAGTAATGGTATCGTCATCTAAGTCGATGATGTGCATCTCCTCTTTTAGCTCGGCAAGAGGTTCCACCTCGATTGCAGCACGGCTAATTACCGCCTTGTGAGTGATCGAAGTGAAATGCCTGCCCACAGCGCTTGTGAGCATGAGGCCACACTGCTCATAGTTAAAGCCCAGAGGTTTTAGAATTTCATAGAGCAGCATCTCTCGGTTGTCGAAACTGTTAAGAATCTCGATATCAATTGTCAAAGTATTGCCCTCTCGCTCGCTCACAATGTTGCGCATCACTCCCACGCTCTCACGGTAGAGGTCATTGCATCGCGTGAGGTTATCAATGGTCTTGAGCAAAGTTTCCTTCGAGCCATCAAATTCACTGTAGATAGCAGGTAGCACCACGTTACGCAAGCGATTACGTCGGGCGTCGTTCTCATGATTGGTGCTATCGGTGACGTAGTTTTGATCCAGTGAGCGTAGCCATGCAAGGATATCGTCACGTGAAACGCAAAGCAATGGCCGCACCACATGGGCATTGCGTGGCTTCATGCCAGTGAGCCCAGCAATGCCAGTGCCACGAAGGGCGTTGAGGAAAAACGTCTCGATGTTGTCGTCGCTGTGATGGGCCACGGCAATGCACTGGCAGTTGTCTTGCCTCCGCAAGTGCTCAAACCAATCATAGCGCAACTCGCGGCACGCCATCTCCATCGACACGCCATGCTCTTGCATGAATAACGGCACATCAAAGTGCTTGACCTCAAGAGGGACATTAAGTTGCTCACACAACTCGGTCACAAAGCGCTCGTCACGATTGCTCTCGTCGCCACGAAGATGGAAATTGCAGTGGGCAGCATGGCAATCGTAGCCAAGCTCAAGCAGCACACGCAACAGTGCCACCGAGTCGGCCCCACCGCTCAGTGCCACCAGCACAGGACTCGAGGCATCGATACTGCACTCACTACCTATGAATGCCTTCACCCTATTTAAAAAACTCTCTTTCATTTTATAAAAAAGGATGTGACAACAGTGACACATCCTTAATATCGTGTTATGCAGCAACTATCATTAAGGTATCAAGTTGTGGCTGCGGAAAACCTTCTTGATTTTCTCCAGCGCAATGCTAACCTGCTCACGAGTGTGGGTCGCCATCAAGCTGAAACGAATCAAAGTGTCAGTTGGGGCAACTGCAGGCGAAACTACTGGGTTAACAAAGATGCCCTCATCAAGCAACTCACGAGTGATAAGGAACGTGAGGTTGTTGTCGCGAATGAAGAGCGGAATGATTGGAGTCTCAGTGTGACCAATCTCACAGCCCATCTGGCGGAAGCCTTCAAGAGCATAGTGGGTATTCTCCCACAACTTCTCCTGACGCTCGGGCTCGGCAATCATGATATCAAGAGCTGTGCTCACAGCAGCAGTAGCTGCAGGAGTGATGCTGGCTGTGAAGATGTAGCTGCGGCTGTGATGACGCAGGTAGTTTGTAATCACCTCGTCGGTTGCTATGAAGCCACCCAGTGAGGCAAACGACTTGCTGAAGGTGCCCATGATAAGGTCCACCTCGTCGGTTAAGCCAAAGTGGTCGCACACGCCGCGGCCGCCCTTGCCAAACACTCCAATGCCATGAGCTTCGTCAACCATGATGCTCGCGTCATACTTACGAGCCAACTCAACGATATCTGGCAACTTGCACACATCGCCTTCCATCGAGAACACACCGTCAGTGACGATAAGCTTCACCTTGTCGGGCTTGCACTTTTGCAACTGGGCCTCCAGCGAAGCCATGTCGTTGTGTTTATATTTGAGCGATTGTGAGAACGACAAGCGCCTGCCCTCAATAATCGAGGCATGATCCTGCTCATCCCACAGAATGTAATCTTCACGACCAGTTAGGCACGAAACAACTCCAAGGTTCACTTCAAAACCAGTGCTGTAAATCATGGCATCTTCCTTGCCAGCGTAGGCCGCAAGCTTCTTCTCAAGGTCCTTGTGGATGTCGAGAGTGCCATTAAGGAATGGTGAGCCCGCCAAGCCAGTGCCATATTTCATGGTTGCAGCAATCGCAGCATCACGCACACGGGAATCATTAACAAGTCCCGAATAGCAGTTCGAGCCAAACATCAGCACCTTCTTGCCACCAATGATTACCTCGGTGTCCTGCTCGCTTGATATGGCACGGAAATAAGGATAAATGCCTGCTGCCTTAGCTTTTTGGGGCTCGGTGTAGCTTGCCAACTTCTGTTGTAATAACTTCATATATCTTTAAAATTGCAGTGGTTTTGTCTCACAATAAATAGTAAAAACCACATTATTACCTATTATTTAGACTGCAAAATTACAAAAAAAATCATTAAACATATAAAAAAGCATTTTTTTTCATGTAAAAAAGTATTAACGAGGCATCAGGTGATATGAGAAGCCACAAGCCACGACTTGCATAATGTTTGCACAGTAGCAAGAAATTCACTACCTTTGTAGGGTATATTATTTGTAGTTGAAGATGAATTTCAAGTTAGTATCTCAATATGAACCCACGGGTGATCAACCGCAAGCCATTAAGGAACTGGTGGATGGCGTTAACAACGGCCTGCCGTGCCAGACGTTGCTTGGTGTAACTGGTTCGGGAAAGACTTTCACGATGGCCAACGTGATAGCGCAAACCAACCGCCCCACCCTTGTCTTGTCACACAACAAGACGCTCGCGGCACAACTCTATGCCGAGTTCAAGGCGTTCTTCCCCGAGAACTCGGTGCAATACTTCGTGTCCTACTACGACTACTACCAGCCCGAGGCTTACCTGCCATCGAGCGACAAATACATCGAGAAGGACCTTGCCATTAACAAGGAGATTGACCGCCTGCGACTTGCTACTGTAACAGCACTGCTCTCGGGTCGCCGCGACGTGGTTGTCGTTTCCAGCGTGTCGTGCCTCTACGGCATGGGCAATCCCGAGAACATTGAGGCCAATATCGTGCGCCTCAAGGTGGGCATGAACATAGGGCGCGACGCCTTCCTGCGACGCCTGGTGGATGCTCTTTACTCTCGCAACGAGTATGAACTGGCGATGGGCACATTCCGCGTAAAGGGCGACACAGTCGACGTGATGATTGCCGACACCGACGCTGTGCTGCGTGTCATCTTCTGGGGCGATGAGATTGAGAGCATGGAGTTGCTCGACCCATTAACCATGATGCCACGTGAGAGTGTTGAGGGATTCAATATCTACCCCGCCAACATCTTCGTAACCAGCAAGGAGAGCATGGCAAAGGCCCTGGGTAAAATCGACGTTGACCTGGGCACTCAGGTCGACATGTTCTACCGAGAGAACCGTCCTGTTGAAGCCAAGCGCCTCAAGGAGCGAGTGACCTACGACCTGGAGATGATACGAGAGGTGGGCTACTGCTCTGGCATCGAGAACTACTCGCGCTACTTCGACGGACGTGAGCCTGGCGCACGCCCCTATTGCCTACTCGACTACATGCCAAGCGACTTCCTCACAATCATTGACGAGAGTCACGCAACGGTGCCACAAGTGAGAGCCATGTATGGTGGCGACCGTTCACGCAAGGATACACTCGTGAACTACGGCTTCAGGCTCGATGCCGCACGCGACAACAGGCCATTGACATTCACCGAGTTTGAAGCCCTAACGCACCAAACCATCTACGTGAGCGCCACTCCTGCCGACTACGAGCTCGAGCGTTGCGAGGGTGTTGTCACCGAGCAGATTCTGCGTCCCACAGGCCTTCTCGACCCAAAAATCACTGTTCGCCCATCACTCGGCCAAATTGATGACCTAATCCACGAAATTGAAATTCGTGTAGAGAACCACGAGCGAGTGCTCGTCACTACTCTCACCAAGCGAATGGCCGAGGAATTGAACAGTTACTTGGCTAAAATCAACATCAAGTGTGCCTACATGCACAGCGATGTCGAAACCATGGACCGCATCCAGATTATCGACGACCTGCGACTTGGGGTTATAGATGTACTCGTGGGTGTGAACCTCCTGCGTGAGGGCCTCGACTTGCCCGAGGTGTCGCTTGTGGCTATCCTCGATGCCGACAAGGAAGGTTTCCTGCGCTCGCACCGCGCATTGACTCAAACTGCTGGCCGCGCCGCCCGCAACCTTAATGGCGAGGTGATAATGTATGCCGACAAAATCACCGACTCGATGCGGCGCACCATCGACGAGACCGAGCGCCGACGCACTTTGCAATTACACTACAACGAGGAACACGGCATAACACCACAGGCGATTGTCAAGGCTCGCAACTCAATTATAGGTGTCGACACCAACATGAGCACAAGCGATGAGAGCCGCCAGCATGCACGCCGCTACGAGAGCAACGTGCACGACATGGCATCGCTACAGCAACAAGTGGAGGCAGAGTTTGACCGCAGTGCAGGTATTGCTGCCGACCCTGTTATTGCCTACATGAAACCGCAAGACTTGGAGAAGACCATCGAATATCTAAAGAGCCAAATGGTGGCTGCGGCCAAGAACATGGAATTCCTCGCTGCTGCACAATACCGCGACGAGATTCTGAAGTTGCAAGAAAAATTGGATAAGAAGAATCAGTGAACGACAACAACCGACATATTGATGGGCAATGGCTACCAACCACCACCAAGGAAATTGAGCATCTGGGTTGGGATTACATCGACGTGATTCTATTCACTGGAGACGCCTATATCGACCATCCATCGATGGGCACGGCAGTGATAGGACGCACGCTCGAGGCGCATGGCTACCGCGTGGCCATTGTGCCGCAACCCAACTGGCGCGACGACTTGCGCGACTTCCGCAAGCTGGGTAAGCCTAGGCTCTTCTTTGGCATCTCGGCAGGTGCCATGGACTCCATGGTGAACCACTACACTGCCAACCGACGACGTCGCAGCGACGATGCTTACACCCCCGACGGCAGAGCTGGAGCACGCCCCGACTATCCCACCGTCGTTTACAGTGAGATTCTCAAGCGGCTATTCCCCGATGTGCCTGTGATTGCCGGCGGCATCGAGGCATCGCTCAGGCGATTGTCACACTACGACTACTGGCAGGACCGACTCATGCCATCCATTATGGACAGTGCACCTGTCGATATAGTGTGCTACGGCATGGGCGAACTGGCAACCGTTGCTATCGCCGATGCTCTAAGCGCTGGTGCAAAGATTGAGGATTTGACCTATATTCCACAGACTGTTGTTCGTCGACCTCTTGACGAAATTCCCAATGAGAATGACAACGATAATATCGTCCTACACTCGTTTAAACAGTGCCAGCAGAGCAAACGCTGCCAGGCCGAGAATTTCAAAAACATTGAGATAGAAAGCAACCGATGGCATGGACACACCTTGTGGCAGGCAACTGGCAATGTTGCCATCAAGGTCACACCAATGAATCCACCCATGACAACCGAGCAGGTGGATGCCTCGTTCGACCTGCCCTACACTCGCCTTCCTCACCCACGCTACCGAGGCAAGCGCATACCTGCCTACGAGATGATCAGGCACTCGGTGTGCATGCATCGTGGCTGCTTTGGCGGTTGTGCTTTCTGCACTATCAGCGCTCATCAAGGCAAGTTCATCGCCTCGCGCAGCAAGGAGTCAATAATGCGTGAAGTGGAGCAGGTGACACACATGGCTGATTTCAAGGGCTACATCAGTGACCTGGGCGGACCCAGTGCCAACATGTATGCTATGCATGGCCACGACCTGGAGCGATGCAAGCGCTGCACCCGTCCGTCATGCCTGCACCCCAAGCCCTGCCCTAATCTTAACAACGACCACCGCCCTCTGCTCGACATCTACCACAGCGTCGATGCCCTGCCCGAAATTAAGAAGTCGTTCATTGGCAGTGGTGTGCGCTACGACCTGTCGATGCACCACAGTGGCGACCCCGAGGTTGATAAAGCCAATGCTCAATATAATGAGGAATTGATTCGTTTTCATGTCTCGGGCCGCCTCAAGGTGGCACCCGAGCACACCAGTGATGATGTCCTGAAAGTAATGCGCAAGCCATCATTCCAGCAGTTTGTGCAGTTTAAGCGCATCTTTGACCGAGTGAACTCAAAACACCACCTCAACCAGCAGTTGATTCCTTACTTCATATCATCGCACCCCGCCTGCCATGAAATGGACATGGCAGAACTTGCCGCATTGACCAAGGAACTCAACTTCCACCTCGAGCAGGTGCAAGACTTTACCCCAACGCCCATGACAGTGGCCACCGAAGCTTTCTACACTGGTCTACACCCCTACACCCTCGAGCCCATTTATACCGCCCACAGTAAGGAGGAGAAACTAGCCCAACGCAAGTATTTCTTCTGGTACGACAAGAAATACAAGGCCGACATTATCCGTTCGCTCAAGAAAATGCACCGCAACGACCTAATCCTCAAGCTCTACCCAAAGGACATTGGCTCGTCAACAACCACCAGTAGCCCACACAAGAGTCCACGCAAACCTAATAAGAAATAGCCTTTCTATCAAGAAAACAATCTCTATAAATTATCAATCTTCTTAGAGGACAGTGCTCTCCCAAACAGCAACACACGCCCTCAAAGAAGATTGAATACTTATAATGAATTGCACATTCCTCGACGAATCACACTATTGCTGGTTCATCTTTTCACGTGCGTTTAAGTTATCGGTAAAATTCTTAGCCAGTTTTTTGCTCTTCTTCTCCAAAAAAGATGAGTAGAAGATAAAGAACAAGATGGCTACTAGAGCAAACATGCCAAGCCAACTGGTCCAAGGAACAGCATAGTCAACGATGTAGCTAACAAAGATAGCAGCAATCAAAAGGCGTAACACTCCATAGGCAGTCAGCCTAACACGCCAGTGAGGACCGCTGTCCCACAACTTGTTGACTTCGGGTGAGTTGCCACCAGCACGCATCATCATCCATAAGAAAGGTGAACACAACAGAGCGGTAATGACAGCAGTGACGGGACGGACCCACTGCTCGGGAAGCATATTGCTAATTATTGGCTCGCCATAATAGAGCATGGCTGCCATAATCGCCACACAGAGCACACTGCTAATTAGCATGATGAAGACGAAACGTTTGAAACCATCCTTCCAGAGCTGCTTTAGCTCGTCGTTGGTAGCCTCCTCGTCGCTCTCGTTGTTGTTACGTTCTAGCCTGGCAATCCACTTGGCTGGCAGAATGCGAGCTATCACATTATAGGCAGGCTCTGCTAAACGTATCATATAAGGTGTGGTGAACGTTGTGAACACCGAAACGGCTACCACTATGGGATACAGGAAATCACTTGTGACCTTCAACGAGGTGCCGAGGGTGGCAAGGATAAAAGCGAACTCACCAATCTGGGTCAACGAAAACGAGCATTGCATGGATGTCTTCAACGACTGACCCGAAAGCAGGAATCCGCACGTGCTCAAAATAGTCTGGCCCAACAAGACGGCAGCAATAATACTAATAATCGGAACTATATACTCCATGATGAGCTGCAGGTCGACCATCATGCCAACCGACACGAAGAAGATGGCTCCAAAGAGATTTTTTACAGGAGCAACAAGATGTTCAATGGTTTCAGCTTCCACTGTCTCGGCTAAGATACTGCCCATAACAAAGGCTCCAAAGGCAGCCGAGAAACCTGCAGCAGATGCCGCTACCACCATACCGAAGCAGAGGGCGAGAGCGGTAATGAGCAAGGTCTCACTATTCATCAGCGGCTTGAGTTTGCGCAGTACCAACGGTATGAAATAGAGTCCTACCGTGAACCATAGCACAAGATAAAGTCCCAGCTGCAAAATTGAGCCAAGCATCTGCGAACCCTCAAACTCCTTGCTCACAGCGAGGGTAGATAGCATCACCATGAGAACGATTGCTAAAATATCCTCAATAATAAGAACACTAAGAACGAGTCCCGCAAAACGTTTTTGCCGGAGTCCCATGTCGTCGAATGCCTTAAAAATGATGGTGGTTGATGACATTGCGAGCATACCTCCCAGGAATATGCAGTCCATATCGCTCCATCCAAACAAGGAACCCGTGAAGGAGCCAACATACATCATTGCAAGAATGATGGAAACCGCAGCAATGATTGGTGCAGCACCCATCTTAAGAATCTTCTTAAATGAAAATTCCAATCCAAGGGCGAACAACAGGAAAATAACACCTATTTCGCTCCACACATGGATGCCGTGCATGTCGGTTACACTGGGCATATAGGGCATGTTAGGCGAGGCTAAAAATCCTGCCACGATATATCCTAATACAATAGGCTGCTTGAGGCTTTTAAAAAGAAGCGTCATGACACCCGCACTGATGAGAATTAGCGCAAGGTCGGCAATTAATGGTTCGAGTTGTGACATCTATATGAGCATTATTTATTAAAGTTTAGGCAAAAACACAAAAAACAAGCTATTGCTTATGTCAAGAGAATATGCAACTCAAGACTTCTGCTTTTTTGGGGGTAAAATCAAGGAGACGGCATTTAGCCACCTCCTCAATTTTATTTTATTTTGACAATGATAATTAAATCATTGAGAACATGCTCGTGAGCGAGCTGGTGATGTCGCTCAGGCTTGTGTAAATGCAGCTCACAAGGCCAATGAGGATGATGCCCAGTGTGCAAATTATCAGGCCAGCTTTCTCGGTCCAATGCGATTTGAACGCAGGAATAGCACATTCATCTTGACGGATGAACATCGCCTTAACCACGAGCAGGTAGTAATAGAGCGAGATGATGGTGTTGATCAACGCAATAAGCACGAGAACATAAATTGCTACGCTGCCAGTCTGTGCGGCTCCCAGGAAGATGAAGAACTTGCTGAAGAAGCCCGCAAAGGGTGGAATACCACCAAGCGAGAACATAGCAAGCATCATCACGAACGCTAGCCATGGGTTGGTCTTGAACAGGCCATTGTAATCATCGGTAGTAACCTTGCCAGTCTTGCGCTCTATCACGGCAATCACGCCAAATGCTGCGAGGTTGCTGAAGATGTAAACCAAAATGTAGTACATCATCGAGGCCATGCCAACATGGTTTGCCGAAATCACACCAAGCATGATGTAACCGGCCTGCGATATTGACGAGAAAGCCAGGAAGCGCTTGAGGTTGCGCTGACGAATGGCAAAAAGGTTACCCACTGTGATGGTGATGATAATCACAGCATAGAGCATCCACTCCCAAATGGGTGCGTAGGCTGCACCAAACACCTGTACCATTATCACAAAGAATGCAAACGCAGCCGAACCCTTACTGATCACCGACAGGTAGCTGGTCACCATGGTGGGTGCGCCCTGATAAACGTCGGCAGTCCACAGGTGGAAAGGAACAAGTGAGAGCTTGTAGCCCACTCCCGAGATGAGGAACGCCAGCGCTACGATGAGCAGCAACGACTTGTCACCCACTATCATTGTGGCAATGTCATTGAAATAGAGTGTACCTGTGAGGCCATATACAAACGAGAGGCCCATCAGCATGATTGCCGACGAGAACACTGCAGTGAGCACATATTTTGCTGCTGCCTCATGGCTCTCGTAATATTTCTTCTCAAAGGCCACAAGTGTTGCAAGTGGCAACGATGCAGTCTCGAGACCAATCACAAACACCAGGAAGTGACGACCCGAAATCATCAAGTACATGCCAAAGAGCGTCAATAACATCAACTCATAGAATTCTCCACGGCGAATTGCCACGAAGTCGCTATTGGCCCACTTCACCGACTGCAACAGCACAATGAACATACCAATGTTGAGAATGTTCTTCATCGCCCAGGTGGCCTTATTCGACTCAAACATGTCGCCAAATGCCATGCCGTCCTGAACTGGGCAGAATCCACATATCATGAAAATGCCAAACACGATGGTTGCAAACAAGGGCAGACCCTTGTGCGACTTCTCGGGCATGAAAGTGTCATATAAGAATACTAGCAAGAAGACTACAAGTAGCCCTATCTCTTGCGGCATCATTAAAAATTGAGAATAATCCATATTGAGTATATCTTATCTTTTTTTAATTCTACAATATTGTTACATAACACTTGTCAACGCATTTACCACGGGAGTGAAACTGTCGCGGATGATGTCGATGAAGAAATTGGGGAAGCAACCTATTATCGCAACTGCTATAATGAGGGTGGCAGTCGAGATGCGCTCAGTAGCATCGGCATCGGTGAGAGTGCGGTGATGCTCATCCTGAACAGCTCCATAGAGCAACTTGCCCACTACGCGCAAGATGTACACTGCGGTAATCACAATCGAGGTAGTGGCTGCAATTGTGAACACGCGGTGGAACATGTCGGTGTGCTCAAATGAGCCCACAAAGATTGTCATCTCGGCTACGAAACCACTCAAGCCTGGCAAGCCCAGCGAAGCAAAACCGGCTATCACATAACCCACGCCCAGGTAAGGCATGATGTGCATCAGGCCGCCCATCTCACGAATGTCGCGGGTGTGGGTGCGACCATATATCATACCAATCAAGGCGAAGAACAATGCTGTCATCAAGCCGTGTGAGAGCATCTGAAGCACAGCACCTGTCATTGCAGTCTTGTTGAACATCAATATGGCAAAGAGCACCATACCACAGTGGCTAACCGATGAGTAAGCGTTGATATACTTAAGGTCGGTCTGAACACATGCACTGAACGCACCATACACAATGCTGATACCTGTCAGGGTCAAGAATATCCAGCCTAGCTGTTGCGCTGCAAAGGGCATCAAGTAGATAGCAATGCGGAAGCAGCCATAACCTCCCAGCTTCATGAGCACACCAGCGTGAAGCATCGACACCGCTGTTGGAGCACTTGCATGACCATCGGGCGACCATGTGTGGAATGGGAACATAGCACCCAGCACACCGAATCCCACAAATGTCATCGGGAACAAGAACATCTGCCAGTTGTGAGGTATTGCATTGTTCTTGGCTATCTCGAGCAGGTTCATTGTGTACTCACCAGGAGTTGCTGTTGAGTGGAAGTAGATACCAATGATGCCAAGCATCAGGAACGCCGAGCCTCCCATCAGCATGAGAGTTAGCTTCATGGCGCTATAGTTCTTGTTTCCACTGCCCCACACACCAATGAGCAAGTACATTGGGATAAGAGCAACCTCATAGAACATGAACATGGTGAACAAGTCCACGCTGATGAAGAAACCAAACACTCCTGTCGACAACAGGAAGAACCACAGGAAGAACTGCTTGGGAAGAGGATCCATCTTCCATGAAGCAAACACTCCCGCAAAAACGATGAATGCCGACAGAAGTATCATCACAACCGATACACCATCCACACCAAGTGCTAACTTGATATTTAATGGTGCATACCAAGTGACGCTAGTCTGCAGTATCATGTCGCTGGTATCACCAGCAGCGCGAGCATGCAGGAAGTAAATCACTAGATATATAGCCAGTCCCACAAGTGCTGTAGCACCTGTCACGGCAACGGCTCTAATCGCGTCGATGCCCTTGTTCTTGGTCAAGGCTAGGCCTGCCAGAGTGAGCAACGGAATAATCACGAAGTAAATAAGCATATTAGAGAAAATTTCCATAATCTTTACTGTATTTTAGAACCGTTGATTAAAAACATAGTATCACTACACCAGTCACGGCTGCAAGCAGCACGGCACCGATGATATAATAGGAAACATAACCTTGCACATTGCCCGATTGCATCTTGCGGATGCCCCACGAGGCATTGTTGGTAACATTGCCCAGCAGGTTAAAGAAGCCATCAATGATGGTGCGATCAAACCACGCAATTGGCTTGCTGATTCCCTGGAAAATAATCTTGTGAGTAATGAACTGATAGAGTTCATCCATGTAGAAGCGCTTGTAGCTGGCTGTCCAAAGGCCACGGAACATCGTTGCCAGCTTGTCGGGCAGTGGATTCTCCTTCCAGTACATAACAGTTGCCAGACCGATACCTATCAAGGCAATGCCCACACTGGCGCCTGCAATGGGCCAATTCATGTGGGTCTCGAGCTGAGCACCATCCCATGTAACAAGATTGCCAAATGGAGCAAAACCTGCAACGCACGAGATGAGAGCAAGCACAATCAGTGGCACTGTCATGGTCCAGGGCTGATCCTTGGGAGCATGCTCGCCATGAACCTCATGCTTCTTCCAGAAGAAGATGAGGTAGTAAATACGGAACATGTAGAAGGCTGTCATGCCAGCCACCATGCTCATCCACAGTCCCCATCCTATGCCCTTCTCGTAGCAAGCCACAAGAATCTCGTCTTTACTGAAGAACCCGGCAAAGGGTGGAATACCGGCAATTGCCAAGCAACCAATCAGGAATGCGATGCTTGTGATGGGCATGTATTTGTGCAAGCCGTGCATCTTGCTGTTCTCGTTGCTGTGAACAGCGTGGATAATAGCACCAGCACACAGGAAGAGCAACGCCTTGAACATGGCGTGAGTAAACAGGTGGAACATCGAGGCCATGTAGCCAAGACCTGCCTCGTGACCGCCTATGAGTTGACCCTGAGCCGAGCTAACGGCAAGCGAGGTCATCATGAATGCAATCTGTGAAATGGTCGAGAATGCAAGAGCACGCTTGATATCACTCTGAGTGCATGCTACTGCAGCGGCATAGAATGCGGTGAAAGCGCCCACCACGCAGATGATGTCCATTGCACCTTGCTCCAGCACATAAAGTGGGAACATGCGCGCTACCAGGAACACACCTGCCACTACCATTGTTGCAGCATGAATCAGTGCCGACACTGGTGTTGGACCCTCCATTGCGTCGGGAAGCCAAATGTGAAGAGGATACATAGCACTCTTACCAGCACCACCAATGAAGATGAACGTCAGTGCCCAGCCTGTTACAGAGCAACCCATGAATGTGAGCCCCTGTGCGCTGGTGAAAGCGTTGCACACATCGTGTCCATTGGCTCCCATCATTTCCTTGAAATCGAATGTCTCAGTATAGAACGAGAGTATCAAGATACCAATCAGGAAGAACAGGTCGGCAAGGCGAGTAACGATAAATGCCTTTTTCGACGCATGATTGGCAGGTTGCTGTCCATAGTAGAATCCAATGAGCAGATAGGATGAAACTCCCACCATCTCAAAGAAGATGAACATTTGGAAAATGTTGGTCGAGACTACCAACCCAAGCATCGAGAATGTGAACAATGCCAGGTCGGCATAGTAGCGCTGGAAGCCTTTCTCAGGATTACCGTCATGGTCGCTCATGTAGCCAAGGCTATAAAGGTGAACCATGAACGATACTGTGCTAATTACAACCAGCATCATGGCCGAGATGGGGTCGAGAAGAACGCCAAGTCGCACTATGAGCTTGTCGGCATAGAACGACAGCCATGTCCAGTCGGTGGTAACAATCTGCTGCCGCACTCCATCCATCATTTGTCCCTGGCCATCGCCAAAGAAATAAGTAAACGCTATGGCATAGGCCAACACGGTTGTCACAGCCATTCCCAGCACTCCTATCACACCGGTGATCTTGCGAGGCATCTTCACGCCCACAAGCCCCAGAAACAGGAACATAAACAGTGGAATGGCAAGAACGTATATTGTACTACTTAGTGGCATAACTGTTTAGAATTTCATTTTGGTTATTTTGTTGATGTCAACATTCTTGGCAATGCGATACACATTGATAATAATGGCAATGGCTACAGCTGTCTCGGCAGCTGCAATCGCTATTGCAAACAATGTGAAGAACATGCCCTCGTGCTGAGCGGGGAACAAATAACGGTTAAACACTACAAAATTGATGTCGGCCGAGTTGAGCATCAACTCAAGCGAAATCAACATTGCTATCATATTCTTGCGGGTGATGAACCCATAAACACCACAGCCAAACATTATAAGACTGGGGATGAGATACATTAATAATGTCAAGTCCATAACTTATCCTCCTTTCTTTTAACGCTTGCGGGCTATTACCACACCACCAATGATGCAGGCGAGCAGCAACACGCTCACTGCCTCAAATGGCAGCAGATATCCAAACTTGTCGGTACTGAGTAACATCTCGCCCAACCTATCGATGGTGAAATCGCTCATCGAGGGTAGCGACTGTGAGCAGAACTTTGCATATCCAAGCAAGGCTGCAACACACAATATCACACCTGCCCCACAAGCAATCAAGCCTAATATTCTCTTGTGAGAAGTGAGGGGCGCGGCGTCCTCGCCAGGCTTGTGTGTCAGCATGATAGCAAACACAAACAAGACCACTATACCACCTGCATAGACGGCAATCTGTGTTGCTCCCAGGAACTCATAATCCATCTGGAAATAGATGGCAGCTGTTGCCAGCAAGACAAACAGCAGGTAGGTTGCTGAGCGCAAAATCTTCTTTGTCGTCACCGCAAGCACCGAAAACACTATAATTGTCAAAGCAATTATAACATACATGATTACATTTCCGAGTGACTCCATATTATTCTGTTTCTTTTTGTTCCTGATTGGGTTGAACATCTTTGGATTCCTCGACCTTGACCTTTGGCTCTACCTTGGGTGCATCGGCACTTGCAGCAGGCTTGGCAGCAGCGGGCTTGGGTTCGGGGGCGGGTTTCTCCTTCTCAGGCAGATAATTCAACTGCTTGATAAGTGCCTCGCGACGGAACACCGCCTGCTCAAAGTCGTTAGAGAACTCAATGGCATCGGTGGGACAGGTGCTCACGCAAAGTCCACAGAAGGTGCAGCTACCCAAGTCGTAAATGTACTTGTCGAGCTTCATTTTCTTCTTGCCATTGGGCAGATCCACCATGCGAGTGGTAATTTGAATGGTTCCATTAGGGCAATTGCGCTCACAGGTCTTGCAAGCTATGCACTTGTGGTAACCCTCGTCGTCATAGATGAACTGCAACGTGGCTCTAAATCTCTCGGGGATCTTCAACTCAGCCCTGTTCTCGGGATACTGCTCGGTAACTTTCTTGGTAAAGAGCTCTTTACCTGTCACCTCCATTCCCTTGATGAGGCTGTGAGTTCCCTCAATCAGTGAAGAGAAATACTCCTTGATGTTCATATAATTATGTTTATTTCGGTGCTGTGCTTAATGCAACACTCTAAAAAACTACTTTTTATGCCTTTTATAACTATTTTGATGTGCCTCGGTGTCTTGACAGGCATAATCATTCAAGACACCGGCGGCTTCTTGATTTCATTCTATCGCTCCACTTGACCGCCCAGGATGTCGAGCAGCTCGGTGGTAATGCTCTGCTGACGCAACTTGTTGTATTCAAGATTCAACTCCTCGAGCAACTCGGCAGCATTGTCACTAGCAGTCTGCATGGCCATCACGCGCGCTGCTTGCTCCGAGGCCGCGCTTGAAACAAACACTTCCTGCATGGTGGAGCGCAAGTGCAATGGCAGCACACTGTTGAAGATGCTGTTAGCATCGGGCTCAAAGATGCAAGGACTCGCTGCTGCACGAGGGTCAACATCCTTTGCCAGGGCCTGTGAACTCAGGGGCAACAGTTGTTCTCGCATCATTAGCTGCCGGCTCGAACTAACATATTGCATGTAGGCCACATCAACCCTATCGTAAATGTGGTCGACAAATCGGCTGCGCAGCAACTCGGTAAAGTCGGTAAGCTCTTCCATGGTGCTGCGGGTGTTAATGCCAGGCACGTCCTCAACTTTGATATTCTTCGACTCAATCTTGTGGACTGCTTTCGACATCTTCTTACCAACGGGCAGGATGGTCAACTTCAACTCTTTCCCATACTGCGCGCGCATAGCATCAATTGCCTCGAGCAGTTTCTTGAAGATATTTATATTGAACGCTCCACACAAGCCATCGTCGCTGCCGTAAACAACCAGTGCCACACTCTTAACCTCGCGCTCCTCAATGAGAGGCGACGAGAATTCCTGATCAGTAACGAGCAGGTGGCTTAGCACGTCGCGCACCATGCCACGATAGGGCTTCAGGCGCTGCAACTGACCTGTGGCCTTGTGCATCTTGGCCGACGATATCATCTTCATCGCGCTTGTGGTCTTCTCGGTCGAAGCAACCGAGCCAATGCGTCCTTTAAGTTCTCGAAGTGTTGCCATTAAAAGCTTAAACCTTAAAAATCAACAATATTATCGAGCTTTATACTTGCCTGAAATCTCGGCTGCTGCTTCCTTGAGCCTTGCCATCACGTCATCGTCAATCTTGCCGCTCTTCAGCACATCAAGCACATCGGCCTGATGCTTTGCGTGCAAGTACTGGATGAGCAGCTCCTCAAACTCGGGAACTTTATCCATAGGCACATTCTCGAGCAAGCCGTTCACACCACAATAAATCACAGCAATCTGCTCCTCTACGGGTACTGGTTGATATTGAGGCTGAACAAGCAGACGCTCATTCTTGCGACCTGTGTCAATGGTGCGAGCGGTAACAGGGTCGATGTCACCACCAAATTTGGTAAACGACTCGAGCTCACGGAACTGCGCCTGAGCAATCTTCAAAGTTCCAGCAACCTTCTTCATCGCCTTGATCTGGGCATTACCACCCACACGCGATACCGAGATACCCACATTCACAGCAGGACGAATACCATTGTTGAACAATGCTGTCTCAAGGTAAATCTGACCATCGGTGATTGAAATCACATTGGTTGGAATATAGGCACTCACATCACCAGCCTGAGTCTCAATAATAGGCAATGCTGTGAGCGAGCCACCACCTTTCACTTTGCCCTTGAGGGCAGCAGGGAGGTCGTTCATGGCCTCGGCAACCTTTTGGTTATCATTAATCTTAGCGGCACGCTCGAGCAAGCGGCTGTGCAGATAGAAGATATCGCCAGGATAAGCCTCACGTCCCGATGGGCGCTTGAGGATAAGGGAAATCTCACGATAGGCTACAGCTTGCTTCGACAAGTCGTCATATACCACAAGAGCATCACGGCCTGTGTCGCGGAAGTACTCACCAATAGCAGCACCAGCAAATGGCGCATAATAGCGCATCGAAGCCGAGTCGGCTGCCGTAGCGGCAATTACCACGCTATAAGGCATGGCACCATGCTGGTTGAGCTGGTTGACGAGTGCAGCAACTGTCGATGCCTTCTGGCCAATTGCAACATAGATGCAGTAAACTGGCTTGCCAGCATCATATTCAGCCTTCTGATTAATTATTGTGTCAACAGCTATGGCTGTTTTGCCAATCTGGCGGTCACCAATGATAAGCTCACGCTGACCCCGACCAATTGGAATCATTGAATCAATGGCCTTGAGGCCGGTCTGCAGTGGCTGATTCACAGGCTGGCGGAAGATAACGCCTGGAGCCTTGCGCTCAAGCGGCAAGCGCACGAGTTCACCCTCAATAGGGCCCTTGCCGTCGAGGGGCTCACCAAGCACGTTGATAACACGTCCTAACAGACCCTCGCCCACTGGAATTGAGGCGATCTGGCCTGTGCGACGCACCTTCATGCCCTCGGCAACGCTGTCCACCTTGTCCATCAGAATCACACCCACGTTGCTCTCTTCAAGGTTCATCGCAACGCCTGTGACTCCGTTTTCAAACTCGACGAGCTCATTGGCCTCAACGTTCTCAAGTCCGTAAACATGAGCCACGCCATCGCCCACCTCAAGCACTGTGCCCACCTCCTCAAACGACACCGTCCTCTCAATGTCGCTGAGTTGCTGCTTCAGTATTTCAGATATTTCACTTGGGTTTATCATCTCACTCTTTTTAACTTAGGAGTTTTAAACGCAATTTTTCTAATTGACTTTTCACCGATGCGTCGAGCACGCGCGAGTCAACATCGACCGTGAAACCACCTATCAGTGCAGGATCCACATTCTTGGTAAGCTCAATGGTCTTGCCGCCCAGCTGCGACCTCACCACATCGACTATATCGTTTATCTCGTCATCGCCAAGTGGTGTGGCGGTAACGACCTCAACCTTTGCGATGCCATTGAGCTCACGGTATTGCTTCATGAATGCCAGTGCTATGGAGCGCAAAAAGTCGATTCGGTTGTTCTTGATAACCAACTCCATGAACCGAGCCAAAGTGCCACCAGCCTCCGAACCCGAAGCCGAGCACAGCAACTTTAGCTTGTCGGCCACTGGCAAGAAGGGATTGTTCACAGCTTTTTTCAAGCCAGCCTCCGCAGCATAAGCCACATCGAGCTGCTTCATCTGGTCATAGACTGCAGCCGTGTCGCCAAGCTCCTGCGAGAGCTTGAATAGCGCTTTTGCATATCGGTTGGGAATAAGTCCGTCGTTCATCGTGTTGATTAGTTACTAGTTTCAACCTCGTTAAGTAGTTTCTTCACCAGGTCGCGCTGTGCCTTGTCGTCGCTCATGTTGCGGCGAATCACCTGCTCGGCAATCTGCAATGCATAGGCACCAACGTCCTGACGCAACTGATGCTCACTCTCCTTACGTGACTGTTCTATAGTCACTTGAGCGGCATCGGTCACTTTCTTTGCCTCGACAGCAGCCTCGGCCTTAGCCTGCTCGATGATATCGGTTTTCATCTTGGCTGCCTCGCGCAAAATGTCGGCCTGTTGCTTGCGAGCGTCGGCGAGCAGAGCGTCGGCATCGCGCTTGGCATTGTCGAGCTTCGACTTCGCCTCCTGAGCATAGGCCACACCCTCATCAATGAGCTTGGCACGGTCGTCCATGCTCTTGATGATGAAAGGCCACGCCCACTTTGCCAGGATGAAGTAGAGGCATGCAAATGCCAAGAACATCCAGAACACCAGGCCAAATTCAGGCTTAAACAGTTCCATCTAAAAACCTTTCTTTGAAGGGTGATTAAACGAAAAGGGCAAGGATACAAACAATCAGTGCGATGAGAGCAACACCCTCGATAAGAGCGGCAATCACAATCATGTTGGTACGAATGTCGCCTGTCGATTCGGGCTGACGGGCAATCGACTCCATAGCCGAGCCACCAATGCGGCCAATACCAATACCTGCAGCAATCGCTGCGATACCTGCACCAATGCATGCTCCCAATTTAGCAACACCTACGCCTGCTGCTTGAGCTAAAATTAATCCTAACATAGTCATTAAATGTTTTAATTGTTATTATTTTTGTTTTTTTATTATTCAGTCACGGCTTTAGGCTCCTCATGAATGTGAGCCATCGAGATGAAGATTGTTGACAACAGGGTGAACACAAATGCTTGAATGAAGCTAATAAGCGTGTCAAGCACAAGCATGAACAGCGACAGCAACACCGAGATAATGGCGGTGCCTGCACCAACTGCTGTGCCAAACATCTGCGCAAATACCATAATCAACAATATCAACACAATAACCACCATGTGACCACCAAGCATGTTAGCAAACAGACGGACCATCAGTGCCAAGGGCTTGGTCAAGATGCCAAGGAACTCAATCAGTGGCATCATGGGCACCGGGCACTTCAATGCCATGGGCACATCAGGCCAGAAGATGTCCTTCCAGTAATGCTTTGTGCCTGTAAGATTTGTCACAAAGAAGGTTATCAAGGCAAGCACCATGGTCACGGCAAGGTTGCCAGTCAGGTTGGCGCCGCCAGGGAATATAACTATCAGTCCCAGCAAGTTCATCGTGAGAATGAAGAAGAATGCCGTGAGCAAGTAAGGACCATATTTGGGGGCCTCCTTGCCCATAATGGGCTTAATAGTGTCGGTGTACACAAAGTCGATAATTAGCTCAAGCATGCCCTTAAATCCACGTGGACCTTTCATGCCCTCGCGCTTGTACCACCTGCGCAGGCTCATCGCCATCAATATCACCAGTGCCGCTGCGATGAGGATTCCAAGCACGTTCTTGGTGATTGAGAAATCCCATGGACGGTACTCACTGCCATCGCCAAGCACCTGCACCAGCTTGCCCTTATAGCCACCATCGGCATCGGTCGAAATCTTGAAGCTGGCGTCACCATCTTGCCAGGTGTCACCACCAGTGACCCGACTCGACATGAAGCAATGCAATGCTCCCTGCTGGTCGAAGGCAATGATGGGCAATGGAATCTTCTTGGTGTGCGAGAAGGGGACCTCCCAGCCATAGGTGTCGCCCAGGTGCTCAAAGATGGTCTCCTTGGGGTTCACCTTAGCCTCACCATGACCGTGATGGGATGCACTTTGTGCATATCCCCATGCCATGAGCGCAAGTATCACCACTGCGACTATTGCTGTTATTACTTTCTTCATAAATAAAGAGAGTTAACTAATATCATTTTTAATAAAGACACACACTCACCACATTATCCTTAACATCGACAATGCCGCCCTTGATCTCTTGCTCTATCGTGCTCTCACCAGCAACATAAGACATTGTGCCTGGCACAAGCGACGACACGAGCGCGGCATGGTTGTTCAAGATTTGAAAAGAGCCCAAGCTGCCAGGCAAGGTCACTTGCTCAACATTGCCCTCAAACTCAATCTTCTCGGCCGAAATAATTTTCAGTGTCATAGTGTATCGTGTCTTTTAATTGTAAGTGTTACCTTATTCTGTTCTTTAATTCCTGATCTCTGAAATCCGACTTCTGAAATCTGATCTCTGACTTCTGATCTCTGACTTCTGATTATCCCACTTGCTCAAGCAGCTTCTTGCCCTTGGCAATAGCATCGTCGATGGTTCCCACGTTCAGGAACGCCTGCTCAGGAAGGTCATCAACCTCGCCGTCAAGAATCATCTTGAAGCCACGAATCGTCTCATTCAGTGGCACCATCACACCAGGAACACCTGTAAACTGCTCGGCAACAAAGAATGGTTGCGACAAGAAGCGCTGTGCACGACGGGCACGCTGTACCACCAGCTTATCCTCATCACTGAGCTCATCAACACCAAGGATGGCAATGATGTCCTGCAGCTCATTATACTTTTGAAGCAAGTGAATCACTCGCTGAGCCACATTATAGTGCTCCTCGCCAATGATGTTGGGATCCATGATGCGCGATGTCGATGCCAGTGGGTCAACTGCTGGATATATACCAAGCTCAGTAATCTTACGGCTAAGCACGGTTGTTGCATCCAAGAAGTTGAAAGTTGTAGCAGGAGCAGGGTCGGTCAAGTCGTCGGCAGGCACATACACGGCCTGTACCGATGTGATTGAACCGCTCTTGGTCGAGGTGATACGCTCCTGAAGCTTACCCATCTCACTGGCAAGGGTGGGTTGGTAACCCACGGCGCTTGGCATGCGGCCAAGAAGTGCCGACACCTCACTACCCGCCTGGGTGAAACGGAAGATGTTATCCATAAACAGCAGGATATCGCGGCCGCCACCGTCCTGGTCACGGAACTGCTCGGCAACAGTAAGTCCCGACAAGGCCACACGCATACGTGCACCAGGAGGCTCATTCATCTGACCAAAAACCAGGGTGGCCTGGCTCTTTTCAACCTCCGCCATGTCTACACTGTCGAGGTTCCACTCGCCATTGGCCATTTCCTCCTTGAACTTGTCGCCATATTTGATAACACCGCTCTCAATCATCTCACGCAGCAGGTCGTTACCCTCGCGGGTGCGCTCTCCCACTCCAGTGAACACCGAGAATCCGCTGTGACCATGAGCAATGTTGTGAATGAGCTCCATGATGAGCACTGTCTTGCCTACACCAGCACCACCAAAGAGACCAATCTTACCACCCTTCGAGAATGGCTCAATCAGGTCGATAACCTTGATACCAGTATAGAGAATCTCTTGCGAAATCGACAGGTCACTGAAGTCGGGTGTTGGTTGATGTATCGCACGACGCTCGCCGCCCTTGAGGTCAGCAAGATGGTCGATAGGCTCGCCTATCACGTTAAGCAAGCGACCTTTCACCTGCTCGCCTGTGGGCACCGAGATGGGCTGACCCAAGTTCTTGACCTTTGTTCCACGCTGCAGACCGTCGGTGCTGTCCATTGCCACGCAACGCACGGTGTTCTCTCCAATGTGTTGCTCCACCTCAAGCATCAGCTCGGTTCCGTCTTGGCGTGCCACGCTCAGCGCGGTGTAGATCTCGGGCACTTGATTGCCCTCGCCCTCAAATGTCACGTCAACAACAGGACCAATCACCTGTGTTATTTTTCCGAAATTTTCGTTCATGTCACGAGAATTTATTTATATGCTGTATTGTTTTAATTCAATTTCTTTAACCTGCAAAATGCCATCCCATGCTCACAATGATTGCCATCAGCACCAGGTTGAACAAGCCTATTGGCATCAAGTAGCGCCACTCAAGTGCCAGCATCTGGTCAATACGCACACGGGGGAACGACCACTTGAACCAAATGATGATAAACGACACCAGTATCGCCTTGCCCAGGAACCACACTGTCGATGGTATGTAGTCCATCACAGCATTAAAGCCGTCCCAGCCAGCAACGTGCAGTGGCATCCAGCCACCCAAGAATAGCAGCGATGCTATGCCCGACACAATGAACAGATTCAGATACTCGGCAAGATAGAAGAAACCAAAGTGAATACCTGAATACTCTGTGTGATAACCAGCGGTGAGCTCGTGCTCTGCTTCAGGAAGGTCAAACGGGCCACGGTTGGTCTCAGCAGTAGCAGCGATTATGTAGATGATGAATGCGATAATAGCAGGAATGTGACCAGTGAAGATGAACCAGCCATTCTGCTGAGCCTCAACAAGGCCTGTCACGCTCATCGTGCCTGCCAGGCACACGATGGTGAGCATTGCAATGCCTATCGAGAGCTCATAGCTAATCATCTGAGCGCCACTACGCATTGCGCCTATCAGGGTGTACTTGCTATTACTCGACCAGCCGGCAAGCAGGATACCAACCACGCCAAGCGACGACACGGCTGTCATGAAAAAGACGCCAATATTGAAGTCTATTGCCTGAAGGCCCTTTCCCCAAGGCAGGCACGCAAATACCACCACCGATGCTATGAGCACAAAGTAAGGAGCCAGCTTGTGAAGGAAGTTATCGGTCTTCCACAAGTCAACAACCTCTTTGATAAGCATCTTGATAACGTCGGCAAATATCTGCAATGAGCCCCAAGGACCCACACGCAGTGGACCACGACGACACTGGAACCAGGCACACACCCAGCGCTCATACATGATGTAGAACATAGCGAGCACCGTGTAACCCAGCAGCAGCAACGCGCCCACTATCACACACTCTATTGTCGTTGCCAGCCATTGAGGCATTCCAGCCGACACTGTAAGCAGGTCATTAAACCAAGTTGTGACTACACTAAAGTCAAACATAATAAATCTGTGTATATTAATATGTATGTGTGTTTATAATCTTTTTCTTCTCTCTTGCCGCACGTTTAACGGTCAATATCGGGAATCACATAGTCAATCGACGCTGTGATAGTAATCAGGTCGGCTATCAGGTTGTCCTTGCAGGTGAGGTCAACAATACCCACCAAGTTAAAGCAAGGACTCTGGAAGTGGAGGCGATAGGGCTTCTGGAATGGTTTGGGATCACCATCGCTCTCCAGATACACGCCAAAGGCGCCACGGCTGCCTTCCACCTGCTGATACCAGTGGCCAGCAGGCAATTTGATGAGTTTAGGCACCTTGGCAATGTACTCGCCCTCAATGCCTTCTTGCTCAAGCATGTCGCAGCACTGACGCAATATCTTGATGCTCTCTTCCATCTCTTTCATGCGCACCATGTAGCGATCCATCGAGTCGCCAGTCTCATACATCACCTCGTCAAACTCTACCTCATTATAGAGCGAGTAAGGATGGCACTTGCGCACGTCACAGTGATGGCCGCTGGCACGTCCCGATGGGCCAGTGATGGCATAATTGATGGCGTCGTCCTTACCCAGAATGCCCACGCCAACCATGCGGTTTCGGGCTATGATGTTGCCAGTAAAGAGTTTGTGATACTCTTTCAGGTTCTTGGTAATCACGTCACAGGCATGGCGCACGTCCTTGATGAAGTCGGGATGCACGTCGGTCTTAACACCACCTATGGTCAAGTAGCTCATCGACATGCGAGCTCCACAGGTCTTATCAAAAATATCATAAATGAGCTCGCGCTCACGGAATCCGTAGAAGAATGCTGTGGTCGCACCCTGGTCCATTGTCAAGCAGCCGTAACTGAGCAAGTGGCTCGACAAGCGCATGAGCTCATCCATCATCATGCGGATTAACTCAGCACGGTGAGGAACCTCCAGACCCATGGCCTTCTCAATGCACAGGCACAGGCAGTGGCGGTTGATGTGGGCCGACATGTAGTCCATTCGCTCGGTGTAGAGCAGCGTCTGTGGATAGGTCAGGCTCTCACACATCTTCTCGATACCGCGATGTATGTAGCCACTCACCACGTCAACCTTCTTCACGAGCTCGCCCTCAATCGAGGCACGATAGCGCATCACACCGTGAGTGGATGGATGCTGAGGACCAACGTTGACCACATACTCTTCGTCGCCAAACACCTTGCCGTCGATGCGTGTCACATTGCCTTGCTCGTCCTCAACCAGGCGATAAGTGTTATCCTCGTTTTCCTCGTCTTCAAGACGCAGAGGGTTCTTTGCTGGATCATCGTCATAGTCCTTGCGCAATGGGTATCCCACCCAATCATTGCGAAGGAAGAAACGACGCATATCGGGATGATTAATGAACTCAATGCCATAGAAGTCAAACACCTCGCGCTCCTGATAGTTGGCAACTGCCCACAGGTCGCTCACGCTGTGAAGGCGAGGCTGCTCACGGTCGGTGGTAGCCACCTTCACGTGTATCATCTCCTGGGTCTCGGTATTGGTCAAGTAGTACATCACTCCAAGCTCCTCTTTCCAGTCAACGCCCACCAGCGCAGTAAGGTAGTCGAAGTGTAGCTCTTCCTTGAGCATTCGTGCAAGATCGTGCCACTGCTTGTCGGGCACACTAATCAGCAAGAACTCACCGCTGGCGTCGCATTGGGCCTCGGGACACATCTTGCCGATTTTTTCTTGTATATCTGCCATATATAATAATGTGTATCGTGTTTATACTTATTTTCTACTTCTCGCTGCTCTTCTCGAAGAATTTCTTGCGGCTCTCCTTGCGGTTAACTCCGCCAAAGAACTTCTGCACCTTAATCTTGCGCTGAAGCTGCATCAGAGCATAGAACATTGCCTCGGGGCGTGGAGGACAACCTGGTAGGTACACATCCACAGGTATTATCTCGTCAATGCCTTTGACCACACAGTAACTGTTCTTAAATGGACCACCACTCACCGTGCACGCGCCGCACGCTATCACATATTTTGGCTCGGCCATCTGCTCATAGAGGCGCTTCAGCGCTGGAGCCATGCGATAGGTGATTGTGCCCTGGCACATGATATAATCGGCCTGACGGGGTGAGTTGCGAGCAACCTCAAAGCCAAAACGAGCCATGTCATAGCGAGCAGCTCCCAGGCACATGAACTCAATAGCACAGCAGCTGGTGCCAAAGCAGAATGGCCACAACGAGTTGCTTATGCCCCAGTTAATCAACTGGTCAAGCTTGCCCACAACCACATTGGTGCCACTGGCATTCAATTCCTGCACGAGTTGGTCGATATATTCGTTGTCCTTGAAGTCCTCGTGCTTCATACTCTTGATTTTCACTTCCATCGCAGCGCTCCTTTCTTCCAGGCATAGGCCAGACCTAAAACAAGAATAAACAAGAAGGTTCCAACTGCCAGCAATGCGGTAGAACCTATCGACTTGGCTATCGATGCCCAAGGGAACAAGAACACTGTTTCCACATCAAACATAAGGAACAGGATAGCAAACAGATAGTAACCAACATGGAACTGAGCCATGCTCTCGCCACGAGTAGGAATACCACACTCGTAGGTCTCACCCTTCTTCTGTGTGAAGCTTCGGGGACCTATCAACCTGGCAATGAGCAACGCAGCAAACACCAGCACAGCGCCAGTAATCACCGCAGTGATTGCCAGAGTAGTATTCTGAATACCTAATAAAACCATAAAATCTACGTTTTTGTTATGTGGTTAATTATTTATTTCTCTTAATTAATAATCTTCGCAGCAACAAGCCACTGCAACGCTACTCTTAGCAGCAACAAGGCAGTGGCTCATTGGCGAAAGGTGATAATTGTGTATTGTTTCTTGAGAGCACATCAACTCGCACCTGCCCAACAATGGCAAGCGCACAATTCATGTCAATATATAAGGATACTCTCATTAATTGCAATTAATTTTCGCCTAAGCACTTATTGAAAATCAACTGCTCTCAACTGGCGAATCTCAACTTCAACACAGTGCTTTTGCGGTGCAAATGTAGTAATTTTTTTTCAAACTAAAAACATGTTATATAATATAATTATTAACAACCGCACGTTTTCTTTATACTATGGAAAAAATATATCGACTATAGTTTGCACAGCAAAAACAATTTCAATATCTTTGCAAGCGTTAACGCACTCAAACATTGGTTACAGTTCCTCAACCAAGGCATCTTTTTAGCCTTAACCTGCAACCTATTTGCAACGGCATGTCAATCAATACTTTATAACTTATTTTTAAAGAACAGAGACACATTTTTACACTTTTTAGCAGCCAAAAATGCTCCTATGTCGTAATAAATGCCTACTTTTGTGCGTTCAAATTTATGTAGTGACCCATATTTTGAGGTCGACAAGAAGCCAGATGGCAGATTTTTGCAAACTGTGACTGCCATGCTCACTCCACTTTTTATTGTTTTATTTTTCGGCTTCTTGAAACTTTTAAAAAGAAAGATATGAAGTTTTCTAATAGTTTGAAATTAGGCTTAATCGGTATAGCTTTAATATCGGTAAGCTTCGCAGCTAACTCTCAATCAATTAACGACTACCGTCAAAAACACCGCAACCTTCTCGCCAAGCAAAATCGCGTTCAAGACAAAATCAAAGTGCAGGAAGCACAAAAATATGCTCGCGACCTCTATGGCGACCGAGAAATCAACAATTCCGCCAGCAACAATGCCGACATCTACAGCGAGGGCTGGAACAGCGACAAGGTGAACCCCTACAGCAACGCCAGCATCCCTTCTACCAAGGTTATCGACGTCTCTAAATATGCTATGCCTGTTAAGCATCGCGTTGTAAATTCACACTTTGGCTATCGCAAGCAGTTTGGACGCGTGCACAAGGGTGCCGATCTTAAGGCCAACGTTGGCGACACTATCTACGCAGCTTTCACCGGCAAGGTGAGATTAACTAAGTTTGAGCGCAACGGCTACGGATTCTACGTGATTCTGCGACACGACAATGGCCTCGAAACCGTCTATGGCCACCTCTCTAAATTCCTTGTTAAGGAAAACCAGTATGTCAAAGCAGGAACCCCTATCGCACTCAGTGGCAACACTGGTCGCAGCACTGGCCCACATCTCCACTTCGAGACCCGTTTCATGGGTGTGGCCATCAACCCCGAGAAGATTTTCGATTTTGACAATGGCACTGTGCACCGCGACCACTACACATTCAATCGCAACGGCAGCGACAATGCCGATAACCGACAGAGCGCAAGCCGCGGCCGACGTTAATATCAACATTCGCAACACACTTTTTTACTATAAAACATCTAAGCACCAGCACACCTCACAAGGAGTGCTGGTCTTTTTTTATTCTATATTTTCCAGCCATTATAGGCTGCGTGTCAAAAAAACTGAGTATATTTGCCACAACAATATTCTTTAGTTATGGAAGTAGTCTACGAGGACAATCACATCATCATCGTCAACAAGGCATGCGGCGAGATTGTGCAAGGCGACCGCACTGGCGACCAACCAATGGTCGAGTCTCTAAAACAATGGATTAAGGTCAAGTACAACAAGCCTGGCAATGTGTTTTGCGGAGTCACTCACCGCATCGACCGCCCCACTTCGGGGCTCGTCGTCTTTGCGCGCACCAGCAAGGGCCTTTCTCGCATGAACGAGCTATTCCGTAACGGTAACGTGCACAAGACTTACTGGGCCATCGTTAAGAATCAGCCACCCAAGCAGCACGACACACTAACCCACTACCTTATCTCGCAGGAGAGAAACAACAAGACCTACGTCACAAAGCCTGGCACCAAGGGCGCTGTCAAGGCCGTGATGGACTATTCAGTCATTGCACGCAGCAACAACTACTTCCTCCTTGAAATAAACCTGCACACTGGGCGCAAGCACCAAATACGAGCGCAACTTTCACACATTGGCTGTCCTATCAAGGGTGATCTCAAGTATGGCGCCCCACGCAGCAACCCCGACGGCGGCATCTCACTGCAGTCACACCGCATCCACTTCATCCATCCAGTTTCCAAGCAGTTGGTCGACGTCACAGCTCCTGTGCCTCATGACACCTTGTGGCAAGCACTTGCTGCAGCCATCGACGGCGAAAAGCAATAGTGACAACGGCACCCCACTACTCCACTACATCAGCAAAGCGCTTATTGCTCCACACCACATAGTTTCCTGCATCGTCCACGCTGATTGTCATCACACCCAGCTCACTTTTCTTTTCCATCATCGCCTGAGTCTTCTCAAGGCCCATCGCCATGCACGCTGTAGCCCACGCATCGGCACTCATGCAATCACTGGCCACGATCGACACGCTCAGCAAACTCGAAGTCTCGCTCCTACCAGTCTTGGGATTGACAATGTGGCTAACTTTCTTGCCATCCACCTCTTTAAACTTGCGATAGCTTCCGCTGGTTGCAACTGCCAGACTGTCGAGCCGCAACATCACAGCATTAGCATGAACAGCGCCATTCTCATCGTCGGGTAGTGGCATGTCAACCGACACCCGCCACGCCTCGCCACGGTCATTCACGCCTCGAGCCACAACCTCGCCTCCTATCTCCACCATGTAGTTGATAGCACCATTGCGTGCAAGCATCCGTGCTATCTCGTCACACGCCAGGCCCTTAGCTATTGAGCTGAAGTCAAACTGAACCCGAGCATCATCCTTAATAATTTTATTACCTTCAACATGTGTGTGATTCATCCCCACATAGCCTAAGATGCTATCAATCACCGCTTCACTTGGCAATTGGCCACTCTTGTAACCAAAGCCCCACGCATTCACCAGCGGCATCACAGTGGGATCATACAGCCCATCACTGGCCAAGTTCACCTCCAGAGCTTTTCCATAGAGTGTGAGCAGCAGCCAGTCGGCGACATTGCTGCGACCCTCGTTAATTGCCGTCACTAACGACTTTTTATTGAAGGCCGATGCGCTACCGTCTATTTCATTCAGCAACTGCTGGATTGAGTCATTCAAGTCTGCTCGAGCCTCATAGGTAATATGATACTCGGTGGTCCACACCACCCCACTATTGGTCACATATTTCTTGCGGTCACGCACAAAGGGCAAAACCACCACAAGCACCAGCAACACCAGCAGCAATGCATAATATTTTTTTGATTTAAACATAGCTTTTTCTCTTAGTAATTTGAGCAATTCACAGTTAACTCAGCTCACAAAGTTACAACTAAAAATCTTTAACTAAGCAACTTCACATCACAAAAAATTGCTTTTCTCATTTATTTTACCTTATTTTGCCATCTAAATATAACATTTACAGTCATGAAAAAATTAGCAGCAACATTTATTATTATAGCATTCTCCCTGCTCACAGCCTTTGGATCAAGCGCACAAGTGAGATTCGGTGTCAAGGGAGGTATCACTATCAACGAGCTTAAGTGGGACAAGGAAATAATCAACAAGGACAACCGAGTGGGTTTCACTGCCGGACTCATGGTTGAATTCTCATTGCCCGTAGTGGGACTGGGAATCGACGCTTCAGCCATGTACGCTCACCGCGAAAACGAGTTATACCTCGAAGGAACCAAACTCAAGCGCGACTTCGTCGATTTCCCCATTAATGTCAAGTACAAGCTTCTAATTCCTGGGCTTAGCAAGGTTATAGCACCTTTCGTCACTACTGGCCCCGACTTCGCACTACTGCTCAGCGACAGCGACTCTGGCGATTTCAAAACACGCAAGTGGAACACCTCATGGAATGTGGGATTTGGTGCCGAGCTCTTCCGCAAAGTGCAAATCCATGCCAACTATGGCATCGGGCTCACCAAGGCGATGGAATACATTGGCAAGGATGTCGACTCCAAGCCCATCAGCGGCAAGGACAAATTCTGGACCATTACCGCCGCCTACCTTTTTTAGCACCCCACCTCCATCCACTGGCTCTTAAAGCTACCACAAGTTTAGTCACTATTAAATCCACGTCGCAACTTCACTAATTAGCTGCGACGTGTTTTTTAATATTGCTTTTATCAACAAGAAGGTATTATCTTTGCCCTGCACATCACAGCAAAAGAGATCTTTGACTTACTGCCACAACAAAAAAAAACACAAAACTGTCCCACAACGAGCCTGAGTCATTTGAGTCACCTGAGTCACTTGAGTCAAGCGAGTCACCCGAGTCACCCGAGTCAGTTGAAACAATAATTTTAGTGCGAAGCACCACTATAATTTTAGCACGAAGTGCCCCAATTTCCACTCCGCAGGAGTGGCCCCCAATGATTCTCTGATTCCACCGATTCCATGATTCCACCGATTCCTAACATCTAGCACCTCTAGAACATCTAGCATTACCTAAAAAATCCCAGCGATTCCAGTGATTCCATGATTCCATGCCAATACCCATCCCATTTTGCAAGAAAAAAAAACACAAAACTGTCCCACAACCCACAATTTGAAACTTATGCTTGAACTCCATAAAAAAACCACCACATGCAACCAAAATTTTATGTTATAAAAATTGAAATCTTTGGTCATCACAATAATTTATGTTAGTTTTGCAGTCCAAAAGACCAAAACACTTATTAATGAAAAAGTACATCAAATTAATATTAGTGGTTGTAGCACTTGCCTCAACACTGACTATGCAAGCACAACCCGAGCGCCGATGGGGTATCACCGTGGGCGGCAACTACAACGAGATTCACTTCAAGCAAACCGACATCTTTGAGAGCGACCGCATGTTTGCACCATCAGTTGGACTCACTGGCGACTTGATGATACCTGGAGTGGGATTCGGCGTTGACGCGTCAATCCTCTACACCATGCGTCAGGGACGATTGCATTTAGGTGACAGGCGAGTGTGGGAATCGCAGGGACTTGGCAACGAGGTCGCACGCCAGCATTACATCGACGTGCCCATCAACCTCAAGTTCCGCTACAGCCGCTTGGGCGGACTTGAAAGCACCCTCATGCCCTTCATCTATGCTGGTCCCACCTTCTCCTTCCTTGCTGGCCACAACAAGGTGGGCGATGCCCTCAAGTACACATCAGTGAGCGTACTCCTGCATGCAGGCATCGGTGTTGAGTTATTTAACAAGGTGCAGGTAAGCGGCGGCTACAGCTTCAGCGTAGGCCAGAACCTTGGCACCAAGCTCCTCGACGATCACGTAGCAAAATACCGCACATGGTTCGTCCAAGCCACCTACTTCTTCAAATAAAAAAACACATTTAAAAACCAAATATAAAAAATCGTGGAGACCACTAATCCCCACGATTTTTTATGATATTGTTTTTCCTCACACCAAAGCATTACCTTTGCCCAACAATCACAACAAGCGCTCATTGACATAATGCCACTCCAATAAAAAAAACGCAAAACTGTCCCACCACCCTCCAAAAATGCAAGACAACTAACCCAGCCCAAGAAAGTTGTTTACAGGTTGTGCCAGTTGTTTGATTCCACTGATTCCATGTAGAACAACACAATGTTGTGCCTGTTGTCTACGGGTTGTGAAAGTTGTTGATTCCACTGATTCCACTGATTCCAGTGATTCCAAGTTGTCTTTAATCGTTTTTCGTTCGTCTGACAAAAAATCATTAAAGCAGCATGCCTGCCGCCACTTCGGCTGCCACATCCTCGCCCATGCTGATAGCTGCTATCGCAAGAGCAAATCGAGACGCCGAGGCAGGCCCCATGCCAGTGACAATGTTGCCGTCAACCACTACATGGTCATTAACCACATTGGCACCCTCCATGCCCTGCTCCATGCCAGGATAGCAAGTGGCGTTGCGGCCCTTAAGCAGCCCCAATGGACCAAAAATCACTGAAGGAGAAGCACAAATGGCGGCAATATTCTCATCGGCCTCATTGCGCTCCTTAAGTATCTCGCACAATGCCTCACACTCTGCAAGATTCGACGCCCCAGGCATGCCACCAGGGCAAATAACCCACTCGGCTTCCTCAAGCATCTCGGCATCAAACGACTCATCGGCAACCACAGTAACACCGTGGGCACCTATCGCCTCGGGAGCATCATAAATCGACATTGTAACCACCGGCATACCAGCACGACGCATCACATCAACAACAGTCAGGGCCTCGATTTCCTCAAAGCCATCGGCAAACATCACGTAACTTGGTCTCATAATCGAATTATATTTAGGTTTAATTAGTAATTATCTTTTCAGTTTGCTAAGTTAGGCATTTATAACGAATTCGCCAAGCATTGTTAATATTTTGTTATGATATGTCGTGATTTTTTGACTATATCTTGCTATCTTTGTAGCATTAAAACAAAACCACACTCTCATGAAAACCATTAAACTGATGTTCATATCTCTCGCCATCATGGCAACTGCAGTAACGGCACAGGGCAACGACTTCGTCAACTCTTACCACAACAAAGCTATGGCCTCATTGGCATTGCCCGATCGCCTCGACTACTCGCAGGATTTCTACCTGCGCAACTACAATGCAACCATGCAGGCACGCAATGAGATGCCGTGGGGAAAGAGCGTACCACAGCTGGAGCTGGAGCACTTTGTTCTGCCAGTGCGCATCAACAACGAGAATCTTGACACTGCCCGGTGGGTTTTCTACAATGAACTCAAGGACCGTGTTAAGCATCTCACTATGGCCGAGGCGGTGCTCGAAGTGAACCACTGGTGCCATGAGAAGGTTAGCTACAGGCCTAGCGACGCACGCACCAGCAGTCCCCTAGCCACGATGCGAACTGCCTATGGCCGATGCGGCGAGGAGTCGACGTTCCTAGTGGCCGCGCTACGCTCCGTTTGCATCCCAGCACGCCAAGTCTACACTCCACGATGGGCACACACCGACGACAACCATGCATGGGTCGAAGCATGGGTCGACGGCAACTGGCATTTCCTGGGAGCTTGCGAGCCCGAACCGGTGCTCGACCTGGGATGGTTCAACGAGAGCGCATCGCGGGCCATGCTCATGCACACCAAGGTGGCTGGCGACTACAATGGGCCTGAGGAGGTAATGAGCCGCACTCCTTGCTACACCGAGATTAATGTGACTTCCAACTACACCCCCACCTCTATCCGTCACATAAAGGTCCACGACCGCTACGGCAATCCAGTGCCTGATGCTACTGTGCAATTCAAGCTCTACAACTATGCCGAATTCTACACAGTGGCCACTAAAACCACCAATGCGAATGGCATAGCAACCCTAAGTGCTGGCATGGGCGACCTCCTGGTATGGGTGACCAAAGATGACTTAGTGGCAGTGAAAAAAGTGTCATGGGCAGGCAATAAGGATGACAGTATTTTAATCGAGTTGAGCGACTGTTCGTTACCACAGCATCTTGAACTCGATATTGTGCCACCAGCACCCCACCCCATCATCCCAAAGGTCACCGCCGAGCAACGCACCATCAACGACCAGCGCAAAGCACAAGAGGACTCCATTCGCCAAGCCTACGAAGCCACGATGCCAGTCGAAGCATGGCGAGGCAACCACCAGGTGATCCAGCAATTCCTCAACGACGCTAAAAACAAGCCGATGGCTACCAAACTCCTTGAAGTTATCAGCGCCAAAGACCTGCGCGACATCTCACTCGATGTGCTGCGCGACAATGAAGCGACAGTGACCGACACCAGCGAAATCTACTACCGCTATGTCCTCAACCCTCGTGTGGAAAACGAATGGCTCACACCCTACAAGTCATTCTTCGCCAAGGAACTTCGTCACATTAAAAACATAGGTCAACTCATTGAGTGGACCAAGAACAATATCACTATCGACAACAAGCACAATCCACAACGACTGCGTCAGCAACCCATGAGTGTATACCACACACGCATCACCGACGAACTGGGACGCGCCATCTTCTTCGTTAGTGCAGCGCGTAGCCTGGGTTGGCCTGCACGCATCAACGAGGTGAACGGCAATCTTGAGCATTATCAAAACAACTCCTGGCACGAGGTGAAATTTGAAGAACAAGTTTCGCAAAAAAACGAACCAAATGGCACTTTGCGACTGAAGTTCACCCCAAGTGGCACACATAACGATCTCGCCTACTACACCCACTTCACACTGAGCAAGATAGTGGACAACAAACCTCAACTGCTCACCTACCCCGAAGACGCCACATGGAACAAGTCGTTCAAAGACGGAGTTGAGCTTGAGCCTGGCATCTACCTGCTCACTACGGGCAACCGACAGAGCGACGGCAGCGTGCTTGCAAGCACGACCACTTTCACAATCATTTCTAATCAAGAACAATCAGTGACGCTCAACCTTAGAGAATCGCAAGACGAGCTCCACATCATTGGCAACATTGACAACAACCTGACCTACCCAGAATTATCATCGGGCAATAAACAATTTAGAATTGTTGGACAAAATGGATACACTATAATTGGAATCATCACATCTAACCATGAGCCCACCAACCATGCCATGCACGATATCGCAACTTGCATCAAGGAGCTCGAGACAAACGGCTGCAACCTTGTCATTATCGACAGCAACGGTGACGGATTCCTGAAATACAAAACCCAGGAATTCAGCAATTCTACATGGTTGATTGAGCTTGACCCAAACAAAGAATTAAGCACAACTATTGTAAACCAACTAAACATCGACACAGCTACGCTACCAGTTTTCTTGCTAACCGACAGCAACGGCAATGTCTATTTCATCAAGCAAGGCTACACCATTCACATGGGAGAGCAACTGCTGAATGTAGCCAAAAGACTAAAACAACAAAATAGATAATGCACCCAAAAAAGCTCAAAGCACAAGAAAATCTCAAGAAAAATCACTTTTTTGAAAAAAAGTTGACAAAAAACTTGCACAGCTAAAAAAACGGTTGTAACTTTGCATCGCTTTTCGCAAGAAGGCATGGGTGCTTAGCTCAGCTGGTTCAGAGCATCTGCCTTACAAGCAGAGGGTCGGCGGTTCGAATCCGTCAGCACCCACCCCAAGAAACAACGCTGATAATCAATAGTTTGACACTATTATATCAGCGTTTTTTTCTTTCAAAACCAGTTCATATGCCTTAAAAAAAATCACATCAATGATATATGATAGTAAAAAAAGGAAATTGGCTCGTTGTGATTAACGAGCCAATTTCTTTGTAGTGGTACGGGGAGTCGAACCCCGGTTTCCGGCGTGAGAGGCCAGCGTCCTAGGCCACTAGACGATACCACCATTTCGGAATTGCGGTGCAAAGTTACAACACATTTTCTAATCTGCAAAATTTTTGGATGTTTTTTTTCAGAAAAAGTGCATTTTTTCGATTTTTCGCATTTTTCTCTCATTTTTGAATTAGAGGAGTTGCAATTTTCGTGAAAACCTTTTGTCGTTTGCAGTGTAATCGTTAATTTTGTAAGCTATAAATAATCTGTATTTATAAAAAATGACAAGAGCTTTTTTCTTAACCATGGCGTTTATGGCGGTAGCTTTGCTAGGTGCCACCGAGGTCTACAACATCTACCCCGTTCCACATGAGCAGGTGTTGAATCCTGGCACGGCATCCTTTTCTCAGAGAGTATTTATATTTCCTCAAGATGGGATTGACATTGCAACAATAAATCGCGCAAAGCAGATACTTAGTGACCATGGTCTTGTTCCAGCGGTGATTATGGCTGGCACTCCTCCTCACAACTGTCCGTCTTTCGTGCATCTTAGTGTAAACAATCCAAAAGAAAAGATTGGTGATGAACATCATGCCGTGTTGCGTGTTGACCGAAGCATCTTTAATTTGCCAAAATATGACCGTCATATCTTGAATCTTAAATCAGATAGTAAAGGTCTAGCTAATGTGGCAATCATTGGTGAAGACACTGATGCTGTGTTCTGCGGACTGGCATCTCTTGAGCAGATGCTCGATCAAGGCACAACCGACTTGCCATGCGTCACAATCTACGACTATGCCGATGTCAAGAACCGCGGCATCATTGAGGGCTACTATGGCGTGCCTTATAGCGCCGAAGTGACTAAGGACCTGTTCCGCTTCATGGCACGCTACAAGATGAACACCTACATGTATGGCGCCAAGAGCGATCCTTACCATTCACGCTACTGGGGTGCCCCCTACCCCACCAGCATCAGTGCCGAGCAGCAGCGCATAGGCTACCTTAACCAAGACATGATGCGCGACATCACAAAGGTAGCCCACGACACCAAGGTGAACTTCATTTGGGCTATTCACCCAGGCAAGGCTTTCGCCAATGCCGAGGACCCACAGGTGCTCGATAAGATTATGGCGAAATTTGAGAGCATGCATGGGCTTGGCGTGCGGCAGTTTGGCGTGTTTGTCGACGATGTGGGCGTGCCCAGCGACCCTGCCATCATGAAACTCTGTGCCGACAACCTCACTGCGTTGCAGCATCGCATAGATGAGCGGTGGAACAAGGCCGGTGCCAATGTTGCCGACACCGTGAAGCCACTGCACTATGTACCTCAACTCTATGCTCACGGATGGGTGAACCAGGATCGTGCCAGGGAGTTTTATGAATCGCTGAGCACGACACCCGAGAAGGTTAACATCTACATCACTGGGCGCGACGTGTGGTCGGTGCCTAATAATGATGATTTGGCACTGGTGAGCAGTTGGCTAGGCCGCGAGGTGAGCTGGTGGTGGAACTATCCTTGCAACGACCAGGACCCAACCAAGCTCTTTGTGATGGACACTTACAGCAACTTCCGTGACGAGACCCATATCGACAACCTTTCACACACCGAGAAGCACCTCAATGGTCTCAACACCCTTATCATCAACCCCATGCAGCAGGGCGAGTTGTCGAAAGTGGCACTCTTCAGCATTGCTGACTACACTTGGAATAATGCAGCGTTCGACAACTACGAGAGTTGGGAAGCAGCAATACCAGCCGTTGTGGGCAAAGAATATGGTAGGGCATTCAAAAAGCTGGCTCCGTATCTGCGCTATTATGACAACGACGCGATAGGCTACAGAATTCACAATTATATGGCCTCGGTGAAACGTGGAGCGCCAAGACCGAACTCTCTTCTTGCTGAGTTGCGCGAAGTTCACGAGGCTTGCCAGGTGATAAAAGCAATGAGAAACTCCAGCAACGAGAGTGACCGACTACTTTACAACGATGTGCGGCCATGGCTTCTCAAGCTCGAAGCAATGAGTGCCGATGCAATAGCCCTCATTGAAGGCAAGAACGCACAAGCATATAAATATGACGAAAACCCCAACTTTCAGTTTGAGACACTTGGTGGCATGGGCGAAGATATCTCACTTAGGGTGCTCACTGCCGAGCCGTCGAATGAGCGACTGATGCCATTACTGGAATGGCTGCGGAATCAAAGTGGTGTCAAAGCAAAAAAAGAATAAAATATACATTATTATTAAATAAAATTCTATGAAACATTTCAAAAAAATCGCATTGCTTGCCATGATAACAGCCACAGGCCTCATGGCACAAGCACAACTGCCCAAGGCAGTAACCTACGAGGGAGACCCAATGCACACACAGTGCTACACCCTGCGCAACGGCATGAAAGTGTTCCTTAGTGTAAACAACGAGTCGCCACGCATTGCCGCCCACATAGCGGTGCGCACTGGCTCTCGCAACGATCCTGCCGAGACCACAGGCCTTGCACACTACCTGGAGCACTTGATGTTCAAGGGCACCAAGCAGTTTGGCACCAGCGACCCAGTGAAAGAGGCACCTTATCTCGATGAAATAGAGGCCCGCTACGAGCAGTACCGCAAGGTCACCGACCCCGCCAAGCGCAAGCAGCTCTACCACGAGATAGATAGTGTGTCGCAACTTGCAGCACAGTACAACATTCCCAACGAGTATGACAAGTTGATGGCCGGCATTGGCGGCATAGGCACCAACGCTTACACCAGCACCGACGTCACCTGCTACACCGAGGACATCCCCGCTAACGAAGTAGAGCGCTGGGCCCGCATCCAGAGCGACCGCTTCCGCAACATGGTGATTCGCGGTTTCCACACTGAGCTCGAGGCCGTGTATGAGGAGAAGAACATAGGCATGGCCAAGGACATGTGGAAACTTGAGGAAGCCCTCTATGCCAAAGCATTTCCAACCCACCCCTATGGCACCCAAACCACCATTGGCACCCAGGAGCACCTCAAGAACCCCTCAATCACCAATATCAAGAACTATTACAACAACTACTACTGCCCTAACAACATCGCCATCTGCATGGCTGGCGATTTTGACCCTGACAAGGTAATTGCCACTCTCGACAAATACTTTGGCGACTGGCAGCCAAACAAGAACCTGTCGCGACCTGAATTTGCTCCACTGAAGCCCATTACCGCACCTGTCGACACCACTGTGCTGGGCCAGGAGGCAGAGTTCGTGACTCTGGCATGGCGCTTTGCTGGTGGTGCATCGCTTCAAAACGACACCATCGAGGTGATCTCGCAGATGCTCAGTAACGGTACCGCTGGCCTGATAGACCTCAACCTTAACCAGCCACAAAAACTCATGGGGGCTGACACCTATGCCGATGAGATGGCCGACTACTCGTTGCTCATGCTCATGGGATACCCCAACGAAGGCCAGTCGCTTGAGCAAGTGCGCGACCTGATGCTCGGGGAGATTGAGAAGCTGCGCAAGGGCGACTTCGACGACGACTTGCTCACCAGCGTGGTTAACAACACCAAACTTCAGTATTTGAGAGGCCTTAACAACAACGGCGCCCGTGCCAGATACCTTGTTAATGCCTTCATCAACGGCATTGAGTGGCAGCAAGTGGTGGGACAGCTCGACCGAATGGGCAAGATGACCAAGCAGCAGATTGTTGATTTCGCAAATCGCCATCTGCTCGACAACTATGTGTGCGTGTACAAGCGCGAGGGCGTAGACACCTCGGTCAAGAAGATTGAGAAACCCGCTATCACCCCCATCCCCACCAACCGCGACAAGCAGAGCGACTTCGTCAAGAACCTCATGGCCGAGACCGTTGAACCCATCCAGCCACGATTTGTGGATTTCAAGAAAGACATGAACGTGACTGAAACTAAGGCAGGCCTGCCACTGCTCTACAAGCAGAACACCGACGACGACCTCTTTACACTGGTATACAAATTTGACTTCGGCAACACAGCCGACCTGCGTTATGACCTGGCGTTCAACTATCTCAACTATCTGGGCACTAAGACACTGACTCCCCAGCAGTTTAAGCAACGCATGTATAAGCTTGCTTGCCACTTTGATGCCACAACAACCGACAATTACACATACATCACCATCAGCGGCCTTAACGAGAACATGCCACAAGCTGTGGCGCTCGTTGACGACTTGATGAAGAATGCTGCTGTCGACACCGAGGCCTACAACCGTCTCGTTGACCTGATAATGAAAGCCCGCGCCGATGCCAAGAGCAACCAGGAGCAGTGCTTCGCAAGACTCATGGAATATGGCCAGTTTGGCCCTAACAACACCTATACCAACATCCTGAGCGAAGATCAGCTTCGCAACACCAATCCTGCCGAACTGCTGGAGCTTGTGAAGAACCTTGGCAACATGCAGCACACGATACTCTATTTTGGCCCCATGAGCGAGAAAGACTTCTCGGCAAGCATCTCTAAGCTTCACAAGACCCCAAAGGACCTCATCGACGTACCCTTCGGCATGGACTACATGGAGCAGCCCACTCCCGAGACCGAGATACTGCTGGCACCCTACGATGCGAAGAACATCTACATGGTTCAGTATAACAACAACGAGCGCGACTGGAAACCAGACCATGCAGCCACTATCAGCCTCTTTAACGAATACTTTGGCACCGGCATGAATGGCATCGTGTTCCAAGAGCTGCGTGAGGCACGTGGACTGGCCTACTCGGCAGCCGCTGTTTATAACCAGCCCTCTCGCATGGGTCACAAGGAGGATGCTTACACCTATATCATCACTCAAAATGACAAGATGATGGACTGTGTTGACGAGTTTAACAAGCTCCTTGCCAACATTCCCCAAAGCGATGGTGCCTTCAACCTCGCTAAGGAGTCGCTCATGAAGAAGCTCGCCAGCCGTCGCACCACCCGTTTCGGTGTTCTTCAGAGCTACCTGGCAGCCCAAGAACGTGGCATTGACTTCGACATCTATTCCAAGGTATATGAAGAGTTGCCAAAACTTTATCTCTTCGATATTGTCGACTTCGAGAAAGAAAACATGGCAGGCAAGCCTTATCGCTATCTCATCCTCGGCAATGAGAAGGAGCTCGACATGGACCGCTTGCAGAAGATTGCTCCCGTTAAGCGCGTGAGCCTCGAGGAGATCTTTGGATACTGATTTAGTTTATAGTTCAGAGTTCACAGTTCATAGTTTTTATTGACTGTGGTGAGGCTATAAACTTTTGAATCATAGGGTCCTGCTCAGAATTTCTGGGCAGGATTTTTTTGACTCGTGTGGGCTGCGTGGGGGGCTTAGATTTGGGCTGTGTTGACTCACTTGACTCAGTCATACTCCCCCCAGGAGGGTGTGTCAAAATACAAATGTTTGATATTCGAGGTCAATGTAGGGACATGGCGTGCCATGTCCGTTTCCAGATAATACCCTGATTAACAACATAAACTACAAATCCATGTATTTCGGACAACGCACGCGTTGTCCCTACAAAATGGGGACTTCTGAATTTTGACACATCCTCAGTTTCCAGTTGACTCACTCACGAGCCAATGGCTCGCGCTACACAAACATCATCTTTGATTGTGGTTGCTGATGGGACAGTTTTTTCATTTTTTTCGGATGCTGCTGGCTGGTCGTCATTTTGGATGGATGGGACATTTTTTTGATTTTTTTCTTGCTGTTGTTCTTGGGGGTGTTGATTCTCTTGTTGTGGTTGCTGCGGTTCTTGTGGTTCTTGTGGTTGCTCTTTGGGTTCTTGTGGCAGGTTGGGTTGTGCCAGGAGGCGGTGGATTGTGGACTTGGAGAGTGCTGTGTGTGCGGCGATGTCGCGGATTGACCATCCATTGAAGAAGCAGTCGCGTGCGAAAGTGACGAGCTGCTCCCGTGGGGTGTCGGGCGAGAGGAACATGAGGCTCTGCTCGTTGACATTAGCGCTGATGAACTCGAAATGGAGCATCTGCAGCCCCCTGAGATGCTCGACCTCGCTTTCTGCCTCGTGTTGCTCGTATCCTGAGCTCACGAGCCGGCGGACGAGGTTGTCGCACTCCTCGTCGGTGTAATGGGGTGTTGAACTTGAAGGTCAAGACATTGCTCGTGCCTGCGATGATGCCGTTGTTGCGTGCCTTGAGCTGCTTGACGTAGTGTGTCTCGCCACCGCTGGTGAGACCTTGCGGGATGGCGTTGAGTGTGATGATTGAGTCGAAGGCGTAGGCCAGCTGCCTGTCGCCAGTGAGGTGCTTGAGGGCGAGCGATGTGCCCTCGCGGTGTGGCCTTGCGTGTGCGATGACGAGGATTGAGATGTGGTACTTGTTGACCCAGTACCTGAGACGGCGCAGCACCATGTTCGCCTTCCTGGTGCTCTTGAGCTGGCATATATAAGATATGTCGTCGATGACGATGACCGGCGCGTCGTTGTCGAGGAAGGAGTTCTCGATGCTGTCGAGGATGGCAGATGTCGACATCATCTCCTCGAATGAGGTGTTCTGCCCGAAGTGCATGACTGAGAGGTTAGGAGACATGTTGAACTGCATGTCGGTCATGTTCCTGCCGTAGTAATGGTGGATCATGTTCTCGAAGTCGAAGTAGATGGTGTTGAATCCGATCTCGGCGACGCTGTTGGCAATCTGGATGGCGAGCGCCGACTTGCCGATGTTTGGGTCGCCGAAGATGCACATGCACTCGTTCTCATACCAGATGTCGCCCCAGAGAGCGCAAGAGCTCTTGATGTGCTTCTCCTGAATGTCGTCGTTGCGGAAATCGAAGATTGACTTGAGTTTGTTGGGCTTGTAGTCGTCGTACTCAGAGCTTGGTAGCTCGTTGCCGTAGGCGTCGAGGATGCCGCGATTGATGAGTTCTTTTTTTCTTGCGAGTTCGAATTGGCGGTAGATTGCTGAATCTTTGTAGGTTATTTCGTTGCCTTCCATAGTGTGTGTTGTGTTTTTTTGATGGTTAATGTTTTTTGTGCAAAGATAGAATGGGGGTGTAAGGAAAGCAAGGTTAAAAAAACACGGCGAATTGGGCGAATTTTTCGAATTTTTCGAATTATCGAGTTATCGAGTTATCGAGTTGTTGATTTCTCGAGTTTTCGAATTGGGCGAATTGCCTGTCGGTGATAAATGGCGCAAGCTCGGGATATTAATTATTTACTGCGTCAACACTAATGTTGGATAAATTAAGCTTCGGAAACACTCAAATAAATTTGGCATTTCACTCAACTCGCACTAATTTTGCAAAACCAAACTCATTAACAACATGAAAAAGATTATTCTACTATTATTAATGTGCGTGCTCTCATGTTTATCGATGACAGCGACGCAGTTCACTCAAGAAGAGGCAAGACAAGTTGCCCAGCAGTTCTTGAAACAAAAAGGCGACAAAGTTTCTACGACAAAGGCGACCAAAGTAGTGCCTATCAAGAAAGTTAAGCGGACAACTGCAAGCAATAATGACAGCAAGACTATGGTCTATGCCGTGAATATGGGTAAAAACGAAGGATTTGTGCTAGTGGCTGGTAATGGCCACAGGAATGACGTGATAGGCTATAGTGACCATGGTGCACTTGACGCCCAGAAGATGCCATCGAACATGCGGTCATGGCTTGAGAGTTTCATGGCATGCGCTGGTGATGACGTAAATGCCGCAAGCACTCCCCGCTCCACCCCATCGGGCATACCAACAAAGACTCCCATTCAGCCATTGCTCACAAGCAAATGGGGACAAGATGCACCCTATAATGGCCAGACCCCCATAATAGACGACGAGCATTGTCCCACTGGTTGTACCATCACGGCAATGGCTCAAGTGATGAATTACCACAAGTGGCCCAAAGCAGCAACTAAAGCAATTCCAGCCTATACCCCCACCAATAGTGAAGGTACCAGCTACCCATCATTGCCTGCACTAGAGCCCACAACATTCAACTGGGAAAATATCTATCCCTCCTACGAAGACGGCGAGGACGGCAGCGAAGTTGCTCGCCTGCACAAGTATTTAGGCACCGCCTCATGCACCAACTATGGAATTGGTGGATCGTCAGCCACTGGTTATAAAGCACTGTTAGGCTTGATCAAGTATTTTGACTACGATGCTAGTGGCCATGCCGTGTGGCGCAGCGAGCGCAGCTACAATGAGTGGGTTGACATGCTCTATGCCGAGCTACAAGCCAAGCGTCCTGTAATGTTCAGCGGCACTTCGATTGATGCGGCTCACTCGTTTGTTGTTGACGGCTATGACGAAGATGACTACTTCCACGTGAACTGGGGTTGGGACGGCACTAGTGACGGTTACTACAGGGTAATACTTATGGACCCCAAGGAGCAAGGCACTGGTGGTAGCCCTAACAACGAAGCCTACATATCGGGGCAGGTGGCATTCTTTGATGTGAAACCCAATAGCGGTGGTGTCGGCACCCCTCCCCGATTAACTGTGCTCACCAACTGTCTGTTGACCGATCCTAATGGAACAGGCGATTTCACCACACCTGGCACAGAGAGCAGCAGTTCCTACTATGAAAACAACGGTTATATCGTGTATCCCCAAATGAATAGCCACAACTTCAATATAGAGAGTGGAGAGTATGAACTTGGTTGCCGGCTCATTAAGGATGACGGCAGTGTGGCTATGGATTATACATGGGATCAATCGGCTAATTTCCCTGCCAACTCTGGCTTTAATGGCCATGCAAAGTTGATATACATCGACCCAGTTCCAAATCCAGAACTGACCGACGGCAACTACAAGATGTTCTTCACTAGCCGCCTGAAAGGCTCGGACACCTGGCAAATTGATAAAGGCAGCGAGAGTCATTACACGATAATCAACCTAAACCACGCTGCCCGTAAACTCACCGCTAGAGCAGTGTCGCTCGACCCCAAACTCACAATCAAGGAGGTTAATCTGGAGCCTGAGACACCTATTGTCAATAAACCTTGTGTAATGACTTTCAAGGTACAGAACACCGGCACCGGCACATTCAACGGCACTTTGGAAATGTTTAATTTAGATGTGTCGGCATCATTCTCCTTCATGACCTGTGATATAGAGCCAGGAGAAACTAAGGATATAAACATGAGAGTCATACCCAAAAAGGTTGGCACGACAAATTATGAAATATTAAAAGACAACGTTGAAAAAATCTACACTGGCAGCTTTACAGTTGCCGAAAGCCCTGCCGCCAACAGCAACTGCGACCTCACCATCACTCATCAGGTCACCAATGCCCAAGGCACCGAGATTGCTGCTCCCAAGGCAAAGATAGACCTCACTATCACCAACAACAGCGACCAAAACTACTATGGTGGCATCTTCATTTACTGCATTAAATACACAGGCAATAATAGCGAATTAACTCATGCCATGTATCCTGAGACTATTCCAGCTCACCAAACCGTGGTACTGCACCGCGAGTCGCCCGAGCTAACGGGAGGCGAGCGCTACCGCTTCTCTATCAGGTATATCAAAAATGGACGTGAAATAGAACAGGACATATCAGATGTTTACTATACTACAGTGCCTTATTACATTAGCTACGATGCTGAGGGCAAGGAAAGCTTCAAACGCTGGACTGCCAACTTGCAGCCCGATGCAACAGAGTGTGCTATTGACCTGACCTCGTCGCCCGAAGTGACAAGCGTAAACACCAGCGCCAATCCCAACTTGATAATCTATGCAGCAGATGACAGTCCTCTCACTGGCAACAACATCGTGAAGAAAGAACATGCCGAGAATGTGAAGCTCAGCGACCAATATCCATACTTTATACAATACCCCTTCACAGCCAATCACATCAGCTACACTCGCACGCCCGAGCGCTACTATGATGCGGTTAACAATAAGGGATGGACTACGCTAGTGTTGCCCTTTGCCGCCACAAGCTGCCATGCAACAATTGATGGTGTGGTTAAACCACTCAACTGGCACACTAGCAGTGTTAATGGCGACATATTACTAGCGACCTACCAATATGAGAATGGCAGCGAGATGATATTTGGTTTTCCTGAATCGACATTGAAGTCATTCACGCCCTATATATTAGGAGTGCCATCGACATTGAATCGTGGCAGTTCGCTAATGAACGTTCCTATAACATTCAGTGCCGACAATGAAGATTTAAATATTGACAACGCGGCTATTACTGGACGTAACTATAAGATGAAAGGCACTCTCAAGCCAATTAAGGACGAGGAAGACATTTATGTGCTTAATGCTGATGGCTCAGCCTTTGTGCTCGGCACTCACTCGGTGAACCCGTTCAACTCCTACTTTGTGCCAATAAGCTCACTGACTCCAGCCGACATGCTGACGATTAGTCTCTACTTTGACACCCCCACAAGCATCGGAGAGATAACTGACCAGCAACAAACAGACTTGCAAGGTCCTTACTACAACCTCAACGGACAGCGTGTTTCGACGCCAAGTAGAGGTATCTACATCGTTAATGGCAAGAAAGTGGTAATCAAATAGACCTTTTAGTATTAGATAAAGACCAAAAAAATCCTGCTCGAATCGGGCAGGATTTTTCTAATTAACGTGAGTTCGACGAAAATAATTAGCTGTGTATCAGGCTGCTCCTCTAAGATAGAGAAGCTGTCGCGAAGCGACTGAGGAGTAAGATTGCTATCAAATGTGGGGACATACTCCCCCGCCCCCTCTAACTTAGAGGGGGAGTTGCTAACGCAATGATTATCAAATGATAAATTCGTCGAACTCACGTTACTTTAGAACTGCTTGGCTGCGGCCATGACCACCTCGCTGAGTGTGGGATGACCGTGGATGGCTTGTGCCATGCGATTGACAGGCATGTTAGCGTTCATAGCGGTAACAGCCTCCTGGATGAGGTCGGCAGCGTGTGGACCGCAAATGTGGCATCCCACAATAGTAAGGTCCTCGCTGCTGACAATGAGCTTGACCATTCCGTCGGTTTCGCCCATAGCCACAGCCTTGCCGTTACTGCGGAAGAACGACTTGGCAGTGACAACCTCGATGCCTTGATCCTCGCACTGCTGCTCGGTGAGCCCCACCATAGCGAGCTCGGGAGTGGTGAACACAGCGCTTGGCACAATGTTGAGCTTGATGTTGGACTTCTGTCCCATGATGTGAGCCAGAGCCACACTACCTTGAGCACTTGCAGCATGAGCGAGCATGCAACGACCATTAACGTCGCCAATGGCATAGATGCCCTCAACATTAGTCATCATGTTGTCGTCAACCTCAATGCCGCGGCGTGAAGTCACGACACCAGCAGCTTCAAGACCTTGAGGCAGAACAGCCTGACGTCCTACCGACATGAGCACACGCTCGGCAACAATGCTTTTAGCCTTGCCTTTGTGGTCGAATGTAATCTCAAGCTGACCATCGTCGGTCTTATGGATACCGTTAACTGCAGCTTGAGTGAGGATGTTCACGCCACGCTTGCTCATCACAGTCTTGAGGCGCTTTGCGATATCCTTGTCGAATGGAGGCAGAATCTCCTTCATGAACTCGACAACAGTGACCTCAACGCCAAAGCTACTGAACACGCCAGCAAACTCCATACCAATCACACCACCCCCCACGATGCACAAGCTCTTGGGGAGCTCTTGCATAGCCAAGATGTCGTCGCTAGTCATCGCCAAGTCGGCACCCTCAATGGGGAGACCGCGAGGAATAGAACCAGTGGCTATCACGATAGCGGGAGCGGTGTACTGCTCACCAGCCACCTCGATTGTCTTGGCATCGACAAAGCGAGCCTCACCATTAACAACGGTGATACCGTCGCCACCCATAAGCATTGCCACGCCATCACGCAGTTGCTTAACCACTTCCTCCTTGCGTGCAAAAGCCACGCTATAGTCGACAGTCACTTCTCCAGTTGTCACGCCAAACTGCGCAGCCTCACGCACGGTGTTGATAACCTCGGCATTGCGGCAGAGCGCCTTAGTGGGAATACAGCCACGATTGAGGCACGTTCCTCCCAGCAGGTCACGCTCCACGATCACCACTTTCTTGCCAAGGTGAGCGGCCTCGGCGGCCATCTCATAGCCGCCAGGACCTGCACCTATTATAATAATGTCGGTTGAAATCATAATTCGTCAACACTCAGGAGTTCACGATAAGTAACAATCTGCTTGAGGGCAGCCTTAGTGTCGTCGAGACGACGCACAGGTGTGTTGTGTGGAGCAGTCTTAACCAGCTCGGGATTTTCCTTAGCCTCGATAGCAATCTTCTTCATCACCTCGATAAACTCATCGAGAGTCTCCTTGCTCTCGTTCTCGGGAGGCTCAATCATCATAGCCTCGTGGAAGAGCAATGGGAAGTAGATAGTGGGAGCATGGAATCCATAGTCGAGCAATCGCTTGGCCACATCGAGAGTGGTCACGCCAGTGCTCTTGTCCTTGAGCCCGTCGAAAACAAACTCGTGCTTGCACACACCGTCGAGAGGCAACTCATAGTAGTCCTTGAGCGACTCCTTAACATAGTTAGCATTAAGCACTGCAAGAGGACCCACGTTCTTAATCTCGTCGCGACCAAGGGTGAGGATGTAGCTATAAGCACGCATCATCACGCCAAAGTTGCCCAGGAATCCACTGATAGAGCCCAGCGAATCCTCACAATCCTCCATGTGGTACCAATAGATATCATCGGCAATCTCCTCGCGGGTAACACGTGGATTGGGGAGGAACTTCTCCAATCCCTCACGCACGCCCACAGGACCACTGCCAGGACCGCCACCACCATGAGGAGTTGAGAAGGTCTTGTGCAGATTGATGTGCATGATATCGAATCCCAGGTCGCCAGGACGGCACTTGCCCAGCATTGGGTTGAGGTTGGCACCATCGTAGTACATCAAGCCACCAGCCTCGTGAACGAGCTTGGCAATCTCAGCGATATTGTGCTCAAAGATACCCAGAGTGTTAGGGTTGGTCATCATCATGCCGGCGATGTTCTCGTCGAGCAATGGCTTAAGATCCTCAACATCGACAGTGCCATCGGGACGGCTCTTGACAACCACCACCTCAAGACCACAAACGGCAGCACTGGCAGGGTTGGTGCCATGAGCACTGTCGGGGATAATAACCTTCACGCGGTTGGGATTGCCATTGTCAAAATGATAGCTGCGCATCACCATCAGGCCAGTGAGCTCACCGTGAGCACCAGCATAGGGGTTGAGAGTGAACTCGCTCAAGCCAGAGAGCTCGGCCAGTGAGCGTTGCAGGTTGTAGTAGACTGCCAGCGCACCTTGCACGTTCTCCTCGTCCTGTAGAGGATGTAGACCGGTAAACTCAGGCTTGGCGCACATTTGCTCGTTGATTTTGGGATTATACTTCATGGTGCACGAACCCAGAGGATAGAAACCAGTGTCGACACCAAAGTTGTTGTTGCTCATGTTGGTGTAGTGGCGCACAACAGTCATCTCATCAACCTCGGGAAGGCATGGAGCCTCCTGACGCTTGAGAGCATCGGGCAGGTCGGCGAGTTTATACTCAGCGAGCTTGTTCTCGGGCAGGCTATAGCCCTTGCGACCCTCTTTAGAGAGCTCGAAAATCAGTTTGCCATAAAAAGTATTATTCATTGTTCTTGTCCTCCTCGCCATCTTCGATAAATTGGTTAATAGCATCAATCAGGTCATCGATATCCTCCTTGCTCACAGTCTCGGTTGCGCACATGAGCAGCTTGTCATCATCGATGGGAACGCCAGCAGCATAGGCTTGGCTGAGCCAGCTGAGCAGATCATCGATATTGAGAGAAGTCTTGATTACAAATTCATTGAGGAATGGCTTATCGGGATACTCAAGTTCAAACTTACCAGTCTTCACAAGTTGATCGGCAAGGTAGTGAGCGTTGCTATAGCTAATCTCGTTGACCTCACGCAGTCCCTGCTTGCCCATGAGCGACATGTAAACAGTTACAAACAGCGCCATCAAGCTCTGGTTAGAGCAGATGTTGCTGGTAGCCTTCTCGCGGCGTATGTGCTGCTCGCGAGCTTGGAGAGTGAGCACGAAAGCACGCTTGCCATCGGCATCGGTGGTAGCACCCACGATGCGGCCTGGCATCTTGCGGATGAGTTTCTTGCTTGTGCAGAGGTAGCCCACGTAAGGACCACCAAAGTTCATGGGAATACCCAGGCTCTGACCGTCGCCCACAGCGATGTCGGCTCCCCACTCGGCAGGAGTCTTGATAACGCCAAGAGCACTTGCAGGGCAGTTCATGATGAGCAGCGTCTTGTGCTCATGGCAATAGTCGGCCCAACCGGTGTAGTCCTCAAGAATGCCAAAGAAATTGGGTGAAGCCACGATAACTCCAGCCACATCATCGGCCCCAACCTTAGCCTCAAAGTCGGCACGGCTGGTAACACCATTCTCGGCCTCGATCATCTCCACGTCGATACCATGGAACTTGGCATAGGTCTCAACCACCCGCAGCACAAATGGGCTCACGGTCTCACTCACGAGCACCTTATTGCGCTTCTTGGCATTAGCCACAGCCATCATCATAGCCTCGGCCGTAGCAGTGCAGCCGTCGTACATTGATGCATTGCTAACCTCCATGCCAGTGAGCTCGGCCATCATGCTCTGATACTCAAAGATGTATTGCAGAGTGCCTTGAGAGATCTCGGCCTGATAGGGGGTGTAGCTTGTTAAGAACTCGCTGCGGTTCACGATATCTTGCACTACTGCTGGAGTGTAGTGGTCATAAACGCCAGCACCCATGAAGCACTTCACAGGCGTGTTGTCCATAGCGAGGTCGTTGAAGAAGTTGCGCACCTCAATCTCACTCATAGCCTTAGGCAGGTCGTAGTCGCGCTTGAACTGTAGCTCCTCGGGGATGTCCTTGTAGAGCTCATCGAGCGACTTGAGACCGCACTTGTCAAGCATTTGCTTCACATCGTCCTGAGTGTGCGGAAAAAATTTATAGTTCATTGATAAAATATTTAGTTTTAAGAGTTTTTAAAAAAAGAAAGCCAAGAACTGTCAGGCTGTAGAAATAGACGCAGACTGCAGTCACTTGGCTTAGATAGATTGAGATTTACTCGTTGATGAAAGCTTTGTAGGCAGCAGCATCCATCAGGTTGTCGAGCTCGCTCTTGTCGCTGAGCTGCACCTTGATGATCCAGTTCTCGAAAGCGTCCTTGTTGATCAAGCCAGGCTCGTCCTCGAGTGCCTCGTTAACCTCAACTACAGTGCCGCTAACAGGGCAAACCAGGTCGCTTGCAGCCTTAACACTCTCAACTGCGCCAAAGTCCTCGCCAGCCTCAACCTCGTCGTCAACCTCTGGCATGTCAACGTAAACCACGTTGCCAAGCTCATGCTGAGCATAATCGGTGATTCCAACAAAGCCGAAGTCGCCTTCAACCTTTACAAACTCGTGTGACTCGCTGTAATAGAGTCCGTCAATAATTTTACTCATAGTTGTATAAAAAAATTATGTTATTGAATTGTGATTTTCTTTTCTAGATGTGCTAGAATTTCCTATATTTTCTGGACTATTTAATGCCTATTACTTCTTGTAGCTCTTGTCGTGGAATTTCTTCTTAACCACAGTAGCGTCGAAGTATTTCTTGCGAATGTGCACCTTGAGTGGAGTGCCGAGCTTGCCATAGGCAGCATCAACCAGCGCTACAGCGATGCTCTTGTCGACCGAGATGCCACGATAGCCAGTGGTAACGTAGCCAATGGGCTCGTCGTTCTCGTTGCACACCTCATAGCCGTGACGAGGAATAGCCTTGTCGTGCAGCTCCAGGCCCACGAGTTTCTTGGCAACGCCCTCAGCCTTTTGCTTAGCGCAGGCATCCTTGCCGATGAAGTCGTCCTTGTCGAGCTTCACAAAGAAGCCAAAGCCTGCCATGATGGGTGAAATCTCGGCAGTGAGCTCGTCGCCATAGAGAGGCAATCCCACCTCGAAGCGCAGAGTGTCGCGGCAGCCCAGTCCACAAGGTTGAACACCAGCCTGGATGAGCATATCCCACATGTCTTGAATGGTCTTGTGGCTTGCATAGACCTCGAAGCCGTCCTCGCCAGTGTAGCCAGTGCGGCTGACGATGATATTGTCGCCATTGCAGTCAACGCACTTGAAGGTGTAGAAAGTAAGGTCGCTGCAGTCGAGCTTGAGCACGTTGAGCATAGTCTTCTCAGCATCGGGGCCTTGAACGGCGATTTGTCCGTAATGCTCGCTCTGGTTCTCAACCTTGACATCAAACTTAGCAGCCTGCTCGTTGATCCAAGCCACGTCCTTGTCGATATTGGCAGCATTGATCACGAGGAAATAGTCGTTCTCGCCCATGGTGTAAACCAGCAGGTCGTCGACAGTGCCACCATCAGGGTAGAGCATCATGCCATACTGGATTCCGCCCACCTGCATCTTGGTGATGTCGTTAGTGAAGATGTAGTTCACAAACTTTTGTGCCTCGGCACCAGTTACATGGACCTCGCCCATGTGAGAGACGTCGAAGATGCCCACTGCGTTGCGCACTGCGTTGTGTTCCTCTACTATGCCCTTATACTGGATGGGCATGTCAAAACCGCCAAAGGGGCTCATCAAGGCTCCTAAGGCAACATGCTTGTCGTGCAGACAAGTTACTTTGTTTTCACTCATAATAGTTGTTTTAAGAGATATTTATTTTACTTTTTTATTTACAAAAACGGTATTTGTTATTTAGTGTACAAAGGTAAAACTATTTTTTGACATAAACATAATTTCTTTCACTAAAAGTGAAAAAACAGCAAACCGGCATGTCGCTTGCTATATCAAATGCGATATAACATGCGACAATGCCGGCTGTTGTGCCCTACCATTCTTGGTTATGGATCGTCAGAAGATCTTGTAGGCAAGACGTATTTGAATCATTGGGTAAGCACTGAACCATGAGATAAAGTGTGTGATGCCCGATTCCTTGGAAGTGGACTTTATTTTCTTGCCGTTGTTAAACACGAACTTAGGTGTGCCCCAGAATAGAAGGCCAGCATCGACAGCAACACTCAAGCGGTGGTGACGTGCCATGCTTTGGCCAAAGCCGATGCCCAGATAGGGCTTCACGGCCCACGTCTTCATTTTCACGTCGATGTTGTAGTTCTCATCGGCAGTGAACACGTAGTCGCCAAACTTGAGTCCCACAGGTGGATAGTTAGTGTGGAACATGGTGTTGTAGTCTTCGACTTTTTTGTTGGCATGGTAGAGCGATTCGAGAGCCCCATCGTTGGTGTTGCGGAAGTGCAGGAAGGTGCGGTTACCGGCAAAGAGACCTGCCGCGAAATAGAAAGTAGATGGGAATGGATGCACCTCGGCCATGATGAATGCGTTCCAGAAACGCGGCTTGAGTGCCAGTTCCACCTTGTCAATCATTTTAGCCTGCTTGATTGCGTCGTCTTCCACAAGTTCTATCTGTGTGATTTCGGCTCCGGTGTTGATTGCCTTGAACTTGATGTCGCCCACGGCATTACCCACAAATCCGGCACGCACGGTGAGCACGCGGTGCAATGGCACAGCCACATCGATACCGGTGCCACCCAATCCAGTCTGCAGTCCCACGGCAAGGTGGTTCAACATGCCATTCTCGCTGTGAAGTTTCAAGTTCTTGTTGTCCTGTGCACCTGCAGCAGGAGCCAATAGAGCTATTGCAATAGTCGCCGCCATCACACGGCAAAACTGTGATATATAATGTCTAAACTGTTTCATAACGATATCGCATGTTGATTATTTAAATAATTTCTTATTTGACATAACAAGTAGGTTGGTCAATGACTGACTGCGCGGGTAGAAGCCGTAGAGGTAGTCGCTGGTGTAGGGGGTGCCTCCGTTAATGATACAGTGCACGTAGTCGTGACACGACATGTCCATGGGCATGATGCCCACAGTGCCCTCGTTGGCAAGCAGGTTCTCTATTACCTTGGGGTGCAGGTTGGATGCGTTAGTTATGTAGCCACGTGCCGAGACCTCGGTGTAAGCCGAGCAGTGGTTCACAATCCAGATGTTCTCGTCGCTTGCAGTGGCCTCACGAGCGCTCTTCATCATGTCGAGCACTGTAGCAATCTTGGTTGCCATGCGCTTCTCGCTCGTTGTCTTGTAGTAGTCTTGCTTATAAAGTGTGGCCTTGATGCTTGGATCCTCCATGTTGTAGATGGCGCAGTTGCGTTGTTGCTCGGGATGAATCTCCTCATCGACATCGGGGTCCTCGTCGGGCCAGTCACAGTAAGCAACAGGATAGTGGAAGGCTGGATTAACAGGACGCAGGTCGTAGCGACTGAGCCACAATATCTTGCCACGCATCTCGCCCACAGTGATGTCGGGGTGCCAGCTCTCGACAAAGAGCCCTTGGAACTTAGGCATAGAGAGCACCTTGTTGAGCAAGATAGACCAGTTTTGCTGGCTTTCCATTCCATTGTCGGCTTGTATTTTCACAATGAAGAACTCCGAGGGGTGCGACTTGAGGAACTGCTGCATCCAGTCGATTGATTCCTCGAGTGTCACGTCGACCTCGGTAAAGCCGTGCGCAAGGCGCAGAATTTGCCTGTCTTCGGGCTTTTGGGCAAGGGTGTCGATAGCCACTACTGGACGGAAGTCGAAGAAACGGATTCCGCACGACATCTGCTCGGAGAAAGTCGACACTTGACTGATTGCCATAATGTTAGAGAAATACTTAACAATTGGTGTGTAGAAACCCATGCCAGTCATACTGTCGTGAGTGCCTGGGATGCTGAGTTTGCACACTTTCACATCGTCACGCACAAGCGACAACCAGTCGGTAAGTGGCGTGGCGAGCTCATAGGGGTACTGAATTTGATCTTGATACCCCTCAGTGAAGAGGTAGGGCACGTCGAGGGAGTTTTCGTCATAGTAGCGCAATCCGTTATCTTCGTTACAACTGCTCAACAGTGCAGTGCCGAGCAGTGCGAGTGCAAAGAGGAAGGAGCAACTCCATTTTGTTGGATTAAGATTGATTTTCATCTTCGTTTTATACGTTAAAATATTTATAATGTGGTTTAATAAAGTCTTATCAAATGTGCCAATTAAAGTGTGTGTGTGATGCTTTCAAAGAGGATTTTTTTGTATAGAGTGCTGTTATGTCGGCACTTGTGATGCTGCCATTGCCATTAACATCACCCTTAAGGGCAAAAGCTCCAATTGCTACAAGAAGGCATAAGACCGATAAAAGTAGCTTTTTCTTCATAGTAATTGAATTTTTGTGGGTAAATGCAAATTTAATTTGCTTGCAAAAATAAGCATTTTTATTGTATTTTACAACAATTGGTAAGATCTCTTACAAACAAACTCACCATCATATCATCATCTAATACGAAAAGTGGCTTCGGAAGAGCCATACCTTTGAAGCCACTTTTGCCCTTTTTACGGAAGGCGCCACAGCGCATGTTAGTTGAAGAGGATGGACAAGAAACGGGCAACGGTCATGTTCATAATCACCTTGCTGATATTGATGTCGCTCAAAGCATTTTCAACTGCTTGTGGAGTGAATTGACAGCCCTTGAGGCGGGTAGTGATGGCGTCTAGATCGCCCAAGAGGAAGAAGTCGCCGGCAATGTTGATGTCACGGATTATGTTGCGATTGAGCTCCATGCTTATTTTGAATTCCCCCACGCCCTCAATCCTGCCACTACGCTCAAGGTTGCAACGCGGATTGTTGCCAAGGATGAATTCGGGGGTAAGGTAGGTGGCCTCGATGCTCTCGATGGCAGCAATATCGCTATCAGTCAAGTCAATAAAGTCATCGCACATTGCATCTTTAATATACTTCTCAAAGTCCTCAATGCTCATCGTGAGATGCTGATTGAGCGTGGTAATGTGACTCTTGACGCTCTTCACACCCTTGCTGTCGAGCTTGGTGGCAGATGGAGTGATGGCCCGTAGCATGTTTTCCATGCATGTGTCGTAGAGCATGGTACCATGCACGATGCTCACGCCTGGCAAGTGATAGAAAGCGTTGCCGCTCACCTTCTTGCCGTCGACCATCACATCGTTGCGACTATTGTCACTGGCGTTGAGGCCCAAGGCCTTGAGCATCTCGACCACGGCGTGGGTGTAATGAGAGAATGTGGTGGTCACGTCGTCGCTGCGAGTGATGTAGCTCAGCATGATGTTGTCCATGTCGGCATAGACACAGCCGCCACCGCTCTTGCGACGATAGTACTCAATGCCATTCTCCTCGCAGTATCGCACATTTACCTCACTGTCGATGAGCTGGTTGCGGCCAAAAATCACGGTAGGTTTCACTCGCCAGGTAAAGAACAGTTCATCAAGGTTCTCGTTAGCCTTGAGCAAGTGGGCAGCATGCTCCTCCATAGCAAGATAGAATGTGAGCCGTCGCACCTCATCATAAGGCAGTTGTAAATATTTCATAGTCAATTAAAACGTTAGAACAAACCATTGTTGGTTACGAATGGGCAAATTAAGACATAATTTTTGATGTCTGCAAGTATTTTGTTCAGGATTTGTAGCCCGACAAAAAAAACATTTTCGAGCTGTTTTTACTTAATGTTTAATTACTTTTTCGCAAAAAAAATGCTGATTTTCTTTGAAATAATAATTATTTTGAATAATTTTGCAGAATATGGAAACAAATTATTGTGGATAGATTGATTGTGAATTAAAAACTAATAAATTATGAAGAAATTATTTTTGTTTTTCATCATTGCCCTGACTGTGTTCTCAGCCAAGGCTCAGTATCTGTCGATAGGTAATCTCAAGTATTATATAACCGACGATTATGGCTATACTGTGGAGTGTGTGGGCCTGTCGAGTGCCGGTGAGAGCGCTAATCCCACCGAGATTGACCTCCCCGGCAAGATAAATTATGGCGGTTCAACCTATACAGTGACCGATGTGAGAGATTATGCTTTCTCGGGCAACACAAGAATCACAGTGTTGAAAGTGTGTCATGGCGTCACCAGCATTGGCTACCATGCTTTTTCGGGCTGCACCTCGCTCAAGTATGTCTATCTTCCCAGTTCGGTGACTCTACTTGACAACTACTCCTTTGCCAACACATCCAGCATGACGCAGTTCAACTATGCCTCTCAGAGTGTTCCCACGTTCTATAGCGGCACATTCTCGGGCATGCGCTCGGCGTCTCTGGTAGTGTCGACGTTTGAGGCCAAGACGGCTTTCAGTTCCAACAGCACGTTCAGTTCTGCCTTCAGCAGTATCAATGCCAATGGTCGTGGTGCCTATGACTTCTCTTCTGGCTCAGGATGTTATGTTGTGAACGGAAGCAACACCTGCATGCTCGTGGGCTTACTCTCCAACACCCCCTCCATCCCTGTGAGCGCGACAAATAATGACAACTATACTTATGGTGGTCTCACATCACCCGAATACTACAAAGTCACTGTGGCTGCTCCTCGTCTTGCTGAGTTGAGTGAGAGGCAATCGAGCCTCACCTCCTTCACATGGCTGGGTTCCGAAGCCAAGAAGATAGGCATTAGCGCTTTCCAGGGCTGCACGGCTTTGACCACCGTCAAGGTGAGTGCTGATACCCTCGACAACTATGCATTCTACAATTGCCCTGCAATCACCACTTTGCAATTGTATGAAACAGGCAGTGAGAATTATGGTGTGAAACGCATCAATTCAATGGCCTTCGCCTACGACCATGGGCTTGTAAACGTCTACATTCCATCGAGCGTCATCTATATGGCCGAGGGCGGCAACATGCCATTCTACATGTGCAACAATTTGGAAAAATATACAGTCTCTTCAAGCAACCAGCATTACGCCTCAGCGGGTTATAGTAATCTCTATAACAAGTCGTTTACCAAGCTGATACACATGCCCAGGAATGGCGGCGGCACAAACTACTCCTATTTTTTGAGTGGTTATCAAATGGTGCAGCCATCGACGCTCACTGAGATTGGTGACTATGCTTGCTATTATCACAATAAATTACAACAAGTTGTGCTTAATTATGGAGTAAAAACAATAGGGAACAGCGCTTTCGCCAATTGTGATAAACTCACCTATATGCTCATTCCAAGTTCGGTAACTAACTATAAAGCAGACTCTTTCGATGGCCTGTACAGTCTCACAGACCTCTATTTGAACCGTGATAATTATCCTTCGCAACTTGCTGGCCTCGTTAACCGTGCTAACATCAATCTGCATGTGCCTTACCCCATGGTTAATTATTATAAGAATACGTCGTTAGGCTCATCCTTCAAGTCAGTTGACGGTAACGCCTGGGACATTTATTCTGGGTACCTGTTTTTTACTGTGACAAGCACTGAGCCTTACTCCGACCCCAATAATACTGTCAATTACGATGGTGGACAGGCGAAACTAGTGCATGGCCAATCGGTACATGTCAATAATAAGTACAATTTATATGGTATCGAAATTTCCCATTCTTTAAATGTTGGGGGCGACCTTTATTGCCCTACTGCCATAGAAAAGAACTACTATGAAGTTCTGAAACAAAATTCTTCAACTGAAAATATTATTTATTATGGACACACAATTAAGGAGGTCGAGGACTCGGCATTCTACAACTGCCAATACTTGAAAATCAGCAATGGCTCGTTAAACCATCTTAAAACTATAGGCAAGGCGGCATTCTCTAAAACCACTAATCTAACGTCAATGAGCTTTAGTGACGTGGAAGTGATCAAAGAATATGCCTTTGACCACTCGGTGCTCAGCGGCGACATTGAGCTGCCTAAGATACGTAATGTAGGTCTCAATGCGTTCTTCCACTGCCCCGGCATCACAAGCATGACTTTCTACGGCGCTCCCACACTGACCACGGCATGCTTTGGCTACAATGCCGACGGATGCCTCTACTTTGTGGACGCCTCGCAGTACTATCGCCTCACTCATCAGCAATACACATGGTACATCAGTGACGACATGACGACCGCCGATGAACGTATGCGCCCCTTTGTGAAACTAGACAACGACACTCGCATCTTCTCGTGTCATAAGAGTGTGGAACAGCCTGCCGGAGGCAGCTTCTACACCATACCGTCGTATGACGCATCAAAGAATCGTCTCACCACGTCGAAATGGAACGGTGCCATTCCAGCTTCTACAGCAATGCTCATGAAGGGGACCAAGGGACAGGTCTATAAGTTTAAGAATATAGGAACATCGACCGCCACACCCACCAACATGCTTGTGCCAGTGATAAACGATTATTTTGTGAACACCGTCGGTGGTTATCTCTACAATGAGCAGACACACCAGTTTGATTATGACACTGGCAACGAAGTGAGCCCTTATAGCACGATAGAGTCAAGTTATGGCTATCTGTCAATCAACACGTCGCAGAATCATGTGAACATCGACTTGTTTAGCAGTGCCAGTGTCCCAGGCGACGTAAACGGCGACGGCCATGTGAGCAGTGTGGATATTACAGCACTCTACAACTGGCTCCTCAACGGAGATGACAGCGACATCGTCAACGGTGACCAAAACGATGATGGCATCATTTCATCAGTTGATATAACCATTATTTACAACATCTTGCTGGGACAATAATATAGTTCATAGTTCACACTTGAATTGCAACAATTTGTTGTGATTTTGTTGTTCATGTTGTTTAATGTATCGGTAGAACAGCTTCGGGATATTATCAGCGGATAGTGACAAACCTTAATTTTATTGAAATTTCTCAAAACATTGCGGTTGATTCCAAATAAAGTTGTATCTTCGTGCAATCTTTGCAAACATAGAATAAAAACATTAAAAACTATATCACAAATGAAAGAGAAAATCATTGCTTTATTCAAAGAGCGTTTTGGTGAGGAGCCTGTGATGTATGCATCATCGGGCCGCATCAACCTGATTGGAGAACACACCGACTACAATGGAGGATTTGTATTCCCTGGCGCAATCGACAAATGTATCATGGCAGGCATCAAAGAGAATGGTAGTAACAAGGTGCGAGTGTACAGTGCCGACCTCGACAACTACTGCGAGTTTGGCCTCAATGAAGAGGACAAACCTCAGGAGCAGTGGGCATGCTACGTGTTTGGCGTGTGCCGCGAGACCATTAAGCGCGGTGGAACAGTTAAAGGTTTCGACGCAGTGTTTGCGGGCAATGTGCCCCTCGGCGCCGGCCTGTCGTCATCGGCAGCACTTGAGTCGTGCTTCGCCTTCGCTTTGAACGACATGTTCAACGAGAACAAGATCGACAAGTTTGAGTTAGCCAAGATTGGCCAGAGCACCGAGCACAACTATTGCGGTGTGAACTGCGGCATCATGGACCAATTTGCATCGGTATTTGGCAAGAAAGACCACCTGATGCGCCTTGACTGCCGCTCGCTGGAATATAAGTATTATCCATTTGCTGCTAAAGGCTACAAGCTGGTGCTGCTTGACTCGAGAGTGAAGCATGAGCTCGTTGACTCGCCCTACAACAAGCGCCGCGAGTCGTGCGAGCGCGTCGCCAAGACTCTGGGCGTTGAGACCCTGCGCGACGCATCGATGGAGATGCTTGAGGCCAATCGCGACAAGATTAGCGATGAGGACTATAAGCGCGCCGTCTACGTTATTGGCGAGAAGCAACGAGTGCTCGACGTGTGCGACGCACTGGAACGTGGCGACTTTGAGACAGTGGGCCGTTGCATGTATGAGACCCACGCGGGGCTGAGCAAAGACTACGAGGTGAGCTGCGTAGAGCTCGACTACCTCAACGACATCGCTCGTGAGTGCGGCGTTACCGGCTCAAGAATCATGGGCGGCGGTTTTGGAGGTTGCACCATCAACCTGGTCAAGGATGAAATTCATGATCAGTTCATTGCCACAGCTAAACGCCAGTTCAACGAGAAATATGGCCATGAGCCCATGGTTTATGACGTGATAATTAGCGATGGCGCCCGCCGCATCTAAAAAAAAACACGTTAGATACTGTTAATTCAAAAAAACTAAGAACTACAATAATATGAAACCTACATTATTTGTTCTTGCTGCAGGAATGGGTAGCCGCTATGGTGGCCTCAAGCAGCTCGATGGCCTGGGCCCTCACGGCGAGACCATCATGGACTATTCAATCTACGATGCCATCCGCAGTGGCTTTGGCAAAGTGGTATTTGTAATTCGCAAAGATTTTGAGCAGGAATTCCGCGAGAAGATTCTGTCGAAATATGAGAGCAAGATTCCCACCGAGGTTGTCTTCCAATCGACCGATGCGCTGCCCGAGGGTTTTACCTGCCCTGCCGACCGCACCAAGCCCTGGGGCACCAACCATGCCGTGCTCATGGGTAAGGATGTGATAAAAGAGCCGTTTGCCGTTATCAACAGCGACGATTTCTATGGTCGCAACTCATTTGAGGTGCTTGGTAAGGCTCTGAGCGAGCTGCCCGAGGGCAGCCACGACCGCTACTTCATGGTGGGCTTCAATGTGGGCAACACTATGAGTGAGAGCGGCACCGTGTCGCGCGGCGTGTGCGAGACCAAGGATGGATTGCTCCAGAGTGTGGTAGAGCGCACCAAGATTGGCTACGACGAGAATCACGACATCATTTTCACCGAAGGTGACCTGGTCGAGAAACTTGAACCCACCACACCAGTGTCGATGAATTTCTGGGGTTTCACACCCGACTACTTCGTGCATAGCGAGCGGTCTTTCATCAACTTCCTGAACCACAGCATCAATGTGCCCAAGAGCGAGTTCTTCATCCCCATTGTGGTGAGTGAGCTTGTGGAGAGTGGCACATCGACCGTTGAGGTGTTGCGCACCGATTCAAAGTGGTTTGGCGTGACCTACAGCGAGGATCGCCCTGCCGTTGTCGAGAAATTTGCCGAGCTTCACCGCCAGGGTATTTATCCTGAGAAGATGTTTTAACATCACTCCCCCATACCGATGCCCAGCAAGAAGGTCATAGAACCTCAAGGCGACGAAGCAATAATCGAGGCCTTCAACAACTACCTCTCAACGAACAATAAGCGCAAGACCCCTGAGAGATACCACATTCTCGACAAAGTGCTATCGTTTCCCAAGATGTTCACCATCGAGAACCTCAAAGTCGCCATGAATAGCGATGAGAGTTTCCCGGTGAGCAAGTCCACATTATATTATACGGTTGACTTGCTTGTCGAGGCCAACATCTTGCGCCGCGTCAACACAGGCGGACAGGCCTTAGCCTATGAGCGCGTAGATCATGTCAAGAGTATCCACCTCAAGTGCGAGGTGTGCGGCAAGACCAAGCTGGTGAAGGACACCAATTTCATGGCCTACATGAACGCACGCCGCTTTGCAGCGTTCACCACCAGCTACTACAACCTCACGGTGTATGGCACCTGCAACGACTGCGCCCGCCGCCTCAAGCGAGAGCAACGTGAAAAAAACAGCATTAACGCTAAAAAACAATCGAATAAACGAACTAAATAACTTTCTTTATTTACACAATTAACTACAAAAATCATGGCAAATGTAAAACCATTCAAGGGGTTACGTCCCCCAAAAGAGTTAGTAGAAAAAGTGGCTTCTAAACCCTACGACGTTCTCTCGAGCGAAGAGGCAAGAGCCGAGGCTGGCGACAACGAGATGTCGCTCTACCACATCATCAAGCCTGAAATCGACTTCAACGACGGCACTACCGAACACGATCCTAAGGTCTATGACAAAGCCGTTGAGAACTTCACCAAGTTCCAGAAGAACGGATGGCTCGTTCAGGACCCCAAGGAGATGTACTACATCTATGCTCAGACCATGGATGGCCGCACACAATACGGCATAGTAGTTGCAGCCAACTACATGGACTACATTGAAGGCCGCATCAAGAAGCACGAGCTCACTCGCCGCGAGAAGGAAGAGGACCGCATGAAGCACATCCGCGTCAACAACGCTAACGTTGAGCCAGTGTTCCTGTCATTCCCCACTAATCCTGCTCTTGAGGAGATTATTGCTAACGTAGCAAAGGGTGAGCCCGAGTATGACTTCGTGAGCGAGGACGGCATTGGCCACACCTTCTGGTGCATTACCGACGATGCAGTGATCGCCCGCATCACCGAGGAGTTTGCCAAGATACCCTACCTCTACATCGCCGACGGTCACCACCGCACAGCAGCAGCTGCCCACATCGGTGAAGAGAAAGCACAGGCCGACCCCAACCACACCGGCAAAGAGGAGTACAACTACCTTTTGGCAGTTTGTTTCCCCGAGTCTCACCTCAAGGTTATGGACTACAACCGCGTGGTTATGGACCTCAACGGCAACACTCCCGAGCAGTTCCTCGACAAGGTAGCTGAGCACTTCGACATCGAGTGCAAGGGTGAGCAGGAGTATCGTCCAGCTAAGTTGCACAACTTCTCACTCTATCTTGAGGGCAAATGGTACTCATTGACCGCAAAGGAAGGCACCTACGACGACAACGACCCAATTGGCGTTCTCGACGTGAAGATTTCTAGTGACTACATCTTGCGCGACATCCTGGGCATCATGGATCTGCGCACCGACAAGCGCATCGACTTCGTTGGCGGTATCCGCGGTCTTGGCGAGCTCAAGAAGCGTGTCGACAGCGGCGAGATGAAGATGGCCCTGGCTCTTTATCCAGTTACCATGCGTCAAATCATCAACATTGCCGACACTGGCAACATCATGCCTCCCAAGGCTACTTGGTTTGAGCCAAAACTGCGCTCGGGCTTGATTATCCACAAACTCGACTAATAACACACATTAAACTATCAGTGGCGACAACACAAGAGTTTTGTCGCCACTTTTTTATGGTAAAAGCACAAAAAAAGGATGTGACACGTGACACATCCTCTAATTCTCTAGTAACATTACATAAGGTTTTTCAAGCGCAGGGACCCTCGTTGATGTAGAAGGTGTTGCCCTTTTGCATTATGAACCAATGGTCGCTGCGTCGCTCCCACACGTTCTCAATTATGCCCCAGTCATACATATCCTTGCGGGATAGGCGGTAGCCACTCTTCTTGAGGAGAGAGATAAACGCCTGAGCACCTTCCTTGGAAAGGAATGTTACCGACATGTCGTAGCACAGCCCCACGCCTGCTCCTATCTCCACGTAACTAGCGTAGCCGTTGTTTACAGTAGCCTTGGCCGACTTTACATCACCTGAGCGTGACACGGTAACATTGCAACCCTTGGCATAGACAATGTTAAAGCCTATCTCGCGGTTGTAATGACCCACCTTGCTGTAACCGGCTTTTTTAAGCATAGCTTCGGCGTCATCAGAGTTAGAACTTTCCACCTTTTCCCATGCTTGGTGAAAAATAAATGGTGTCATCCCTGATTGTAGGGTCTGCGCGCTCGCCAGCAATGGCAACAGCATACATGCAATTAGTAAAAGGTTCTTTTTCATATCATTGAATATTAAGCTATTTAAAATATTTATTGCAAAAATATAGATTATTCTCAAGATATCCAAAAAATAGTTGCGTTAAAGTTTTTCTAACCACGATTATTCACGTTTTGGTTACTTTCTAAACTTGAATTTGATATTTTAATATAAAATTCTTATCTTTGCGCTGCATTAACTAAATAATCAACATAAATCTTTATTGATGGACTTTTTAGAAATTACCCAGACCATTAGCGATTACGCGTGGGGTTGGCCCATGATAATACTCTTGCTTGGAACACACATTTTCCTAACTTTCAGGCTTCGAGTGCCTCAGCGCAAAATATTCACCGCCATTAAATTATCGGTTTCAAAAGACAAGGACTCGACAGGCGACGTGAGCCAGTTTGCGGCATTAGCCACCTCACTAGCTGCCACAATAGGTACTGGTAACATCATTGGCGTGGCAACCGCGGTTGCCATGGGAGGCCCTGGCGCAGTGCTATGGTGCTGGTTGACAGGAATATTTGGCATTGCAACTAAATATAGCGAAGGCCTGCTTGCCATCAAATACCGTGTTAAAACCAGCGACGGCACCATGCTTGGAGGCCCCATGTACGCCCTCGAGCGGGGCCTGGGCCAGAAGTGGCTTGCAATCCTGTTCTGCATTTTCACCGCCATTGCAGCCTTTGGCATCGGCAACATGGTACAGGCCAACGCAATAAGCGAAAACATGGCCATGATAGCCGGCAACAGTGTCGATGACACAACACTTCGCATCATCGTGGGCTTGGTTCTCATGTCGTTAGTAGCAATTGTGGTGTTGGGAGGCGTTAGGAGCATCAGCCGCATTTGCACAGCGCTTGTGCCATTCATGGCAATCCTCTATGTGGCAGGCTGCATCTACATCCTGTGCGTTAATCACGCCTATGTGTGGGAGGCAATCAGCCTAATCTGCCGCGAGGCATTCTCACTCGACGCCTCGATAGGCGGAGCGGCAGGATCGGCCATCATGATGGGGGCGCGATATGGAATAGCGCGAGGCTTGTTCAGCAATGAGTCAGGACTTGGATCGGCACCAATTGTTGCCGCCGCAGCCCAAACCAAGAATCCTGTTCGCCAGGCACTTGTGAGCTCGACTGGCACATTTTGGGACACCGTGGTAGTGTGTGCCGTCACAGGTCTGGTTATCACTTCGAGCATCATTGCCAATCCCTCCATTGACTTTCATGACGGCGGCCTGCTCACCAAGAAAGCTTTTGGCATGATCCCCTATGTGGGCACTCCAATTCTCACCATTGGCATCATCACCTTTGCCTTCTCCACCATCCTGGGCTGGTGCTACTACGGCGAGCGAGCAATGGAGTACCTGCTTGGCAAGAAAAGCATTAAGCTTTACAGAATACTCTTCGTTGTGTTGTGCTTTGTGGGCTGCACCATGAGCTTGACTGTGGTGTGGAACATTGCCGACATCATGAATGCCATGATGGCACTTCCCAACCTCATTGCGCTGCTGCTACTCTCAGGCGTCATAGCCCGCGAGACCAAGCACTACCTGTGGGAGAAGCGCCTCGACAAGCAAGACCCATCTCTCGATACACAAGACTGATTTTAACCTCGATTAATCATTAACAACAGCCACCATCATGGTCACATTTCTCCCAAAATGGTGGGTTAGTTGTTAAAAAAAATAATAATAGCTTTTTTGTTTATTTTTTCTTTTACAAGTTGCTTTATTTTGACTAATTTTGCACACTGAATATAATGTAATGAAACCAACAAGATGGCAGCATTACACCTAAACCTGTGATTCACAGCCAAGTGCATTGTGTGCTATCATAATAAAGTTAAAGATATAAGATATGGGATTATTCTCATTTACTCAAGAGATTGCTGTTGACTTAGGAACAGCCAACACAATTATTATCCACAACGATAAGATAGTAATTGACGAGCCGTCGGTAGTAGCTCTCGACACCAAGACCCAAAAGCTCATGGCCGTGGGAGAGACCGCACGAGAGATGCGTGGCAAAGTGCATGAGGGCATCAAGACCGTGCGACCACTACGCGACGGTGTGATTGCCGACTTTAATGCCGCAGAGCTCATGATTCGCGGCATGATTAAGAAAGTGAGCCAAAAGAACCACTGGTTCTCACCCTCACTTCGCATGGTAGTGTGCATTCCTTCGGGTTCCACCGAAGTTGAGATACGTGCCGTCCGCGACTCAAGCGAGCATGCTGGAGGTCGCGACGTCTACATGATTTATGAGCCCATGGCCGCTGCCCTGGGTATAGGAATCGACGTGCTTGCCCCCGAGGGCAACATGATTGTCGACATAGGTGGTGGTACCACCGAGATTGCAGTGATTTCGCTGGGTGGAATCGTGAGCAACAAGAGTATTCGCATTGCTGGCGATGACCTCACCGAGGACATTAGGGAGCACATGCGTCGCGCTCACAATGTGAAGGTGGGCGAGCGCACTGCCGAGCGCATCAAGATTGAAGTGGGTTCGGCGCTCACCGAGCTTGACAATCCACCCGAAGACTACATCGTGCGTGGTCCAAACCAGATGACTGCACTGCCCATGGAGGTGCCAGTGTCGTATCACGAGATTAGCCAGTGCATCGAGAAGTCAATCTCCAAGATTGAAGCTGCAGTGCTGAGCGCACTCGAGCAGACTCCACCCGAGCTCTACAGCGACATCGTGAAGAACGGTGTTTACCTGGCTGGTGGTGGTGCCTTGCTTCGTGGCCTTGACCGCCGACTCACCGACAAGATTGGCATTCCATTCCAGGTGCCCGATGATCCCTTGCACGCAGTTGCCAAGGGCACAGGCGTAGCCCTTAAGAACATAAAGCGCTTCAAGTTCCTCAAGCGTTAATCCCACACTTGTTGCCATCCTAAAAACAGCAACACAGTTCACAGGTGGGGTCGATGCGACACAACCCACCTTTTTTGTGCTATGCATCCACATGAAGGATTGAAGAGATGAATAATTTAATTAACTTCTTCATAAAGAACAGCTCATGGTTCATTTTCGCGTTTTACGTGATTTTGAGCCTTGGACTGCTGTTCCAGTCCAATCCCTACCAGCAGAGCGTGTATCTCACCTCGGCCAACGGAACTGTGGCAGCAATTTCTAAGGGCGTGAATGGTGCTTCGGGCTACTTCAACCTCAAGGAGATAAATGAAGACCTTCACAGGCAAAATGCGTTGCAAAAGCAGGAAATACTAATGCTTAAGAACCAGCTCAACGAGTTGGAGCTCAAATATGGTGCAAAACCTGGTGCTAACGTGAGTGGCAATGGCAACTACTCGTTCATCTCGGCACACGTGATAAGCAACAGCGTGGTTAATCCAGCCAACTATATCACTATCGACCGCGGCAGTGCCGATGGCATTGAACCCTACATGGGAGTGATGGACATGAATGGCGTGGTGGGCATAGTTGATGCCGTCAACACCCACTCGGCACGCATCATGTCGATGCTTCACCCCGACACAAAAATCACTTGCGAGCTCAAGGGCAATGGCAACTTTGGCCTGCTTGTGTGGGACGGCAAGAGAACCGACCATGCCATTCTCAAGGACCTGCCCAAAGTCGACAACTACCACGTGGGCGACACTGTGGTCACAAGCAGCAGCTCGCTGAGTTTCCCGCAGGGATTCATGGTTGGAGTGGTTGAGAGTATCTCCCCCACCACCAAGGAAGACAACTTCATGACACTTATCGTTAAGCTGTCGTGCAAAATCACCAAGCTCAGCAATGTGCATGTGATAAAGAATAACATGAAGGATGAACTCAAGCAACTCGACAGCGAGGATGCGATAAGCCTTAAAGAGGAAGGAGGGATGAAACGATGAAAAACACTTTGCTTCATTTTCTCATCCTCTTTGTAGCGCTGCTTGTTGCTCAGGTGATTTGCAGCAAGATAATCCTCTTTGGAGTTGCAATGCCAGTAATCTACATCTACTTGATATTGCGATTGCCAGTCAACTACTCACTCAACTGGACACTCACGATAGCGTTCCTGTTTGGACTTTTTGTCGACATGTTCAACAACACACAGGGCATGAACGCTCTGGCATGCACCGTCATGACAATGGCACGCAGGCCCGTTCACAACATGTTCATTCTCAAGGACGACGAGGACAACGACCCTATACCGTCGATGGACTCACTGGGAATCACCAATTATCTCAAGTACATGGCCACACTGGTGACACTGTACTGCGCAGTGCTGTTCTTAACGCAAGCATTCACTCTTCACAACTTCCCGCTCACACTGCTGCGCATCGTTGCCAGCAGCGTGCTATCTATATTACTGATTTTTGGTATCGACAGTTTAGTGAGTACCGAACGTGAGAAAAGATTATAACTTAGAGAAACGCAAGTTTGTGATTGGCGGCTTTATAGTCGTCATTGTCGCTATATACCTGTGCCACCTCTTCAACCTGCAGATTCTTGACGAGAAATACCGAGAGATTGCAGTGAGCAATGCCCGATCCACTAAAATTACTCATCCCTCGCGCGGACAAATCTACGACCGCAACGGCAACCTTGTGGTCTATAACGAGCCTGCCTACGACCTGGTGCTTGTACCCAAGGATGTTCAAGAGTTTGACACGACCACAATGTGCCGAATCTTGAAACTCGATCGCAAGGACTTCGACCTGCTGTGGAAGAACATGAGCGACCCCAAGAAGAACAAGAACTATAGTGCCACTACTCCACAGCCACTGGTTCAAAATCTTGACTCAACAACCTACGGACGCCTTCAGGAGATACTGTTCCGCTTCCCTGGTTTTGACATTTCGCAGCGCATCATCAGGCGCTACAACTATTTGGCAGCAGCCAATGTGCTGGGCGACATCCGAGAGGTTAACGCCGAGGACATAGAACGCGACACCGACAACTACTACATTCCTGGAGACTACACAGGCGACCTGGGAGTGGAGAAGAGCTACGAGAAATATTTGCGTGGCGTGAAGGGCAAAGAGATACTCATCAGGGATGCTCGAGGCAAGATTAAAGGAAAATATAACGATGGCAAGGACGATGTGGCGCCAGTTGCAGGCAAGGACCTGCAACTAAGCATCGACATCAAGCTGCAGCAGTTTGGCGAGAAAATCATGCGAGGCAAGCGCGGCGCCATCGTAGCCATTGAGCCCAAAACAGGCGAAGTGCTGGCACTGGTCACCAGCCCCAACTACGACCCGTCGCTGCTTGTGGGCAAAGACCGTGGCAAGAACTACGCCAAGCTCGTGAGCGATCCCAGCAAGCCACTCTTTGACCGCTCAATCATGGCGGCCTATCCTCCCGGTTCTACTTTCAAGCCAACCCAAGGACTGATATTCATGCAAGAGGGCATCACCAATATCAACACTTCCTATCCCTGCTATCGAGGCTACATCAACAAGGGTCTGAAGATAGGATGCCACGGCCACGGCTCGCCCATAGCATTGCAGCCAGCACTTGCAACTTCGTGCAATGGTTACTTCTGCTGGGGACTTTACTACATGCTCAACAACCGCAAGTACACTAATATCGACTCGGCGTTCACCGTGTGGAAAAACTACATGGTTGAAATGGGATATGGATATAAGCTTGGCATCGACCTGCCAGCCGAGAGCCGAGGCTTTATTCCTAATGCAAAGTTCTACAACGAGCATCTGGGCAAAGGCAACTGGGGGGCCAACACTGTCATCTCAATCGCCATTGGTCAGGGCGAGATCATGGCAACTCCACTACAAATTGCCAACTTGAGCGCCACCATTGCCAATCGAGGCTACTACTTCACCCCCCATGTTGTGAAGCAGATTCGCGACGTAGGCATCTCAAAAGAATACACCCAGCAGCACAGGCCAAATATCAACCGCGAGTACTACGACAACGTGATTACTGGCATGCGCATGGCAGTTACAGGTGGAACCTGCAAGGGAGCCAATCTGCCAGGTCTTGACGTGTGCGGCAAGACAGGAACTGTGCAAAACCCTCATGGACGAGACCACTCGGTGTTCATGGGATTTGCTCCCAAGGACGACCCCAAGATTGCCATCTGCGTCTTTGTCGAGAATGGCGGTTTTGGAGCTCAAGTGGCAGTGCCACTGGGTGCCATGGTGCTTGAACGCTACCTGCGCGGTGAGAGCGATGAGATTGAGTCGCGAGCCAACAAGTGGAGCGACAAGTGGCTCGAGGAGAACCCATCTATCATCGAGGATGAACAAGAGCAACTCACAACCAACAACTCACAACTCACAACTCACAATCAGTTACCGAGCAATCCCATCAAGGGCTTGCCACTAAATAGAGAGCAACAACAAGCAATATTAACACGCCCCACAGGCACAATAATCACACGAGATGGCCACTACAAGGGATAACGATGATGCCAGCAACAGGCTGCTTGCCTCGGTCGACTGGTTCACAGTGCTGCTATACCTGATAATGGTGGTAGCAGGAGCGGTGAGCATCTATGCCTCAACCACCACAAGCAATAGCCAGTTGAGCATGTTCGACTTCGACACCTACTCGGGAAAGCAGTTCTTGTGGATAGGGTTCTCGTTTGTGATAGGCTTCTCGCTGTTGCTCATCGATCGCAGGCTCTACGAGGCCTACGCCTATCCCATCTATTTCGTGATGATTATCATCCTCATCGTCACGGCATTTGTGTCACCCAACATCAAGGGTTCACACTCATGGCTGAAGTTTGGAGCGGTGAGCCTGCAGCCAGCCGAGTTTGCTAAGACAGCAACAGCACTGGCACTTGCAAAACTATTTAGCACCTATGGATTTCAGCTGCGTGGATGGCGCACCTACATTGCTCCTGTTGGCATCATCCTGTTGCCTATCATGTGCATCATTCTTGAGAACGAGACAGGCTCCGCACTCGTTTATTTCTCACTCATCCTGGTGCTTTACCGTGAGGGAATGAACGGCTTCGTGCTCTTTGCCCTGCTGTGTGCTGTGAGCTATTTTGTGCTGGTGCTCAAGTTTGCCAGCACAGTCATTATGGGCATCCCACTGGGCACCTTTATCGTGCTCACGTGCATCATGGTTGTGATTGTGCTCATGCTACTCGTCTACTGCCGTTCGCTCATCCTTGGCCGCAATGTTGCAATTGGCTACATTGCATGCGCACTAATTGCCTGGGGATTAAGCGCGCTGGGAGTTCACATCAACGGCTACGCATTCTTCTTCACTGTGATACCGCTCTCGCTCATCTACTTGCTCATAGGAATGTTCCGTGACGACCTTAACAAGGTGCTCATGACGGTAATCTTTGCTGTGGTTTCTATCATCTACATGTTCTCGGTGACCATAGCATTTGACCATGCTTTGAAGCCATATCAGCAGAATCGCATAAAGATTTCATTAGGAATTGAGGAGGATCTGAAAGGCAAGGGATATAACGTGAACCAGTCGAGGATAGCAATTGGCTCGGGTGGACTCACTGGCAAGGGGTTCCTTGAAGGCACGCAGACCAAGCTCAATTACGTTCCTGAGCAGCACACCGACTTCATTTTCTGCACCATTGGCGAGGAACAAGGGTTTATTGGCACTTCGGCTGTGCTCATTCTATTCTTGACTCTAATACTTCGCATCATAGCCATTGGCGAGCGGCAGCACACCACCTTTGGGCGCGTGTATGCCTATTGCGTGGCGTCGATTCTCATCTTCCATCTAACCATCAACATAGGCATGGTAATTGGCGTTGTGCCTGTGATAGGCATACCCCTACCCTTCTTCTCCTATGGCGGCTCATCGCTGTGGGGATTCACAATACTGCTGTTCATCTTGCTACGCATTGATGCCGTCCGCTCGGAATATGGCACTTGGTAGCGCAATAGTTGCTACGGGATTACAACTCAGGGAAAGGTATTTCGAGTTCGACCCATCGGGTGCTTGTGGATGGAATGTCGTGTGGCGTGCTACGAGAAACTGAGAGACCGAGAAGGCGAATGGGATGCTCGCTGTAGTCAACCTGCTGCAACAACTGGAGTGCCAGCGAGAAAATATCGTGTTTATCCTTCAATATCTTATCTTGGGTAATGGAGCGGGTGATTTGACGGAAATCATGAAATTTCACTTTTAAGGTAAGTGTGCGACCCTCAAAGCCGTATTTTTCAAGCCTGCGCACCAGTTCGATTGCAGCTTTATCAAGCTGGTCCTGCACAGCAGTGGCAGTGTAGATGTCGTGCTCGAAAGTGCGCTCGCAGCCCATCGACTTGCGCTCCCACTCCACAATGACTGGGCGGTTGTCGATGCCACGAGCAAAGTTGTAGAACACTTGTCCCATCTTGCCAAAGACTTGGGTGAGATGCTCAAGCGACACGGCCCGCAAGTCGGCTCCAGTAGAGATGCCCATTTTGTGCATCGTCTCGGCAGTTTTTGGTCCCACGAGCCAGAATTTCTCGATGCGCAGCGAGTCGATAAAGTCCTGAGCACGGCTGGGATGGATGGTGCACAGCCCGTCGGGCTTGCGCTGGTCGCTGGCAATCTTGGCGAGGAACTTATTGTAGCTCACTCCAGCCGAAGCGGTGAGGTTGAGTCGCTCCTTAATTTTCGCCTTAATTTCACGGGCAATGTCAACCGCAAGCTCAATGGCTGGCTTGTTTTCGGTAACATCGAGAAAGGCCTCATCGAGCGAAATGGGCTCGACCAGGTCGGTATACTCATGAAATATCTCATGCATCTGCCGCGACACTTCCTTATAAACCTGATAATGCCCTGGCACCACGATGAGCTGTGGGCACAGGCGCTTGGCAATGCGCATCGACATTGCCGAGTGCACACCGTAGGGGCGCGCCTCGTAGCTCGCCGTAGCCACCACGCCACGGTCACTGTCGCCTCCCACAACAATGGGCTTGCCACGCAACTCGGGGTTGTCGCGCTGCTCCACCGAGGCAAAGAAGGCATCCATGTCGATATGTATAATCTTGCGCTGCATAAAGCAGTGCAAAGTTAACGAATTTATCTTGAAAAAAGGTGAGGACTCACAAGAATCCTCACCTTGAAAAAATTAAGCGTCATCAAGCAATCGTTACGGCTCAACTGTAGCAACTGAACCAGCACTGTGGGCTGTGACTTGCGGTGCGTACTGGCATTGTGCCGTAGCGATTCCCACGTTGTACTTGCCCGGTGCTGTGACATAGACGTCGTAGCTTATCACGTGCGTGCCCTTGTCGAGACTCGTGAAGAAGATGTTGGTCTCGCTGTCCTTAATCTCGAGGTAATAGTAGCTATGGTCGGCATAGCGGTAGCCCGAAAGCTTGTCGAGAGGCTCGAAGCACGACCCGCGCTCGTCTTTCACAGTCACAAAGTCAAGATCCTTAGCGTTCTTGATAACAGTGCGAACCTGAATCTTGTCGCCCACCTTGAAGTTCTCTACCTTGCGCAAAGTGCCGTCGGTGTTATAAGCATAGAACTCCTTGTGAATCGACAGGTCATAGATGCTCACCTCCTTGATGTCGCTCATCGAGGCCTTGAACTGACTGTAGATGGCTCCCCAGGCAGGGCTTGCCCCATTGCGCTCGATGTGGAGCGTAGCCAGCGATGTGGCTGGAATCTCCTTGCGGCAGTAGCCCAGATAGGTGTCGACCTTGTCAAATTCAAGTGGCTTGCCGTCGATTGTAATGGTTGGAGCATCGTTGCGCTCAAGCCACTTGCTGCCAGTTGAGAGAAGGCTGTAAACGGCATCGGCAGCAAGGCTTCTCGAGCCCCAGTCGTTGGTCTGCTTCATCAGTAGCATCCACTTGCGCACCTGGTCAATCTCCTGCTGACGTGGGTCAACCTCGTTCATCGCCTCCAGGATTGTAGCGGTCACAGCCACCTTGTCGAGATAGCGCCATCCGGCTTGAACGTTGTCCCAATACATGCCAGTCTCGGGCTTGATGAGGGCATACTGACGAATAGACTCAACGATGCTCTTTGCCACCTTGGGGTAATTGTTACGGTTGAGTGTAAGGGCATAGTAGGCCTTGTTGCCCAAGCTGGTGCCTTTCCAGTCCTTAGTCATCGCCTTGAGGCAGTTTTTGAGCATGCTCTGGTTCTCGCCAGTGACGGGAGTCTCGGGATAGAGAGTGCGAACATACACGTAGTCGCTGAAGCCACTGTGGTTGTTCTTGTCGTGCTTGAGGTGTTCCTTGTAGACGCGCAGGTACTCCTTATCGAAGTAGACAAGAGCACGCTTCACCATGTCGTTGATGTCGGCATCGTCCTTGAGATAACCCAAGTGACGCAGCTCGCCAATGATCTCGAGCACAGTCTCAGTGGTGTAGAGCGACGATTGGCAGCCTGGATAGCGATACCAGGGGAAGCCTCCGTCATTCATCTGCAGGCGCTTCAAGCCATCGATGATGCGCTTGTGCTCGGCAGCCATCTTTTCTTCGTCGAAGAGCTCGTTAAGGCGCGACATGCGCAGCGTCTGGCGGTCGGCCTCACGCACCCATGGCGAAGCCAGCAGCGTGCCTATCTTGAGGTCGCTGTTGCGAGCGAGCATCGACACGAGCGATGAGTCTTGCTCGTTATGTTTCCAGTAGTCCACAGCCTCCTTGATGTTGGGCTGCGACTTGGCTATGCCCTGTGCCAGGGTCTCGGCAAAGAGGCTGTGCACAAGCGATGTGGCAATGTTGTAGTTGTCGCTGAAAATGGTGGGTAAGGCCTGAACGCAATACCACACGGGATTGTCGCAATACTCAAGCGTTACGCGAGCGTCGCGGGCAAACTGTGGCAACTGAGTGTTGAACGATGGAGTGGCGGCATCAATGTAGAATGGCTTGGTCTCAATCACTGGCGAGATGGCCGGCAGCACAGGTATCATCACCTGCTCACCGTCTCCAAAGTTGCCAGTGGCAGCCTTCACGCGGAAACCTACGAATGGGATTGTGTCGGGCACTTCCCAATCTACCTTCAGCGTATTTGTTCCGCTTGCAGCGATGTTCTCGTTGAATGTGCGGCGCATTATCACCTCATCAGTGCGAGGATTAAATATCTCGATGATGGCATCACAGCTGAGGGCCGATTCGGTGCTGTTTTGCAAGCTTGCAGCCAGCTGGGCGCTGTCGCCTTGACGCAGGAAGCGTGGCAGGCTCGACTTCACCATCACGGGTTTGCTGGTGAGCACCTCGCGCTTGAGCACGTCGGTGTTAAGAGCGTTATTATAGGCCACCGCCTGCATTAGCCATGTGGTGTTGAAATTAGGAGCGTCGAACTCCAGACTCACGTTGCCCTGCGCATCGCTCACGAGCATGGGCTGCCACAGGGCCACCTTCACATCGCTCTCGCGCACCTGCACATTCTTGAGGGCAGCCTCGTCCACTTTAGGTTCGGGTGCTTCTTCGGCCACGTCCATCATTTCTTCGGCGGCGGCCACACCACCATCGAGCTCGGCCATGCCATTGACACTGGCGAGTCCGCGTGCGCGAATGCCCGATGCACTCTTGGCCATAGGCATCATCGCAACATTATCGGCAACAGCCGACTCATAGAGCACCATGCCACGACCTCCGCCCAGCATAGCATAAGACCTGTAGTTCTCGAAGAAACTCTCGTCGTAGGTGTTAAACTCGGCGATTGATGCCGACTTGGTGGTGAGCGACTTGTGCTGCCACGATGGCCTGCTATAGAGCCAGCCTGAGAGATCTTGAGCATCGAAATTATATACTACCTTGCGCGGCAACGAGGGACTGAAGTGCCAAGTGTTATCGCTCAGGTCATTGAGAGCCTTGTCCATCATCTCAAGGAGCATGGCTCCAGGCTGTGGCTTGTCGAGCTCGTCGACGAGCGTGAACGACCACTTCTCGTTCTCGCCCGATAGCAGCTTGTCACGGAAGCTGTTTACCTTAACCTTGAGGGCCTTGGCCTTGACATTGCTGTGCAAGGTGGCGCTCTGCTGATACACATTTCCTGCCGCCACGCTAAAGAACTTGATGTTAAGATAGCCACCTGGTGTGCTTGGCAGCTCAATAGTGAAGTCGTTGATGCCCTTCTTCATCTTTATCCATCCCTGCTTCTCGACCTTGTCGCGCGAGGTGGCAATATAATAGATGTGGGCTTCTTGGGCGCACCCAATGGTGATGTGCCCCATGTTCTTGTCGTCGACACGGCGGCCATCGCTGGGCATCCACAGCGGATTGTCCTTAACTGGACTGGTGCTCTCGCCCTTGCGATAAAGGGTGAGGTAGCAATTGGTGGTCTCGTCATCGCCCAGCATATTGACAATCACCTTGTATCTGCCTGAGGGCAGCTTTGTGAGGTCGACCACTGGAGTGGCACTATTAAAGTTGCCCGATGCCACCACCTTCTCGTTCTCATCCTGAACCTTGTAGTAGCAGTCAACGCTCTTGTCGTTCTCATCGGTGCTGTTGAAGGTGAGATTGAGTTTCACTGGTGCAACATTGTTATAGTCCATGTCGCCACCAAGCTTCACGCCACGGCGGCTGCCAATGATGAAGCAGTGGCTACCCTCCTGGCTCTCGCCAGCATCGCTTGTGCACTGCGCATCAAGCACATAGTTATAATAGTAGTGACTCGACTCATTTTCCTTAAACTTCGATGCTGGCAGCTCAAGCGTGAACTCGCCATTGGCATCGGTAGTAACAATGGTGTCGACGATGTTCTCACCACGGGTGGTTGACCATCGCCACCACCAGCTCCACTCGTTGCGATAGAGGTGGAGCTTAACCTCGGCATTAGGCACGGGCACGCCGCTGTAGGTCATGGCCTTGCCTGTGAGCTTCACAGGCTGGTTGCGGGTGAACACCTGGCGGCAATCGGGGAACGAAACAGTGAATGTGGGTGTCTTGTATTCGCTCACATTCACATAATGCGATTTCAGATATTTCTTGTATTTCTCGCCATGGGTGAAGTTTAGCGAGAACCGGCCATTCATGCGGTCGGTGGGAATCTTGAACTCGCCTTGAATGCGGCCATAGGCGTCGGTTACCACTTCCAGTGTGTCTACACCTTGGTGGTTGGCGTCTTTGAGCACCACTCTCACCTTCTCACCATCAAGCGGCAGCATCTGCTTGCTCGTGACATTGTGGAGGATTACAACAAATTTCATCGTCTCGCCAGGGCGATAGATGCTCAGGTCGGTAAACACTTGCGACGAAACATAGGCATTAGGCTCAGATTCAGTAAACGGGTAATAAGTGAGCGAAGGTCCATACTTGTCGGTTCCTCGAGTGGCCTTGATTTCATGATATAGATATCTGTGGCTGCCATCAGTTGGCAACTGGGTGCTGCCATCAACGTCGGCCACCACCTGCACTGGGCCATGCTTGGCATAGCTATTAAAATAGCTGGTAATGTCAAAGTTCACCCCTTGCTGCGGTGCACCACTGCGAGTGTCGACGGCAAACACGCGGTCGTCAAATCCCTCGCCTCCAGCGCCAAACATTGTCACATCGTGCACCACAATGGCATTGTGAAGCCTATCCTCGCTGCTGACAGTCTCCACACCATCACCGCTCATGAATGCGCCCAAGATAACATATTTGCCAAATGGTAAGGGAGGCAGCATCTGGTCAACTCGCTTGTAGAAAGGCACCACACCAGGGCTGTGTATCTTGTGGCTACGCACCAATTCAAGGTCGCCAACCCCATATTTCTTGACTGTGCCATTCTCAATCTGTGCCAGCAACTTGTCGGGGAAACGATAGATGCGAAGCTCGGCATTGTTCACATTATTGAAATAAGCAGTAACCTTGATCGAGTCGGTCGACGACACATGCATGGGAAAGCTCAAGTTCACATACTGTCGCTCAGTTTGGTAGATTTTGTTTTGAACAGCTGCAGTGTAATAAGAGTTAGGAAAGCGGTTCACATATTCCTTGTAGTCGACATAATGGTTGGTTGCCGATGATTTGAGCAGCAGCAACGCACTGTGCTCATTGTCCTTGTATTTCTCATATTCCTTGAAGTCATCGTCAAAGATGTCGAGCTCGGTAGCGGCCCACATCCACTCGGGTGTGCCCGGGGTGCACGACTGGAGCCAGCGATCATCAAGCTCTTTAGCCAGCGCTTCGTCGCCAGGCACCAGCGCCTTGCAGTGCAGGCACAGTGCCTGCATCAGTGTGGGCACATAGGTGGCACCCATAGCATCGCCGTCAACAAAAATCTTGCTGTAATTGCCTATTGGGCACTGCTTCAGAGCTTGCTCATCGGCAAGGGCGGCATGAATCAGTTCTTTTATTTTGGTGTCGAACTGCGCGCGGTCCCACTCGGTGTAGTCGCCCGACGGCTGCTCATCGGCAGCATTTTCTCGGTCGTGCACCACATAGGCATCGCGATAGTTGCTGAACACACACGCCTCCAGGAAATTAAGCAGAGCCTTGTAGTCGGCACGCTTCTCTTTTTTATTAACTTCCTCAATTTGAGTGATGATCGTGTCCATGCTCTCTTGCGAGATGCGACCCTTGGCTATCGAGAACCGCACCAGGGCATCCACCATCATCTGTCCGTCACCGCTCTTTTGCGCTTTCTTCAGTTGAGCGAGCGCATCCTTGCTCACTTGCTGCGGATAGTCGAAGTCGGGTTCATCCTGAGCATGAGCATTTAATGAGAAAAATCCCATAATGGTAAGGATCAATAGATTAGAAATTAGTTTTCGCATATTATAATGATTACAGATTTATATCTAAATAACGTGAAAGAGACCACATTATTACATAATTTTGTGACTATATATTCGATTAAAAGTTTAATGCTCCATTTGCTATTATTACATTAATTCTTAACTTTGTGGTCACAAATCTTTTTTTCACTTATGAAACGATTTTTTTCAGCATTGTCGCTTGCCATGATTATAATGGCAGCAGTAGCTCAATCGTCGAGCCATCAGTACATAACAGTAGTTGCTGAACCCGATCATGCCGACTGGACCTACCACGTGGGAGAGAAGGTGCACATCACGGCCTACGCCATCAAGGAAAATGTGCTCATGCGCAACACCGAGATTGCTTATAGCTACGGCCCAGACAAACTCGATGCTATAGCATCAGGAACAGTGAAGACGGGAAGTGACGGCATGGCACATTTCACTGTGCCTGGTGCCAAGGAACCTGGATTCACCAGTGTGAGGGTGAAGGTTACCCATGAGGGCCGCACCTATAGCTCAATGACCAACGTGGCAGCCGATCCACTCATGATTCAGCCTACAACTACCATGCCTACCGATTTTGGGCAGTATTGGAGTGAATCGATGGCTAAGGCTTCGGCTATCCCCATGATGCCAAGTCTCAGGCATAGTGCCGAGGAAAGCAACGACAGGGTTGACGTCTATTACGTCAAGTTGCAATCCTACAAGAAAGGCAACTACGTGTATGGCGTGCTCACCGTGCCCAAGACTCCTGGTCGCAAGCCTGCCATCTTGCGGTTGCCTGGTGCTGCGGTGCGAAGCTTTCATGGTCCTAGCGAGCTTGCCTACCATGGATTCATAGTGCTGGAAATAGGGGTGCATGGCATTCCCGTTGACCAGTCGCCCGAGATTTACCGTCAGCTCGAGAATGGAGCGCTTGCAGGCTACACCACAATAGGCATCGATAACCGCGACACCTACTATTACAAACGTTCAATCTTGGGATGCGTTCGCGCAGTCGACTACTTGTGCACTCGCGATGATGTCGACACCACTCGCATCGCCACCTATGGCGGCAGCCAGGGTGGAATGCTCTCAATAATGACGGCGGCTTTAAGCCCACATGTTAGCGCCTTGTTTGCCTATTTCCCCGCCTTCTGTGAGCTCACCGGCTATTATCACGGTCGTGGTGGCGGATGGCCTCACTTGTTCCGTGATGCCAATGAGCCTAATCTGCAAGCTCGCATGGAAGTGTCGCGCTATTACGACACCGTCAACTTTGCCCGCCTTTTGCGCGTGCCAGGATTCTATGCGTGGGGCTATAACGACCCGGCTTGCTGTCCCACGTCGACCTATAGCGCCTTTAACGTAATCACTGCTCCCAAGCAGTTGCAGGTGGGACTTGACACTGGCCACTGGCTCTATCCCTGGCAGGTCGATAATGCTATGCACTGGCTCAAACAGCAGTTCCACATGGAGTGAGACCTTCATGTTAACATCTTGTTAATAAAAGAAAGGCCATAATATTTTGCCGTTGCAGGCCATTGGCTTAACTTTGCATCCACAAAAAGAAATGACACAATCATGGAGTTTGACACTGGAAAAAATTCGAAAAACCGCAATTATAGCCGTCGCAAGCCACAGCACGAGAGTGAGATAGTGAGTGAGCTGGGCAAAATGCAGCCACAGGATGTGGCCATTGAGGAAGCTGTGCTGGGCGCACTCATGCTCGAGAAGGACGCTTACTCCATCGTGAGCGACCTGCTCAAGCCCGAGTGCTTCTACGACCACGCTAATCAGCTCATTTACGAGGCCATTGTGGCTCTGGGCGTGAAGCAGCGCCCCATCGACATGCTCACCGTCACCGAGCAGCTGCGCCTCGACGGCAACCTCGAGGAAGCGGGTGGTCCTGTGCGCATCTCGGAGCTGACGGGACGCGTGTCGAGTGCTGCCAATGTGGAATATCACGCTCGCATTGTTGCTCAAAAGTATCTTGCTCGAGAGCTCATCAGCTTCAGCTCGCAAATCTCGACGCTGGCCTTCGACGACTCGATTGACGTGTATGACCTCATGCAGGAGGCCGAGGGCAAACTCTTTGACCTGTCGAAGAACACACTCAAGCGTGATGTGGTGCAAATCGACCCCGTCATCAACGAGGCCATCAAGAAGATTCAGGATGCCAGCAACCGCAAGAGCGGCTTGAGCGGACTCGCCACAGGCTATCACGCACTCGACAAGGTGACCTCGGGATGGCAGAACAGCGACCTGATAATTATCGCAGCCCGCCCAGCGATGGGAAAAACGGCGTTGGTGCTCTCGATGGCCAAGAACATGGCCGTGGATTACAACACACCAGTGGCAATATTCTCGCTCGAGATGTCCAATGTGCAACTTGTGAACCGCTTGATCAGCAACGTGTGTGAAGTGCGTGGCGACCAAATAAAAAGCGGACAACTCTCGGACCAAGAATGGAACATTCTCATGTCGAGAGTGAAGCAACTCTACTCGGCGCCCATCTATGTCGACGACACACCATCGCTTTCCATCTTTGAGCTCCGCACTAAAGCAAGGCGACTGGTGCGTGAGCATGGCGTGAAAATCATTATCATCGACTACCTGCAGCTCATGAACGCCACAGGCATGAAATTTGGCAGCCGCGAGCAAGAGGTGAGCACAATCTCACGTTCGCTCAAGCAGCTTGCAAAGGAACTCGACATCCCCATTATAGCACTGTCACAGCTTAACCGCAGTGTTGAGCAACGTGGCGACGACAAGCGAGGCAAGCGCCCGCAACTGAGCGACCTTCGTGAGAGTGGTGCCATTGAGCAGGATGCCGATATCGTGTGCTTCATCCACCGCCCAGAATACTACTCCAAGTCCGATGTTGACAGTGAAGGCGGCAACATCCAAGGTCTTGCCGAGTTTATCATCGCCAAGCACCGCAGTGGTGCAACCGATACAATCAAACTCAAGTTCGTGTCACGATTCGCACGATTCGAGAACTGGGACGACCGCATCGACTCGCCTAATGCACCAGCCGAGGAGCTTGTGGCATCGCGCATGAATAGCGAGAGCGGATATGACAACATCCCCGACCGGGTCCCAACCCCCACTATCGACGATATGCCACCACAAGGCAATGTCGACTTCCTGCGCGACAACAACGAGGAAATTCCGCCTTTCTAACAAGATGTCTGACGTAAGATTTCAGTTGCCAGACATAAGATGACTTACGTCTACTTCCAACTTTCCGATTTCTCACTTCCGACATCTGAAATCTAAATTACATGTATGTGGTTTTTCTAAAAAAATGCTATTGATGGATAAATAAGGAAAAACTCAAATAAATTTGTTTTTTCACTTGGCTTTCACTAAATTTGCAATTTCGAAACCATCAAACATTTACATTTATGAAAAACTTCAGAATCTTACTGATTACCTTGATGACTGCCACACTGCCAGCAGCCAGCTTTGCTTTCGACTTCAAGCAAGGCGGCATGTGTTATAATATTAATGATGATGGCAAAACTGTCACTTTCACTTATGAGACTCCCATCTTGATTGCTCTCGATGCTCCCGCTCCTTCCGAGGTAGGCTACGTGGGCCACATCGTTATCCCCGAAACCGTAAAACACAACGGAACTACCTACAAGGTTACCGCAATCGATCGTTACGCCTTCTCAGCCAACTCTGAACTCACATCGGTCATGATTCCTGCCAGCGTGAAAACCATTGGAGAAGGTGCCTTCATGCAATGCTTCAGGCTCAAGCAAGTGACCCTGCCACCAGCATTGACCGAGATTCCACCCTATGCCTTCGCCGAGAGTGGCATCAACTCAATAACCATCCCTAGCAAGGTCAAGCGCATAGCCCCCTATGCATTCAACAACACAAGCCTCAAAGAGGTGTCAATCCCCAACTCAGTCACCAGCATTGGCAGCGCAGCATTCAGCGCATGCCGATGGATGGAAAAAATGAACATGGGCAAGAATGTGAAAGAAATAGGTGAGGCAGCCTTCAGCATCTGCACAAGCCTGAAATCAATCAAGCTCCCAGCATCACTGCTGAAAATTGGCAAGACCGCCTTCTATGAGTGCTCAAGCATCGAGGAAATAACCATTCCTGCAGCGGTAACCGAGATTGGCGATGGAGCTTTGCGCAGCTGCCATGCGTTAACATCTATATCGGTCGAGAACGGCAACACTAAGTACGACTCACGCAACGGCTGCAACGCCATTGTCGAGACCAGCACAAGCACCATTGTCGCAGCTTGCAAAAACTCAACAATCCCACCCACTGTGACCACAATTGGCAATGAAGCCTTCTACGGATGCCGCGGCATGACCAGCATCCACATCCCCGAGTCGGTGACCAAGATTGGTGACCAAGCCTTCTTCTACTGCACCGACCTGAAAAGCGTGGAAATCCCCAATTCGGTGGTCGAGATTCAAGAACGCGCATTCTGTGGATGCGACAGCCTTGAGAGCGTAGTGATTGGCAACTCAGTCAAGTCAATTGGCTATGGTGCATTCCTACACGACGACCACATCAAGAGTGTTACATTGGGCAGTGCAATCACCTCAATCAAGGAATGGGCTTTCAAGGGCCTCGATGCCGCCACATCAATCACAAGCATGATTCAGGATGTGACCCGCGTGGAGATGGGAAAGAATGTCTTCGACGAAATCAACACCAAGGCCTGCACCCTCTACGTGCCACGAGGCACTGCACAGCACTACAAGGTCTCACCTCAATGGAAACAATTTACTAACATAATTGAGAAATAACAGCTTGATTATCATCTATTAAAACAACTCAAAAAAATCAGATAACACTTTGCCCTACTTTTCAGTAATAATTCCTGTTTACAACCGTCCCGCCGAGGTCGACGACCTGCTACAGAGCCTTGCCGAGCAATCATGCCAAGACTTTGAGGTCTATCTGGTTGAGGACGGCTCCACTGTGCGCTGCGACAACGTGGCAGCCCGGTATAACGACCGGCTCGACCTTCACTACCACTACAAGGAGAACGAGGGACGCAGCATTGCACGCAACTACGGCATCGAGCGCGCCACTGGCGACTACTTCATCTTTTTCGACAGCGACTGCGTGATTCCACCACAATATTTCGAGACCCTCAAGCAAGAGCTCGAGCGAGAATATGTCGACTGCTTTGGTGGTCCTGATGCCGCCAGCGACGATTTCAGCGATGTGCAGAAGGCTATCAACTTCTCGATGACTTCGTTCCTCACCACCGGCGGCATTCGCGGCGGAAAGGTGCAACTTGAGAAATTCGTGCCACGCTCATTCAACATGGGCTACTCTCGCAAGGTGTGGGAAAAAGTGGGCGGCTTCCGCGAGATGTTCAGCGAGGACATCGACATGAGCACACGAGTGCGGCAGGCTGGATTCTCAACACGCCTCATACGCGATGCCTACGTTTACCACAAGCGCAGGGTCGACCTCAAGAAATTTGCCCGGCAGACCTACGTCTTCGGCATGTCGCGCATCACGCTCAAGCTACTCTACCCCGACTCGCTCAAGCTCGTGCACTGCCTGCCAGCACTGTTTGTGCTGGGGTGCCTGGCACTCATCTTGCTGGCCATCTTCTGGCACTGGTGGGCAATCCTGCCACTGGCACTCTATGTGCTCATGCTGTGGATTAGTGCCCTCATCAGCACTCGCAGTCTCAAGATATCACTCATTGCCATCGTTTCGAGCTTCATCCAGCTGGGTGCCTACGGCATTGGCTTCATCAAGGCTTTCGTGTGGAAAATCCTGCTCGGTCACGGCCGCGACATCAACGAGGAAATCGCTATGCGCAAAGGTAAGTAACCATTATGGAAGATAACAACATTATTGACAACGCTCACGACTTCAAGTCACGAGCACTGAAACTCAACACATCACTCGACGACAGGCCACGAGAGAAAGCCATGAAATTTGGTTTCTCCGATCTCTCGCCTGCCGAGCTCTTTGCAATCATCATTGGCAGCGGTAGCAGGGGCGAGAATGTGGTGGACCTGTGCCAGCGCATGCTCAACGATCACGACAATAAAATCTACAAGATCGCACGACTCGATTGCAACGACCTGGCACGCATGTATCGCGGTGTGGGCGACGTGAAAGCACTTCAAGTGCTTGCCGCAATCGAGATTGCCAGGCGATTCCAGGGCGAGGAGTTCGACGAGGAGTTCCAAATCACCGATGCCAACGCCGCCTACCGCTACCTGCGCACCTTTATGCTCGACAAGAACCATGAGGAAATGTGGATGCTGGTGCTCGACAGGGCTAAGCACGTCAAAGCCAAGGTGATGGTGAGCTCAGGAGGAACTTCGGCTACCGTTGGCGATGAGAAAATCATCCTGCGCCAGGCCATCGTGTCGCTGGCAAGCAGCATTATTTTAGCTCACAATCATCCTAGCAACAATGCCAGGCCCAGCATTCAAGACGATGCGCTCACACAGCGACTCAAGAAGGCCTGCGATGCAGTGGGCATTCCGCTCGACGACCACATCATCGTGTGCCGTGGCGGTTACTACAGCTACCATAATGAAGGCAAATTATGAAAAAACTACACATTAACAATAATCTTTATCACATCATGACTTTCAAGCACAAAAACATAGTGATGCTCATCGCAGCCTGCATGGCCCTGACCACTGCCAGTGCCGCAATTCCCACTGGTTACTATAACAACATCAACGGCAAGCGAGGCCAAGACCTAAAAAATGCAGTGCATGCCTTGCTCAAGCAGCACACCGTGGTAACCTATAGCAGCTTGTGGTATCACTTCCCAAGCACCGACTCCTATCCCGACAATCCCAGCCGCGTGTGGGACATGTACAGCAACACTGCGCGCTACTACCGTGGCTCAGGCTCGGTGAGCGGCATGAACCGCGAGCACTCTTTCCCAAAAAGCTGGTGGGGAGGCACGCAGGTCGATGCCTACACCGACCTCAACCACCTCTACCCAAGCGACGCCGATGCCAATTTGGCCAAGAACAACTACCCGCTGGGAGAGGTGTCGAGCCCTTGGTTCAACAATGGCGTCACTAAGGTGGGAACACCCATGGCAGGACAGGGTGGCGGATGCAGCAATGTGTTTGAACCCGACGACGAATACAAGGGCGACTTTGCCCGCACCTATTTCTACATGGCCACTTGCTATCAGGACTACACATGGAAATACACCTACATGGTGTCGAACAACTCCTGGCTCACTCTCAACCAGTGGTCAATCAACCTGCTGCTCAAGTGGTCAAGGGAAGACCCTGTGAGCGACAAGGAAGTGGCACGCAACGAGGCAGTCTATAAGATTCAAAACAACCGCAACCCGTTCATCGACAACCCGCTGCTGGCTGAGTACATCTGGGGCGACCGCTACGGCGAGGCTTTCAATATCGACGACAGTGGCGAAGAACCACAAGGTGACCCCATGCTCATCACACCCAATCAAGAAACCGTGATCGAAATGGGCGAGGTGGCACTGGGCAAGCAACTGAGCATGACCGTCTACGTGAAAGGTCAATTCTTGAAAGAAAACCTCTCAGCATTGCTATTCCGCGACGATGCTGCCATGTTCAGCCTCTCGGTGTCGTCAATTCCTAAAGCCGCCGCCAATAGCGCCGATGGCTACCCGCTCGTCATCACCTACAAGCCCACTAAGCTCGGGGCACACAAGTGCCGCCTTATCATCTACGACGGAGGCCTAACAGGTAGCTATGGCGCCGACATCTCGGCACAATGCCTGCCCGCACCAACTCTCAGCACTCTCACGGCTCTGCCTGCCACCGATGTTGAGGGCGAGAACTACACCGCTCAGTGGAATCCAGCGCCCGAGAATGAGACGGTCGACTACTACGTCATTAACCGCATCGTCTATGACGACAGCAACAACATCATCTCGAGCGAACAGTTTAACACCGATGAGACATCCTACCAGTTTGACGACCTCATGCCTGGCCAAACTCACACCTACACCGTGCAGTCGGCTCGGCTGGGCTACACCTCAAAACCTTCTAACGTGATTACCGTGGCGCACTCGGCAATCCGCGGCATCGAGGCCGACCGCCCCATCGCCTTCATCCCCACCCAGGGAGGCGTGCTCATCAAGTGCAGCGAGCCTCATCATGATGTCGACATCTACACATCAAGTGGCCAGCTGGCAAGGCACATCGATGTGGTCAACAACGACGACTTCATCTTCCTGCCACAAGGCATCTACATCATGCGCTCGGCTTCCTGCCGCAAGCCACAGAAGCTGGTGATTAGATAATCGAAAAAAATCCCCAAGCTCGTTTTGATCGATGCTTGGGGATTTAAATTATCCTTGATAAGGCGATTAGCGCACGCGGCCCACGTAAGATCCGTCGCGGGTGTCAACCTCAATCTTCTCGCCTGTGTTGATAAACAAGGGCACCTTGATGGTGGCACCAGTCTCAACGGTGGCTGGCTTGAGTGTGTTAGTTGCGGTATCGCCCTTAAGGCCTGGCTCAGTATAAGTGATCTCGAGAATGGTCTTTACTGGCATCTCAGCAAAAAGCACAGTCTCGGTCGAGGCATCGGTAACAACCTCTACCACATCACCCTCTTTCATGTAGTCAGCACCAGTGATAACCTCCTTGAGGATTGGAATCTGCTCATAGGTCTCCTGGTTCATGAAAATGGCGTCTTGCCCATCCATGTACAGGTACTGATAGGGGCGGCGCTCAACACGCACGTCCTCAAGCTTCTCACCAATGTTGAAGCGACGCTCCAGCACGCGGCCATCAACCACGTCTTTGAGCTTGGTGCGCATGAATGTGTTGCCCTTGCCTGGTTTCACATGAAGGAATTCGATGCAGAAGTAAAGTCTGCCGTCCATACGGATGCAGGTTCCGTTTTTGATGTCTTGAGCGTTAATCATAATTCAAATGTAAGTTTTCGTTTTTTATATTATTGAATGTTTTTAAGTCTAAGTCGTTATGACGTGCAAAGTTAGTGCAATCCAAGCGAAATACAAAATGAAAAGGAAATATTTTTCATTTTTGTGCAATCTTCAAAGCATAATTAGCCCAAAAACACTCAAAATCACGAAAAAATGCAAAAAATAAAATATAATTTCGCTCCTTTCTTGTGTGTTTTGAAAAAAAGCACTAATTTTGCAGTCCGAAATCGAAAATTAATCAAAAAGTTAGATAGAAATGAAACGTACATTCCAACCATCAAACCGCAAGAAAGCTAACAAGCATGGTTTCCGTCACCGCATGCGCACTGCCGATGGCCGCAAGGTCCTCGCTCGTCGTCGCGCAAAGGGACGCTACAGCCTCACCGTTAGCGACACTGTTTACAAGTAATTATCAGTAAACACCCGTGCCGCCGCGAAGGCAGCACGCGACAATCAATCACACAGCCGTTGCAATCACAAGATTGCGACGGCATTTGTTGTATCAAAGCATAACGCTTAACACTTGTTTAAACATTAAACAACTACCCCACCCACACCCCAGGAAGCAGCAAGCCCTGCCAGTCACAGTCGACCAGCAGGGCGATGCCTTATAAGTTAATCAAAAAAAGAAGTGCCACAAGTGGCAAAGCGCACGGCACGATTACTCGGCGGCAGGAGCTTCCTCGGCAGCAGGAGCCTCATCGGCAGCCTTAGCGGCTTCCTCAGCAGCCTGTGCCTCGGCAGCAGCTTGAGCCTCGGCCTCAGCCTTAGCCTTGGCGATCTCAGCACGCTTCTGAGCTACAGCCTCAGCCTTAGCCTCGTTCTTCTTAACCTCGTCCTCAAGACGCTGCTTGCCAGCGGCCTTCTTGTCTTCACGAACCTTGTTGCGAACAGCCTCGAGCTTAGCGTCCTTCTCGGCCTTCCAAGCGTCGAAACGTTTCTGAGCCTCTTCCTCGCTGAAAGCGCCCTTCTTCACGCCACCCTGGAGGTGCTTCATCAGCATAACGCCTTCGCGTGAAAGAATGTTGCGTACGGTGTCGGTTGGGATTGCGCCAACGTTAACCCAATAGAGTGCTCTCTCGAAATCCAAACTTACAGTAGCAGGATTAGTGTTAGGGTTATACGAACCAATCCTCTCAATAAATTTACCATCTCGTGGTGCCCTGCTATCGGCGATGACAATTGGATAGAACGGATAGTCTTTACGACCATGACGTTGCAGTCTGATTTTTGTTGCCATTTCTTAATAAGTTTTTTTGTGCGGCTTGACCTGCACTGAGGCCTCCGCGGTTAATAAAATTGTTTTTCTCAAAAATAAAAGTGGCCACCATGGGTCACTTTCACTTGGTTGTCCTGGTAGGATTCGAACCCACGCAAACGGAACCAGAATCCGGTGTGCTACCGTTACACCACAGGACAATTCCTCAATTGCGGTGCAAAGTTACTACTTTTTTCCGAACCGCCAAAACTTTTCTCGAAAAAATCTCAAAAAAAATTCATTTCATTCTCCGAAAAAACACGAGAAAAGGTGTTGCAAGGGGGGGAAAACTTGTCAAGTTGCAACGGCTAAACAGCGCGCCAGTCACGAAAACACCACTTGCAACACCTATTTAAAAAACTTATAGAGCATTCATTCCCATCAAGATGTTATACACCGCGGTCACATCGCCCGAGGTTATATTGCCGTCGTTATCCTGATCTCCGTTAACAATAGCCGACGCATCACTGCTGAGCATGAAGTTGTAGAGCGCTGTGATGTCGGCAGCAGTCACCACTCCATCGCCATCAACATCACCTGCCACAACTGGTGGCTCAGTCACCACATCGATTAGTTTGTAGCAATTAGCATAGTTGCCAACGGTGCCCTCGGTGGAGCCGTGTCGTGCTTCAACCATTATCAGATATCGCCCAGGCTCAAAGTCGATGCGGCTAGAGATGTTGATGGTGCGCTCCTCGCCTGCAGGAATCTGCTGGTTGCCCATGTAGAGAATTCCACCATTAGTAAGAGTGTACTGCCGCATGCGCACATACACATTTCCGCTATGGGCTATGGGTGCGCTGAGAGTGAGTGTTCCCACAAGCATTTCGCCTTTTACCACATAGCTTGGCAAGTCAATGGCAACAGCATTGAGGAAGATGTTGCTGGCCTGCCCCACCGTGATGGTTACGGGATAGTTGTCGTTATTGACATCGTCGGTCACGACACCATTGTCGGTCACATAACTGACCACAACCCTATACGTTCCTGGGTCAACTGGCAACTTGCGGTAGAAGGTGAAAGTTCTCGCCTCGCCACGTTCCACTGTGGCATTGCTCTGCTGATAGATATAGCGCTTTGTCGAGTCGTCGACATCCACCAGGTTGAGAATAACACCCACATTACCTGCGCTGCCGTAGTTGCGCGCATTGAGCGCAAAATAGATATTATCACCTTGATTAATGATTTCTTGTGAATCGGCACGACGCCACTGTACGGCAGTTGTGAGTCGCATAACAGGCGTCAAAGCTGCGGGCAAGACATTTACAATGCCATCGCCTTGAGTTAACTCAAAAGGATAATCTTCAAAGCCTTTCTCAAAGGCCGTGAGGCGATATTCGCCATGAGGCATTTCTTCATCAAGATTGACGAGCAGTGAAACATTATCTTCGACTGCATCATAAACATTCACCTCGTTTTCATAGTCGAAATATTGGCTTTCATCGGCTGTGCTAGTGAAGCGCAAAACGATGTTACGCAAGCGCACATCAGGACTGTTATTACGCAGATGCAAGTCAAATAATGCTGAACCAGCAGCATAGACCTCGCCTTGTGGCTGCAAAGGTGAAAGCAGAGTGACATCGGGATGCGAACAGCTGTCGTCGAGAGTGAGAATACGGCCACCTGACACCTCTGTTTTGAAGAATCCCACGTATGGCTTGTTACGGCTGTCGCGACCACGGCAATAGCGCATTAGTTGCCAAGGCGACTGGCTGTCCTCGCGGAACACCATCCACACGGTTGCCTCGCCATCGGGAATATCATTTCCCACCTGCTTGGGAATATCGTAGATTGATGCCATGGCAAGAAGTCCCGTATGTCCATTGGCAAATCCGGCAATGTTTCGTTGCTCAGTTTTAAGCACCTTCAAAATCTCACCATCGCGAACTAGCGCCACACCCAAGTCGCCCGTAAATGGCTTGGTGTCGAAATTCTCAACAGTTATCATCACGTTGAAGTCATTAGCACTTTGCGTTATAAGTCGCATGCTAAGTGAGTTATAGAGTGGGCGCTCATAGGTTGTTCCACTTGTGGGTGGCTGAATGCCTGTTACAATCTCCTGATCAAGGTTATAGCCACCAGTTCCACCGCCAATACCCAAATCATCAGGGTCAAGATGGCTTACAAGAAAATAGCCGTTGCTTGTTCCATACCAACCCCAATTAATGTGTACAAAGTCTTCGCTATCATAACCATCGCACACAAAAGCATGGCCACTGCTACCCACATCGCTTGAGGCTGCATAATAAACTGGGCGGCCAGCGTCGAGTTCGCTCTTTATCAACTGCAACCACTCAGAGCTGCTATAATAGTCGCGCTTGCGCATAGTCACGGCTTGGTCATAGCTGAAGTATTCACGCAGCGCATTTGGAACCTCCATCGAATGGGCTCCACTTCCAGCTGGTTGATATTCCATATTGACAGCCACGCCAAAATGAGCGGCTATCGTGGCGACTGCATTGGCCTGAGATGTGGTATAGTTCACGTCGTCATAGGTTGGAAGCATATTATTCCAGTCGTAGGTCGTGTTGCCAAAGTTGGCAGTCACACTCTGGCCATCAACTGTGATTGTCTTGCTCCCAACGCCATGCTCAGGATAGCTGTGATAGCGCATTATCTGTGTGGCTGCTGTTGCCACACAGCCCACATAGTAGTGCGTTCCACCGTCGTAGGTGGGGCACATATTATTGTAAGGACTACCCTGCCCCCACACGATGTCGCCAAGCAGCGGCCCTACCACTGGCACTCCTTGCGACGCTTGAGCGGCAGCAACAGTCTGGCGCTTGGCACACGCCTTGACATATAGTTCATTGAGTTCTAGCCAATAATGCAGGTTATCGGGCATGCTTTCATAACTGAATGCCCCCTCGGTTGAATAACCCAATATGGGCACACAGGCATCATCGCCAGCAACGATGACAAATCCATGGCCCTCGGCTTGATTAAACACGTAGAGCAGCGAATTGTCATCGGATGGCGTGGTGCCTTTGCTAGCAACACGCTGCCATTGAGTTGACTGTGGCTGTGACAAAGCCGATTTAGCAAACCGTGTGGCAATTGCCTCGGCCTTGGTCCAATCGATTGGACTACTCCATGCCGAAATATTAACTAAAGCCATCAAGGCTATAGATATCAACAAGTTTCTTGAATTTCTCATAATAAAATTATTTTGGGGTCATTGCAATTTTAAAACAGCCTGGATGAACTCGTCGTTAGGCATATAATATGGTAACCAATGAATGTGGGTGCCACGGCGCTCCATGCCTCGGAACCATGTCATCTGGCGCTTTGCGAACTGGTGTATGGCGGTCTCAAGCTGAGTGAACATCTCATCATAGGTGAGCTGTCCTATAACATGAAGGGTAATAAACTTGTATTCCAAGCCGTAATAGATTAAGTCTTCAGGCTCTACCCCACCCTCGATGAGGCGTCGCACCTCGTCAACCATCCCGGCATCAAGACGGGCTTTAAGTCGCTCGGTAATGCGATTACGGCGGGTGTCGCGATCGATATCGATGCCAATGACAACGGCATCGGTGAGCGGATGTGGCTCGGTCTGCGCCTTGAGGTGGGGATTGTTGTGGTAGTACATTGCAATCTCGATGGCGCGGATGGCTCGCTTGGGGGTGTCGATGTCGCTATTGTTGCGCAGGGTTTTGTAGCGCTTCAGGATTGTGGTAAGTTCGTCGAGGCTCTTGGTCGATAGCTCGACGCGCAGTTGCTTGTTCTCGGGCACTGGCGGCAGTTGGATGCCCTTGACCACGCTCTCCACATACATCCCCGTCCCGCCACACAGCACCACAGGCTTGCCGCGACCAGTGATGTCGTCGTAGCACGCCTGATAGTCGCGCAGGTACTCATGCAGGTTATATTTATAGCCCGCCGGGCAAATGTCAATCATGTGATATGGCACGTCGCCATATTCGTCGAGGTCCTTGCCCGTGCCCAGGTCCATGCCACGGTAGAGCTGGCGAGAGTCGGCGCTTATTATCTCACCGCCAATCGCCCTGGCAAGCGCCACTGCCTTGCCAGTCTTCCCCGATGCCGTTGGACCTGTAATAACTATCATTTGAGATGAGCATTGAAGAAGTTCAGCACGCGCTGATACAGTGGCAGGCGCACGCCACAGCCATTGATGCTGTGATTCATGTTGGGATACACCATCATGTCAAACTGCTTATTCTCGCTGTGCAACTTGGCTATGTATTGCATCGAGTTGACAATGCGCACGTTGTCGTCGGCACTGCCAAACATCAGCAGCAGTTTGCCCTTGAGCTTGTGGGTGAGGTCGAGCGGAGCATAGCTGTAGCCTGCCTCGTTCTCCTCGGGGGTGAGCATGAAGCGCTCGGTGTAGATGCTGTCGTAGAAGCGCCACGAGGTCACTGGCGCAATTGCCACACCGCAAGCGTAGCGGCTCGAGTCTTGCGACATTGCCATCAGCGTCTCAAAGCCACCAAAGCTCCAGCCCCATATTCCTATGCGCTCGGCGTCTACGTAGGGCTGCTCCGCCATGTAGCGCGCGGCAGCGAGCTGGTCCTCGGTCTCATGGCGACCCAGGTTCAGGTAGATGGTCTTCAGGAACTCCTTGCCGCGGCCACCAGTGCCACGACCGTCCACGCAGGCAATCACAAAGCCCTGTGTCGCAAAGTATTCCTCCCACTCCATCTTCCACTTGTCGAGCACCTGCTGCGATCCAGGTCCGCTGTACTGCGACATGATGCACGGATATTTCTTGCTCGCATCAAAGTCCACTGGCTTGATGATATAGCCATTGAGCATGTCGCCATTGTCGTTCATCATCGAGAAGAACTCACGGCGGGGTATCTCGCTGCTGGTATATTTCTCGGCATATTCCTTGTTGAGCTGAAGCTCGCGAACGGGCTTGCCATCGATGCTGTAGAGCACAAACTGGTCGGGGGTGCGGGCATCGCTGTAGCGGCCTATGTAGTAGGTGAAGTCGCTATTGAACGATGCGCTGTAGGTGCCGCCCTTGCCTGGTGTGAGCTCGGTCACCGCCCCAGTGCTCTCGTTCGCGCAGCGCAGGGTGCGGCACAGTGCACCCTCGCGGCCCTCACGGGTGCTCTGGTAGTAGAACAGCCGTCGCGCTTTGTCATATCCGTAGTAGGCCGTCACATCATAGTCGCCACTCGTTATCTGCTTCACCAGCTTGCCCTCGTAGTTGTACTTGTACAAGTGGTTGCGACCATCGCGGTTACTCTTCACCACGAAGAAAGAGTCATAGTATTTCACGCCTGTTGCAGCATCCTCGCCTATCCACATGTCGCTCTGCTCGTCATACACCTCCTCCGAGTTCCTTGTCACCGGGTCCACTGCGTAGATGTTCATACGCGTCTGTGCGCGGTTCAGCTTCACCACCATGAGCGAGGGGCTGGGAGCCGAGTTGAAGCGGATGTCGGGCACGTAGTCATCGGCGCGAAGCGGCAGCTCCACCTTGGTGAGCGAGCCTTGCAGGATGTCGTAGAGCTGCACACTCACCACAGAGTTTGGCTCGCCTGGCACGGGATATTTGTAGTCGTAGCGACCAGGATGCAGGCGATAGCTGGGATTCGGGCGGCACTCGCCCTCGTAGAGCTCCATCGAGCACATGGGCACCTTGCTCTCATCAAAGCGGATAAACGCCAGGAACCTGCCGTCGGGCGACCACGCAAGCGTGTTCAGCACGCCAAACTCCTCCTGATACACCCAGTCGGGCACAGCGTTTATTATCTCATTCTTCTTGCCGTCGGTGGTAACCTGAATCCTCGCACCACTCTGCAAGTGTTTGATATACACGTTATTGTCGCGCACGTAGGCCACCTGGTACCCGTCGGGCGACAGCGTGGCAATCTCCTCGCCACCCTCATCGGTGAGGCGCTCAAGCTTGTTGTCCTTTATATTATATATGTAGTGGTCGGCAGTATAGGAGTAGCGGTAGATGGGGTTGCTATTGTTCCACAGCAAGATGCTCTTCTCGTCGGCCGACATCGTGTAGCCCTCCCAGTATTTAATCGTATTATCAGCGATTTTTGCGTTGTCGAAAAACGTCGTCACGTCCTTCTCCTTCTTGTAGCTATGCTTCTTTATCATCGTCCCCTCGCTGTTAAACTGGTAGTAGTAGCGACCATCAAGCGCAGGCTGGCTCGCAGGGATCCCCTTCACGCGAACACCACTAAGCACAAAATCCTCTAAATCAAGAGCCCACGACGCAACACAGCACATCGCAGCTGCCATCACTGTAATAACATATTTCTTCATATTATATCTAAGTTTTTTTGCAAAATTAGTGCAAGCCGAGTGAAAAACCAAATTTATTTGAGTTTTTCCGAGGCGCCGCCTAATTTATCAAAAATTAGTGCAAACTGAGAGCAGAACAAAATAATAAACGAAGTTTTTTATTTTTTATGCCGAAGTGCCGCCTAATTTATCAAAAATTAGTGCAAGCCGAGTGAAAAATGCGATTAAGTGAAACAAAGTTTTTAGATGGCTAAAAACCTTGTGAGCGTGAGCATTTTATCCAAAAACCAAATTTATTTGAGTTTTTCCGAGGCACCGCCTAATTTATCAAAAATTAGTGCAAGCCAACCCAGTTGTGCCAGTTGTCTAATGGTTGTGAAAGTTGTTTGACCCCACCGCTCCCACAAAAAAAGCCACCAATCTTATGCCCTTATGAACACTTATGCTCTTCTGTCAAAAAAAAACGACAAAGACCCGATTTCCAATCCCACACAAAAAAAATCGAGGAACGATGTCACATCGTTCCTCGACGTCCGGTAATTATTATTTAAAAACCTTATCTAAAATTGTATTATATTATTGTCATCAATTCAAACTCAACATCTGCAGCAATAGCAAAGCAACAGGCCGCGCATACCTCAGCCTCGTCATGAGTTGTGAACTTCGATTTACATGTGTCTCTCCTGGTTGTGATATCTTTCTCGATGCAAATCATCCATAGCTCTACGCTATCTTCTCATCAACTCTTTCGCAACTTTGCTACTTTTTTGCGATGCAAATTTATGCTATTTTTATTAACTGTACAACATTTTTATTCTGAAAATTTATGCAACATATAAAAACTACAAATTATAACTAACCCAACTTGATAGTAGCGCCCATTTCACAGCAACCTCCCAACAAACAAAAGCATATCACAAACTTACAGTCTCACTTCCTACTTCTACCCTATCGGGTTAACCAATCACAATAGTTTTATATACCCAGACATAATTATTATATAAATAATTATTGCATATTCCATATTAATGTCATAAATTTGCACGAATTTTAGCTGAAGGAGTCATCTGAATTACGATGAACGGTGATTTTCACGGACAAGATTTGCCTCCAAAAATTGGTTTGTAATCTAATCCGCAAGCAGGCAATCACTAGGCCTGACAATAATTTCACAATCAGCTTTTATTTAGAGAAAAAACTACTGTAATTATTAATTTAAAACTTTTTATTTAAATCTTTTTTTACTATGACACGTATTCTGAGATTACTACTAATTGCCGCTGTGGCCTTGCCCCTATGGCAACCCGCCGCGGCACAAGAAAAGGTGTTGCTAAAAGCAGAAAGCAACAAGAGCATCATGATGAAGGAGTCATGTAATCATGAGCAGCAAAGCCATGATGTAGCATCGATTTCTTCACAGCATAGCCCAAAAGTCAAGGCGCCATCTTTGAAAGGCAGTGCTACCGAAAGCATGTCGATTACTATTTGTGATGGAACCAATAGAAATCAATACATTCCCATTCACGGTAATGTGATGAATGCTAATATAAACAGTAGAAGAGAGTTTCAGTTCATATATTCTAAAGAAACTCTCGGTTTAAGAGAAGGAGATGAAATTAAATCATTAACTTTTTATTCCTATAATGACATTTCAACGAACTTAACTAATGGACAAATAAAAATTAGTCTTGGCGAAACAACTTCTACAACACTTTCAGAATTGATCACTAATGTGACTTTGACAGCAGTTTATACCGGTTCTATACCTACAGGTGTGCAAGTTGCAACGTTCACATTTACTACTCCATATACCTACCGTGGTGGAAATTTGCTTGTAGATATTCTTCGCACTCAGCCTTCAAATAATCAGGGCAATGTCTCTTGGTTAGGTGTCAATCAATCGACTTATACTGGATATGTTTATGTCCAAAATGGTACTAGTAGAAATGTGGCTTTCCTGCCTAAGGCCACATTTGAAGTTGAAGGCACAGTTGAAAGCCGTAACATTGTAGTGAAAGATTCTACATTTTTTAAGGGCATCTCTTACAACTGGATTGATGACAATGGCCAATCTAAAACCTCAAACCTTACCGAAATCGCAACTAATCCTAAACAGATAATTGCGATGCTAAAAGAGATTTATACCAATAAGAATATTCCTGGAAACCTCAAGCGCGGCTTTACCGAGCGAGGTGGCGATGAGCCTTGGAACGATTGCCACTATTCAGGAGTAGGTACAGTTGAGAATGATAATGGTACTAGTTTAACATCTTTGCAAACCGAGAGTGCCTATCATTACGAAGACTCACGTGGTTGGAACATTCCAGGCGATGTGATTTTCAAGAGTTTTGATAATACTACCACAAGCAGTTCATGGACCGGCACAACCACTCAAAGTGGCGATTGGGCTTATTATGCCTTTATGGACTCAACTCAATATCGCCCAAATGAGGAAGGCTTGACTTTGATCCTTGTTGAAATAAAAGATGATTTCAAAAAAGAGGACATTAACAACCTTGACTGGAACGACCTCGAAACTTTTATGGCTAAGACACTTAAGTCGGCACGCATCATAACAGAAGCTCGCCGCACAGGTGATGGTTTTGACTCCGGAACTTTATTCAAGATTGACTGCGACAAGATGAACAAGTTCTTCCTGCTTGCTAAGGGTCAATTATGCTGGAAAAACAATTCTTATTATGCCTATTATATAGATCATAACGCATCTGATGGTGGTCCTGACTATTTACTAAAAGACTTCTGTGGAGTTCCAGCCTATATATTCTATGAAGATTTTTCTTATTCGAGTAATTCGTGGACTGGTTATGCTGGTTATGATTACAACTATTATACAAACGGATATTATGATTATTTCTCTCAGCCATTGTTCTACCACATGTTTGAGCAGTTTAGTCCTGTAACTTTTGGTGATGGTGGAAAGAGCGATATTTATCAGGAACTAGTGAATATGCAAAACTTTGGAGTTGTTCACGATTGTGCAAGTGTTGAACCAATCCAAGGCCATGGTTTCTGGATGTATGGCGATAATACGATAATGGCCGACTGTCAGGACGTGCGCGACATGATGTTCTTTATCCCTGACTATCGCATGATGAAAGATAGTGGTCGTGATAATAATGGTAGTCGCTATAAATTCTCATACTATAACCAGGAACATCAACCCATTATGGGATTGTATGTAATCCGTCAAGATGAGATTACTCCTACCACCAAGGCAGACGATTACTACATGCTCAACCTCCACTGGCGCACCAACCTTGACGACTTCTTGCCAGGCGAGGATCAGGAGTTTGAACTGTTTCAGGTGGTTTACAACGAGGAAACTGGCATAGAGGAATATGTGCCTGTTTACTACATGAATGCTCAGGGCCAGTACACTGATGCTGACGGTCACGTGGTTGACGAGGCCAACAAAGTTCCCATCGTACTGCATTTAGGCACTGGAGAAGAGAAGAGTTACGCCAATGTGTATGTAAAGCGCTTGAAGGCTAGCCAGCAGGTTACTTATGCCATTCGCGGTCGCGACACAGGTCACTTCCTGAGCCTGCAGATGTCGAACCTGCAGAGCTATATCATACCAGGTACCGACCCCGCCGAGCTGGTGTCGCTCGTGGAACTTACACACTACAGCCGTTACAATCCACAGAACGAGAAGAACTGCTACAGCAACCGCTTTAAGATGATTAATAACGTTGGCGGCGTAAAGCGTGCTGACTTGACAAAAAGTGACAGCGACAGTCCAACGATGTTCACATTCTATCGCAAAACATCGGCGACTGATGCTGGTGTGCCCATCGCAACTGCCACAGTGACAAGCATTGATGACAATGGTGGCGCCTTCACTATAACTATGCAGAACCAGAGTCAACAAACTGAATATCCCAAGGCAAAAATCGAGGGCGGCTATGCCGGCTACCACCCCAATCCTGGCGAGAATAATGTGTGGACAGCCAATTTCACCTACACCACAGTAAATGGCGTGCAATATGTGAACTTCGGCGACAATTTCATCCTGTGCGACAATTTCACAGTGGATGTTTCAAGTAATGAGCACCCCAATCTCTATATCTATGAGGTGAAATTTAATGTGCCTCAAGGTCAGTATGACTTTACCGAGGCTCATGGCAATGCCTTCCGCGTGCCCATCTACAAAACCGACTCCAGAATTAATGGTGTCTTCACCAAAGAAGAGGTTGATAATGATATCAATGGCCAGGTAGGCACAATCGAAAACATTGAGTTTGAAGAGCAAGTGCAGTACAGCTCTAAGACTGAGATCCTGCGCTACGACGCTTTCCGTTACAACGAGCAGGACCAGGAACGCTACATCTTTAATAAGGTTTTCAATCTTGGTGAGGATGAAAGCATCGTGACCCCCAATGGCATCGCAAGTAATCAGGGTGGCTCCTACACCCCCACTATGGGCGAGACCACCAGTCCGGACTACTATGCCGGTGATGCTGTTAGTGTAAATGTTGGTCAAACTGCTTGGGCTAAATTTGTTGATAAGTATCCAACCAATACCATCGATGCTGGTGCCTACCTCTATGCACCGGTTGTCGAGACCTTCTCGGTGGGCAAGAATAGCGAGGGTAACGTCCGCACCGACTATAATTACTATGGCGGTCCAATGCAGAGCACAGCCGTTGGTAAGCTCGCTGTTGCGCGCGACAACACTCCTGAGTTGATGAGCACTTACAACTGGACTGCGGGTGGCAAGAAGTATGCTTACTACAACATCATCTTGAATGTCAGCACTAAGGAAGTGCCTGCAGGCTATCAAATCTATAAGATTCGTGCTTGGCGCACTGTCCACCCATCAATCCTGGGCGAGGAATACATTACCGAACGCTTGGGTGATGAGAATGGCAAGTACATGTTTGAGGAGATCAACTTTGGCACCGAAGCCATGGATAACTTCATCAACAACGGCTATGAGCTCGGCGCGGGTGATGCTTCGGTAACAGTGAATGGCGAAACCATTAGCTACACCCTTGGCACCTTCGGCGCTCAGAAGCTGCGCACCGATGAGGAAGTTGGTGACAACTCAGTTATCGACGAGCTTAATGCCACGTTTGTGGTTCGCATGTACTTCACTCGTGCTGCCAACCTGTCTACTACATCGGGTGCACCCATGCTGAAGGATGTGGCCACCGATGCCGATGGCAAGTACTACATCGTTGAGCAGGTCATCCCATTCACTCAGAAGGGTGGAAACGTTCCCACCGGCCTCGAGAGCCTCAACGCTCGCCAGGTGGTAGGTGTTAAGTACTACAATGTGGCTGGTATCGAGAGCGACACTCCATTCAAGGGTGTGAACATCGTGGTTACCCGCTACAGCGATGGCTCAAGCACCACAACCAAGATTCTCAAATAAAAAGTTTTAGATAATTTTTTCGTAAGATGAGCCTGGGGAACGACGCCGAGTCGCACCCCAGGCTCTCTTTTTCTCCCCACCCAAAAATCTCCCTGATTCCACTGATTCCATGATTCCACCTATTCCTATATTTTCTAAAGTTCCCTCACCTCGTTCATGTGGATTGCTGTACCACAGCAATCAAAAACACCCCATGCGCAGCCAAAAAAACACCTGCGTAAGCAGGCTTTTCGACACCGACAGGTGCAACTTTGTGAGAGAAAAACACCCACGTCAACCCCATCGCCCAAATCATTAATCTCACAAAGCTGCGAACCAAGTTCGTCACAAAGCCTGCTCTCACAGGAAAATAAAAATAGTCAACAATCATCTGAAACAATAATTTTAGCACGAAGCACCACTATAATTTTAGCACGAAGTTCCATAATTTCCACTCCAAGGAGTGGCCCCAGTGATTCCAGTGATTCCATGTAAAACAACAAAATGTTGTGCCAGTTGTCTCTATGTTGTGAAAGTTGTCTGATTCCAGTGATTCCATGATTCCATGAAAAACAACAAAATGTTGTGCCAGTCGTCTTCGCGTTGTAAAAGTTGTTTGACAATTCACGGCCAGTTCTCGTGAAAAGCACCATTCGCACGCCCCAAGGAAAATGATATTGCATTTTACTATAACAATGCATTACCTTTGCCACACCTTACAAGAGCTCATCGACATATTGCCACCCCAAGAAAAAAACACAAAACTGTCCCACCCTCCCGACTACAAACCCAGTTGTACCAGTTGTCTAAGCGTTGTGCCAGTTGTTTGATTCCAGTGATTCCATGATTCCAGTGATTCCATGATTCCAGTGATTCCATGATTCCATGAAAAACAACAAAATGTTGTCCCAGTCGTCCCTATGTTGTCCCAGTAGTCTGCCCCCATGTGCAGCCACAAACAAAACACCTGCGTAAGCAGGCTTTTCGACACCGACAGGTGCAACTTTGTGAGAGAAAAACGCCCACGTCACCCAACTAAAAAAATCGGGAGCCGCAATATACATGCAACTCCCGATTCACAAATAAAATACTTTCTCAGAATACTTTACTCTTGTTCATAGAGAGCAGCATCTTCAGGAGCAAAGTCATTGATGAACTTCACGTTAGCCTCAAGTCGCGATTGGGCGTAACGCACGTAGGCATTAGCCGACTGCATGAACAGCTCAGGCTCATTGCTGGCATCGTTGCACAGCAAGTAGCTCATGATAGTCCAAGCTGCCATCTCCACCATGCGGCGAGCATGGAACGTGATGTAGTCGGGGTTATCATAGCTCTTAACCTTCTCCACTACTTGCTCATATTGCTCCATCATCCTGTCGACACGAGCCTTGAGTGGTGCCACCTGGTCGCTGTAGTGCGCAGCAGCATACTCCTTCATCTGAGCCAAATAAGTGCCAGTGGTCACGTGGCGAATGGCTGCAACAACCTGAAGCTGAGTAGTGCCCTCATAGATGTTCATGATGCGAGCATCACGATACAGGCGCTCGCAGGTGTAGTCACGCATGAAACCGCTACCGCCGTGAATCTGGATGCAGTCGTAGGCGGTTTGGTTGGCATATTCGCTCGATGAGGCCTTCGACAGTGGAGTGAAAGCGTCGGCAAGGCGGTTGTAACGCTTCATCTCGGCACGCTCCTCGGCGGTCAGCTGGCGCTCACGCGAAATCTGCTCCCAGATCTTGTACACGTCCACAAATCGTGCTGTCTCATAGAGGATAGTGCGAGCAGCATCGAGCTTAGCCTTGATGTTGCTAATCATCTCGGCAACAGCAGGGAACGTGATAATGGCATGGCCAAACTGCTCACGGCTGCGAGCATAGTCGATGGCCTCGTTATAGGCCGCTTGGCACAGACCCACGCTCTGAGCTGTGATGCCCAAGCGGGCACCGTTCATGAGCGACATCACATATTTGATCAAGCCCAAGCGGCGCGAGCCACAAAGCTCGGCCTTAGCGTTCTTGAACACTAGCTCGCAAGTAGGGCTGCCATGGATACCCATCTTGTCCTCGATGCGGCGCACGTTAACGCCACCGTTGCGCTTGTCGTAGATGAACATCGACAGGCCACGGCCGTCCTTGCTGCCCTCCTCGCTGCGTGCGAGCACCAGATGAATGTCGCTGTCACCATTGGTGATAAAGCGTTTCACACCATTGAGGCGCCAAGTGCCGTCCTCGTCCTGAGTGGCCTTGAGCATCACGCTCTGGAGGTCGCTACCGGCATCGGGCTCGGTGAGGTCCATCGACATAGTCTCGCCGTTGCACACGCGTGGGATGTAGCGCTCGAACTGATCATCATCGCCAGCCTCGAAGAGGGTGTCGATACAGCTCTGGAGGCTCCAGATGTTCTGGAAACCAGCATCGGCCTGAGCAATCATCTCGCTCATCATCGAGAATGTGACATTGGGGAGGTTCAAACCGCCATATTTGCGAGGCATCGAAACGCCATAAAGGCCTGCCTTGCGAGTGACGTCGAGATTCTCCTGAGTCTTGCTGGCATAAGCCACACGGCCATCAGCATGATGTGGACCTTCCTTGTCGACGCTCTCGGCATTGGGTGCAATAATCTCGGCAGTGATTTCACCGGTTATCTCGAGAATCTTGTCGTAGGAGTCGATAGCGTCGTCATAGTCGACTGGAGCATAGTCAAATTTCTCGCTCTGTGTGTAGTCGCGTTCCTTCATCGCTACTATCTTCTCCATGAGAGGATGACGCAGGTGATACTGCAACGCCTTATTATCTTTATAAAAATTTGCCATTTTCTTAAATGTTAAGAGTTAAGTGTTATGTGTTAAGAGCTTAGAAGAGGTTAGATGACTTTCTCTCACCTCTTAACTCTTTCCTCTTCATGATTTATTTTGAATTTTTCTTATAATACTTGATTAGCTTCGGGATCACTTCCTCAAGGTTGCCAGTGATCACGTAGTCGGCAATCGAGTTGATGGGAGCATTGGGATCGCTGTTGATCGAGATGATGATTGAGCTCTCATTCATGCCAGCCACATGCTGGATCTGGCCCGAAATGCCACAAGCAATGTAGAGCTTGGGGCGAACGGTAACGCCAGTTTGACCTATCTGACGCTCATGCTCGCAGAACCCAGCGTCAACTGCAGCGCGGCTTGCGCCCACCTCGCCACCAAGCACGTTGGCGAGCTGGAAGATGAGGTCAAAATTCTCCTTGCTGCCCACGCCGTAGCCGCCAGCAACAATGATGGGAGAATTCTTGATGTTGACTTTCGACTTTTCAACCTCGCGGTCGATAATCTTCACAATAAAGCTCTCGGGGTCAACATATTTTGAGGCATCAAGATTGATAACCTCGCCTTTATAGTTGGGGTCAAATATCTCCTTCTTCATCACACCCTCACGCACGGTAGCCATCTGTGGACGGTGCTCGGGATTGACGATAGTGGCCACGATGTTGCCTCCAAAGGCGGGACGTATCTGGTAAAGAAGATCCTTATATTCGGTCTTGCTGATGGGATCGGTGTGGTCACCAATCTCCAGCGCAGTGCAGTCGGCAGTAAGTCCACTGGACAAGCACGACGACACGCGTGGACCCAGGTCGCGACCTATCACGGTAGCACCCATCAGGCATATTTGGGGCTCAATTTCCTTAAACAGGTTAATCACCACACTCGAGTGAGGCAGTGACGTGTAAGGATAGAGGCGCTCGTCCTCAACCTTGTAGACCACATCAACACCGTAGGGCAACACCTGCTCCTCAACGCCATCGAGCTTATCGCCCAGGATAAGAGCCTCAAGCTTCACGCCAAGGCGAGTGGCAAGGGTGCGACCCTTGGTCAACAATTCCAAGCTCACGTCGGCAACTTTGCCGTCGTCAAACTCGCAGTATACTATTAAATTATTCTTGTCGTTCATAGTTCTTTCCTGTTTTAAGCGTTAACCAATGATGTGGTCGGCAATGAGCTCTTGCACAAGACCTTCGAGCTGGGCTTCATCGCCACCTTCTATGGTCTTGCTCTCCTTAGCCTGGAACACAACGTTTACTACTGTCTTAACCTTAGTGGGCGAGCCCTTCATGCCTATCTGGGCAGGATCGGCCTCGATGTCGGCAACTCCCCACTCCTTGATGTTCAGGTAAGGACGGCTCTCAACAAGCTTCTGGCGATCCTCGCTCAGCTGAGCCTTCTCACTGGGAGTTACGGCATATTTGTACTTCTGTATCAGCTTGGCATTGCGAGGACGGCAAGCATCGGCACTGCCATTCACTGTAACCACCAGGGGCAGTGGGCAGGTAACGGTCTCAAAACCGTTCTCATTGCGACGCTTAATGGTGGCGATGCCATCCTCAACCTTAACGCTCTCAGCGTATGTCACCTGGGGCAGACCAAGCTTCTCGGCAATCTGCGGACCCACCTGAGCAGTGTCGCCGTCAATGGCCTGGCGGCCTCCCACAATAATGTCCACCTTGTCCAGGTGACGAATGGTCTGAGCCAGCGAGTAGCTGGTGGCAAGGGTGTCGGCGCCACCCAATGGGCGGTCGGTGAGCACCACGCCGTCGTCGCCGCCGCGATACAAGCTCTCGCGCACCATCTCAGCACTGCGAGGCAAACCCATAGTTACCAATGTGATTTTTGAACCAGGATGAGCATCCTTGAGCTGAAGCGCTTGCTCAAGCGCATTCAAGTCCTCGGGGTTGAAGATGGCAGGAAGGGCAGCACGGTTAATCGTGCCATCGGCCTTCATCGCATCTTTACCCACGTTGCGAGTGTCTGGCACTTGCTTGGCCAGCACAACGATATTCAAACTCATAAAATCTTGATGTTTAGTTATGTGTCTAGTTGTTTTATCTTTCTCTTTATTTGCAATAAAAATCATGCAAAATTACACATTTCACATCACAACACAAAAACTTTACACCTTAATTATAGATTATTAAGATAGACATTAGCCACCAACAAGTCATCGCCGATAACAGTATTTGTCTCAGTGTGCCAGGTTGAGCCCAGTCATTTGATCGGGGCCAACGAAACTGTACCCACGTTTTTTCAGCGTCTTGATAAGCTTAGGCAACAGCTCATAAAAACCCTTAGGGCGCCGGCTATCCTTGCCAAAATGAATCATCAGGAAATGGCCATTGAGCGAGTGCTGCTCCTCCCATTGCATGATTTTGTTCCACAACCATGTGTTGTCGCGGTAGTATTTTAGCCCAATCCAGGTGTAATCGTTATTGCTCTGGGTGCCAGGAGTGAAATTTATAACTTGCAGACCTAGTTCTCTTGCCCATGAAGCATGGCATGCATTATACCACTCATAAGGCGGGATGAAATAGGGTGAATTCTCAGGAGTGATACCATAGGGCGCCATTGTGGCATAAGCCTGCTTAAGGTCGGCGATAAATTCGTTGTGAGTCACTAATGAGGAATCTCGATTGTCCCATGGGCACAATACCTGATGCTTGTAACCGTGACACGACACATAGTGCCCGTCGTCAACAAGACGCCTAGCTATGTCGGGGAAGGTCGAGAAGAAATGCCCTGTAAAGAAGAAAGCCCCTTTCACATTGTTTTCGTTGAGTGTTTTAATTATAGTTTGGGCACCTGTTGCAAGGCTGTCGGCGGTAAACACTAGGCAAATGTTTTTCACATTTGGGTTCCCTTGCACTATGCCACCCTCGTTATAAATGTTCTTATCAATCTCGGTCGATGTTTTGCCTCGACCTTCCATCTCGTAGGTCGACAACGGGAATGTGAGCGAAGCCGTACCATCCATTGTTGGCTCATTAGTGCTGTAGTCATGGGTATTGTCATGATAGACAACGTCTCCAGGCTGGAATTCGGCATAGGCATTAGCAGTCACATGTGGCATATCCTCATTAAGGTTCACGCCTTTAAGGCTATTGAAGATGGTGGCATAAACAGGGCCATCGACCAATCCCCCAGTGGGGAAGCCCACACTCTGAAACACCCAATTGCTGTGAGTAGCATGGGGATAGACTCCCCCCGCGGGAAGTTCAACAATCATACTCGTGCCCCAGGGGTTGCACCCGAAGAGCCAGTCACGTAGCGAGCCCTCCATCTCTTCAAACTGCCTATCGCCAGTTAGCTGACGATATAGAATGCACTGAGTAAGTAATGCCGTGGTGAGATTGTTGCTGCACCATATTCCCGGCACTCCCCAGTAGAACGGATGATTAAGGTCACGTGCCCGCTGCTCCACACGCTCAATACCAGCCTTGAGATTGCGAATGAACTCGCCGCGAAGCCTGATGTTATCACCTGCCATCGCAGCCACTTGATAGTGCCCCATATTCATGAACGGATACCACTGATAATGGCGTGCACTGTCGGCACCCATCCACGGAGTTACCGGCTCACGTCGCCCATACTCCACGGCCTGTGTGAGGTATTTCACATCGCCAGTAAGCCTATACAACTCAATAGCTCCAAGTTCCATGTCATCGACCCAGTTGTCTTCCTCATAGATATAAGGAGATACCACGCTCACCGTCTGTGCATTTCCAGGCATGTCGATACCCACTTGATAGGCATCGGCCGCCTTGCCTTGAATATTCAGCGCAAAGTCTGGATAGAAAGGTTTCAAAATCAGGCTTCCTAAAGCAAAGTCGCTGGCAAATTTTCCTGCTGTGCTGGCTGCGCCCATTGTGGCATTGAGGAACTTGCCACGTTGCTGAGGCTTGCCATTTACGAAATATACTGGACGGCCATTGTTTGGTCCCCAACCATAATCGGCAGGGTCATCTTTTGGCATCTTTGTGCCTATATGGTCGCGGTCATCGGCAATTTGATTGTAGAGCTCACCTTTTTCGGGATTCATGCGGTCGAGCCAGTCTAATCCCCACTTGATTTGATCCACAATGTCGGGCACTCCATTGGCACCCTTATCACCATTGGCATCAAAATGGTCGGTAAAAGCCGAGGTGTTCTGCTGATAGGCAAACATCAATTGATAAATGGCATTTGCGCTAGTTGTGGTGTATTGCAGTAAGTCGGCAGCATCATGCCATCCTCCACGAACGTCCAAGAGCTGCCCATCTTTTGTGGGATGGTAGCGCACATAGGCATCTTTGGTGTGACAACTGTCGTGCTGGAACGGATTATAGCCACACTGCTGCTGGCGCATGTAGTTTAGCACAAAGTCGGCTGTGCCGTTATATACCGCCCTGTTGATGGCAAAGGTGGGAGAGGTAGTTTTTCCTACACGTATATAATAAGAGCCTTGACGTTGAAAATCACTGAAATTCAACCTACAAGTGTATTTATGATGTTGTAAAGGCGCTGTGACTCGAACTTGCTGTGATTGATAGGCCACCTTTCCTGTAAAAGCATCAACCAACTCAAAATTATCGACACTTGTAGGGTCGTTACTCATGAATACCGCCACCTTGGTGGCATGAGGTAGATACCCTAACTGATTGATGCGAATCCATTCACCCGCATTGGCCATTGCCATCATTGCAATTGACAGCAGAAAAGTTAATATGATTTTTCTCATTATTTGTTTTGAATCTTTTTGGATAACCTATTGTTAATCACGCAAAGATAACGCAATTTGAGCGAAATCCCATAAAAGCATTGATTTTTGCTAAAAAAACAAGAGAAATTGCACGTTCTTCTTCAATGAGTTTGACACTTTTCACACCTTTTGGATTGCAGGTTGGGAGAAAAGTGTTATATTTGCACGATAATCTTGAAAACAACTATTACTTATTTTATAAAACATTTTATGAAGAAAAAATTAATTGCCGCTGCTGTAGTGGCATTGGCATCAACAGGTATTGCTATGGCACAAAACAGCAATTTCAATTACAACGTGGACCGCTTTGCCGACATCGAGGTGTTGCGCTATCAGGTCCCTGGTTTTAACGACTTGAGCTTGCAGCAAAAGAAGTATGTATATTACCTCACCGAGGCCGCCCTTCAGGGTCGCGACATACTCTTTGACCAAAATGGCAAGTATAACCTCGTAGTGCGTCAAGTGCTTGAGGCCATTTACACCAACTACACTGGCGACCGCACAAGCGCCGACTTCAAGGGACTTGAGAAGTACCTGAAACAAGTGTGGTTTGGCAACGGCATCCATCACCATTATGCACAGGACAAGTTTGTTCCTGAGTTCTCACAAGAGTTCTTTGATACTCAGTACAAGGCTCTGCCTCTTGAGAAACTCCCCATCCAGTCATGCGACAAATGCAGCAAGGAGAAGAAATGCGACAAGGCCGACAAGCTACTCGCAACCCTCGACAAGGTGATTTTTGACCCCACTTTCATGGCAAAACGCGTGAATCAAGCCGACGGTGAGGACCTGATTCTCACTAGCGCCAACAACCTATATGAGGGCGTCACCCAGCAGGAAGTAGAGGCATTCTACGAGGGCATCAAGGATCCTAACGACCCCACTCCCGTGAGCTATGGCCTAAACCGCAAGGTGGTTAAGGAAGATGGTAAAGTGGTAGAAAAAACCTACAAGATTGGTGAGCTTTACAGCCCTGCTATCGTTAACATCGTGTACTGGTTGCAGAAGGCCAGCAGCGTTGCCGAGAACAGTGCACAGAAAGCTTATATCGCTAAACTGATTGAGTACTACACCACTGGCGACCTCAAGGCATTTGACGACTACAGCATCATGTGGGCCGAAGAGACACAAGGCACTGTAGACTTCATCAATGGCTTTATCGAAAGCTATGGTGATCCTCTGGGCATGACTGCCAACTGGGAGAGCATCGTGAACTTCAAGAACAAAGACGCATCGTTCCGCACCACACTCATCAGCGAGAACGCACAATGGTTTGAGGACAACTCACCAGTTGACAAACGCTTCAAGAAGCAGAATGTGAAGGGCGTGAGCGCTAAGGTTATCACCGCTGCCATCCTTGCTGGTGACAGCTATCCTTCAACTCCTATCGGCATCAACTTGCCTAACAGTAACTGGATTCGCGCCGCTCACGGCTCGAAATCGGTAACGCTCGAGAACATCACCGATGCCTACGATGAAGTGGCAAGTGGAACTGGCTTCAACGAGGAGTTTGCCTATAGCGACACTGAGGTACAGCTTATGAAGAAGTACCTCACCATCGCCGACAAACTGCACACCGACTTGCACGAGTGCCTAGGCCATGCCAGTGGACAACTGCTGCCAGGCGTTGACCCCGACGCTCTTAAGGCTTACGGTGCTACCCTCGAGGAAGGCCGCGCCGACCTCTTCGCTCTCTATTATCTTGCCGATCCCAAACTCGTTGAGCTTGGCATCTTCAAGGACGCCGACACCTACAAAGCTGAGTACTACAAGTACATCATGAACGGACTCATGACCCAACTCACCCGCATTGAGCCAGGCAAGGACATTGAGGAGTCGCACATGCGCAACCGCAAGTTCATCAGTGAGTGGTGCTACGAGAAGGGCAAGAAAGACAAAGTTATTGAGATTGTGAAGGACAAGAAGAGAGGTGGCAAGACCTACGTTAAGGTTAATGACTACCAAAAGCTGCGCGGTCTCTTTGGCCAACTGCTCGCCGAGGTTCAACGCATCAAGAGCGAGGGCGACTTCGAGGCAGGTCGCAAGCTCGTTGAGACCTATGGAGTTAAGGTTGATCCTAAGATTCACGCCGAGATTCTCAAGCGCTACGAGAGCCTGAACATTGCTCCATACAAGGGTTTTGTGAACCCAGTTTACAAGCCTGTTTATGATGCTAACGGAGAGATCAAGGACATCTCCATAAGCTACGACGAGAACTACGTAGACCAGCACTTGCGCTACGGCCGTGACTACTCGCCTCTGACCAAGTAATTATTTTGCAGAGTATAGATTGAGAACTAGATTCTCTAGAGGTTTTAGATTTTCTAGAGAATCTAGTTTTTCATTTATTAGTTAATTAAAATGACACAAGATATAAAAAAGGAGTTTTTTGCCTATCGCAACGGAATTGTTGCCGAGCAGTTGCGAGCAGCAGGTGACCCACACACGATGATTATGGGCTGCCAACTTGTTGATGTAATAGCAATAGCCAAACGTTATGAGAAAAACGCTGAACTGGCCCAGGAACTGTGGGACGACGTGAATCATCGTGAGTGTCGCATGGCGGCGACGATGCTCTACCCTATAGAGGATTTCAAGATGGAGACAGCCCTTGCATGGTGCGAGAGCGTGGAGAGTGTGGAAATTGCCGACGTGCTTTGCCACCGCTTGCTGCGCCACTTGCCTTATGCCAAGGAATTGTGGGCGCAATTGCTTGCCTGCGATAAAAAACTCGTGCGATACATAGCCTGGCGACTGCTGCTCAATCTGATGATGATGAGTAGAGTAGAAAAAACCAATGAGTTACGAGCGATGGTGGAAAATGAACTGAAAAGTGTGCAACCACCCATTCAATCACTTCTCCAAAGAATCCTCGAGGAACTATAGGAAATATATATAACGATGGTGTAAAAAAACTGACCACTAAGAACTGATAACTGAAAACTTTTCACTATCTTTAGATAAATTAGGTGGCACCGCAATAAAAATGAAAAACTTCGCTTTTCATTTTGTATTTCTCTCTGTTTGCACTAATTTTGCACCACGATTCAATGAGTTTGGGGGTGCTGCACCATTAAGGCTCTTGAGAGTCAATTGCTTGTCTAGGCAATACTCACTTGCAGCTGGTGTGGCTGAGAACATACCCATGGAATCTGAACCGGGTAATGCCGGCGTAGAGAACAGAACTTATTAATTTTAATTTTTTGGTACTTAAATGAAGAAGACAATGCTTCTTGCTGCCGCTGTGATGTGTGGCAGCCTGATGGCCACCGCACAACTTAAGGTGGTCCGTGACTCAGTGCAACTACAGGAAGTGGAAGTGCTGGCGACGCGTGCGTCGAGCAACACTCCTGTTGCATTCACCAACGTGAGTAAACAACAAATAGAAGCTGTGAACCACGGCCTCGACTTGCCCTACCTGCTATCGCTCACCCCTGGTGTGCTAACTACAAGTGACGCTGGTGCAGGCGTAGGTTACACCTCGATGCGCGTGCGTGGCACCGACGCCACTCGCATTAATGTGACGATGAACGATATTCCCATCAATGACTCTGAGAGCCATAGCGTGTTCTGGGTAAACACACCCGACCTCGCTTCATCGCTGCGTGATGTGCAAGTGCAACGTGGTGTGGGCACCTCTACCAACGGTTCAGGAGCTTTCGGTGCCAGTGTGAACATGCGTTCTCAGGCATCGTCACTAACGCCCTATGCCGAGCTCTCGGGGTCTTATGGCTCGTTCAACACTAATAAAGAGACCGTAAAATTTGGCACCGGCCGTCTGGGCGACCATTGGGTGTTTGACGGCCGCTTGTCGCACATTTCAAGCGACGGTTACCGCGACCGCGCCACCACAGCACTGTTTTCCTACTATACTCAAGCAGCCTATTTCAACGACAAAACTCAGGTGAAGTTTATCTCGTTCGGAGGCAAGGAAGACACTTACCACGCATGGGATGGCATTAGCCGCAGCAAGCTCGAGAGCGACCGCAAGTATAACCCTAACGGCGAGATTAAGCATGATGGCGTTATAACTGGTTTCTACAAAGACCAAAAGGACATCTACAAGCAGTTCCACTTCCAGTTGCTCTTTGACCACAAGTTCAACAACACCTGGAAACTCAATGCCGCACTGCACTATACCGATGGCTACGGCTATTACCAGGAATACAAGAACCAGCGCACACTCACTGAATATGCTCTCGAACCATTTATGGTTGATGGTGATAAGGTAAAGAAATCGAACCTCGTGCGCAAGAAGATTCTCGACAGTGGCTTTGGTGGCGGTGTATTCTCGGTTCATTACACTGGCGAGCGCCTTGCCAGCGTGCTTGGTGGTGGTTTCAACAAATACAGCAATAACCACCACGGCCAAGTGATTTGGGTGGAGAATTACCTTGGCACACTAGAACCCGACCACGAGTACTACCGAAACAAGGGAAAGAAGACTGAATTCAATGTCTACTGGAAGAACAACTTCATGATTTGGCGTGGACTGAGCGCTTATCTCGACTTGCAATATCGTCACATCAACTACACTATAAAAGGCGTTAACGACAAGTGGGACTGGACAGCAAATCCTGAGCACATGCAAACACTTGACGTAGACGAGAACTTCAACTTCTTCAACCCAAAGGTTGGCCTTAACTGGCAGATTAATCTCAATAACCGAGTGTATGCATCGTGGGCAGTAGCACAAAAGGAGCCTACCCGCAACAACTACAATGACGGTCCACTCACCGTTCATCCTAAGGCTGAGAAACTCATGGACTGGGAAACCGGCTATGAGTTCAAGAGCCGCCGTTTCTCGGCAGGCATCAACCTTTATTACATGAAATATAAGGACCAACTCGTGCTTAATGGCAAGCTCAACGAGATAGGCGAGCTGATGGCAGAGAATGTGCCCGACAGCTATCGCTGTGGTATTGAGTTGATGGCAGGAGTGAAATTCACCAACTGGCTGCGCTGGGATGTAAATGCCACATTAAGCCGTAACATCATTAAAAACTATGTGGGTTACGTGAGTGACTACGACGACAACTGGGAAGAGATGTGGACTCAAACCGCCATCGAGAAAGGCAACACCACCATCGCATTCTCGCCTAGCGCCATCGTTAACAGCGTGCTGCAATTCAACTTCAAGGGCTTTGAGGCTCAATTCCAATCGCAGTATGTGAGCCGCCAGTATCTTGACAACTTCGAGAGCAAGGAAGATTCTCTCGATCCATACTTCATCAGCAACCTAGGCCTCGCCTACTCCTTCAGCTTGCCTCACGTGAAGAAAATCACTGCTGGCGTGACAATCTATAACCTATTCAACAAGAAGTATGAGAACAATGGTTACTCACAGACTGCCGCAGTCTACAAAGACGGCGACAAGAGCAATGCCCCCACTCTCGTAAGTGACCCACGCTTCTACCCCATGGCAGGCACCAACGTGCTGGCTCACTTGACACTGCTTTTCTAAAGACCTGAATAAAAGATGGACTGGATAAGATTCATCGACATTATGGGTTTAGTACTCGGGATACTTTACTTGTGGCTCGAGTACCATGCCAACATATGGCTATGGGCAGTCAGTGTGATAATGCCTATTGTCCATGGCTATCTATATTTTGAAAAAGGACTCTATGCCGATTTCGGCATGGAATTCTACTATGTAGCAATTGCAATCTATGGCTACTGGTGTTGGCGATATGGAAAGAAAAACGACAAAGGGGAAAAAGATTTGCCCATCACCCATTACACACGCAAGCACATAGTGACCTCTACAGTCACATGGCTCGTGTTATGGGCAGGAATCTACTGGGTTTTAATCTCGTTTACCGACAGTCGTGTGCCAATACTCGACAGTCTTACCACCTCACTCAGCGCAGTAGCAATGTGGGCTCTAGCCAAGAAATATGTGGAGCAATGGCTACTATGGCTTGTGGTCGATGCTGTGTGCTGTGGCCTGTACATATACAAGGGTATCCCATTTACCGCAGGGCTTTACGGATTCTATACAGTGATAGCAGTATTAGGATACTACAAGTGGCTTAGACTAATGCATAATGCTGAATCAACACAACATGCCTGATGCAAAATGTAATCAAGTGATGGAGGGAAGATTATTTCCCTCCATTTATTTTGTCGATGACGAGGGCGATGGCGCCGTCGCCAGTGACGTTGCATGCTGTGCCAAAGCTATCCATTGTAATGTATAGTGCAATCATAAGAGCCTGCTGCTGAGCATCAAATCCCAAAATAGACTGAATCACTCCCAACGCTGCCATGATGGCTCCACCTGGCACACCAGGAGCAGCAACCATCATCACACCAAGCATGAAGATGAAGCCAGAGAACATTCCCAGGTTAAAAGGCATGCCGGTCATGAGCATCAACGCTACTGAGCATGCAACTATCTTGAGACAACTTCCCGAAAGGTGAATAGTGGCACACAATGGCACAACGAAGCCAGCAACACCTTCGTTAACACCATTCTTGAGTGTGTGCTTAAGCGTCACTGGAATTGTCGCCGCACTCGATGAGGTGCCAAGCGCCGTGAAATAGGCCGGCATCATGTTCCACAGCAAGCGGAATGGATTGCGGTGGACGATGGCTCCAGCGACGCAGTACTGCAACACCAGCAGGAAGATGTGCATTGCAAAGATGACACCGATGATGGCGATGAACACGTTGAGGACACGCCAGGCCTGCCCTGTGTGGCTCATCTCCAGGAAGATGCCAAAGATATAGACTGGTAGCAGTGGAATGAGAGCCACCTCGATGGTCTTGGTCACGATGTCCTTAAACTCGTCGAATCCAGGCTTCAGAGTCTTTGAACCGAAGAATGCAATACCAAGTCCCACTGTAAACGCAGTCACCAGCGCCGACATGACGTCGACCAGCGGCGGGATGTTGATTGTAAAAAACGGCTCCAGGCTCTTAATTGCAGCAACTTTCTCGAGTCCATCGCCATCATCGATGAGCGATGGGAAAATGCTGCTGCTTGTGAAATAGGACAAGAAGCCCGAGAACACGGTGTCGCCATAGGCAATAATTGTGGTGAGCAGTAGCAGGCGACCAGCGCCCTTGCCAATGTCGCTGATGGCTGGTGTGATGAGCCCAATGATGATGAGTGGCACCAGAAATTGCAGGAAGTGGCTAAAGATGCTATTGAAAGTGACAAACACCCTAACGGCCGGAAGAGGCAACACCAGCCCCAGGCCAACACCGAGGACGATTGCTATAATAATGCGTGCCAACAAAGGCAGCTTTTTTCTTCTTTTCATAGTTAATAGTTTTTTTGCGAGTACAAATATAGAGACTTTTCAGTACACCACAAATATCAGTCACAAGAAAAGTCAAAACCGCCTCTTGGATTTGGTGGCCAAGAGGCAGTTTTGTTAGTTCAGATTGATACTCGATGTGGAGTGATTAGTGGTGGAAGCCACTCAATCACGTTCCACTGCCGATTAATCCTCGTAGCTCGAGTCGTTGCGGTCGTCGCGACGACGGTCGTTATTGCGGTTGTCGTTGCGGCGAGGTCCACGGTTGTCGTTGCGGCGAGGTCCGTTGCCACCACGGCGTGGTGCTCCGTTGCCACCGCGTGCTCCGTTGCCGTTGCCACGTGGGCGGCCATTGCCACCACGGCGCTCCTCATAGCCCTCGGGCTTCTCTTGCAGCGCGCGCATCGACAGGCGGTACTTGCCAGTCTTCTTGTCGATCTCGATGAGCTTAACGGTTACCTCATCACCCTCGTGCAGACCGCTTGCCTCCATGTCGGCCAGACGCTCCCAGCTAATCTCGCTGATGTGGAGCAATCCTTCCTTGCCAGGCATAAACTCAACAAAAGCACCAAACTCGAGGATGCTCTTGATGGGTCCAGTGTAGATGGTACCCTCTTCAGGCACAGCGATGATGGCCTTAATGCGCTCAACTGCAGCCTCGATGCTGTCTTTGTTGGCAGCCGAGATTTCAATCTCGCCCTTGCCGTCAATCTCATCGATTGTGATGACAGCACCAGTCTCCTCCTGGATGCCTTGGATAACCTCGCCACCCTTACCAATTATAGCACCGATGAACTCCTTGTCGACAGTCATTGCCACGATGCGTGGTACGTGTGGCTTGTAATCCTCGCGAGGCTCTGGGATGGTCTCGTTAATGATATTGAGGATGTGCAAGCGACCATCGCGAGCCTGACGCAGAGCCTGCTCCAGAATCTCATAAGGAAGTCCGTCGCACTTGATATCCATCTGTGTGGCTGTGATACCATTGACGGTACCAGTAACCTTAAAGTCCATGTCGCCCAGGTGATCCTCGTCGCCCAGGATGTCGCTCAGCACTGCATGCTTGACGTTGCCCTCGTCGGTGATGAGACCCATAGCAATACCAGCCACAGGTCGCTTCATCTTAACACCAGCATCGAGAAGAGCCAGAGTGCCGCCGCAAACTGTAGCCATCGACGACGAGCCGTTGCTCTCGAGGATGTCGCTAACGATGCGGCAGGTGTAGGGGAAGTCGTCGGGGAACATGCGCTTGAGTGCGCGGTGAGCCAGGTTGCCATGGCCAATCTCGCGACGGCTCACGCCACGTGGAGCACGAGCCTCGCCAGTAGAGAATGCTGGGAAGTTATAGTGCAGCAGGAAGCGCTCGTTGCGGCGGGTCAACACGTCGTCGATAAGTTTCTCGTCGAGCTTGGTACCCAGAGTCACAGTGGCCAGGGCCTGAGTCTCGCCACGGGTGAACACGGCGCTTCCGTGAGGGCCTGGAACATAGTCGGTCTCGCACCAGATGGGTCGAATCTCGGTGGTCTTGCGACCATCCATGCGTATGCCCTCATCAAGGATCACGCGGCGCACTGCATCGCGCTGCACGTCGTGGAAGTAGCGATTGATCATTGGAGTCTTCTCCTCACGCTCTTCCTCGGGAATGGTCTCGATGAAGTCCTCGAGAATCTTATCGAAGCTGTCGTTGCGCCAGTGCTTGTCGGGGTTGCCAGCCTTAGCGATGTCGTAGCATGGCTGATAGCACTCCTTGCGTACGCGCTCCTTAATTTCCTCGTCGTCAACCTCGTGGCAATACTCACGCTTGGTTACGCCGAGCTGAGCAGCGAGTTCCTTCTGAGCCACGCACATGGGCTTGATAGCGTCGTGCGCAAACTTGAGAGCTGCGATGAGGTCTTCTTCCTGAACTTCGTCCATCTCACCCTCCACCATCATAATATTGTCGTAAGTAGCACCTACCATCAATTCCATGTCAGCGTTTTCGAGTTGTTCGAAGGTGGGGTTGATAACGAAGTTGCCGTCGATGCGTGCTACGCGAACCTCACTGATGGGTTCCTCAAAAGGCACGTCGCTCACGGCGATAGCTGCACTAGCAGCGAGTCCTGCGAGAGCGTCGGGGCAATCGGCACCGTCGCTCGAGAACATAAGAATGTGGACTATAGTGTTGGCGTGATAGTTCGATGGGAACAAAGGCCTGAGCACGCGGTCCACGAGGCGTGCTGTCAAGATTTCGTAGTCGCTGGCACGACCTTCACGCTTGGTGAAGCCGCCAGGGAAACGTCCGAATGAGGAGTATTTCTCCTTGTATTCAACTGTGAGGGGCATAAAGTCGGCACCCTCTTCGGCATCCTTTGCCGAAACAACGGTCGCTAGCAACATGGTGTTGTTGAAGCGCAATTCAACTGCTCCATCGGCTTGCTTAGCAAGCTTTCCTGTTTCGAGGGTGATCTCGCGTCCGTCACCCAATACGATGGTTTTCTTAGTAGGTGTTAACATCTAGAATAATATTATATATAATAAAAAATCGTGCAAAGGTAGTAAAAAGTTTTCAGTTAACGGTTATCGGCTAGTAGTTTTTTGCTGGAAAGTTCACGGAGTCTCACAGAAATTGGGAGGGTGGGACAGTTTTATGATTTTTTTGGAAGCGGTGGAATCATGGAATCACCGGAATCAGTGGAATCATGGAATCACTGGAATCAGACAAC
>DEJJ01000022.1:362-490 GCA_002353285.1 Porphyromonadaceae bacterium UBA2751 | reverse complement strand
ACTTTTACAACATAGGGACAACTTGGGTTGTTGTCGTGAAGGTGGGACAGTTTTGTGATTTTTTTGGAAGCGGAATCATGGAATCATTGGAATCACTGGAATCACTGGAATCACTGGAATCAGACAAC
>DEJJ01000022.1:0-334 GCA_002353285.1 Porphyromonadaceae bacterium UBA2751 | reverse complement strand
ACTTTTACAACATAGGGACAACTGGGGTTGTTGTCGTGAAGGTGGGACAGTTTTGTGTTTTTTTTCTTGTGGTGGCAATATGTCGATGAGCTCTTGTCTGGTGTGGCAAAGGTAATGCATTGTTATAGTAAAATGCAATATCATTTTCCTTGGGGGCGTGCGAATGGCTCTTTTCACGAGAATTGGCCGTGAATGGTCAAACAACTTTTACAACGCGAAGACGACTGGGACAACATTTTGTTGTTTTACATGGAATCATGGAATCACTGGAATCATTGGAATCACTGGAATCAGTGGAATCAGTGGAATCATGGAATCACCGGAATCAGACAAC
>DEJJ01000009.1:71242-81950 GCA_002353285.1 Porphyromonadaceae bacterium UBA2751 | reverse complement strand
GAAATCCGTCAAAAGATTGAGGAAAGTCTTGAAGGCAAAGGCTCCGAAACAGGTGTGGTGATTCACAATGAGAACCGCTTCATCTTTGCAGAAAAAGATAAGTCGAAGAATCTGAAGTGGTATGAGCTGAAAACCATACACAAGAAGGATGGCAGTAATTCAGATTATATATTCGAAATGTTCGAAGAGTCTGATGGAACGTCACGTCTGTTCGATTTTATTCCAATGCTTATCGATATGCGTGCTAATGATGCAGTCTATGTGATTGATGAGGTTGACAGGAGCTTACACCCAATGTTGACATTGAAATTGTTGGAGATGTACAACAGTTTGCTTAGAAGCGATTCACAAATGCAGTTAATCTGCACCACACACGAGTCCAATCTACTTTCTACCGCCCCTATCCGTCAGGATGAAGTTTGGTTTGTAGAAAAAGACAAAAAAGGAGAAAGTCATCTGTCTTCACTTTGTGAGTATAAGCCAAGAGAGAATGTGCAGAAAGGTTATCTGAATGGTCGATATGGAGCTATTCCATTCTTTGGCGAACTTAATAATATACATTGGGACTATGCGAAGCAGGAATAGTTTGATACGCGAACGTCGCGAGGCATATCGTGACGCCCGCCTTATAGTCATAGCCTCCGAGGGCAAAGACACTGAGCGGATATATTTCAAGGCATTAGCCAAGGAATATACCAATCCACGCGTGCACGTACATATTTTGGAACGTAGTGAAGATGAACATAACAACTCCAGCCCTGAACATGTATTAAAACAACTCTATGACTACAAAAGCCAATATGAGTTAGAGGCGGATGACGAACTCTGGTTGGTAGTAGACAAAGATCACTGGACAGAGGCTATGTTGTCTCGTGTAGCCACGGAATGTTCGCAGGAAGTTTCCATGCATATGGCTTTAAGTAATCCTTGTTTCGAACTATGGCTTTTATTGCATATGGAAGATGCTGCATCGCTGCCACCAGAAGAAGCGAAACAGTGGATGGAGAATCGCCGAAAGTCTAAAAATACCGACCCATATTTGAAGGTGCGGTTGCGTCAGAAGATGGGTTCTTATCATGAGTCATCCTACGATGCACTAGCTTTGATAGCTCATGTAGAGGATGCTATAGAGCGGGCAAGGGCATTGGACAAGAATCCTTCTGATCGTTGGCCGCAAACACTCGGAACACGCGTTTACATATTGGCAGAGAGTGTAATGAACAGAAGTTAACACACCAGTATTTCAAGTCTTTAAACAGTATTTGTAAAAACTTTTCATCCAAATTCTACAATATACGTTTTCCCCCTCATTAAACGATAATATCGAACAGTAATGAACTTAACATTACTTTTTTAGATACAATTTGTAGATGTGTTGAAAGATCAAATAAAAGGTAATATAAAGTATTTATGATGGCACCTTTCTTCAATGTTGTAGTTCATCGTGAGAATGGAAATAGAGACTTGAACGGACTATGCGCTGGCTTTGAAATGAAGAGTTGGCGTAAGGAACAATTGGTCAATCATTTGATGGACTATATACCAGAGTTCGCTTTGACTTATTCTGAACTTGAGTCAATCGACGCGAGAGACATAAGACGAATGTTGAGGAATGCTGCAACCGCAATATATAATTCAGAGAAATATCAGAATAGAGGGGAATTTGGTGAGTTGCTTCTCCACGTTGTAATTAGAGAACTTTATAACACTTTGCCTGCAATAAGCAAGATATATTATAAAGATGGTCCAAATGATACGGTTAAGGGCTTTGATGCTGTTCATGTTGTATGCCATGATGATACACTTGAGCTTTGGTTAGGTGAAGTTAAATTTTATACTGACATCAATAAAGCAATTAATGATGTGGTTTCTGAAATCCTTGACCATATCAAGAGCGACTATTTGAGGAACGAATTCATAGCAATTAAAAATAAGATAGATGGAAAATGGCCTCATGCTGAAAGGTTAAAGATGCTGCTAGACCCTAATACTTCTCTTGATACGGTGTTTGACAGGGCATGTATACCCGTTTTGTTGACATACGACTCGACTGTGATTGCAAAATATGATAGTAGCGGCATGAAATATTTAGCAGAAATCACAGATGAGTTTAACAAACTTTACGAGAGATTTATAGAGAAGATTTCCGATAAGGTACCGCTTACAGTTCATCTCTTCTTATTGCCGTTGAAGACCAAGGCGGCTCTTGTGTCATGTTTTGATGAACGACTAAAGCAATTGCAACGCATATGAGTGATAGAATAAGTGAAATAAGAAGGATACTTAGAAAACCTTTAGATTCAGGCATAAACAAATTTGCTTTACTGAAGGATGTTGCAGAACTTGTGTCAACAGGACATCCATTGGCTCAAGATTTCGTTCTGCGCGTTTTTGCACGAAAGCATGAGTTTAATGACTTTCATGATATTGTGATTGAACTAGTAAAGCAGGTTGGTCTATATCCTTATCTGAAAGATGAGGAATTGTCACTTCGGGATTTGTTAGCTCTCGAAATGCATAGAGTTGAGGGAATGAACGAAGTGGTGTTCCACAGTAGTCAGGCTGCAGTATATAATCATTTGATGGATGGCAAGAATGTGATTCTTAGCGCACCAACTAGCTATGGCAAGAGTCTTATCATTGATTCCGTGATAGCCTCAGATAGGTATAATAACATTGTGATTATCGTTCCTTCAATAGCCCTTATAGATGAAACTCGAAAACGACTATCTGCTTTCAAAGGGCAGTATAAAATTGTAACATATCCATATCAGAAGTTAGCTGAAAGGAATGTGTTAGTTTTGACACAAGAGCGTGCCGTGGAGGTTATTGAACAAGTGAAAGTTGATTTTTTTGTAATAGATGAATTTTATAAAATTGGCTCTAGAACGGATGGTGATGAACGGTATAGAATTTTGAATCAGGTGTTCTATAAGTTGGTAAAAACTGGTGCACAGTTTTACCTGCTAGGACCAAATATCGAGAATGTTAAGACAGGCTCTTTAGAAAACATTCAATTCGAATTCATTAAAACGGATTTCAAAACGGTGGTATCAGAGCGGCACCAAGTTACTATACATTCTGACGGGGAACGCATTGAGAAACTTGTAGATATTCTTAACAATACAGATCAGCCAACCTTGGTTTACTGTCAGTCGCCATCCAGTGCAAACAGACTTGCTGCGCAGCTTTTGGAATATGAATTATATGGTAAAATTGAACAAAATGCAGCGTTAGTGTCATGGATACGGGATAATTACCATCCAGAGTGGATATTAGCCAAGGCTATTGAACACGGAATTGGAATACATCATGGGAAGAATCCAAGAGCGTTGTCTCAACAGTGTGTAAAGTTGTTTAATGAGGGATTATTGAGATGTCTTATTTGTACTTCCACACTCATTGAAGGTGTGAATACGAAGGCTAAGAATGTAGTTATCTACGATAATAAGATTTCGACCAGCAAGATAGATTTTTTCACATTTAATAATATTTGTGGTCGCTCTGGTAGAATGTTCTCACACTATATTGGACATGTATTCCTGTTTAAGGAACCGCCTCAACCAGAATTACCTTTGGTGGATTTTCCGATATTTACTCAAACAGAAGATGTTCCAGATGAAATGCTCATCAATATAGATGAGGCAGATCTTACTGACGGATCCAAGAAAAAGTTAAAGGAATATACGGATCAGAATGTTCTTACACTTAAGACATTGAGGGATAATTCTTATATTAGCCTCTCCAAACAGCTTGCTTTAGCGAGGGCTATTGAAGAACATATAGACAATATTCATAGGATAATGTGTTGGACAAAAATCCCTAACGCTAATCAACTAAGAGCGGTGTGTGCACTCATCTGGAGTTTTTTTGAAGGCGGGAACAAGATGGTTTATGGCGTTAAATCAGGAAAGCAACTGGCATATAGGATTAATTCATATCGAGAGGCTGGAAGCATCAAGCAGTTTATTCGAATGAATCATCAAGAGGGAAAAGACATCAATGATACTATAGAATTGTCGCTTGACATCCAACGACAATGGATAAACTTTAAATTTCCTCGTTATTTACGTAGTCTTAACCAAATAGCCAATGATGTATTTGTGAGACATGGTTATTCTTTGTGCGATTATAGTTTTTATGCCACACTTGTGGAGAGCTATTTCTGTCCTTCATACGTTGTACCGTTTGATGAATATGGATTACCTGTGCAGGTGACAAATGAACTTCGGAAAAGGATTCATTTTTCAGAACACCTTGATGAGGCTATCCAACAGTTAAAGAGTGTTGACGTGAATTCTTTGGGATTGGAGGAGATTGAGAAGAACTTTGTGATGAATGTACAAATGTATATATAATTTGAGTATGGATGAAATAAAATCTGTATACGAATTTGCCTGGCTCACGACACAGCAGATAGTTGTTACTTCCGAAAAAAATGGAAGTAACATTAAAGGGTTTGGGAGCGGATTCTTTTTCCAGTATAGGGATAAGTTGTTTTTTGTAACAGCTGACCACGTATCACATTCTGATGATTTTGAAGAAGGCATGCGATTGGGTAGAGATGAGTATGTATGGGTGCTCAACAATAAAAACAGCACAACCGAACTTGCCACTATGCTCACACCAGTAGGCGGACTATTCTCGTTTGACCAGATGAATGTTGAAGATGAGTTGTCGTTTGAAATTCCAGACATGAAGGATATAACATTTGCAATACTACCGAATTCTTTTAAATACCCTTTTCTAACTCATGAGTTAAGAGTTAACAATAGTGTTATCGTTGCGGCTGGTAAAGAGAAATTGATTATCAATTCTCATTGCATGGCAGAGTTGAAAGATACAGATTACTGTTTGATAGAAGGATGTGTACAATGGGATATTAAAGATGGCATCAAGTTCTATAGATGCAATGCTATTCATCAGGATTTGACACTAGATAGTATTGATGTCGATGGATATTATAATCTAAAGTATTCCGGCCCTGTTAAATATGATGAATGGGCAGGACTGAGTGGAGGGCCTGTGTTTAATGATAAATTCAAACTGATTGGAATGGTAATCAGTGTTAATGAAGTAAAAGATACAGTTCGCGTTGTTCCGATGAAGAAGATAACAGAATTAATGGATTACGCCATCAGATTTGGAAAGGATATTGAAGAATCAAGTGGGTTTAATCAATGAAATAGATGTGAAGATATTATGGCGCATCATAAAAAGATAAGAATACATGGCCGCTCTGTGAAAAGAAAGAGGCACAGGAGGTCAAAGCGAACCAAAGATAAAATGAAACTCTATTCTCTGAGAAAGAATGTAGCAATGAGCCCTGATACAGAAATTACGAAATTCAGGATTGCAGTAATCGAATCATTATCAGAAGAAGAAATACATACTGGAACAAAATTATACGAAGGAGAACTGAAGCCTTTATGCTATAGCGATGATTCAATTACGACCTCATTTCATACAGCTACGAATATAGTTGAATTCGATAAGGTCATTCATGAAATCATTAACAGCTTGAGTGGCGATGAACTCGTGACTCTTCATATTGAAGCGCATGGATCTGGGGAAAGGGGAATTCTTCTTTCTTCAGGGGAAATCTTGGGGTGGAAAGACTTTATGGATTTGTGTAGGAATCTGAATGAAGTGTTAAATGGACTCTTGATAGTAACCATGTCGATGTGCTATTCATTGCCAATACTTGGTAGCGTAGATCCAACAAAAAGAGCACCATTCAAAGCAATACTGTTGACTAATAGAGATGTAACCGTAGATGAGGTGGAGCGAGGATTTGGCACTTTTTTTCAGAATTATAAGAACAATTTAGATATTTTCCGAGCAACGGGAGCTATTCGTGGCGAAGTGAATAAAGGCGATGAAACAACCAGTCCTTTTCATTTAATGGTTGCAGACACAATATTTGATTTGTTGACTGATCCGGACAGAGATCCTGAAGGCTTTTCACATATAGTTAATGATAATTTTTGTAGATTGAAAGCTTTGAATCCAGAATATACGAAAGAGCGAACAGAGACGGAGATAAGGGCTATGCTTAATGATTTGGCTAAGACAGGAAAAGATTATTTTACTTTTCAGAATGAGATTAAAAAAGGCAATAAGATTTAAGTGACAGAAAGTAAGAATATTTTGTACTCATAAAAAGGACCATAACTAAACATGACACCAATCAAGCACTTCAATTCCTACAAGGAGGAACTGGATTGAGAATTTCTGTAGGAGTACTGCATGGATCACGGGGAGAGGCGCGTGATGGAGCGTGACGAAACGCAGGAGGATGCTAGCGAGCCGTCGCGGTGGTCGACCAGGGAGCGTGTTTCTTCTGGATACGGCAGAAAGAAGGGAAGTCGATGGCTTTATTATATGAAGCATTTGTAGTCGTTAATCGACCAACCCGAAGGTGAAGCGATTCTTTATCTCTCCCGCTATTTATTTCTTGACTTTATCTTGTAACATTTTTGCTTTCAACCTACTATATAATAGGAAGAAATGGCTATCTTTGCTCCATGGAATTGTAGTTGATTTTAGTCGAATGCCACTTTTTCCGAAAAATGGATTTTGGTTAGTTTTTTGTACTCCCTTTCCTGTCTATATAGTAGATGAAAGAAATAGAGATAGAAAATTGCGAGTAAGCGAGTGCCATGCAAACTTGTTTGCAACTGGCCGACCGTAAGCAATTTATCAAAGTGGATCTGGCAGTGCTTGTTAATGTCATCATTGATGAACTTCACGGGTTTCTTATTGACACCAACGATACAATCAGCAACAAAATCGTAGAAAACGTTGCATATAACTATTAATAATGTACAAAAAACAGCTGATTCAAAACATTTTTGCAAAATTCTTTGTACCTTTGTGCCGTAATTATAATCATATACGCAAATGAGAATCGTCATTCATAACTTCGGTCCCATCAAAGAAGCAGACATCGAAACCAAACGATACACCGTGTTCATTGGACAGACATCAACGGGAAAGAGCGTTGCTGCAAAGCTTATCAGTATTGCAAACGCCCCAGATTTTCTAATGTTAGCTAATGCAGATTATTATGGTTTCATTAAGTTGTTGACCAAATATAATATTGATTTCATATTTAATGATAATACTGAAATTACAATAATTAGAGAACAGGCTTCTTGGATTATTCGAAAGAATAGTTTTAAGATGCAAGGGCAGTTAGACAATTTTTGGAGTAAGATGAATGGGGATGATGACTTTGACATTAAGGCACAAAGGACTGCTGAGTCATTTCTAAATAAGGAAGACTTAAATGACGTTTCAAAGTCTCAGCTTAAAATGCTGTATCTGCTTACGACCCGTATGGTTATAAAAAATATGAGTCCTGTTTATATCCCAGCAGAACGTATTCTTATATCACTTTTCACAAATAATATATTCTCATTGTTGCAGATAGATTCGTCAATTCCCGAAAGCATAAAAAGATTTGGAAGTCTTTATGAGGATGCAAAGAGTAAGACAAAGCAATTTGATATTGACTTCATGAACATACGTGTTAAGTTTTCGAAGGAAAAGGACACCATACATTTAGAAGGTGATGACGTGGACATTGATTTCTCACAGGCATCAAGTGGTATGCAATCTATCATTCCAATGTGGTCTGTGTTCTGCAACGTATTGAATGATTATGAACGTACCATCGTTGTTGAAGAACCAGAATTGAATCTTTTTCCCACATTGCAGGTTGCCTTGATATGCAACATGGCTGAGAGAATCAATGCTTCAAAGGCGAATCTTGTCCTGACCTCGCACAGCCCCTACATCCTCTCCGTCTTCGACAATCTCATCTACGCCAAGGACGTATTCGACCGTGCTGACGACGAGCGCAAGGAGAAGGTCGCCGCCCTCGTCAATCATGAAGCCATGATTAGCTACGATGACATCGCCGCCTACAGCTTTGATGACCAAGGCATCGTGACCTTCATCAACGACCCCGAGACGCACAGCACGGGAGCATACGCTCTCGATGCCGCATCCAACGAGACTGCTAACGTGTTCAACGAACTGCTTGCCATAGACAATGAGCTGTAAGTGTTTCGATCAAAAGCCACAGTGCCGCCCCTCGGATGATTTTATCATCCGTCTCGAAGCATCGAAGTGCAGTTGCACTTCGCGCTTTACCGTACAGGAGCGCAAGAGCAAGTTCGCCGTCCTGAGCCGCGACACTTCTGTCATCGACAAGTACAAGATTGACGGCCACTTCGACAACGATGCCACCCACGACAAGTGCGACTATCTCTTCCGCTATCACCCCATCAATCCTGAGAAGAACATCTGTCTGTTCGTCGAACTGAAAGGTGTTGACATCGACCATGCCGTCAAGCAAATTGGTGACACCATCAACCGTTTCTCCCATGACGGTTACTTCCACGATAAGCCCAACCTCAACATCATCGGTGCCATTGTCTCCACTGGCTATCCTGCCAACGATGCCACATATCGCCGCCGCGTCATGGAAGTCACCAAGCGTTTTCAGCAATATCATCTTCGCATCGAAAATAAGAAATATGAAATGCGGTATGTGCCTGAAACTGGTAGATGTTTAGGGAAAGGGGAGAAATAGATTTTGTTTTTACTCCTTCACATTCTACTGTATCCGGTGTTTTGTGAAACGGATGATCTCTATGATGATATCCAATATATGGCGCAGGTCTTATCGTCCGTGTCAATATCGTAGAGGAGATGGAAGAAAATCTTTCTTTGGTACTTAAATCTTAAAAAGATTTCATACCTTTGCCAACAAATTCGACGACGATGGAACAGAAATTCAACAATAATCGCTTGGATTTGCAGATACTTCGGGAGTTCTGCGAGCGAGAGGGTGAAGAAATCGCTTACCGCAAGGGTGATCAACTGGAGCGTGAGGGTGACCCAGCACGCTGGTTCGCTTTTGTCACTGAAGGTTGTTTCAAATATGTAAAATATGGCATGAGCGATGACAAGGCGCACATTACGTGGTTCTCGTTTGAGGGTGAATTTGTGTGCGACTACCCCACATTTCTCTATGACCGTCCGTCACAGGCTACAATTGAAGCTATGGTGACTAGCCGCGTACTGAGGGTTACGGCTCAGCAACTGGAACAATTCTTCAATCAAAACATGGAAACGATGAAATTACGAGCCATGATTGGCGAGCACATCCTCAGCCAATTCCGCTCACGCTATCTTGAACTCCTTTGTACTACGCCTCGTGAACGCTACGAGATGTTGCTGCAACGCTGCCCTGGTATTATCGAGTTACTTGATTTGCAAGACATAGCTTCGTTCTTGAACGTTCATCCAAATACTGTCAGCAAAATACGGCGTGACATTACGTTTGGCGGCAAATAATAGTCTATAACAGGTAGAAACTCTCAACCTAAGTTGAGACATTAGCCCTTGGCATTTCTTTTTCAGATTTAGCCAAGGGCCTATTTTTATGCCTTTTTGTAACTTTGTGGCTCGGAATATCAATAAAACGAAAAGATTATGAACAAGAAAACCATCATCACCATCCTGCTCACCCTCGTCACAATGACAGGGCAGGCGCAGACAACGCAAAAGGGCATTATCAATGGTCACTCCTTCAATGAGTTGCCAGCATCCATAAAACAAAGGGTTAGCTCTATCATAGGGCGACCCTATAAAGCCTTTGACACATCGGCTTTTTGCGTTTATAAAAAATTTCATCCATCGCAATATCTTACTGATAATAATTGGGATATTCTTTGTGCATTTGTACAGCCAGGGACTTCTGCAAAATTAGACTCACTTGGTATAAATTATAACAAGAGTCAGTTAAGGCTGCTTGAAGTAGGAGATTTGCTTTCTTTTGATAACGGCATGTATTCAACCTCTATGCCAATCTTTGGCAAGTATGAAACAGATGCTATCCGTAAACAATCCAAAGAGTTTGCCGATAGCATATTCCCAACAATTGAGCCAGAAATTTTGAAACTTATTTCCAACATTGAGAAATTAGCCTATTCTCAATATACATATAGCCTTGTTTTCTCATATCTTCTGGATGATTATATTTGGGACAATGAACGATTAGCCTCGCCAAAGGACTGTGAAGAGCATGGAACGTGGAGAGGGGCATACTGGGCAATGTTCGACAGCCGTGAGCATGTTAAAATAGGAACAAATGGCTATGGTCCAGTGAAACAGAATTAGACTGACAGCCTCGGATATTGGCTTAATTCAAATAAACTAATGTCGTTTGCAAGAGAGGTAATAAAGACGAGAGGAAATCGTATTGAAAACCAAGATGTAATAGATGCTATTGCAGGTTGGGGACTCGCGGACGAAAACGGCAATATTTTAATTCCTGTAATGCACCGTAACAGCAATGACGACGTCGATATACTTTGTAAGAGCATTACCAACAAGTTAAGCAATGCCATAAAGAATTACTGTAAAACTTGGTATTCTGCTTACAATCTTTCCTCGGAAAGGCTAGGACAAATTGTATTCTATCATGAAGTAATGTGGGATTTGCTTGAAATACTCGAATTTAAGGGATTAATTGCAATGCCACCCATTCTCAAAGGCGAGGAAGTCGGAAAACAACATTTTGGCGACATTTGCTTTATCGTCATAGATGATTCAAATGAATAAATAAGAAACTTGCTCAACGATAGTCACTGGACAGTACATGGGTATGAACTAAAATCGAGAGATAGTATGA
>DEJJ01000009.1:0-71188 GCA_002353285.1 Porphyromonadaceae bacterium UBA2751 | reverse complement strand
CATCTTGCTCGCCCTCGTTGCAATGTCAGCCGATGCACAGAGTCTTAACAAGGATGTCGAGAGGCTCCAATACGTCTATGCCCTGAAAGTAGTCATCAACGATAGCATCTGGAGTGGATTTGCCGATAAGCAATATGATGTATCTCTACTATATTATGGTGATACCTGTTGCTATGTGGTGAATCCCGCGGAGAAGTTCTTGGCGAAGTATCCGTCAGTCTTGATACACAGCGACAACAACATCCTGATTTACCAGACGAAGAAAGTCGATGACAAACCATTCCATATGCATGTAACCTTTACAGATGAGGAAAGCAACATCGACTACCGCACACCTATTATGAGGTGCAGTAGTCTGGAGCAGACGAGTGAGACTATTCCAGATGTCACTTCAGTCAACGAATGGGCTACGATGGTGATGCATGAGTATTTTCATGGCTTCCAGTTCAAGAACGATGGCTATCTGGATGTTTACGAAACAATCACCAATACGGTTTTGCCAGATACTCTAATCGCATTAGCCGCCTGTCATGATTGGTACAGAGAAAGCATCACTCAGGAGAACAACTTTCTGCTAAAAGCAATTGACACTAACGATATTGAGGCGTCAAGAGCCTATATCCAGTCGTTCTTAGAGTTGCGTAACGAACGCAGGGAAATGGTGAAAAAGAATCTCTGGGTGGGGGATATTCAACAATTATCTCCAATTGTAGCACTAAATGGAGACCGTATCAAGATTAGCAATTACCAACCATTGATAAATGGACTTCAATTGTTGGCCGATAACAGTTCATCACCGATATATCAGCTAACAACCACATATCGTTTCGGACAACGTGCTGCTAGTTATACAGGGATTTTTTACGGAAACAGTCTTGTGGCTAAAGACTCAAAGATTTTCGGCAATCTACCATCTTTAGATAAGATTCTCAACAAAGAAGGAGGTCCATCGTTAGTTTTTACTGATATGCCTCCGGGTAGTTATACTCCTCAATTTGCCATATTATTAGCAACGTTTATCGTTGCCAGTATCATTAAAGATGACAAAATAAAAGAAATAGCTGTGTTAACCTGTATGAGGAACACGACGCGCTCTCTACAAAAATCTATGACTCAACATATAGGATCAAATGATAAATTATTAGTGGACACTGTTGCACGAGTGCAGGGACTCACAACTGATATTACAGTATTTTTCGTTCCAAACACGTCTTATATAAGAACACTAGAACCCCATCTATTCAATGTGGCTACGAGTAGAGCAAAGGAACATACAATAATAGTTGCAGACAAGAATGTTTTAGAGTATCCAACAATAAGGCCACTGGTTCGTAAATATCTAGAAAGGCTCCGTGACGAACAATCGATATATATACCAATGCAAAAAGAGCAATCTCAAAGATATTTGGATTTTTCTAAACTTCTATTAGGGAACTGAGCACCATGGACATGAAGCTATATGATGAGCCCATATTGTTTGGGCACAAGTTGCGGAGTTTAAGGGTTGAGCGGAAGATTGTTCAACGGGAACTAGCTGAGAAGTTGAACATCGACACGCCGATGTTCAGCAAGATTGAGCTAGGAGTGCGCCGGGCTAAACGCTCACAGGTCGTGCAGTTGGCTAAGCTGCTCAATGTGAGCGAGAAGGAGCTGCTCACGCTATGGCTTGCAGATGGTGTGCTCAATGCTGTCAAGGATGACCGCGAACTTGGGCTCGCTGCCCTCAAAGTGGCAAAGAAGACCATCATGCCATAATCTTCACCGCACACCAAATCAATCGGAGGTGGCTTTGTCGTTCAGGCAAAACCACCTCCGCATTGTTGCTATTTCGTTTTCTGCTTTGTTTTGGAGTCACATTTTGGCAATGTGTGTCTCTGAGGGTTATTTTGTTTTACAAAATAATAGTCGTATGGAAAAATATCTGTACCTTTGCATTGTGGTTGAGCCGTTTTGGACAGTTTGTCCGCAACCGCTCAGTCGCAATTCTCTCTCGTTGTGGCATTTAGAAGCATGATTCTATGTGCTAGGCTTGAGGGAAGACATACTGATAACCGGCGTTTTTTAACGCTTTGAGTTTGACTCTTTGAAATCGGGAAAATTTCATAACTCCGTTAAAATCAAAGCAACGAGAATGCCTCATGGGATGTTTGTAAACGTCCCTTTGGTTGTTGTAGTTCTCCGAACTGCATACCATGGGACTTTACCATACATTCAACGTGGGGCTTTCGAAGTTGCTCGTCCAAACGGAGTGGGCAATTTCCCGAGCCCCAAAGAGTGGAACTGAGCAAATGGCTAAGTCCCACTATTCTTTTGCCATTGTGGGGTATGCGTCAATAGAAAACGCTTAATAACGAACATTTTTATTGTGCATCCACTGTTATATACGATTACAGCGATTCGCATAAATATTTAAGCAAGAGTTATTGTAATTTTTGCATATTCGCCTCTGGCCTTCTTTAACTGGTAATAACATGCAAGTCAATACCCGTTTTATCCTTTAAGTAACTATCCGTAACACCCAGTAGTGTCAAAATCTCATTGCTTGCCCCTGCTTTTGAAGTTCCCGGCTGCACTATATAGATGCTGTATTCTACAGGAATCTTCTTCTTTGCCAATTTAAGCAGTTTAACCAATGTCTCCTTATCGCCTTTTTGTATTCGGCTGCATTCATAGCCGCCTTCGTGCTTCGTCTCGCGCCTCAACATATGGTCAACCAGTTCTTCTGCCTCTTTGTACTTCCAATTTGCGGACTTCTGCGCCTGACCACATACCTCGTAGAAATTGCCAATCCGGTTAGACACCATGCCCTCCTGGGCAAACTTCAAGTGATACAGTCCGATATGCAACTTATTATCCAAATGTTTCATCGTAATGACATCCGCGATTTCTCCAGCATTGTCATCATCATATATGATGTCAAAATCTCCTGCCATCAGTTCTTGGATAACGTGATATTGAATAGATTTAATTTTCAGATTTGGAGCAACTCCCTGAGATTCTTCTCCAAGGTTCACACCCTGCCAATCCCACTGAATAATGCGGTTCCTGTCATAGATGGCTGGAGGCGTGTTCAACTCTATATATTCCGTACCACATAAGCTGGCACCGTCAGCGAAGAAAATAGTTGGAGCATTATCATACAGGAATTCTTCCAAATTTATCATTTTTCGGCCATAACTGATGGTAGCATTTCCTTCTGTCAACTTTGTGATTCGATAATCTGCATATACATTGTTCGGATTCTGTCTGTTTTCAAACAGCTCCAACTTGAATTCTACACGCTGCGTGCCATTAGTTACGGCAAAGAAAACCGAATTACCCTGCACAGGGTTATCGCTACTGAGAACCAAATCCGTATTGAATAGACGAGATTCAACCCCTAACAAGCAGAATATAAAATAATTCTCCCGTTCATCCCACATTATACTATCCCAGTCGATAGCAAACGCCACTGCCTTATTGGGCATATTGTGTACCGTCTTTGGTATCAATGTCTGTGTAAGTATCTGATTGCCGTCGATACTCTCGTCTGTTAGTTTCTCGCCCTGTTCTATACACCAGTCCTTAAAAGTAAGCACATTACCAGCCCCATTCAGGCTCCAGATACGTCCCTTGTAAGATGCTCCAATTGAAGTTTTGTCACCATTCTCAAAACCGTCTCCAACCACAAATGCTTTTTCGCTGTTCTGCAACTCTGCATCAGACAAGGCCCTTTCTACATCCCTGCCTGCATGCATACGGTATCGGACATCCTTCCCCAAATAAACTTTCAGTCCTACATTTCGCAATTTTGTCCGTTTTAGGTTGTGGAAAGTCCTAAACACATCCATTCCTTTTACCAGCACTGGCACCCTTCCATCTTCTCCTACCACATGATTAGCTATTTCCTTAAAGACGCTACCATTGTCAGAGCTATTGATATACAACAGGTTCTTGTTCACATCCCAGAACAATACCAAATAACTCCACGCCAACGTCTTCACATCTTTCACATGTATTCCCTCAACGTTTTGCTCTTTTGCATATACGGCAACCACCAATTTCTCCGCATCATTAACATCGTATGACGTAAAATCCAAATCATCATAGCCTCGAATACCTTTCAAAAAATCATCCGGATGCCATGTGCTGCTATTGCTCTTATATACCACGGCACTGAGTTTGGGATATATGCTGCTCACAGGTATCTTTGAATTCACGCCATTACGGAAGACATCCAGCAGCTGCTTATATTCTTCTTGGTTCTCTACCCTATTGTCATTCGCATTAGCAAGAAGCATGTTCCAGTCAGCATCCTCCTCATAAAGATTATCCAACTCCTGCTGCACAACCACATCAGCCAGATTGGCCACAAAGGAGGCGTTACCCAAATTAGCATCTCTACTGGTTCTGGTGAACCGACCCGCAAATTGTAGCGTAACTGGCAAACTCTTCCTAATGTCATGGAATGCCGCAATTTTCAGTTCTGGTAAGTCAAAGCCCTCACCTAGCATATTGACGCATACTATCACTTTCGTTTCCCTACGCACAATGGTTCCATAGTTCTCTTTATATTGGGGGTGACCAGAATAGATGACTACGGGATTCAAGTCAGGACACAGCTCCTGATAGATTTCATAAGCCTCAACAGCCCTTCTTTTGCTCTCACATCGTGCCATCAGCATATGGTGATAGCCCGCATCCAAGTCAGATCGCAATTGTTCAATAGCCCTCACCGCTATAGCCCGGTCCGCTTTGTCATCTTCATACTCCCTGACAGAGAGAAAGTTGATGGTTCTGTAATATCCATCTGCCTGAGCTTGTTTTAGCGGATAGTTGAAGATAATCTTTCCTTCAAGCCCCTGGCCGTCATTTCTGAATGGCGTTGCTGTGAACTGTATCAACTGATTCTTAGGAAACCTATCTGCAAACTTCCTCCATGATGTCGCTACAATGTGATGCGCTTCATCTACAAACACATTCGTAAATGCGCTAACATATACATCTTGTTGGTCTTGTGGAGCAGAGTTGATAATCTGCATCGTAGTTATCACCACATTGCACTGAACAATAAAGGCAGCAAGTTCTTCCGCCGTGTCAAAAGCCGCATTTACAACGCCAACTATTGGGTATAGCGCACTATCACCGACAATACCAAATTTTGGATTCTTCAGCACCCCCAGTGTTTTAAACTTCCCATAAATCTGGTTTCTAAGTGCAGACGACGGAACCGTAACAAGAAGTTTCCGACATTTTCCCGCAACCATCGCTGAAAGCATTGTCTCTGTCTTTCCCGTACCTGTCGGCAAAACAACGGTAGCAATATCAGTTGGTGACAAGAAATGCCCAAGTAGAGCATGGAGCGCACCCAGCTGGGGCTTTCTCAGACCGGGATGATCTTCATCCACCTCTTCTTTATACACAAATACATTAGTCCAGGAATCCAAGACTTCCTCCGCCGTATGCCCTGCCATTTTCGGGTGTTTCAGCCACTTTTTCTGCTGAACCGTTCCCTCCAGAAGTTTTTGCTTGGTCGGTGCTCGGTCTGTAAGAACGACATACTCCGAGTCTGGGTCTAGAATATTGGGATTGCATGTGAAACAGTATCGAACAGCATCATCAATAGCGACAACATAGCTCCTCGTTTCCTCAACATTCTCAAGAGAAATCGTCTGACTAGAAGCCAGCAGTTGACAAATGATATTCTTTGTACCACTCTTGGAATTCAGTTCTATTAATGTGTATTCATCCATAAGTCACTTCTTCTATGTCAACATTCACCTACCTCTCAACATCCAAACTCATCATCAAAATACGGGATGGCGTTATATTTCCCTTCCAGATAGTTCTTCTCGTAGTTGCTGTCCGTCCTGGGCTTCGCTCCATTCTCCATCTTTATGCTCATCATCGGAGTTAGATGGGTCATCGCCTTCTTGTCTTTCTCCACAAATACCACCTGGTCTCTGCGTAGCAGTTTCCTCGACAGCATATTCGTGTCATGCGTAGTGAATACCAGTTGAGCCCCTTTGGGGTTTGTTTTCGGACAGTTGAATCGCTTCACAATCTGTCTTGAAAGCAATGGGTGCAACTCTGCGTCCAATTCGTCGATGAATAACACTTTCCCTTCACGTAGCGTGTCCACAATGGGTCCTGCCAGATTGAATAACTTCCTCGTTCCGTCCGACTCCTTCTCGTCGATGTCAAAATCCACTAATCCCACTTCATCACCCTCATCATTATACTTTGTATGACGAGCGTAAGCCGTAATGGGCGGATGTTCTTTCAACGAAGAAATCAGTCCTGCTGGGAATCCCTTCGGAAGTGATAAATCATCAATGTTTTCCTGTTCTGTTGTGACTTCATCGAACCCCAAATCCAAACCACCTATAAACCCCAACACATCTTCACGATAGTCCACATGAGCATGTAGCATCTCCTTTGTCACCCGTGAAAAATCATTATCCCTCAAACCAGAGATAACATTCAATTGTGTCCTGAACCACTCAATCACCCTTTTCGACACTTCGCCACCCAACTGAGCAGCAAGCGAGATAAACAGCCTGTTACTGTTCAGCGGCACGCTACCATTCTTGATGTTTAGCCCTTCTGAAAATCTTTGCTCATCTATCTCTATACCCTCTGCGGTGCGCCTGAGTAGTGTTTTCTGCGATCTTCTGGGATATTTGGCCATCAACCACTCCTCCTCAATCTGTTTTGCTGTGTAGCTGAACCCATATGTAAATCTGTCGGTTCCGTCAACGAACGACAACTCGAAGCGCGTAGGACGCAACGGACTGTTAGAGAGCAGAAACGGGTCATAGTTTAGAGATTCGTTGTCGTTCAGACGCACCGACTGCACTATCAGGCTCCGCATACGTCCGATGGCCTTAAACACATTCGACTTACCACTTGAGTTGGCTCCGAAGATAGCCATTGCGTTCAGTATGTTTTGGCCATTTATAACGGTATAGCCCTCATCCTCGGTGTCCTTTATCCCCATTGAGGCGGCAAAAGACAACTCCACTCGTTCACTGATAGAACGGTAATTTTCTGCGCAGAAATTGGTTATCATCTCTTATTCTTGTGACTTTAGCTCATATTGTGGTTGCAAAAATACAAAACAAAATCCAACTACAGCCATATTTGAGCAAATTTCTCAATTTTACAGACAAATTGTCAGTAAGGTTGGCAGATTCCGTGACACACAATCCAACTCTATAAAATGGCTTAAAATTTCAGAATCACCAAATTTTCAAGCAAATACCACACCCGTTAAACAGGTTTTACAATTATTTTTGAGCCTTTCTCTCAAAAAAATGCCGATTTTGGCACGCCTATTGTATGATTGAGTAGCGGAAAACAACGGATAGTCCAAATCCGCAGTCAAATCCGAAAGCCTTGGACAAGCTTTCACATAGGCCTGCTAAAGGACAGGCGTAAACCAACCAGGCTTATGGGTAGAGATACGTATAAGTACGAACTTCGCGATGGCAACCGCGTGGTGTATGTTGGTATCACCAACGACCTCGAACGGAGAGAGGCAGAGCATCGTGCCGAAGGAATGGATTTTACCAAAATCCAAAAAATCGGCAATGTCACCACTCGAAGCGCTGCCGAAGAATGGGAAGCCGACAGAATTGCGACCTACAAGCGCAATCACGGAGGCGACCGACCGGAGTATAATCAGAACGACACGGCAAATAAGGTGGGTGGGGAGTACCGTTGTAGCAGTACTCCTTCTTCCCCGTTTCTCCCGTAACCTGATGTTCTTCCAACTTATAGATTAGACATTTAACAATAAAAATATGAAAAAAAACATTCACTTCAGAAGGATTCCTGACTATATCGAGCAGGAACTTCGCCGCACCAACTTGCAGCATGTCAAAGTTGCTGCCATCGTCAATGCCTCCAAGGCAGACATCTCCCGCAATGTATTCCGCAAGTTTGGTATCACGCTCAACGACGGCACTGTTCAGATGCCGGACTTGATCGCACCCAATCGCCTTGAGGGCCTCTACGCTCGCAGGAATCGCAATGGCATCATCTGGGTTCTCAAGAACCTCCCTAAAGTCAAGAAGACTTACTCTTGGGAGACTCCCAACTTTGGAGACCCCGACAAAGGCTATCACACCACTTATATGGACCGTGATGTCTACCAGCGACGTTTCGAACCTCCTCGCGATTGGGACATCAATCTGTCTGTTGTGTCCGAGATCACAGATAGGATTTGTTTCAAGGCCACTATCAACACCGTTCTTGACAAGCAAGACCCCGACTTCCGCGACGACCTGTTCTTTGCCGTCAACCTGCTTCAGGAGCAGTTCCGTGATTGTCACGTCTTCGATGCCAATTTGTCTGACGAAGAACTGGCCCGAATTACAAGCGTGGGATGGGAAATCTTCCCTCCGGGCACTCTCGATAATGTCATCCACACCGTCACAGACAGGATGCATAACCCTACCGAGAGCCGCAAACAAACCATACAGCAACGCACCCAGGCCTTAGACCGCCTACATCCGAGCGAATATATCGTTGGTCAAGGAATGAACTCCCGCTACTTCGGGGCAAGATTTGGCGGCAACATAGTAGTTTTCGAAAATGCCGACTATGGTAATGCGTTGTATATCTTGTTTGATAATTGGCAAGAAATTAGTCAGATGAGCCGCATCGACATTCTCAAAAGGCACGAGCGTGATTTTATCCGCATCATTCATAAAGATGGATGGGAGGAAAAACTCAGAGGGGCCATCTCAGAATTATGTGCTGCTAACAGGTAGTTTAAGTACTTTTTCTCATTAGAATGTGTCAAAATTCTTATTCTGCTGCATAAGCGTGCTTCACAACGTAAATTTAAATAAAATCATCAAAAACATTAAAGTAAAATTTCCGATTTTTTATTTGTGAAATAATTATCTTTTTGTTTCTCGCCCGTTAGAGCGATTTGAAATACAAACGTCATTTTGACACACCCACTTGCAAGTGGGTGGCTTCACACGCAAGCCAACCTCCGCTGCGCTGCGGTTGTTTGCGTTATGTGCTTCGCGCCTTACCGCTCATCAATCATGGCACTGGTTGGACAGTTCTGCACTCCGCTACGCTGCTGAAAGTGTACCGCCTTCGGCTTGCAGCTCACTATTACGGCGTTTCCCAAGCGCATACGGCTCGCTCTGGTTGTCGAGTGCATTGGGGTATGCGTTGCGCTCCAACCCCAATTCGACAATCGCCGCAAGCCCAATGCTCGACAAGTCGTTGGTCAACGCCTATGGTGAGCCTGTACACACTCATTCGCTGCACTACATTTGCCCGGTCCAAGTGGCTCGCAGTTCCTGCCATATCGCTGACAAACCGCCCTGCGGTCGGTCGTCACCGATGAGCCACACGCTGCCGCGATTGGTTCTACGTTACGCGCAAACGAGTTGCGCCGGTCAGGAGGAAAGGCCAGTCGCACCACACTGCCGCCGGTCTGCGGCACGTTTCACTCTCACTCTTTGCTCCGGTCGCTGCCCATGCCCACTACCTGCCGTGCGAGGACAGAGAGGTGTAAATACATTGTCTGATGCCCCACCCACAGCCCCCGATGTCGATGTGCCGCTCCGCTGCGGCTGCGTCCGTCGCGCTCAATCGGCGCAAGAAAGTGTATCACCTGCGGTTATCGGCTCGCTATGGACGGCGGTTGCCCGAGCGCATACGCTTTCTCCGTTGCAAGTCGGGGGGGGGCGGCTTGCTTCGCCGCGCTGACACCCGATTGCGGCCACTGCAAAAGCCAATGCTCAATAAGTTGTCGGGCAACGCCTATGGCTCACCTGCACACACTCTTGCGCCTCAATCGCTTGCTCCCTTGCCTACGTTTCACCGCACATCGACATCGCCTAATCACGAAATTACCACAAGCGGGCTTGCCGTGATTTCGTTGGCGATTGTTGGCAAGCCTACAATCTTGAAAAGCGGAAGCCAAAGTGCGCCGCCGAAACCGCCACTTCGTTTCGGTTCGTCATCACACATTGGCGATTTCACCGCACATCGCCCTGCATATTCCGCTCGGCTCAAGGACGAGTTGAGGACACGCTCCGCAGGCCGTCGGGGGCAGTGCATACTGAAAAAAGGGCCAGCCCTTGAACCCGCAAATCACTGAATATCAGCGATATTTTTCTTCCAATACTTTACAAATGGTGATTTTAACAAAAAATCGACTATATTTTTTCTATAAGAACCCCGATGTACACTGTCCTTACCGCCTGCTTTTGCGGTAAAGTGAATTGTTAAAATATCTCGCGAATATGCTCATTGCACAACTCGAAGTAACTGCATATAAACCGCAGACCACTGTCGCCCGGGAACGGCAGCGGTCTGCTGAAACGGTGTTGATAACAATCTTCGGTGAAACCGTCTCACAGCACCCCATATTGCTTGCAGTAGTGGAAGAATGTACCGATACCGATGCGGCCGTTGCCTCGCAGGAAACCGTCAAACTTTCGGTCGCTTTCCCGCTGGCTGTACTTCGGGTTTTGTTGGCTGACAATGTGGAAGTATTCACGCCCGTCCTCGCCCAACGATGCCAACGAGAAACCGAGGTTTATCCAGTCATCATAGTTCTCGGTCATGTCGATGTGGCGGCGCTTTATCTCCATACAGGCCATATACACACGCTCGTCTGTGTCGTCGGTAAAGCTATAGCGAGGACGAAACGGCTGCGCTATGCGCTTGGGGGCTTCCTCTACGCCTTTATATAACGATGCATCATCGTTGACGAAGGGTGCCTCGTCATAACTGAGGCAGCGCAACTGGCTCACATCGCTACAGGCACCATCAATGGTAATGCCGTACTTGGCAAAGTCTTTCTTCAACTCACGGAACTGAGCAGCATGTCTGCCGAGATAAGCCCGCTTCAGGATGACGAAGTAACCTTTGCCGCCTACCGAGTGGGCCGCATAGGCCACCTCGTCAATCCGGCTCAGGACATTCTCCTTGAGATTTGCAAAGTCATTTACATCGGGATTGTCTTTTGCGTCGATGTCGACGCATATCAGTCCACTGTGCGCAGTGAGATTGTCTGCTTTTCGTGACCCTTGAAAAATACCGCTGATAGTCGCTTGAGGCAACTGGATCTTGAGATACTTCCGCTCGTCAGCATTCCGGCACACGCGAAGCCTCTCTATCTGTTCTCTGTACACTTCACCCATGGTAAGGAACTCGCCAAGCGTGGTGTCCTTGGGTTCCACGTCACGCATCGACGTGAACCAGCTGATTTTTCTGTCGAAAATCGAGTCTTCTTTGTTTGTCTTCATTTCTTTTGATTTTTCTGTCGAAAATCGAGTCTTCTTTGTTTGTCTTCATTTCTTTTGACTTTTTGTTGATTGAGGTAAACGGTAAACGCCCAAATCGCTTATATCGCATTGCTTTACTGCACTTTATAGCCAACTTAGACGTTTACCTTGAATTTAGTGTGATTTTGTAAAAAGGTAAACATTTCCGAGGAAACCTTGCAGTTTAACTTATTGATAATCAATAGTGGTTATTTGACGAGGTAAACACCGAATCGTGGTCAAAAAAGCTATGTGATAGCAGATTAGTGCGCGTTTCCGTGTTTACGTTTACCTGTTTTTTCAATTTCACTTGCCCGGCAGCTTGCGCTTGCACCCCTTGAGAAGTGGTGAAATATACCCCTTTGTCTTGCTTATGCCATCGGCAAACCTGGTGAGGTTGGTAATTCCCACTTTCTCATGGAAGTCACGGATAATCTCGGCTTGTGTAGTGCCTCTTAATGGACCACCCAAATCGCCGCCGCAGATACGCTCATAGACTGCAATGGCCGACTTCTCGAAGTAGTTCATGCAGCGAATGGTGTACTCCATGTCTTCGGCTGATACCTGGCGGTAGTTGTAGTTGATTGGCGAGTTTATCAGACCCGCCAGATGAACAATGCCGGCCAGACGCATCGCTTGGATCTGCAGCTTGCTGAATATTGAGAGCATGTAACCGTCACCGGTGGTGGCTTTCACTTCGGCTTTCTTTCGCTGCAACTGGTTGAAGTACTCAGTGTAGAGCTTGTCGCACTCTGGCGAGAGGGTAAGCAAACCCCAGTCGGTCAAATCCATCTTGTAGATTTGCATGACCACATCGCGCCAGCTAACAACAAGGTCGTGGTCCATCGACTCGGTTTCCCGGTCGGGGAACTCTTCGATTTGCGGCATTGTGAACAGGAAACGCTGATTCAAGCCGTTCTCCATGAATTGCGGGCTGCCGAATGTGGCGCTGAGCAACCCGGGTTGGATGTCTCCCAAGATGTTCATGAACACATCGCTGATGACGATTGGCTTGTACTCGCCCTTGCGGTTGACAAAGACATCGTCGCCGTCGAACATGCGGAGCAACTTATCTACAAAGCCGCCTTTGTTGTAGCGTTCCATGTCGTCGAAATAGCCCTTGACTTCTGGATAATGACCGAGGATGCCATGGCTGCTGCTTTGCAGGATTTTGATGCGGGCTTCCTCCGTACAGTCTCCGACGAGCAGATGATTGAACGATGGCGGATTGTTCTCGTCGCGATCCTTGTCGGCTTTCCACAGTTCATATTCACGCTCATAGACCTCGTAATTCTCACGGTTGAGTTCGCGCAATGGTCGAAGCACCTCCTTGACTGGTTGGGTCTTGTTCGATCCGCTGATGGCGACGTTTACGAACCAGAGCATGAGTGGATTGGTGTACTTGCGGTCGGTAATCTTTACTCGTTTGCCTATAGCCGACGCAATCACGCTGAATACGGCGACGGTTGGGAACTCGATGGGACAGTGATAGACCCGCACAATCTCGTTGATGTACTGCTGAACCAGTTGGGGCAGGCCGTCGATGGGCAGCTCAACGTCTTCATGAAGACGGAGCTTGCCGGACTTGGGTTGTAAATTGCTCTTTTCCATAGGGCAAATCACATTTTACAACCGGCCAGACGTTCGATGTCACTCTTGCGGTAGCGACGCTTGCCGCCGATCTCCACCTTCTTGAGGATGCCGTTCTGGTCCCAACGGTAGAGCGTCATCTTCGACACCGACAGCAACTTTGCTGCCTCGTCGATGGTTAACAACTGGTCGCTGCTGGCAGCGGCCTCCGCCTCAATCATGGCGATACTCTTTGCCCCGATCAATATCTCCTGGGCAAACGCCTTCAAGTCCTCAGATGAAACTTGGATGATGATGTTACTTTCTTTAGAATTTAGAATTGAACTTAAGCAAATGTTGTTCATAAAAATCACCAATCCGCTCGGTACGCCATATACTGCGATTGGACGTTCACATCAGCAACGTCTTTGGTAGGTTGGCGCCTCCAGTGCGTTGCAAAATGTGATGCTGCAAAAGTAGCTTGAAGGCTTGAATTACTAAAAGACAAGTTTTATACATATATAGATAATGCGCCCAATGAAATAAATTTGTTATCTTTGCATCATGAAATTACAAATGATAATAATGTGCTAACACATGGACTCATTAAATAAACGGTTTCAAAGTGAGGAAGATTGCTACGCCTATCTTGCCGCCATCAAGTGGAAAGGTAATCAGTATATATGTCGCAAATGCGGCAACACGACTTTTCACAAGGGTCGCTCACCATATTCTCGCAGATGCAATCGCTGCAAGTATGATGAGAGTGTAACTGCTGGAACTATTTTTCATCGGCTGAAGTTTTCCATACCTACCGCATTTCACATTATCCACCACATGGCAACTTCAAGCGAAGGGAACACCTCAGTGGAATTGTCTCAACAATTTGGAATTACTCAAGCAACATGTTTGAAATTCAAATGGAGGGTTCAATCGATAATGAGTGCTATAATTCCAAGAAAGCTACAAGGAGATGTGGGGATTGGTTTCTTCAATATCTACAACGAGAACGATAGGTTCTTTTATTTGCGGAGAATTGAGGATAAACGCCGCATATTCTTGGCAGTTGAAGTAAAAAATGGCAAAATTGTCAAAGCGATAAGTCAAATAGTTGATGATATGAAACCTGACATCGCGCGAGAAATGATTGAAGAATATGTGTCACCCAAAGCACACATCACTATTGCCTCTGGAGGAGTTCGTGGCTTCAAGAAATTAGAGAAAGAGTATCGGTCGCTGTCGATTGTCTATAGATGGGGACATCTCGACAGACATTTCGCCGATTTCAAGAAATGGATTGAAGATGAATTCAATCAAAGGTATTCGATAAAACATTTGCCAAGCTATTTGGACGAATACAACTTCCGAGTGAGCCGTCGGCGTAATCCCCAACGGAATTTCGACATTCTAATGCGTGCGGCAATGAAACGCCTCAACAAATCAACCTGAAATAGGACTTAGTCAATCGGAGTTATTTGAGAAGCGTATTGAGTAAAGTGGTGGCGAGTTCGGGATTGTGGAGAGTGATGACGTTGTCGTTAGCGCTATGGTAGCCGAGGATAGCGACGTTTCCATACCACACGACCGAGCGGTCGAAGATGGCACAGTTGAGGGTAAGTCCGTTTTTGATGACAACTTGCGCGCCATGTGTTTGCAACAGCTCTGTGTGTTCGTTGTGCTCTCTTGTTATGACACTAATTTTTATGCCTTGGGTGGCGAGGTCGAGTAGACGGGCCATGATTTGCGAGTTGCGGCCGGGGTTGCCCTTGGGGCAGGCGATGACAATGCTGCGTTTCACCTGTGAGAGACTGCGCAGGAACGGGTTGAGGAAGGTCTGACCATCATAGATTAAAGATGTGTTATCTTTCACCTCTGCAAAAAGCCCTTGAGGCTTCAGCGAGTAACCGATACTTGCATACCCTTTTAGTCTCCGGCGATACATGGCTTCGCACACTGGCACGTTGATATCGATGTAGTCGTAGATGCGCACTTCGCTTTTCCCTTTATGGTCACGATGTAGCCGTCCGGCATATTGGGCGATGAGTCCCTTCCAAGACACCGGCAAAGCTAAGAATAATGTGTCGAGCCTTGGCATATCAAAACCTTCGCCAATGTATTTCCCTGTAGCCACAATGACCATAGGTTCATCTACAGCAATGCTCTGCAGTTGTTCCATTTTCGTCCGCTTCTCTTTGGTCGATTCCGAACCGACAAGCGTAATGACATTTGGACAAATGGGGCGCAAAAGGTCGGCCATCGTGGCCACGTGGCTTGTGAGGCTTGTCAGCACAATAGGAGAACGACATTCTTTCAGCGCATTACGCACATCGTCCACAATGAGCCTATTGCGGTATTTGTCTTCGGCGAGTTGTGAGATGACATTGGAGAACGATGGATTGTCTTCAATCACATAACGAAAAGCCGTGAAACGTGGCACAAGTAACCGTGTGAAGGTTTGAGATTGCATTTGTTGCCACGAGTCGGCAGTATATCGAATTGGACCGCACTGCATGAAGATGATGGGCTGGTGCCCGTCCTTGCGGATGGGCGTGGCAGTCAGACCATAGACGCGCGCTGCCCTCACAGCTTTCAGCACTCGCTCAAAGTTGACGGCAGAAATATGATGGCACTCGTCAACGATGACCATGCCATAATCTTTCACAAACGGTTTCACCTCTCTATCGTTGACGCATGATTGCAGTAGCGCTATGTCGATGATGCCATGAAGCGAGTTGCTTGTAGAGCTCAGTGTGCCGATGGGCGACCATTTCCTTCTGCGACCTCGCCTCGGAACAATCTCTTTGGGCTCATGATTGATGATGAGAAATTCCTCAAGTTTCTGCTTCCATTGGTCAAGTAGTGCCTTTGTGTGGACCAGTATCAGTGTGTTCACATGGCAATGGGCGATCAGCCCGATAGCGGAGACAGTTTTTCCGAATGCGGTGGTTGCTGATAGGATGCCGGTATTGTGAGCGCAGAGTTCATTCACGGCATCTTGCTGGTCAGTGCGCAATGCACCCTTGAATGTCACGTCGATTGGCGTACCGTGACAGGTTTCGTCGGTTAAGCCAAAGTCAGCCTCTTTCTCCTTCAAAAATGTTTTCACGACATCCTCACACCCTCGAGGCAGAACCAAGTAGTCGTCAACAATATCGGCACACGAGATAATGCGTGGAACGTTGTAGGTCGTCAGGCGCATTGCCTGGCGACAGTAGAACTCCGGGTTCTTGAACGAGGCGATGCGCTTGAGATGATTGGCCACCTTTGCCGACAGCCCTTTCAGTGGAATGTATAGCGCATTGGATTTTACGATGCCTAGCCGACCTGCGAAATCGTTTTTATCAATAATCGGGGCGGGTGGAGTCTCCCACGGCATCGCTTCACTTGTTGATGAGAGATTTCCCATAGGCAGTGCAGTTGCATGACGCATCAGCAAGGCATCAACTTGAGTTTCGGGCAGCTTTTCGATGTCCTGCAAATAGGCCCATTGGTCTGGGTAGGGCAAAAAGTTGTCGTCAACAAACACGCTGTTTCCTTGCCGCCGTGCTCGTCCCTGTAATGGCAGAGCGACAAGATTGCCGAAGCCGCCATCTGGCAACATATCCTGGTTGGGAAAGAATCGGTCGTAGGACTTGAACGAAAGCCGTGCGTCGCGGTTCATCGCCTCGGTCAGAATGACATTGCCCAACTTTCGTGCTTTGGCCGCTGCAATCGGCTCGTTGAAGAAAATCCAAACATGGGCGCCGTGGCCTGAACGCGACCTTTCCACCGAACAGGGCACGCCCCAGTCGCGGCAGACAGCTACAAATGCACTCACATCATTCTCGTAGCCGTACTCGCAGTTCTTGTCGTCAAAGTCGGCGCAGAGAAAATGGCAAGTATTGTCCTCTTGAATGACATAAAGCCCGATTACATCACGGCAGTCAACTGATTTACCCTCAAGATGACGATAAACATCAGCGTCAGTGAGTGGTGTAAACCGACGGTTAGGGCATTCAGCGCATTTGTATTTGCGCTTGTTGCAAAGCTCCGGGTTCCACTCATTAACACATACAGGCTGGTAGCCGCTCTTGCCGCTTGTCCGGCTCTGCCACCTTCGTGCAAATACATCCTCGCGACCCCGAAAAAGCGACCGGAACAGCGCCACCTTTTCATCGAGCGACAATGTTACCGCCGATGCTTTTGCCACCTCGATTTCCTTCTCAATACCGCTCAATTGCCTGCGCAGGTTGTCCAGCTCGGCTTCAAGTTGATGAATCCGTTCAAGCAGCGCATTGCGCTCCCGTTTCAGTTCCTGATATGATGGTGCGTTGTTCATTTAATGAACTTGTTCACGATTTAATAATCGTGAATAAACTAATCTCGTTTACCTGACATTTTGTCGATTAGTTGTTTGAAAACTAATTCGTATGCATCTTTTGGATTGTATTCGATATCGGGTCTCAATAGAGGTTGCACGTCGGTTAAGAATTCGTAGTCCATCATTTTACTTTCCATATTCTGAACATATTCCTTAAAAGACGGCGCTCGACCTACTACGAACTCCATGTATTTCTGATAGCATTCCAATAGTGCATCATTCTTGAAGTTGCGCTTTGTCAGTCCGTAAAACAAGTCAAACAGGTCTCTACCTTTTTTTCTTTGATACAAGGCACGAAGCTTGGTTCCCATCAGTTCCTCAAAATGATATGTGACTAATTGTGTCTCACCGGAGAACCATTCATTATTCACGCTGAATGGCACCTTCACTAAACCCATAACATTGAAATGCTCACGGCAGTTAATTTCAATCTTTAGTCGCAAATGCTCTATGGGTTGAATCTCTGAATCAAAGCGAGACAAAAGCTTGTTGCTATGCTGTTTCTGAGCAATGCTCCTGTTGGGGAGCCAACACAAAACCTCACCCATACGATGGAGTATGTCTTTTATTGGACCGGGATGAATTTGTACCAAGTCAATGTCTTCACTATACCTTGGTTGTGGTCTGAGATATAATTTGTGTAAGGCTGTGCCTCCTCGGAAGGCAAGTTGGTTCGCCAAGAACTCATCATTAAAGATGCTCACCAAGGCACGACAGATGACAAGGTCTTGTTCAACCATTGCATCTGAGTTCCAAGGCACGACCTCTCGCCACTGCTGAATTGAGAATTGTGGTATCATATATCGTCAATTTCCAGTTTGTAGTTATCTATGATTTTCCATCTATTATTAAGGTTGACCTTTGCAATGCTCTCTTTTGAGTGCTTGAGCCAAGTCTTCCTCATCGCCCTTTTATCTTGTAGTATAAGAGAGAATAACGCATTGGCAATATCCATTTCTTTTATTTGTTCAAGAATAAAGCCTAATCGTTGGATGGTAGGAATGCTAAAGAACGGCAATAATGACAATTTCGTCTCGTCCCAGTGCATCGATGGACACATTTCCATTAAAACTTCTGCAGCTCGACTCAAACCACCTATTTTCTTCTCATCATCTACAATATCAAGTGCGGTTAATTCTGGGCCGGCAACATTCATGTAACCTGTTTGTGTCTTCACTTGCATGACAAACGACATTGGCATTTGTTTCCTACGAGTAAACTCAAGGTTCGTCCCATTTTTTACACCAGATCGAATTGGCCCACCATTTACCATTGCTTGAAATACCATTGCGCGTTGATGAGAAGCTCCGTTATATGCCGCGGCTGTCAAATGCGACACATAATAATCACGGCCTAAGAATTTCATCAAGTTGCTAATATAGAACGCTGGGGGAACTATCCCCTTGAGTCTATATTCCATAGGGATAATAACGTAGAAATTTTGCCATGGTGACATAATAATGCCTCGCTCAGTTAGGCGGGATAGGCTGTTCTGCAACGCTTGATGAGATATGGGTAAATTAATTGATAGTACATCCTCCTTTGTGAAGATATACAGTCCTCTCATCATTCGGTTGTTAACCCATTCGTGTAAGTATGTAATGTCTGTTGCTGTCATAGTCTGCTATTTGATTGCAGAATTAATCACTAAATGATTATTTCTGCTTTTGCACCGCAAATGTACATAAAAAACTTCAATCAGCAAAACACTAAAACAAAAAATCAGTCAATCGCCGAGACCATCTCGCGCTTCATCTCCTCATCCACCTCGCGATATCGTGCGAAGGCGGCACTGTTAGGCGCATGGCCGCTCAACTCGCTCACGAGCGACTGGTCTTTGAATTTCTTGTAGATGTTTCCTACGAAAGTCCGTCGAGCCATGTGACTGCTAGCAATCTCGTTGATGGGTCGTATCTCTTGCTCGCCGGTGAGGGAATTGCGAACGACCACATTGCGGGTCACACCAGACAACTTGAATATCTCCTTGATGGCATCGTTGTATTTCTGGTCGCTGATGAACGGCAGTAGCGCTTTGCGGTCGGGGGCGGCATATCGCTCCAAAATATTAAGAGCTGTTTGGTTTAGCGGTACCTTGATGGTAAGTGGGTGTCCGGCTTTGGTCTTGCGTGCGATGTAGTGTACAGCACCATTGATGACATTGGCTTGAGTGAGATTTCTCAAATCGCTAACGCGGCAACCTATACAACAGTGGAACACGAATATATCACGCTGCACTTCCAGCCGAGGAAAATCGCTCAAGTCGGCATTCTCAATCTGGTGCCGTTCCTCAATGGTGATGTAATAGGGTGACCCATAGACATCCTGCGAAATCTTGTACTTTCGGAACGGATCGTTGGCCGTTATTCCTTCATTGATTGCCCATAAATAGAATGTCTTAATCCTCTTGAAATAGCCGTTCACGGTATTCTGACCGCGCTTTCCGGGCTCTCGACTTTCCGGTACCTGCTCAATGATTTTTGGAAAACGGTGAAGCAGATGATGTTCGTTCTTGATATATTCCTCTAATTCGGTTAACAGGCTCTCGTCAATCTCATTAAGCTCAAGCTTGAACTTGGGCAGGAGCAGTTGCTTGTATAATTCAAAACGCATAAGAATGCGTCGCACGACATTGAGATGACGTTGGCGACTGACAGAGATTTCTCTGCTGGCAACAAACTTGTCGTAGTACTCGAAGAACGATGGCCCTTTTGGTTTTCTTGGTTTGCGAATAGGCTTGTTCGCGTCAGCTTTTGCTTTTTCTTGTGCAATAATGCACTCATCAACACGTGTCGCCAACCAACCGCGCTCAATGTTCTCAAGGCCTTCCGACTGGATGCAGTTGTCCAGAAACTGCATCAGCAGGTCTAAGCGTTCTTTTACCTCGGCTGTATGCAGGACTTCAGGTGTTTTGTTGCGAGAACTAACTAGCACAAGTCGTTTAGACGTGCGTCTTTTGCTGCTGACGTATGTCTCCCAGCGAACATGTTGAGGGTTGACAAATAGGTGAGTTGGGGCTTGTTGGTCAATCTTGCCAAGCCTGATTCGCAACTTGATTTCAGAGCGTCCAGTCGTGTCAATTTTTGGGGAAATAGATAGTTCGTATGCCATAATTGATGTTTTGTGAGTACAAAGTTACAACCTCTTTTCTGAACCACCAAAATTTTGCCCCATATTTTGCCCCATATCAGCGATATTTTATGACTCACTTTGTGATTTGAGCCGAAGCTCGCATTAAGTGTTTTGTATTTATAAATAGCTGATAAACAATGTATAAAGTAATGTTTACGTAATAACAAACGAGAACAACAAAAAACACCTAATATCATATTAAGTGTCCTCATCTTGGACACATGAAGGAGGAGATAATTGATTGACATTCAATCTTTTATCTCCTCTTCATTTTTGCCAATGTACGTCAAATTGCACAAATATTTGACCTAAAGGTCATTTTGCAGGCTGTAGCATACGATGAAGCCCGATGGGAAGAGCGTTCTCCCACGATTCAAACGTTTCAGGGCAAAAAATATTTTTTTCTTACTTGTACCGTTTAATGTTTAAAGTGCTGTAAGTGAAGATTATAATGAATGTTGCATGAGCAAGTAATAGCACAAAAAATCAATAGAAAAGAGCTTTTACAAGGCATGTCGCAAACCTACCCCGGTTGTGCGATAACGTGTAGATTGATTTGGGCGATCCCATACAGGATTGTCACCAACCTCAGGAGATGTGGCGAGCTCCTGCTGAGTGATACTGACCTATCTCATCTCATAGATATCAGCATCAACATCGGGCATCCATTCTTTAATAAAAACTGCACCTAAGAGTATGTCATCCTCTTCCATTTTAATGACAAGATTTTCCTCGGGCTCGGTGAATTTAGTTGTCACTGTCTTATAGCCAACATAACTTATCTGTACCTTACTGTCTTTTGAAACCCTGATGGCGAATTGTCCGAAATAATCAGTGGCTGTGCCGGTTAATTTACCTTTTTTATCAAGGACTGTAATAGTTGCCCCAGCCAATGGCTCAGTAGACTCATCGACGATACATCCACGCACAATTATTGCGGCAGCGTCATTTGGTGCGCAATCAACAGTCTTCGGTTCCTCTTTGCTCTGCTCAACTTTTGGCACAACATGATATGTCTGTGCCATTGCAGGAGCAATGCTTGTTGCTCCAATGGCAAGACCTGCAACCACTGCTGCCTTGCCAAGAGTTTGACGGCGCAACAGTTGGCGCTCAATATAGCGCAATTCTTTTTCACACTGAGGGCAAGTACCCAAGCAATCTCCTTTGTGATTACACTCAGCGGGAGTATATTCGATGTCATTGGCCTGTGCAATATTGAGCCTGATTTCTTTGAGCGCCTTGCAAATCTGTTTTCCTTTCATAATAAATAGTTTTGTGGAGTTCAACTTCGCAAAGTAAAAGTTTTTTCCATAAAAAACCAAATATTTGCTCATTTTTCGGTTTCCACTTGCCTTTATGTCTCACTTCTGTCGGTTGCATAAAAGACAGACTTTTACCCCTCAGTCAAAAAGATGAACCATTGCCAATCGTCCAAGAGAAACTTTTGTGTTGAGGTACGTAATTTTGTAATTCTTGGTTGCATTTGATGTTGCTGCATTGTCATAAACTGCTGCAATTGTTTCATCCGCATAAAACATCTTAAACGTTGAGCCACTCATAAAATATCCAATTGTAGAAGGCTTTACACAAATTTTTGTTACCTTTGTGGCTGGAAACTAATATAAGAGGACATATATGATAAGACGAATTGTTGCTTTGATGGCTGCGACTGCGGTGACTGCGGCAGCCATGGCATGCACGAGCTTGATGGTGGGCAAGAAAGCCAGTGCCGATGGTTCAGTGATGTGTACCTATAACGCCGACTCGTTCGGCACGTTCCGCAACCTGACTTATCTGCCCGCCAGCACCCATGCCCCTGGCGAGATGCGTCGCATCATCGACCGCGACAGCAAAGAGTATCACGGCGAGATACCCGAGGCGCCTGTGACCTACAGCGTGATTGGCAATATCAACGAGTGGCAAGTCACCATCGGCGAGACCACCTATGGTGGCCGTCCTGAGCTTGTCGACTCGACGGGTCTCATCGACTATGGCACGCTGATGGACCTGGCTCTGCAACGCGCCAAGACCGCGCGTGAGGCTATCGAAGTGATGACCTCGCTGGCCGAGAAATATGGCTATTGCAGTTCGGGTGAGGTGTTCAGCATCTGCGACCCCGACGAGGCATGGATCATGGAGATGGTGGGCTGTGGTGCAGGCAGCAAGGCCGTGGCGTGGGTAGCCCTGCGTGTGCCCGACGATGCCATTTGCGCCCATGCCAACCAGAGCCGCATCCGCACCTTTGACCAGAAGGATAAGAAGAACGTGATGTTCTCGAAGAACTGCATCACCTTTGCGCGCAGCAAGGGGTGGTTCAGCGGCAAGGACCGCGACTTCAGCTTCTTTGACGCTTATGCCGAGGACAACTTCAGTGGCCGCCGCATCTGCGAGGCACGCGTGTGGAGTATCTATCGCCGCTACAGCGAGGGATTTGGCGACAAGTATCTGCCGTTCATCTTGGGCGAAGACCTCAACACCGAGCCGATGCCCCTGTGGATTGTGCCAAATCGCAAACTCAGTGTTGCCGATGTGCAGGAATGCCTGCGCGACCACTACGATGGCACAGCGCTCGACATGACAAACGACCCGGGAGCGGGCCTGTATGACTCGCCTTACCGCCCTACCCCATTATATTATAAAGTGGATGGAGTGAAGCACTTCAACGAGCGTCCCATCGCAACGCAGCAGAGCGCATTCTCGTGGATAGCGCAGATGCGTTCGTGGCTGCCACGCCAGGTGGGTGGGCTCATGTGGTGGGCCAACGATGACGGCCACACCAGCCCCTATACGCCCATCTATTGCTGCAGTACGCGGCAACCCAAGTGCTACAACACGCCGGGAGCCGACTGTGTGACCTTCAGTCGCGACAATGCCTACTGGGTGTGCAACTGGGTGGCTAACATGGTGTATCCGCGCTACAGCCTGATGATGCCCAGCCTCAAGGCTGTGCGCGACTCGCTCGACCAGAGCTACCGCGACTTGCAGCCGCAAATCGAGGCTCGAGCCATTGAACTGTGCAAAAACGACCAGCAGGCGGCAGTCAACTATCTCACTGCCTATGGCTGCACCAAGGGCGACGAGATGATTGCCCGATGGAATCAACTGGCCGAGTATCTCATCGTCAAGTATAATGACATGGTGGTGCGTGTTGAGGAAAATGGACACTTCAAGCGCACCAAGACAGGTTTCAAACCTATCATTGAGAAGCCTGGCATCCCCAACAAGACTGCGCGACGCATAGCCACCGAGGCTGGCAATCGACTGCGCTCACCCAAGCAGTGATGTGAGCAACAGCACCCTTGAGGGGTGTGTACATTTTGAAAATCCCATTGCCCAACGGCTGGCAGTGGCAGCAGGTCGAGAATGTCATGCAAGCGCTTGCCGACGGTCTCGAGCGAGATGGATTACTTTCCGGTCTCGAACCGAAAACCAGAAGCGAGAGTTGATAGTTGGCTGGTATGAATCATAATCTTTTGCGATTTTACACCGCAAAAGCAGATTGATTAGGTGACTCTGCAAAAGACATGATTTACTTCATAATTTCACGACTGTTCGGTTTCGTTAGGTTCGGCCGTTTGATTCACACTCGTAGTAGCGGGCTTGGCGCGGCGATGGTCAATGTACCATGCTATCGGCAGCCCAATACCGACCAGCACAAGGAAGATCAAGCCGAAGGCGAGGGCGCCAAGCACCTCGGTGCTCATGGTTCTTGTAGTCCATAGCGTGTGGCCAACCAACTCGAAAATCAAGGCTGAAAGCAGCAGTATCACCCCGTTCCACCACACCGCAACTATTCGCCACAACGTGCCCCACACGCTGTAGCCAAATAGCTGATAATAAGTGCGGAACCACACTAGGCCCAGCATTATCAGCAAGATTAATGCGATCGAAGCCACGTGACCTTTGGGCAACACGTTGGTCAGCAAGCGCCATACGTTCATTTGCACGCCTATAAACACTTGGATAAAAAAGCTCTCGGGCAGCGTGTGGCGGTTGCAGCGTGGCGACTGACTACAGATGAGATGGGTGGGAATAATGAAAAACGAAAGCAGAATCAACGTTGCCCAAGCAGGGTTCTCTTCAAGCCAGTTGATGGTGATGATGGTGATGTTAAAAATACTGATTTCGTCGTCGAGGTCGATCTTAATATTTGCTTGCGTGACACCAAAGATGTTCTCAATCAGGAGGGTGATAACAGTTACGAAAAACAGCATCTTGACAGGCGGAAAACTCACCTGACGCTTTCCGCTGATATAGTCGGCAATGAAGTAGCCCGGCCGCAACATCAGTTGCCAGATGGAGTAAGGCATGGAGCGTGTGCCCAGACCCCAGAGGTCGAGCGTACTCTCGCGCAGGGCGCCCCAGGTGATGCGTCGCTGGCCTGCCTTCTGGGCGCACACGGGGCAGAAGTTGCCCTCGTACTCGTAGCCGCAACAAGCACAGGTGTGGCCGGTCGACTCCTTAACCTTGAATGCTGGGCCATTCTGCTTCCAGGCTTGAAAGCGCGCGTAGCGTTCTTTTATACTTGGTCGCAAGCGCGCATAGCGTTCTTTTATACTTGCCATAAAACAATCAATTTTGAGCTACAAAATTAATATTTTTTTCGCAAACTAACGCAAACTCACGGATTGTGCCAATGCTGCGTGGTCGCATGCCGACTTTCAACAGCACATCATTAATAATCAATCCTCATAACAATACTTCAAGATTATTTGTCAACCTCGCCCTTTAGCTGTTCGATCGAAGACGAGAAAAAATGCCGCCGAGGCCTTAAGGTTGGGGATAGTTTCAACTGAGTTGAATGTCAGCGGCACCTCAGCATAGCCAAGCGAGCTTGCCTCTGCATTCGGTTTGCGTGACATTTATACACTATTAAAATTTAACTCCATAATTCTGCGATTTTGTTACCGCAAAATTATGAAGTTGTGCCTTGTCCGTAAAAGACAGAGTTATTATGGCTTCCTCCTATGCGACAGCACCCACTCAATCCTCTCAGGAGTGAAGGATTCGCCTACTGTGCTGCGGTGGTCATAGTTTTTTAAAGGCTGGAAGTTCACTTCACCGCCCAGTAGTTTGATGTCTTCAATGGTCTGCACGTATTCTTGATATTTACGCTCGCGAGTCCCCTTAGTGCAGAGTATAGGCGTGCGGGCAATGTTTGACAGACCGAAGCCACGATAAGCGCCGGATGCCGCCATAACTGCCGCAAAATATTGAGGATAGTCGTTGATTAAGTGCCACACGCCATCACCGCCCATCGAGGCGCCAAAAACATAAATGCGTGTCGAGTCAGCACCTAATTCTCTCACATAATGGTCGGCCAGTGCTTTCACATATTTATTATATGAAGGGCATTTGACAGGCTCTTGCGGTCGCTGCATTCTCGGAGATGGCCGTCCGCGGTGGCGTGGCGGTGGGTTCAAGCCTGACCATGAGGCATCATCGTCACACTGCGGCAAAAGGAAATATGCCTTGATGGCGTGTTCATTGAGATAGTCATAGATATGCTTCACACCAGGCGTTTCCATCTGCCGTTTGTTGTCGTCGCCTGCTCCACTGCCTCCGTGCAGAAATATCACGATGGCCGGTGCGACGGTGTCTTGTCGCGCTGTAAACGCTTCACGGAACTTCAACTTCTTCTTGCCCACCTTTGCGGTTCGTTCCACAAGAAGATTCAGCAAGTCTGCGCTATTGCTTTGCGCGTAGGAATCAAGCCCGCACGCAGCGCAAATTGCAAATAACAATGTGATTGATAGTCTTTTCATACTGCAAAGGTACAACATTTTTATTAAAGGTGAACTTCGATGCCATTTATTTCGAAGATGCACACATCACGGACTTGCCTAATCTGTCCACTATTTAACAACTTGATTTGGCGTGTTCCGTTATAGAAATTGTAGCGGAGCGGAACGCAATTTTGCCACTCCTGGATTTGGATAATCTGCTCTCACTCGGTAATGCTCAAGCAAGCTAGGCATTGCGCTCGCTTAATCGCAGATTTCTCCCGATTTGGTCCACAGTTTTAGGTCCACTGGGTCACCAGCTAATAAAACTCCACATCACGCCGAAGTGTTAAACAATGTAAACACTCCGAATGAGAAAGTAAAGATATAGTGCTAAATATGTAACTTTGCAAAAAACTTATTAAATATCATCCGTCAATGAAACAACAATTCTCCTTGAAATCATGGAGCCGCATCGCCTGCCGCTATACTGGGAAGTCGGCTCTGCTATTGCTCATCTTCATGATGGCCACCGCTGCACGCGCACAGCATGCAGAAGATTACGGACAGCGCACACTGGAGCCTGGCACCCTGTCACACCTCCTGCACAAGCAGGCATACAACGGCGAGTATCCGCTGCCTAATCTGCCCAAGGCATCAGAGTCGCTACGCCGAATGGCCCGCGACGCTTCGGGCGAGCCTCTGAACTTCCCCGAGCGTGTATGGTTTCCCGGTGAGTGGGAGGAGGTGAAGGCCGTGTGCGTCTCACCACTTTATTTTCACTTAGTACCCGGCCATGAGAATGACAACCGCTATGAGGCCAGCCCCATTGTGGAAGGCTATGGCAGCTATCTATACATGGAGAATCCAAAAGCCAAGACCGACACCATAGGCTACGGCGCATATATCTCAATGCTTGACGTCACCTCCAGCTATGGCATCCCTCTCCTCTACCTTATGGATGGTATCCAGAAGGCTGGTGCCGAGGCGTGGGTGCGCATAGAGGCCACCTCCGACGAGCAAAAGATTCGCTCGGCTCTTGAGAGCAGGGGAATGCGTACCGACAAGCTGCGCTTCTTCTATAGTAGCGGCAATGCCTACTGGTTCCGCGACTGCGGTCCCATCTGCTTCTACTACGGAGATGACGACAAGCTGGCGATGCTTGACTTCTTCTATGGCCGAAACCGCTCGCTCGACGACCTGCTGCCCTCAGTGCTGCACAGGCAGATGGGTATTCCCAACTACATCACAAACGTGGTGTGGGAAGGTGGCAACTGTCTCGTCGACGGTGCTGGAGGGCTGATTACCTCGTCGGCCGTATATGCCAACAACAGCTACACTTTTGGACCTGTCGTTTGGGACGGCAAAGACTTTTCCACCATCAGCTATCTCGAGAAGCCCGCTCTCAGCCAGAGCGAGGTGGACGAAGCCCTGAGCGGCATGCTGGGACAGGGGAACTACAATGTGCTCACACGTCTGGCACATGACGGTGGCACAGGCCACGTGGACCTCTATGCCGACGCCATCGACGAGAACGGATTCCTTTTCGCACAGATGCCTGAGCGTTACAACACCTGGGGTGACTATGGTGTAGTAAACCAAAACGTTGACATCATGTATAATGAGAAGAGCTTCTGGAATGCCAATTACTACGACATGGGACGCCTGCCCTTCCCGTCGATGAACGACGGCAGCGACTTTGCCAGCGAGACGGAATATGGCGAGTATTACTCGCGTACCTATGCTAACCACCTGTTGGTCAACAACTACATTCTGCAACCTTGCTTCTCGCCAGTGGGTGAGGACGGCATGCCTACTGCGGAGTGGGACCGCACCAACATTGAGGCAATGAAGAAACTCTATCCCGGCTATACCTTCTACTGCGTCGACATGCGTTCGTTCGACGGCTCGGGCGGCTCCATACACTGTGTCACCAAGCAGATACCAGCCGACAACCCCATCCGCATCCTGCACATGCACCTGCACGGCAACGTGAACATGGGAGACCTGACGGAGATCCCCTTCAGGGCTATCATCACCAACAAGAGCGGCATCAAGAGCGCACAGTTGGTTTACCGAGCAGGCAATCGTGACTGGCAGACATTAGAGCTGACTGGTAACGGCAACAGCTGGTCGGGCAAGGTGGCAGCCAGCAACTTCACTAACGGACAGCAGGTAGACTACTACATACAGGCCACCTCTAATAATGGCAAGACAATCACCAAGCCCATCAATGCGGCCCACGGCGGCTATTTCAGCTTCACGCCCGACAACACGGTGGCATACAACGACGATGTGTTTGACTTCGGCATAGAACCCATAGCCAATGACAAAATAACTTTCGTCCTGGACACTAAATATCTGACCGAGGACACCAGCACCGATTCTCCATCAGGCATCAGCGAGGTGTACACCTCACGTCAGAGTAACACCGATGACGGGTGGTACACTATCACTGGCAGCCGATTGAATACCAAGCCCACCGCCAAGGGCATCTACCTACATCAGGGCAAGAAAGTTGTCATAAAATAATATACTCCAGTTTCAAAAATTCCTAACTACACTGCTTCAACCCATTAACGTGAGTTCGGGATAAGGTTATCAAATGACCATACTCTTGATGGTTAATCTATATCTAAATATTGATGCTTATGAGAATGAATGCTAAAGAATTGGTGATGATAATCGTTTTTGTTGCCATGGGGTTGGCAATAGCCAGCGCACAGATTACGCAGGAGCAGTTGCAAAATGGAAGTGACGAACAGCTGCTGAGGGAATGGACAAGGGTGCTTTCCCATGATGAATTTGGCGGAAGAAAGCCCATGACGCCCTATGAGGACAAGACGGTGAACTATCTTGCCAGGCAGTTGCAGGTAATGGGGCTGGAGCCTGCCTTCAACGGCAGTTGGTTCCAGCCATTTGAAATGATTGCGGTTACAGCCAAGCCTGTGGGCAGCGGGTTTCCCGTGAGCGGGAAGAAGAAAACACTACTTCGCTATCCCGACGATTTAATCATCTGGACATCACGCGCCACCGAGAAAATCGACCTGAAAAAGGCAGAATATGTGTTTTGCGGTTTTGGCATCAATGCGCCTGAATATGGCTGGAACGACTACGAGGGCATCGATGTGAAAGGCAAAATTGTGGTGGTGATGGTCAACGACCCAGGCTTTTATAACAGTCAGCTCTTCAGAGGACGTAATATGACCTACTATGGTCGCTGGACCTATAAGTTTGAAGAGGCACTGCGTCAGGGTGCTGCCGGTTGCTTGGTGCTCCATAACACCGAGGCCGCCAGTTACGGATGGCATGTGTGCGTGAATGGCCACTTGAGTGACAATCTTGCAATCTATAACCCCAACACGCGCAATGTGGGCGAGCTGGCCGTCAGGGGATGGCTACATGAGGACGGTTTTAAAAAACTGTTTCTTGCCGCAGGCATGGACGCTGGCAAGGCACTGGCCGATGCAAAAAAACCTGGCTTCAAGAGCTTTACGCTGAATGTAAAAGGAGATGTGGACATGGATGTCACTTACAACATTAAGAAGACGCAGAATGTGGGCGGCATTCTTAGAGGGAACGGTCACAATGGTGAGGCCGTAGTGTTCTGTGCCCACTGGGATCACCTGGGCATCGGGAAAGCCGATGAGCACGGCGACACTATATATAACGGTGCTGCCGACAATGCCTCGGGCATGGCTGGTGCCTTGCTTGTTGCCAAGAAGTTCAAGGAGATGCCCCAGCCACAACGCGACCTGGTTTTCATCTTCCCTTCGTCGGAGGAGAGCGGGCTATTCGGCTCGGCATATTACTGCGATCACCCTGTCGCACCAATGGAAAAGACAGTGGCATGCCTTAATTTTGAGAGCATAGGCCCAGCTGAGTTGACACGCGATGTCGTGATACTGGGTGGTGGAGAGAGCGACTTAGATCATTATTACGTGGCTGCTGCCGCTGCTCAAGGCAGGTACATCTATTTCGACGATGACAACTCCGACGGCTGGTTTTATCGTTCCGACCATTATAATTTCGTGAAGAAGGGGGTGCCTGCAGTAGTGCTGGAGAACGGTCGTCATCCCGCCGATGTGAGCAAGCCCAATAAATATCCCATGCCGGTGTGGTATCACAAACCGTGCGACGAGTATCACGACGACTGGGATCTCAACGGCACATTATCCAACGTGAACCTGATCTTTAGCGTAGGTCTGTCGCTGGCAAACAAATCCCATTAAAGCATAAACTAAGATTTATAAGTTGTCTGCTTCCAAAGAAATCGGAATCTCACACAGCCTAAAGCAGAGTTTTATAATATAGAAATAGGGCTTTATAATGCCAGAAACATCATCATCAAAAGATTCAAAGACACAAATTACAGGATGCAAAATTCACCGACTCGTTGCTGTGCCACATTTAAATGGCCGAGGGGATTTCGGGATGCTGGACTGAAATGTGTTCTCCCTTTTTGAGAACATAGAACATGATGAGTATCACGGTTTCAGTTCCATTGTTTTCCCCGTGGTGAATGGTCCCGACCATTTCAACAATGGCTTCTCCCTCACGAACCACCTTGACATTGCCGTTGATGTCAATAATGGTGAGCTCGCCCTGCTGAACGTAGCCAAAGTTTATCACGTCATGATGATGCCAACCAAGTTTTTCTCCTGGCGGGAACTCATATCTCATAGATACTATCTCAGCATTTTCTTGCGGAAAATTGGGGATTTGTGCGCCATCCCAAGTTTGCGATGTGCGTAGTAACTCAGTAGTTTTCACTTTTTCCATTAGTATAATGTTTTTTGCCAGTTGTAGTTTTTTTAGTACCAATCGGTCAATTACATTGACCACACCTAATTTTGTGAAGAGCACCCCCGAGAGGGTTGTAAAAGCTTTCGGGGGTGTTCATTGGGTGAGTGCTATGTGAAAGTTGATGTTACTGGAAGGCGTTCTCGCTCAGACCATTGCCGCCAATGGCGAGGTCTTTCATATAGGCGGGGACAGGCTTGCCTAAATACTTGTCAACATAAAGTTTAGCAAGATACTGACCAAGCATGAAACCATGACCACGCAAGCCCGTGAGCAATCCCACTTCGGGATCGATGATGTAGCGTGGCTCGATGTAGTAGCCAGCCCACACTGCATGGAAACCAACTGATGCCAGATTGGGAATCCACTGTGCAAACATCTCGCTCACAATCTTGAGGAAGGCCTCGCTGTTGTATTTCAAGTTTTGCCGTGCCTCGTAGGGGTCACAGTCGGGCGAAACGCAACCGATGATTTGCCCTGTGTGGAGGAACTGCTGCCCATAGACGGCATTAAAGCCCTTGTAGTGACGACGGTCGATAATCATGTCGAGCGAGTCGCCATTCACGCCCATGTTTGGCAGACGGCGAGTGATGAAAGCCTGATGCTTAACTGGATAGAGCTGAGTGTCGATGCCAAGCATATCGGTAAACTTCTCAGACCCCCACCCCATCGCGTTGACGAAATGGTCGCAAGTGAATTCCACATAGTGCTTGTCGTGTCGACGCACCAGCACGCGGAATTTGTCGCCCGCCTTCTCAACGTGCAGCACCTCGCAGTCCTCGAGCACCTCACCACCATGTTGCTTACCCACGGTGCGCACATATTCAATTGTGCGTCCTGGTGTGGCTTGCCAGCAGTTTTGTGAAATCAAAGCGTGGCTGTAGATGTTATCGTTTGGATTCCAGTAAGGCGAGATTTCCTTGGTGAAATCTTTGCGGTCAATCATGTAGGCCTCGCTCCATGCTCGTGAAGCATCGAGAGAGCGATAAGTGGCATCATCGTGCACAAGGTTGACATATCGTGTCATCTTCAGGTCGATGTTGCAATGCTCCTGATCGTTGCGGAAGATTTCCAAGTTGTGCATAGCAATGTCGCTGATGTCAGGGTTAGAGAAAGCTGGACGCCCACCACCGATGCATCGCCAAGTGGAGCCCCGGTCGTAGTTGACAAGGATTACACGCTTGCCAGCTTCGGCAAAGTAACGGAAAGCAGCGCTACCTGCCATACCACCACCAGCAACTAAGATTTCGGTCTCGGCTTTCTCGATTACTGATCCATGTTCAAAGACGAAGGTTTCCTTTGACTCGCCATTATACACATCGCCCAAGGTCACTTGATTGGCCAGTGGCGCACGTGGTGTGCTGTCGCCAGTGACCTCAATGCCATGAGCTCGCAGAATTTGTTTTGCACGTGACACGCAACGCTTGCCACGGCATGGCCCCATACCCATGCGAGTGGTGTGCTTTAGCTCGTCGACTGATATAAACTTGCGGTCACCAACCACAGCAAGCAGAGTTTTCACATCCACATCCTCGCAGTGGCAAACGAATGCCTTGCCTTCCTCGGGGTCAGTGAGTGGGCGCAGGTTCAATGGCTCAGGATAGCGTTCCTTGAGGATGAATCCGTTCACGTTGTTAAGCTCATCCACCTGAGAGACTTTAACACGGGCAACATTGGTCTTGTTGTCCTTCTTGAGCACTTTCTCTATTGTGCCCTCTCCCACCTTGGCACCGTTGTCGTCAACCAGGAACACTTCCTTGCCCTCTTCCACCTCATACTCTACTGGCAGGAACGCCACATTCTTGCGCTTGTCGTAGCCAAAGATTGCCAATCCTGGACAGTGATTGACGCACTGCATGCAGCCGATGCACTTATCGTAGTCGACCATAGGCACCGACGAAGTAGTGGGCTTGCTGATAGCACCTTGCGGACATGAGAAGGTGCAAGGGTTGCAAGCGAAGCCGTAGAGGCAGTTGATTTTCACATAGGGCTTGGCAGCCATACGATCCTCGCTTGGGATGCGTGGCTCGTCGAGCAGTCGCACAGGTCGCTGCTGTGAGTCGATGTACTGTCGTGAGACATCGAGGTAGTCCTCATAGGGGAAACGAATGCCCATCTCCTGTGCAACTTCATAGGCCACTTGCTTGCCACGCAGCACAGCACTAGTGCCCTCGCCAATGCGCACGGCATCGCCGGCACCATAGACGTTGCGACCGAATACTGAACGGCCTTTCACTAGCAATTGATTATCAGGGATAAGCCCCGTGCAGATGTTGATAATATCGATGTCGTCGATCACACGCTCAGTGCCAGGAATCGGTTGGAAATTGCGGCACTCGGCAATCACTGCGCCAGTAACGCCAGTGTAGTCATCATTAGGAATGGCACGAATTAGCACATGTGAAGTCATGATGGGAATACCCAAACGGCGCACACGGTTGGCTTGAACTGGGAAGCCCCCCTCGTGGTCCATACCCTCGATGATGGCCTTGATTGTTGCACCAGCCTGCATTGCCTGATAGCTGGTGAGGTAACCAATGTTGCCAGCACCCACAGTGAGCACTCGCTTGCCCAGCAGAGTGTGCTCCTGGTTCATCATCTTCTGGAACACGGCAGCAGTGTAAACTCCGGGCACGTCATCGTTCTCAAACACTGGCATGAATGGCACAGCACCTGTGGCTACTACCAGATGATCGGCATCGATGTAGCTAACCTCTTGGGTAACTATATTCTTAAGAGCAATGCGACGACCTTCGAGCAAATCCCACACGGTGTTGTTGAGCAAGATGCCATCGTGGCTGTCGCCCGCTAAAGTTTTAGCTATATCAAAACCACGCATACCACCAAACTTTTGCTCCTTCTCGAAGAAGAAGAACTGGTGAGTCTGCATGTTGAACTGTCCACCCTCGGTAGCATTGTTGTCGACCACAATATTGGGAATACCCAATGCCGTGAGTTGCTCGCGGCATGCAAGTCCCGCAGGGCCACCACCTATGATGGCTACTGTGGTCTTATAAATCTTAGTCTCACTGGCTGCACGGGGCTTGCCCTCAGGCATATAGTCTTTGGGGATCTCACGAACCTCTTTCACGCCATCAACACTGGTGATACAGATGCGACGCACCTGGCCGTCGACAAGCATTTCGCATGCACCGCACTTACCGATACCGCACTCAAGACTACGATTACGGCCCGATGTACTATGGCTGTGCACGATTAATCCTGCTTGATGAAGGGCTGCAGCAATGGTTTTGCCTTTCTGACCGCGAACGGTTCTCCCTTCGTACTGGAATTCGACGAATTCCTCCTTAGGAAGATCAAGAATGGGATGAGTTTCAATCTTATACATGATGAATGTTTTAATGGTTATTGTGTATAGTTAAGCTATTAAATATCAGAAAGTAAACACAGACTTCTTTTTAAATAAAAAGTACAAACAAAAGTTATCGAAATCCTGTGACATTGCAAATATAGATAAAAAAAGCGATATTTTCGCGATTTTGTGTGAAAAAAGTGAACAAAAATCGGCAATCTGGTTAATGTTTTAGAGATTGCGTTAATCAATCGTTGGAATGGTGGAATTAAACAACTCTCCCAAGCCAAGAAACAACTTTCACAACTTTTTGGTGGCTTTGCATGGAATCATGGAATCAGTGGAATCAGTGGAATTTTTTAGGAAATGCTAGAAATACTAGAAATGCTAGAAATGCTAGAAATGCTAGGAAGCGATGGAATCATGGAATCATGGAATCAACTTTTACAACATGGAAACAACATTGACAACAATTTGTTGTTTTGCATGGAATCAGTGGAATCATGGAATCAGTGGAATCACCTTTCTTCTCTCTTTTTTCTCTCTCCTTTACTTGATATAATTATGTCAATGACCTCGTGCGTGGATGCATGAGGCAAAGGTAATACCTTATTAATAATAAAGCAGTATTAAAAAAACAACTGTAACAACCTGTCTCGGGTTGAGAAAAGGTTGTCATAGTTGTTTTTACAACTCTGATATAGAGGTATTTACCGCACAAAGTTGATTAACAATGTAATGAACTCACATTAAAAAATCCAGAGCATTCATCTATATTGCCCATATCAACATGCCAGCGCAGATGATGACACCAGTGATGAGAAGGTCGATGAGACAGTAACCCATGATGTCCTTCGCGTCAAGGCGAGCTATCGCCAAGGCTGGGAGTGCCCAGAAGGGCTGTATGAGATTGGTCCACGCGTCGCCCCATGAAATCGCCATTCCCGTCAGTCCAGGGTCCACGCCCAGGCTGGCACCAGCGGTGAACATAATAGGCGCCTGCACAGCCCAATGACCACCGCCACTTGGCACAAACAGGTTGAGCACAGCAGCACACAGGAAAGTGAGCAACGGATAGGTCACGGGGGTACTGATTTCCACACAAGCCTGAGCCATCACAGCACCCAGGCTGATGCCACTCACGCCGACGCCAGTAAAGATGCCCATGATACCTGCATAGAATGGGAACTGCAAAATGATTCCTGCAGCACCAGTGGTGGCTTTGCTGAAGGCACGCACATAGTGAACTGGCGTGGGATGCAACATGAGACCGAGCGCAAGGAATATCATGATAACGCCGCCAAGGTCTAAATTGGCATCGTTCACACCAAGGTGAATCACGAGATAGGCCACGAGCATCAGTGCCACAAGCCATGAGAGCAACTTGCTCTGCTCGAGGCGCTGTGCAGGGGTCTTGGTTGAAGTGGAGACACTGGTATCGATATTGTCATCGTCCTTCAAGAGAGCCGGGTCGATGGTAAGGATGCCTTTCTTGGGGTGCATCAATGTGTTAGCGATGGTGATGCCAATTATCACAAGCAGCACAGTAGCCAAGTTGTGCCAGTCGAGGATGGTGTGTGCCAGTGGCACAGGAGCTGTGAGCGCACCATTGGTTGCAGTTGCGAGCGATTCGCCAGGTGTGGCCATTGTGAGAGGTATTGAGCCCGAGATGCCTGCATGCCACACGACGAAGCCACTGTAGGCCGAAGCGATAAGAAGTCGGTAGTCGACGTCGGGACGCTGACGAGCTATAGCCTTGGCAAACACAACGCCAACGATAAGTCCAAATCCCCAGTTGAGCCAGCATGCTAATGCCGACACCACGGTCACAAGAGCTATTGCAGCTGGGGCACTCTGCGGCAGGCGCGCCATTGCAGCAATGGCACGCTTGATAACTGGTGCTGCTGCCAATGTTGAGCCGCACACAAGCACTAAAGCCATCTGCATGGCAAACTCCAGCAGATTCCAGACACCACCTCCCCAATGTTCAACAACTTCGAGTGGTGATTGGTGACACAATGGCATAGCCACAAGTGCTGCCACAAAGGTGAGCAGAATGGCGAAAATGAACGGTTCAGGCAACCAACGTTGCACAAGACGCACGCAGAATTTAATCATTTTAGACTGACTTGTTAGAATTGAGATCTATAAAAAAAAGAAAAGATGAAACACAAGATTCATTTCAATTAAGTTATAGACCCCAACTTGAAATTATTAAATAATTGTTTTTTCGGTTAGAGGGGTGCAAAGGTACATATTATTTTTTATAGTAGGTGAGTTAGGTGCGAAAAAATTCTGCGAAATTGCGTTAATCGTTATTGCACTTCGTTGAGGGCGCCAGTGATGGAGTCGATGATGAATCCACGCACTATGACGTCGCGTGGCAGCAGCGGATGGTTGCTAATGGTAGCGACAGTGTTGATAACCGACTGATGGGTGTCGTGAAACCCCTCGAGCCACTGGTCGAGATCGATGCCACTGTGCTTGATAGTGGAAAGAGTGTCCTCGCTAATGCCACGGTCGAGCATGTGGTGCTCAAATTCGCTAAACGACATGTGGCATGCGCCACAGGTGGTGTGTGCTATAACCATAATTTCCTCTACACCAAGTTCATAGACTGCCACCAGTAGCGACCGCATAGCGCTATCGTAAGGCGACATGATGAGTCCACCGGCATTCTTGATGATTTTAGCATCACCGTTCTTAAGCCCCAGTGCAGCAGGCAAGAGTTCGGTGAGTCGAGTGTCCATGCAACTGAGCACAGCCAGTTTCTTGTTAGGATACTTGTCGGCAACATATTGCTTGTAGTCGCCTCGAGCGACAAAGTCGTGATTGAATTTTAATATCTCGTCAATCATTGTGAGTTTTGAGTTATGAGTTGTGAGTTTTGAGTTTTTGAGTTTTATTTCTTATCGGTTAATTTTTCTACCATGATTACTCCCACGAGTACCAGTGTGCATCCAAGCACAGCTACTGTGGTGACTTTCTCGCCCAAGAGTATGACACCCATCACTATTGAGACTATCGGGTCGAGATAGAGGTAGTTGCTTGAGCGGATGGCGCCAATCTTCTTGATAACAAGATTCCAAATGAAGAATGCAGCCATCGAACATATTAGCGCGAGGAATAGCATGTTGGCAAGCAGGTCGGGTCGCAAGAGAGTGGACAGTGGCGTCAATGGCTGGAAGAACATCAAAGGCAAAGCACATAAAAAGCCGTAGATCATTACCTTGCGAGTGATGTCGAGAGTGCTGTGCCGGCCTTGCACCCGCTTGAGCATGACACTGTAGACCGACCATGACAGGGCAGCTAAGAAAGCCAGCACATTGGCCAGCAGCGTGCTCCCCCACTCGAAGCCATCGCGAAAAGTGACAACAGCCACACCGGCAAAGGCCACCACCGAGCTAAGGAGAATCTTCCACGAGAAGTGCTCTTCCTTGAGGAAGATTGCAGCCAAGATTGTGGTTAGCAGTGGGTTGATGGCTATGACTATCACCACGTCGCTGAGCTGTGTCATGTTGAGAGCCACATTTTGCAGAATGAAATACAAGGCCCCACCGGTGAGGCCACACAGCAACGCCAGTGCCTCGTCGCACCATCCCCAGAAGGAGACCTTGAAGCGTGAGAACACCAACAAGCCCAGATAGGCCACCAATGAGCGGTAGACGAAGATCTCGGTTGGAGTGATGCCGTTGGTTAGCAGAATTTTAGTAAACGGAAATGACACACCCCATGCCACTATCACCAGGATGGCGATAAGATGGTATAACCAATTGTTGTTTTTAGACTTCTCAACTCTCATTTTGTCATCCATAGTTTTCGTTCATCTTCGGACATTCTTTCAATAGCATAACGCAACATGGTGCGTGGCATGTGGTGAGCGTGGTCATGCAAGAAGTCGCGCAACAAATTCATGTCTACACGCTTACCCATCTCGCGCAACAACCACCCAACTGCCTTGTGCATCAGGTCGTGAGTGTGGTGGAGGTGCCACAGGGCGTAGCGCAGCGTGAATGATGGATCGCCATGCTTGAGCGGCGCCATTGTGCACACGATGGACATGCGCTGCTCCCACAGGTTGTCGCTGCCAGCGAGCCGGTCGACAATGCTCAGTTTCTCGTCAGGGCTGAGCTGTGAAGGCAACAAGAGCCACTCGCCCAGGATTTTGTAGACCGAGAGGTCGACCAGGTCCCAGTTGTTGGCACTGTTTGCATGGCTTATGTAAAAATCAACCAACGCATCGCGTTGAGCAATGGCAGTGGCATCATTGAGATAACGCTTCGTGGTGAGAGCCTGAAACTGTGCCACCAGCACCAGCAAGCCACACAGTCGCACCTCGTGCCACTGCGATGCCAGCAGTTGCCCAACATCACTGATTGACAGCGACTTGCATCGAGCTATAACACTTCGTGTGACAGGCACCTTAATGCCCAAAAACATGTCGCCATGGCCATAGTCGCCTGGTGCCGTCTTGAAAAACCGCATCAAGTGCTGAGCTTGTTGCTCGTCGGCAATGGCAATCATGAAGTCCACCACTTCACTTGCAGTGGAAAAAGAAGCCGTTGAAGATGAAACCTTTAACACTCTTATCTGATAAAATTCATGCCCTTCCAATCATCCTCGACCTTAGGAGCAGGTTGCGACTGGATGCTACGCAGCAGCCATGCCATGTTAGATGCCAGCTGTCGCATCGTCTGCATGCCCTCGGTGTCAAGCGAAGCCTCGCCCTGGTCCATGCCGAAGGCGATGTTCCAGTATTGAGATGTTACGAGTGGCATGTTCACCATTTGGAACGGCATCTGGAGAGCCTGAAACGCTGCTGTGGAGCCCCCCCGGCGACACACAGTGATTGCAGCTGCTGGCTTGTTATCGACCTGAGCACCAGCGAAGAATGCGCGCTGAATGAGCGACAGAACAGGTCCTGCAGGCTGTCCGTAATAGACAGGCGAGCCCACAATGAGAGCCTGGGCGGCATTGATTTTATCGATTATCTCGTTGCAGATGTCGTCGTCGAACACACACTTGCCATTTCCCTTGGCCTTGCAAGTGCCGCAAGCAATGCACCCACGCACTGGCTTGGTGCCAATCCATGCAATCTCGGTTTCAACGCCCTGCTCATTAAGGGATTTAGCCACCTCGCTGAGAGCCACAAAAGTGTTGCCCTGCTTGCGAGGCGAGCCGTTGATTAAAAGAACTTTTGCCATTTGAATTAAATATTATGTGATAAATATAGGCCACAAAATTAGCAAAAAAACTGTATAAGACCAAATTGCATGGCAAATACACTAGATAAAGCACATGCTTTTTGATGCGGTTGCTGTGCTCATGGGATTAAAATATCGTGAGATTAAGAATTATTTTGTACCTTTGCAGTCAAAATTCAGAAAACTACTATGGCAAACAATACATTACTTGAGCGCTTGGAAGGCCTTGACGCGCGGTTTGAGGAGATTCAGACCCTGATTACCGATCCCTCGGTAATTGCCGACCAGAAGCGATATGTAAAGCTCAGCAAGGAATATAAAAGCCTTGAAAATCTGCTGGCTGTGACCCACGACTACAAGAAGAAATTGCAGGATGTGGAGGACGCGAAGGAGCTGCTTGCGAGCGAGAGCGATGAAGAACTACGCGCCATGGCACGCGAGGAAATTGACATGAATCAAGAAGAGCTGCCTAAGCTCGAGGAGAAAATCAAGTTGCTTCTTATCCCCGAAGATCCTGAGGACTCGAAGAATGCCATTATCGAGATTCGTGGTGGCACTGGCGGTGACGAGGCTGCCCTCTTTGCTGGCGACCTGGCCCGCATGTACACCCGCTATTGCGAGAGCAAGGGATGGAAGATTGAGATGTCGAGCTGCAGCGAGGGCGCTGCTGGTGGTTACAAGGAAATCGTGTTCAGCGTGACGGGCAACGGTGTGTATGGCACACTGAAATATGAGAGCGGTGTGCACCGTGTGCAGCGCGTGCCTGTGACCGAGACTCAGGGCCGAGTTCACACGTCGGCAGCATCGGTGGCAATCTTGCCCGAGGCGGAGCCTTTTGACATCGAGATTAACGAAGGTGAGATAAAGTGGGACTACTTTCGCTCAAGTGGTGCTGGTGGCCAAAACGTGAATAAGGTGAACTCGGGAGTGCGCCTGCGCTACATGTGGAACAACCCCAACACTGGCGAAGACCAAGAAATCCTGATTGAGTGTACTGAGACGCGCGACCAGCCCAAGAACAAGGAGCGCGCGCTGGCCCGCCTGCGCACCTTCATCTATGACAAGGAACACCAAAAGTATGTGGACGACATCGCCAGCCGCCGCAAGACACTGGTGAGCACTGGCGACCGCTCTGCCAAGATTCGCACCTATAATTATCCTCAGGGGCGCATTACCGATCATCGCATTGGCTACACAATGTATAACCTGCCGGCCTTCATGGATGGCGACATCCAGGACTGCATTGACCATCTCATCGTGGCTGAGAACGCCGAGAAGCTCAAGGAGGCGGAATTGTAATCAGAGGCCAGATGTCAGATGTCAGAGGTCAGAGGTCAGAGGTCAGATTTTTAGACTATTAGGATGAAAATCTATTTTGATTTAAACTATAAAACAATTATTTTTTATTAACCCATTAAAAGGAAAGAAAATGAGAAAACTTTTACTTTCGATTGCCGCTATGGCAAGTTTCGTGGCATTTGCCGCTCCATCGGCCGAGGAGATGGCCACAATGACCCTGGGAGTCAGCAACTGGGGCGAAACCTCAATTGGCTCAACCACCGTAAGCATCACTCCTAGCACAAGCGTTGATGGCATGTGGGAAGTGACTGGCTTCGACAAGAAGATCGACTACAGCGTGAAGATGAGCATTGCCGATGATGGCGCAGTGACTATCGCACCCCAGATGGTGGGTGGTGATTACGACTACGACACCTATGAATCGATCTACTTCATGCTCGTTCCTGCTGAGTCGGTTAACAAGTCGCCCATGGAGTTCACTAACGACCGCCTGACTGGCACCTATGCAAATGGCGTCATCACCATCAACGACTGGAACATCGTTAAGGTTGACCAGAGCTTCAGCACCAACAAGGGCACCGTTTACAGCCAGAATGTAAACACTAAATTCATGGCCCCCAACTGCGCTACTCAGCTTGGCTTGTGGGATCAGAATCTTAATGATGACTGGGAGTTCCTGGGCTGGAACAAACTCAGCGTTAGCGAGCCCAACAAGGTGGTCTATGCCGAGCATGATGGCACCACACTCAAGGTGTACAACTTTGACGAGGTGGGCACTTGCATGACCCTGAACATCAACATTGAGGGCAAGAAGGCTCAGTATGACAACGAAGAGGTAGTGTTCATGTCAACTGGTAGCACCCCACGCAGCTACGTGATGCGCAAGATTGCTCCAGTTCTCTATGGCGAGGACGACAACGCACTTGCCGACGCCCTGATCGTTGGTGAGATTTCAGATGACTACAAGACCATAACCTTCACCGACCTGGCCTGCGTGCGTGAGGACCACCAGAGCATGGGCTGGATAGACCACGCAAGCCCAATGCACACTCTCATCCTCACCCTCGACAAGCCCCTCAACGAAGCTACAGCAATCAACGCTGTGGGCACTGACGCACAGGTTGCAAATGTGAAATATGTTGACCTCTCGGGCCGCATGAGCGACCGCCCATTCAAGGGTGTGAACATTGTTGTGACAACCTACACCGACGGCACCACTGCCACCAGCAAGGTTGTGAAATAAGCCCATAAAGACAAGAAATTAAAGATTAGGGCCGCAAGAGAAAAGTCTTGCGGCCCTAAGTTATATAAGGTAGTGGAGCTGGAGGGGTTTGAACCCTCGCTGAAAATCAGCAAGTTAGCGCAAAAGCACTCCCAAAATTACATACTTTGCCTGAATTATACAATAGTTGAAAATTTCTGATTTTCAGGAATGTAAAAGAATCTTAAAATATCAGCAAAGAATCTGATTATATTTATACCCCCATCAATCAATACCACCATTACTTTTTTTCCTCAGCTCTACACCTTTCTTCTTATGCAAAACTCTGTTGATCTAGTAAGGTGGATTGAAAAACGGCAGATGGAAACCTTTTATCCCCATTAATTCAATGGCTATAGTTCCTGGGTTTTGGTTCTCTGAAATTCAACTTTTGTGGAAAGTTCAGGGGCGAGGGGTTAACTGCCCATTGCTTATGAAATTCCACCCCATACCCCTTGTGTCATATTCTTCTGGCCACCAACAGCTCATAATTTGCATAATATCAGAAATAACTATAGATATAGAATATATGTTTCACAATCTATAGGTGAGTTTTTCTTTTTTCATTATGTACCTTTTTTACAAAAATCTCACCTAGCCTACCGATGGGGATGTAATATATGCCTTTATTTTGAGTAATCAATAAAGAGGAAAGAGAGTAACAACTACAAATAAAATAAAAAAGCTAGGTGTCTATGACTGCCTTTTGGGATGATTTTATTATATTTGCACCATTGACTATGCAAAAAAGGGAAACCAATTATAATAGTAAACATATAAGTATGAAAAATCTAAAAAAAATATTTGGCAAAAAAGAGAATGAGCAAGAAATAACTCTAAGCTCTATAGGTGTCCAAGAAAAACAACAATCTATGCAACTACCACCACCTCTACCCCCAACACCACCAGAATTACCACCATTGCCTCCTAAAATGCCTAGTATTCCAGAACTAAACCAAGATGTGTTTACATATAAGTTTTATTATAACAACTTATCTGCTGAATTTTTAAATCAAATTGGTTATAATAAACAGCTTGAGGTACACGAACAGCTTGTAGGTAATGGTAATTATGTAAAGAAAGGTGATGATTTACTAATTCTTTGCGAGAAAACTTATTTTAGGACTTCTGGCACTGTAAAAGGATTAGTTCTGCAAGCCAATATGGATGGGTATATAAGATTTATTCGACAAGATTACTTTCATAAGTTGACAGATGGTGATACACTTTATGAAATATATAAAGATAAAGATTTATTATTAGATGAAATATATCCTATACGATTTGTTCTTACTAAAGACAATTTTACAGACACACAAATAGTAAAACAGTCTAGTGATTATATGGGTACTGTAGGAATGAGAATGGATGATATATATATTTCTTTGGTCTGCAATAATGGTAATCATTCAATGCTAATTAAATATAGTTCTAAAGCTTGTAGGATTAAAAAGAACTATAAAATCTATATTCTTCTTGGTAATCAAGAAGTTCTTAAATATACGATCCATAAAAGACCAGTTAATGACAATTTCTCTGTTAGTGTAACACAAACTGATTTAGAAAAGATAAGAGATTATGGTATTTCTTATTGGAGAATCTATAATGATGAAAATGTTCAATGTTATTCAGGAAGAAATATATGTGCAAATAAACTTTATGATGATTACCTAAGTACAGAAGAAATACACAATCCAATCTCAAGGAAATATGTAAAAGAATATTTGGAACTAGCTAAAAGAATAAAAGTAGTACAAGAAAAGAATGTGGAAGAACAAAAGGATGATAATAATTTGAAAAATCAGCCTTGCTATGTTTATTTAATGGTTGACACTACAAACAACTTTCACAAGATAGGCATTTCTAATAAGCCAAAGTATAGGGAACACACTTTACAAAGTGACAAACCTACTATAGAACTTGTAACAGCAAAGAAATTCCCAACTAGACCAATAGCAGAAGCATTTGAAGCTGCTTTACATAAGACCTATGATGAAAAACGGATTAGGGGAGAATGGTTTAACCTTAGTGAAGAAGATGTAGAATACATCAAAGAAACGCTGAAATAATTACTACTATATTCATAATCATTATGGACAAAACAAAAACGAGACTGAAATCAGTTACATAACTGATTTCAGTCTCTTATGTGGAGCTGGAGGGGTTTGAACCCTCGTCCAAACGTGGAACTAATAAGCTTTCTACATGCTTAGTCGTTGACTTGATTTTCGACCCGCGGCAGGCTCAAGACTACCAACCGAGGGCTTATCCTCTAAATTTCGCAGCCGAGTCGAGGCTCAACGACCGCTATCCCCGATATTCCAGCACCACCGTATCAACAAGCCTCGGAGCAAGGGCAGCTGGGTGATGTCTTGTCTCTACCATCCTTGGGCAGAGATTAAGCTGATCTACTGTACTTCGATCAAGCAGCAAGAGCGTAGTTATTCTCGCCAGTTAAAATTTAGGATGCCATGAATTTAAAGAGTACAGGTATCGTCGCTCTGCATGCTTACTTACCACCTCAACACGCTGTCAAAGCCAAGTCAGCCCCAATATGTTGCGATTGTTGCGATGAAAAGGATTGCAAAATTACATCATTGGATGTAGTAATGCAGCAAGGCGGGGCTATCTTTTAACACAGTTTAACAACAATCGAAGTATTATGAATGAATAATCATAAATTTGAAATAAATTCATCATGTTTCAATGTTTTTTGTTACCTTTGCAGACAACAAACATGGTAATAATTTAACAACAACTCAGATCATGGCTAATTTTAACGATTTCAACTTTGCCGGCAAGAAGGCAATAGTTCGTGTTGATTTCAACGTTCCCCTGAACGAAGAAGGTAAGATTACTGACGATACCCGCATTCGCGGTGCGTTGCCCACCTTGAAGAAGATTCTCGCCGATGGCGGGTCGCTGGTGGTGATGTCGCACATGGGCAAGCCCAAAGGCAAAGTAAATGCCAAGCTCTCGCTGAGCCAGATTGTTGACGACGTGGCCAAGGCTCTGGGCACCGACGTGAAGTTTGCCCCCGATTGCGGCAAGGCTGCCGATGCAGCTGCTGCCCTCAAGCCAGGCGAGGTGCTGCTACTTGAGAACCTGCGCTTCTATCCTGAGGAGGAAGGCAAGCCTGTGGGCATTGACAAGGAGGACCCAGGCTATGACGCTGCTAAGAAAGAGATGAAGACCCGCCAGGCCGAGTTTGCCAAGACCCTTGCAAGCTATGCCGACTGCTATGTGAACGATGCCTTTGGCACCGCTCATCGCCGTCATGCATCAACAGCTGTGATTGCCGACTACTTTGATGATGCCAACAAGATGCTTGGCCTGCTGATGGAGAAAGAGGTGACCGCCATCGACAATGTGCTCAAGAACGCTCAGCACCCCTTCACCGCTATCATTGGCGGCAGCAAGGTGTCGTCGAAACTTGCTGTTATCAAGAACTTGCTTGACAAGGTTGATAACCTCATCATTGGTGGAGGCATGGGCTTCACTTTCTTCAAGGCTCAAGGCGGCAAGATTGGAAACTCGCTTCACGAAGACGACCTCATGCCCGAGGCACTTAACGTTCTTGCCGAGGCTGAGAAGAAAGGTGTTCATGTGCAGCTTTCGGTAGCCACTGTAGCAGGCCGTGAGTTCAGCAACGACACCGAGCAGCGCATCTTCGACACCCACAACATTGAGGACGGATGGGAAGGCATGGATGCCAGCCCCGCATCGCTCGCGCTGTGGAAGGAGATTATCATGAAGAGCAAGACCATCCTGTGGAACGGTCCTGTGGGCGTGTTTGAGTTTGAGAACTTTGCCAAAGGCACTGGCGAAATCGCCAAATACGTTGCCGAGGCAACCAAGAACGGAGCTTATTCACTCGTGGGCGGTGGCGACTCGGTTGCTGCTGTCAACAAGTTTGGCCTTGCCGACCAGATTTCATACGTCTCAACTGGCGGTGGCGCTATGCTCGAGGCCATCGAGGGCAAGACCCTGCCAGGCGTAGCAGCCATCAAGGGCGAATAAATCCCAATAACTTAACACAATAAGGCGGAGCCAGTTAATTGGTTCCGCTTTGTTCTTTTTTCTTATCGGTCCAGTTGTTTCTTTTTCCACTCATTCCACACGATTATCAACAACAGCAACAAGCCCACAAGACTGATGCAGGCTCCCGTCTTAAGCCCTGGTGGGAAGTAGCTGAAAGCTATTGAATGCTTGCCTGCTGGGATTTTCAGTGCCATCATGCACCAGTTGGCTATATGTATGGGCACTTCCTTGCCATCAATCCGTGCAGTGAATCCTTTAGAATAAGGGACACTGAAAAACACCATTTTGGTTGACGGCAATTCAATCTTAGCTGTGAAGCCTCGAGAATTTCCCTTGAAATCGGTAGCGGTGTACTCACGTCGCTTAGCCACAAGGCTATCAAGATCAAGAGGTTCATCGTAATCAAAATTCTGCAAGCAACCCTCACTGCCACTCATCACAACCCCTGCAAGCATCATTAGAGGCATATTTTTAGTTGAATCATCACGCATCTTGTAGAAATCGCTTGTGGGCATGTACTTATCGTAAGCGAAGCCAAAGGGAATGAAATACTTATTCTCATGCTTGGAAATGTTGCCCATTGAGTCGATTTCATACACATCCTTAACCGACAGTAGCGCATCCATCTCGTCGCGATGAAAATTGAATCTAATCTTATTGGTAGCACCAAAATCGCGTGTAGCGGTTCGCATGAAGACGTCAACATCCTTATCAATCACCGAGTGATAGCTTTGCACAGCGGCTCGATTGCTGAGCAGACCCAGGTTATAAGCAAGAAAATCACTCTCGTGTGCCCTGAAATCGGTGCGATATTGAGTCACACCACTCCCTTGCTCGATACTATCCATGTAATGGCCACACACATTTTCCTCATTGATGGAATGTAAATTCAACAGGAAAAGCCACATCTGCACCACGACACATCCCACAACCCCCAACTTGAGCCAACGGGCCGACAGTTTTCCCCTATTCCATAACAGGAGCATGGCGAGACCCACAAAAAACAATAATATTAATGCCATGAACCTTACTCCAGGGATGTGCCACCCACTATCAACGAGGACACTCGCCACAAACAGCAGCACTACCACCGATGCCACAACAGAATAGGCCAGCACTCCCCTAGCCGTGCTGCGATTGTCATCAAGAGTGCGCACCGTGCACAGCACAATCACCAGAGTTAATGCGTAAGCCCAACGAGTGTAGAGAGGGTTAGTAAACAATGTGAAAATGCCATTGAGGGGAGTTAAATACAGGAGCAAGAAAGTAATCAACAGCGCCGAGAGCCAGTTGCGATGCCTCCAGGCGTAAATCAATGCCAAAGACAGTCCAAACACTGCAATGCAAGCCTCATTACTATAGGATGCCGAGCCACCGGGCACAAAAATTGTTGTACCCTCAACGACCTTGGGCATCAGCAGAGTGCGAAAGCGCTCAATAAGGTTAAGCACGGCTGTGTGATCAAGGGCATTTTGTGCCTGGGAGCGAGTGGTTTCAAGCATCTGGTAATAGATGGGTAGCAGCAGGAATGCACACATCGCTATGCCCACACTCACAGAAGCCAATCCTTTAATTGCAATCTTGAAGTTGAAATTTATCTCGCTCGAGAATGCCCTGAAAATCACATAGATCAATGCTGCAATAAACGAGCCAATTGCAAAGTAAAAATTAACAAAAGTGACAGCAAACGCTGCAAGGGCCACACATGTCATCCCCCACCGCTCGCGACGCAACAACCGCTCCAGAGCAATCAACAGCAGCACAAAAGCAATTATCGGCTCATAGAAGTGGTAATAGTAGAGCGAAGCTATGTTGAACGATGAAAATGTGAACAAGAACGCACCCAGTGCCGAGTTCTCACGGCTAACGCCCATCTTGCGCAAGTAGAGCCACGACAGCCATGCCATGCACAGGAACTTGAGCACAAAAGTGATGGCAACACTAAAGGGAACCCATTGCTCTGGGAACAAGCAGTTAATCCACACAAAAGGACTTGTGAGAGTGTAGAAGGCATAACTTCCAATGAAGTCGGCCCCGAGGTAGGTATTCCACGACCACCACGGAGCACCAGTGGCAAGCATGCGCTTGGTTTCAAGGATAAATGCGAGCTCTTGATGCACAAAGTCGCTTGGTAGCCACAAGTCGCCTCGCAGCGACAACACTGGCAGCAGCGACATGGCCAGCGTGACCAGTGTGAAAAAAAGCAGCTTTTTCATTGCTCCTCTTCACTATTGAGACCCACAGTGGTGTCGACATTGTAGCGAGGGCGGTTCTTCACTTCGGTATAGATTTTGCCAACGTACTCCCCTATTATGCCCAGACCTATCAAGACGAAAGCGCCCACTAGCCACACCGACAGGATGAGCGAAGGCCAACCCGACACGGCGCGGCCCATGAAATAGGCCGTAAGGACATAGGCAAGCATTATCAAGGCAATAATGAGAAACAGCAACCCCACCTGCATGACCAAGCGCACCGGCTTCACGCTGAACGACGTGATGCCATCGATTGCAAAATTCACCATCTTCCTGAGCGGATATTTGCTCTCGCCAGCCATTCGGGCCGAGCGGTCGTAGTAGACACAATCAGTCTTATAGCCAAGCTTAGTGACAATGCCGCGAATGAACAAGTTGCGCTCCTTGTAGTCGAGCAGAGCCAGCACTGCACGGCGGCTCATCAGCCTAAAATCGGCATGGTTATTGATGGTGTCGACACCCAATCGGTTCATGAGCTTGTAGAACATCCCAGCGGTGGTGCGCTTGAACCAAGAGTCGGACTTGCGCTCACGGCGCACCCCAAACACAATGTCGCAGCCCTGCTTGTAACGCTCCACCATCGTGGGAATAACGTTGATGTCGTCTTGCAAGTCGGCATCGATGCTCACCGTGATGTCGCAGTGCTCAACCGCCTGTGACAGACCAGCCATCAGAGCATTCTGGTGACCACTGTTGCATGCCAGCTTCACGCCTGCCACCTCGCTGCTGCCAGCAGCCAGCTCATCGATTAATTGCCACGTGTCGTCACGCGACCCATCATCGATATAGAGCAACTTGCTGCCCGTGGCAATGAGATCCTGCGATTTCATTTCGTGCATGAGATTAATCAATCGCTCATGACTGCCTGGCAAGGCCTCCTGCTCATTGAAGCAAGGGACAACTATGTAAAGGATTGGGGTGTCTGTTGTCATAATATTTGTTCTTTACTGCACAAAAGTACAAATAAATCGGTTTCTCACATCATTTTTAGCACGAAAAAATCAAAAAACAAGTCAAGGCTAAAATCAGAAAAATGTCATAGTCATAATGGTAACTATTCAGCAATGCCACTTTGTGCCAAACAAAAACAACAAGAAAAATGTTAGACAACAATTTTTTTGTTGAATTTGTTCCTCTTTGCCCAAGTTTGTTTGATAAAAAAGCGGGAAAAAATAATCGCAGAATAGCCACCCATATTATTAATAATGTAAAATTAATTTAAAAGAAATATTATACTACTTTATTTCGCAAATTATTAGTACCTTTGCAGTCGTTTTATTAGACTGCAATTTTAACGCATTGAATACTACGTTACTATATAAATTCATTTTTAGTTATGGCAGAAAAATTTGAGAAATTGTTCGACCAATTCGCCCCTGTCACCCCCGAGGAGTGGCGTGCAAAAGCTGAAGTCGACCTGAAAGGTGCCGACTACAACAAGAGAATGATTTGGCGGACAAACGAAGGTTTCAACGTTGAGCCCATCTATCGTGGCGTTGACATTGAGAACCTTAAAACCACTGAGTCTCTTCCTGGCGAGTACCCCTTCGTTCGCGGCACTCGTGTGAGCAACGACTGGTACGTGCGTCAAGACATCGACGTTACCGATGTGAAAGATGCTAACGCCAAGGCCCTCGAGATCCTTAACAAGGGCATCAACGACGTGTGCTTCAAGCTTCCTCACGGGCAGAGCGTAGACATTGCAGCCCTGCTCAACAAGATTGACGTGAACCTCGTTGCCATCGACATCAACTGCTGCCCCAAGGTGGCCGTAGATGTTGCCAAGCAGCTCGTTGAGGTAATTAAGCAGCAAGGTGCTGAGGAGACATTCGTGGGTTCAATCAACTTCGACCCCTTCCGTCGCTACTTCAAGCACGGCGAGCCCTTCCCTGGCGACATGGTTGCCATGGCCAAGGAGATGCTCGAGATTGCAAAGCCCGTGAAGAACCTGCGCGTGTTGAGCGTTGACGCTATCATGCTCAACAACGCTGGCGCGTTCATCTATCAAGAGCTTGGTTACGCCCTGGCATGGGGCAATGAGTGGATGGCAATGCTCACCGAGGCTGGCGTGCCAGCCCAAGAGGTAGCCACCCGCATCAAGTTCAACATGGGCATCTCGACCGTTTACTTCATGGAGATTGCTAAGTTCCGTGCTGCTCGCATGCTGTGGGCTCAGATTGTTAAGCAATACAACCCCGAGTGCGACTGCGCATGCAAGATGGTTGTAAATGCCGCCACCACCGAGTTCACACAGACTGTGTTTGACTCCTACGTGAACCTGCTTCGCAGCCAGACTCAAGCCATGTCGGCAGCACTTGCTGGTGTTGACTCTATCGTTGTTGCTCCTTTCGACAAGGCTTACCAGACTCCCGACGACTTCAGCGAGCGCATTGCACGCAACCAGCAAATCCTCCTCAAGGAGGAGAGTCACCTCGACAAGGTTACCGACCCTGCCGGAGGTTCCTACTATATCGAGACCCTCACCATGTCGATTGCTAACGAGGCCTGGAAACTCTTCCTCGATGTTGAAGACAAGGGTGGATTCAAGACTGTACAAGAGGCTGGCGAAGTTACCGCTGCTGTAAACGCTAGCGCTAAGGCACGCTTCGACAAGGTGGCTAAGCGTCGTGAGCAGTTGCTCGGCACCAACCAGTTTCCTAACTTCACCGAGAAGAGCGAGGGCAAGGCTGCCAACATCAACTATGAAGCTCAGCCCGAGAACATTCTTAACCGTCAGCGCCTGGCAAGTCACTTCGAGCAACTGCGCCTCGCTACCGAGAACGCTGCTCACACTCCCAAGGTGTTCATGCTAACCATCGGTAACCTTACCATGCGTCTGGCTCGTGCTCAGTTCAGCAGCAACTTCTTTGCTTGCGCTGGCTATGAGATTATCGACAACAACGGTTTCAAAACCGTTGAGGAAGGTATCGACGCCGCTCTCGAGAAGAAGGCCGATGTTATCGTGCTTTGCTCGAGCGATCCTGAATATGATGAGTATGCTCCTGCTGCTTTCAAGTATTTGAACGGCCGCACCGAGTTTGTGATTGCTGGTCCTGAGAACGACACGTTCAAGGAGCTTGGCATCAAGTACTTTATCAACGTGAAGAGCAATGTACAAGCTACATTGACCGAATTTAATGCTAAACTTTTAAAATAATCGAGCAACATGAGACCAAATTTCAAAAACATAGACATAGCAAACGAGGCTTTCAATGTTGAACACAAGCCCCTTCATCTTGCCGAACCATGGCGCAACGCCGAGTTGCTCGACATTAAGCAAGTTTATACTAAAGAAGATATTGAGGGCCTTGAGCACCTTAACTTCGTGGCTGGTATTCCTCCTTTCCTCGGAGGTCCTTACAGCCTTATGTACCCATTCCGCCCATGGACAGTGCGCCAGTATGCAGGTTTCTCGACAGCTGCCGAGAGTAATGCTTTCTACCGCCGCAACCTGGCATCGGGTCAGAAGGGTCTGTCTGTAGCATTCGACCTTCCCACTCACCGTGGCTACAACGCCGACAATCAGCGTGTAGTTGGTGACGTGGGTAAAGCAGGTGTTTCTATCTGCTCGGTCGAGGACATGAAGGTTCTCTTCGACGGAATTCCTCTTGAGACCATGTCTGTTTCTATGACCATGAACGGAGCCGTTCTTCCCATCATGGCGTTCTACATCGTGTCGGGTCTTGAGCAAGGCGCTCAGCTCGAGCACATGGCAGGTACTATCCAGAACGATATCCTCAAGGAGTTCATGGTACGCAACACCTACATCTATCCTCCCAAGTTCTCGATGCAGATTATTGCCAGCATCTTTGAGTACACCTCAAAATATATGCCCAAGTTCAACTCAATCTCTATCTCAGGCTACCACATGCAAGAGGCAGGTGCCACTGCCGACATTGAGCTCGCCTACACTCTCGCCGATGGTATGGATTACATTCGCACTGGTGTGAACGCAGGACTCGATGTTGATGCTTTTGCACCACGCCTATCGTTCTTCTGGGGCATTTCGATGAACTTCTTCACCGAGATTGCCAAGATGCGCGCTGGCCGCCTGTTGTGGGCCAAGATTGTAAAGAGCTTTGGTGCCAAGAACCCCAAGTCGATGTCGTTGCGCACTCATAGCCAGACATCGGGCTGGTCGCTCACCGCTCAGGATCCATTCAACAACGTGGGCCGCACCTGCATCGAGGCTATGGCAGCCGCTCAGGGTCACACCCAGTCGCTGCACACCAACGCCCTCGACGAGGCTATTGCACTGCCTACCGACTTCTCGGCACGTATTGCACGTAACACCCAGATTTACATCCAGCAGGAAACCATGATCACCAAGGCCATTGACCCATGGGCAGGTTCTTACTATGTAGAACGCCTCACTCATGAGCTCGTTCACAAGGCTTGGGACCACATTCAGGAAATCGAGAAGCTGGGTGGTATGGCTAAGGCCATCGAGACTGGCGTGCCCAAGATGCGCATCGAGGAAGCCGCAGCCCGCACTCAGGCCCGCATCGACAGTGGTGCTCAGACTATCGTGGGCATCAACAAGTATGCACTCGAGAAGGAAGCTCCCATCGACATCCTTGAGATTGACAACACCGAGGTTCGCAACGAGCAAGTTGCACGCCTTGAGGAGTTGCGCAAGAATCGCGACGAGGCCAAGGTTCAGGCCGACCTCAAAGCCATCACCGAGTGCGTGCGCACTGGCGAGGGCAACCTGCTGGCACTGGCAGTTGAGGCAGCTAAGGACCGTGCTTCGCTTGGTGAGATTAGTGATGCCTGCGAGGAAGTCGTGGGCCGTTATAAAGCAGTAGTTAAAACCATTTCAGGCGTGTATTCAGCTGAAGCTATTTCCGACCCCGACCTCAAGCGCGCTCGTGAGCTCACTGCTCAGTTTGCCAAGAAAGAAGGTCGCCAGCCTCGCATCATGATAGCCAAGATGGGCCAGGACGGTCACGACCGTGGCGCCAAGGTGGTTGCCACCGGCTATGCCGACTGTGGCTTCGACGTTGACATGGGTCCATTGTTCCAAACTCCCGAGGAGAGCGCCCGTCAGGCCGTTGAGAACGATGTGAACGTGCTCGGTGTATCGTCGCTTGCAGCAGGTCACAAGACCCTCATCCCCGCCGTTATCGAGGAGCTCAAGAAGCTTGGCCGTGAGGACATCATCGTCACCGCTGGTGGTGTGATTCCTATGCAAGACTATGACTTCCTGTACAAGGCAGGCGTGGCTGCAATCTTTGGCCCTGGCACATCGGTGATGAAGAGTGCCATCAAGGTGATGGAAATCCTTCTCGACGAAGAGTAAAATTGCCATCATTAATGATGAACTTGCAAACTTGAGCCCATTACGGGCCAATCTAATAAAACCAACCGCTTGGCTAAAATGCTGAGCGGTTGATTTTTTTGACAAACCATAGTCTATTATTAAAAAAATGTAGTAAATTTGCACTTTGTAATAATGATAGCAAATTAACAAAAAACAAATAATCGAAATGAAAAAAATCTTATCATTAGCTGTTATGGCCATCAGCGTTTTAAGTTTGAGCGCCCAGTCGTTTGACGACTTTTTCTCAACCGAGAGATCAACCGAGAAAATCAGGTATGGTGCAAGAATCGGGCTCAATGTCATGGGCATGAGAAACAACATCTCTAACAACGACGTGCTTGCATTCTTTAGTCCCAACCATGACCTGCCCTACACTCTCGACGTTCACAAGAAACTGGGAGCCACACTGGGCGTGAGCGTGGAAATCCCTATCCTCAAGAACTTGTGGATTAACACTGGCCTCTACTATGTGGCAACTGGAGTGAAAATGAACTTCAAGCAAGACTTCAGCAAGACTCACGAGGATTACCTTGTTGAACCAAGAGTGAACCTGACAATGCACAACATCCGCATTCCAGCTCAAGCATCCTATCGCTACACATTCAAGAACAAATACGAGCTTCAGGTTAACCTGGGTCCCTACTTCGCCTATGGCGTGGCAGGCAAGGCCAGCGTGAAAGACGACGTTGATGGAACCAGCATGGGCAGCTTTGACCTCACTGGCAACCCCAATAAGATTGACCCCGACCGCAGCGAGTTCAAGATTCTGGGCAATGAACGCATCAACACCGCTAAGGGCAACTATATCAACCCCTTTGACATGGGTATCGCCTTTGGTGCCGGTGTAACCTTCAGCCAGAAGTATTTCGCAGGCTTCAACTATGATGCTGGCCTTGTCAACGTTAACGGCAAGCGTGCTCACGGCTTCAGCCACAACAAGGTGAAGAACCACTCATTCACTCTTGTGGTGGGCTACAACTTCTAAGCACACACCCTACATACCTTTAATATTACCCCCCTTAAGTTTCCCCAAATTTAAGGGGGTTCTTGTTTTTGGATTTATCATTAATTTGCGTTATATTTGCACAAAAATTCAATGATTTAAAATATTAATGCTTATGAAAAAGATTACACTATTGTTTATTGCATTGGCACTGATGTGCCTTAGTTCCCACGCCCAGAGCCTTACTGCCGCATTTGGCGCAAGCGAGGCAATGGTGCCCTACTACGAGCAAGGCTGGGACAGCCAAGACGAGTTTGACTCATGGACCTACACCAGCACCAGTTCATCAACCTGGAAACTTGGCAACCCCAGCAAGGCGTTCTCAACAATCGATCCCGCCAGCTCATCATCGATGATACTGAACTATAACAGTGGCCAAAACGAAGTTGCCACATCACCAGCCATCACCATTCGTGATGGTAGCCAGCTCGAGTTCTACTGCTATGCCAGTGGCATCTATCTGGTGTATGGCGCGTGGAAGCTCTATGCCATTGTTGATGGCACTTCTACCCTGCTCATCGACCAGTTCCTGTGGGCTCAGAACGAAGGCTATGACGGTCCCAGCTGGGAGCGCTTCACCGTGGACCTTGCCGCCTATGCTGGCAAGCAGGTGCAATTCTCCTTTGTCTACCAGGGCGACTATGGTGAGGATGAGGCCATCGACGGTTTCAAAATCAAGGAAGCCCAGAGCAGCGACGACGCCACAATCAACATCAAGGAGGGCGAGAGCGTTCATTTCATCGATGCAAGCACTGGCAACGTGACAAGCTGGAATTGGACCTTCGAGGGAGGCAATCCCGCTACCAGCACCGAGCAGAACCCCGTGGTGACCTACGACAAGGCTGGTTCTTATGCTGTAACACTCACAGTGGGCGACGGCAGCACAACCGCTACCACCACTCGCGATGCCTATGTCAACGTTGAAGGCGAGGCTCCACAGGCCGCTGTGGGCCTTCCCGCAGGAGCCTATCTGTCGCCATGGGTAATGATGTTCGTTCCTGTGAACGTGCCCATCACCTTCACAGACGCTTCAACCGGCAACCCATCGCAATGGGCTTGGACCCTCGATGGTGCCACACCCGCTACCAGCACCGAGCAGAACCCCACTGTAACTTACACTCAGGAAGGCACCTATGGCATCAAGCTCGAAGTGACCAACGACCTGGGCAGCAACGTGTTTGAGACCATCAGCACTGCTATTCAGGCTGGTGGTGAGCAAGAAATCTGGAATATTGCTCCCGAAGAGAATGGTGACCTGATGATGATTGAGATGGGCTGGTATGGCAACTATGCTGGCACCAACTGGCTGGGAATGGGTGAGTTTGCCGAGCACTTCGATGCCCCATTAGCCGATGCCACCATCAGCAAGGTCAACGTCTATTTTGGCAAGGTTGATGCAGCCTCGACCGATGCTGACATTACCGTGAAGATTGCAGCTGCTGGTGCCGATGGCATGCCAGGCGATGTGCTTGGCGAAACCAGCCTCAAGGCCAGCGAACTGTCGCTTGATCCAACAACGGTCAATGCAACCGAGTTTGTCTTCAACACTCCTGTTGAGATTAAAGCCGGGACTGAGTTCTTTGCCGTTGTGGGTCCGTTCCCCAACAGCGATGGCGACGACATTGCTATCCTGCTGTGCCGCCGCAATGTGGGTGAGAAATGCACCGCCTACCACTTTGTCTATGACGAAGACGAGAACTACAACTATCTCGAGACTGGCACTTGGTACCAGAATGTGGACGATCCAATCTCAATGGCTATCGCTCCGCTGCTCAAGTACTCTCCCACCACCGCTATTAGCACTGTAGAAGGCAGCAAGCAAGTGGTGTCGCACACCTATTATAATATAGCTGGCATGGAGAGCAGCAAGCCATTCAATGGTGTCAACATTGTGGTGACACGCTATAGCGATGGCTCAAGCACTGCCACCAAGATTGTTCGCTAAAGTATCAAAGCTTTAAAAACCACAGGGTGTGCCGCGCTAACCGCAGGCACACCCTGATTATTTTAAACAAATCAAAAGCCGCGGCAACTGCGATGGGTTGCTGCGGCTTTGATTCTTTTTGTTATCGCAAAAGGATCGCTCTTTTTACTTAGCGGCATCCTTCTTGACGAAGCGGCGCTCTTTGATGCGAGCCTTCTTACCGGTGAGACCACGCAGGTAATAAAGCTTGGCGCGACGCACGCGACCGTACTTGTTGATAACGATGCTGTCGATGAAAGGTGACTCCATTGGGAAGATACGCTCAACGCCAATGCCGTCGCTAATCTTGCGAACGGTGAAACGCTTCTTAGTACCCTCGCCGTTGATCTTAATCACAACGCCACGATACTGCTGGATACGCTCTTTGTTACCCTCCTTGATGCGGTAAGCTACTGTGATAGTGTCGCCAGGAAGAAAGCTTGGCAACTCCTTGCCTGTAGCAAACGCTTGTTCTACAACTTTAATTAAGTCCATTGTAAAAGAAATTTCTTTAATTTTTTGTATTAACTCTACGCAATATTCACAAGCCACTCTAATAGGCTCCCGCCTAAACTTCTTGCCAGAGATTGCGAAAAGCGGGACAAAGGTACTACAAATTTCTTGCATTGCAAAGAAGTTTGCAGTTTTTTTGCAGTTTTTTAGTGAGAATCAGTGATTTTGGAGTGATTTGAGGCATTAATGCTCGAGCAAGAACTCAATAAACTCTCGCACAGCGCCGTCGCCTCCATTGCGATTGCACACATAGTGCGCAATCTCCTTGACCTGGCGGCAGGAGTCGGCAGGACATCCCACCACACCACACTCGCGCATGCACTCGATGTCGAGGATGTCGTCGCCAATGTAGGCCACATTCTCACGTGAGCAGCCGTGCTTGGCCATGAGTTGCTTGAGCGTGTCGAGTTTGTCGTGCTTGCCCTGGTATAGCTCGGTGATGTGGAGTTCACGAGCACGGTTCTCAACAATGCGCGATGTCCTTCCAGTGATTATGGCAGGCACTATGCCGTGGGCTGGCAACATCTCATTGATGGCATAACCATCCTTAATGTCAAATGCCTTAAACACCTCACCATCAGGACCCATGTTTATCTTGCCATCGGTGAGTGTGCCGTCCACATCCATTACAAGCAACTTGATGTTCATGGCTTTATTCTCCACACTCTTTTTTAATATTGTTGATAATGTCGCGATAGCTGCCCAGGTGGCCAAAGAGTGACGAAGTGCCCAAGACAAAACCGTCGACACCCTGCTTGCCCCAGCGCTTCATGCGCTCAACGGTGCATGCGCCATCCATGATAATCTCGAGGTTGTACTTGTCCTTGAGCTCAAGCAACTGGCCTATTTTCTCTTCAACATAGGGCAGATAGATGTGGCCAGCATAGCCTGGCTTGACACCCATGAGCAGCACGTTATCCACGAGGTCGTAATACTCGGTGAGACTCTCGATGGTAGTTTCAGGATTGATAACAATGCCTGGCTTGCGGCCTTCCTTTCTTATCTTCTTGATCACCTGCATGGGGTGACTGTCGCTATCGGGGTGGAAATACATGATGTCGACACCAGCGTCGGCAAAAATCTTGATGTAGCGACTGGGTTCCATTATCATCATGTGCAACTCGGTGACCAGCGATGTGTTGCGGCACACCGATTTCACATCGCCAAGCCCCATTGCAAAATTGGGAACGTATCGGCCGTCCATCACATCAAGATGAAGTCGGGTTGCTCCTGCAGCCTCAAGGGCAAAGGTCTCGGCCTTGAGGTTATCGAAGTTGGCGCACATTAATGAGGGTGAGTATATCATAAGCTTTCCTCCAAAATTTTAGAAACAAAAGCCAGTTGCACGCCATCGGTAGCAAGTGTCTCTCCGGGCCACAACATCACTGTGGAACCAGGAGCCACCTCCATGCCATCGCAACTTAGCTCTCCTTTTACTAACGTGAAACACTCTATCATGTTGCTCTCGTTAGCATAAAAATCAATATTCTCTACAAGTTTTGTACTGTAAGTTTTCTCTCTTATCTCCTGCTGGCCATCATAACGGCGGGCGGTGGACTTCAAGTGGATATCAAGAGCACTGGTGGCTTTGTCCACATGCAGTTCGCGAGGGTTGCCTTGTGCATCGCGTCGATCGTAGTCGTAGAATCGGTAAGTGAAGTCGCTGCCCTCCTCTATCTCGAAAACCAGGCTCCCTGCAGTGATAGCGTGCAGAGTTCCTGGCTCGACAAACACATAGTCGCCCTCCTTCACAGCAAGAGTATCGGCCATCGCCATAAACTGCCCTTGCTCAATCATGGATGCCTCTTGCTCCTTGTCATGGCACGTGCATCCGTTGATAATGGTGCCCGACGTGGGTGCGTCAATGAAGTACCACGACTCACGCTTGCCGCGGGCACGATGCTCAAGGGCGCGGGCTGCTTCATCGTTGGGATGCACCTGGATGCTCAGGTTCTCTTGTGCTTCGGTCAAGGCAAGAGTGAGGGGGAAATACTCAAACTGTGTCATGCCCACCTTGTCCTTGATGAGCGGAAACACTTCATTCAGGCACTGCCCCCGCCACTGGCCGTTCATGATCTCATTAGAGACTCCACTGCGGCAATATAGCGAGTAGAGGTGGCCTATGCTGTCGCCCTCCACGCCTGCCAGGCGGCTTATTTTAGGACCTCCCCACAGGGTGGTGTGTACTATTCTCTTGAGTATAAGCATCGTTCCTCCTCTCTCCTATTCTTGGGTTATTTCTCTTATTCGCATGATCTGGCCTAGCAGTGTGTCGAGGGCATCGAGGCGAAGCATGCAGCTGCCGTCGCACAGGGCACTGGCAGGGTCGTTGTGCACCTCCATGAAGAGGCCCGACAGCACACCAGTGGCAACTGCGGCCTTGGCAAGATAGGGCACAAATTCACTCTTGCCGCTATTGCCATGGTCGAGGCCTCCGCCGCTAATCTGCACACTGTGGGTGGCATCAAATATTACTGGATAGCCCAGCCGTGCAAGCCTCACAAGTCCAGCCATGTCGACAACCAGGTTGTTGTAGCCAAAGCAGTTGCCTCGCTCACACAGCATGAAGTTCCTGCAACCGTAGTATTCCATCTTGCTCACCACATTGCCCATCTCCTCGGGGCTCGAGAACTGTGCCTTCTTGATGTTCACCATCTTGCCTGTCATGGCTGCTGCGCGAAGCAAGTCGGTCTGCCGGCACAGGAATGCTGGTATCTGAATGATGTCGGCAACCTGGGCCACAGGCTCGGCTTGGCTGGGCTCGTGGATGTCGGTGACAATCTTCACGCCCACCTCGTCCTTTGCTTTGCGCAGTATGCGCAAGCCTTCTTCCATGCCAGGCCCTCGATAGTTGGTCGCCTTGGTGCGGTTAGCCTTGTCCCACGAGGCCTTGAAATAGAAGTCAACATCATGCCTGCTGGCAATGGCCTTGAGGGCTTGGGCCAGTAGCATCACGTTGTCCTCGCTCTCAATCACGCAAGGGCCAGCAAGTAATTTGAACTTATTGTCAATCATAAGATGGATTTCAGTTTATTACGTTTAAAGCAGGCAAATTTAATAATAATTAATGACAATAGCACTATTTCTCCCCTTTTTTTGAGTTAGGCAATGTCAATTCTTATTAAAACTCAAGTGCCGCGGGGTATTCCCTGCGGCACGAGTAGATGTTGTTCATGTAGGCGTAGATGATCACCTTGAGCATCATCCTCGGGTGGTAGGGACTGCGGCCACGCTCCCTGTACAGCTTCCTGAAACGCTCCAGATCCAGGCCGTCGACAACGCTGTTGACCAGACGCACTGGGTCGTTCGGCGCGATGTCCTCGTCAATCCTCTGAGGAAAAAGCACCAATTGGTTGTTTATGTACGGGCGAAAGTGTAACTTTGCAGACATTATTTTATTTATTTTATTGATTGTCACAAAGTTACTAAAACTTTTTGACATGACAAAGCCTCCGCTTGGGAAAGTAGAGGCTTTGTTATATGTTTTACAGCATGTTATAACAAGAGGGCATGCCAGAATTTTGACACACCCTCATTTTGTTGTTTGCTTGTGGCCTCGCCGTGGGCGAGGCATAGTAGACCGAAGCGGAAAACTCTCCTACATGATAGCTTTGGTGCTCCGGGTTGTACCGTCGGTGTAGCGTGTGACGACGATGTTGACACCTTGCCACGGCTTCGCGCTGCGCTGGCCTGCTAGGTTGATGTATTCCACCCCCGCCACCTCGTGCTCGACCTTCACGTCTGCGACTGAGGTGTTTTCACCATGCAGGACAACAGTCTTGGCATTGCTCCAGGGGCTCCAGGTGTCGTCGGTGTAATGGGCCTTCACACGGAAGAAGAAGGTGCCACCGGCAGTCAGGTTCTTAACGGTGTAGAACTTGTCGGGGGTAATACCGGTAATCAAGCGATAATCGGCATCTCCTTCCTCGTTGACGGCTTTGAGTTTTGAAGGCTCGCTAGCATCACCTGCTAGGATTTGGATGTTTGCGATCGATCCATAGTCGTTCGGATAATTATCACCCTTGATGGCCACCTGGTCTACGTCGGCACAGTCAAGCACAAACACGTAGTCGGTAAAATTGGGTTCCAGATCAACGTGAATTGACTGGAGACTGGTCGAGATCGTAATACCTGATTGATACCATGATTTATAACTCTTGGCTTTTATCTTAACGGTAATCTTGTCATAGCCAGCCAGATCATACTCGGGTGTGAGAATTTCACCCTCTGAGTCCAACTGGATGCAACCGTTTCCAGTAAATAACTGATCTCCATTGTAAACCCAACCCTCAGGGAAGTAATCCTGCCAATGTGAAATGACACTAGAGCCCTGATAATAGCAGTCACTGAAGTCGGCCTCGCCCAACTCCATAATAATCGATTTGTTCTTCACCTCCAAGGTATAACTCTCCACATTCTTAGCAGGCGTCTCGTCTGTCCAATCGGCACGGAATTCGGTTAATTTGATATAGTCTTCATTTGCATCGAGCATTACGGGATTATGAGTTTCAAAGATAGAGGTACCCGTCAAGTTAACCACCACATCCTCAGCCCCCTCGCTGTGCATAGTGATGGTTGCACTGTGCGTACCCAGTTCCTGGGGAGAATAGGTCACATTGATGTCTTTGCCAGCATCCGCATCACTCAACGACACATGGTCAGCATCAATCGAGAAGACGCCATTAGGATCATTCAATGTCAACGTCACGTCATTCTCCAGATAATAGCCGTAAACCGTGAGAACATCGGTAGCAGTTTTCTCGGCATAGGACTCGATAGCCATATTCTTGACACTGGGCACGATAGTCGGTCCCATATAAGGAGGCTGGATACCGATAATCATATGCTGATTGTCATCGAACGTGTAGTGACCGTCAGTGAAGTCATTGAGCACGCAATAGCAGTTGCCATCGCCACTCCAACCCCAGTTAATGTGGTAGGTATCGTTGGTTGAATCATAGCCATCGACATTGAAGGCATGGCCACCAGCATTACTATCGGAAGCACAATACACAATGGGGCGGTTGTTCGCCAACTCCTCCTGAATCATGCCAACCCAGCGACTGTCGCTGTAGGAATACTTGTAGTAAAGTTGAGCCATACTGGAGTTGTAACCAAAGAATTTCACTGCACGCAAGATATCGCTACCATAGGCACCACTGCCGGTTGGGGAGTAATCCATCTCCTCTTCCTGACCGATGTAACGCATCAACCAAGCCACAGCATCGGCCTGGGCATCAGTATAACCATTCAGGTAGTCGTCAATCATATTGTCCCAATCAAAGGTGATGGAAGGCAGAGGCTCGACTTGGAAATCGTAACTGTCGTAACCCGAAACAGCAGGAGTGGGGCCTACAGGATATTTCCAGTAATAGAACACCATTGCCAACGAAGTGGCAGGGCAACCAGTGACACAGAACTTGCCATTATACACAGGGCAATGGTTGTAGTAGGGTTCCTGCTGATCCCACATGGCCGTGAGCAGCGGAGCCACACTTGCGACACGAGTAGGCTCGTTCAATTTGTTGCTAATAACCAACTCAGGATGCTCCTGCAAATACTCCATCTGTCCCTTGTAATTGGCCAGCCAGTGCCCCATGTTGGCAGGAATGCGTTTCTCATCCAACGGACGGTCACCATAGGCAAGCACCTCTGGCGCACGGTCGTCACCTGAAATGATGTAGAAATGGTCGGCAGTGTTAAAAATGTAATACACTGTGGTACCTGGTTTCACACTATTCATTTCCTGTTTCACCAACGTCATGTCAATGTTCGACGGGTTCATAAAATGGCCTTGGGCTATCTTTGAAGCGGCAAACCTTTGAGCACTGGACTTGGCAGTCGCTAAATCAATGTCGGCTCCCATGGCCTGCAAAGCAATTGCAATGACAAAAACGAATAAAAACAATTTCTTCATAATAAACTGATTTGTTATTGGTTAATAATGTTAATTATATAAGTTATCTAACAATGTAGGATTGTTCTATCCACACACCTTATTTCATGACCTTGGCTTTGCTCGTGGTGCCATCGGTATAGGTAGTCACCTGGATAGTCATTTCTGATGTCAAAAAAACCTTCGCAAAATTAGTGCTGACCCTTTCCTCTTGCAAGGAAAAGGCCAGCGCCTGTGTTCTGTTTCAGTGAAACAGAACCAAAAACCTAGGTTTTATGGGTATTTTGAGCGTTATCTGTTAACCGGTGCTCCATTATTTCTCCTTGGCCATCTTTAAGAATTTTGAAGGAGATATGCCTGTAATACGCTTAAAAGTAACCGTAAAATTGCTTCGCGAATTAAAGCCCAAATTGGCGGCGATAGCTTCGATGGTTAAGTGACCATATCGCTCGGTATCGTTAAGTTGGCGACAGGCCTCACGCACCCGTTGTTCATTCAGTACCTGTTTAAAACTTTTCCCGTAGTACTCATTGACCACTTGAGAAACATATTTATAATTGCTGCTCACCAGGTCGGCAAGACTCTGTAATGAAAAATCAGGTTGGCAAATGATGTGAATATCATCCATCACCTGTTTGATTCGGGCAAAGAGGCGTTCCTTGCTCTCCTGGTCTAGAGTTGTACCCTGGTATTTAGGAGCAGATTCATCATGCAATTCATTGGGTTCGACAGAGCCCACAACGGTCGACTGGGGGATGACCTCGCTTGTCACCAACAACTGCACATTTTTTTCATACAGATGTCTGATAGAATTGCGTTGTTTGAGGTAGCTACGCACCAACAAGACTAGGGCTAATAGTATTATGGCAGCAATCAAGCTCATCATTAGCAGCAACTGATGGGCACGCTCGTGCTTGGCTTGAATCTGCGCCACTTGATCATTGACACGGCGCATTTCGTCCAGGAAACGTGACTTTTCAACCATTTCGGCATGGCTCTTTTTAATAAATTCATCTCTGGCTTTCAGGAATTTGTAGTCAAGTTGCTCAGCCATTTTCTGGTTTCCCATGGCATCATAGACCTGAGCCATCGCCCTGTAATTGTCAATCAACTCGCTCTGCATACTATGGTCGAGAGCTATATGCTCCACCTCGCGCAAGCAAGAAATGGCTTCTTCATAATGGCGCATAACGGCAAGCACTGCAGCCTTCTGCTGCATGGCCTTGATGACACACTGCTGGCGGTTGGTCGTGATTTTCTGAGCCTCACCGAGCATCTTTTCATAGTAATTGAGAGCTTGTTGATATTGACCTGCTTGGAATGCCTCGGTGGCCTTGCAGAACATGCGCGTACATTGCCACATTTCCACGCTGTCGGTCAACTGCAAATTCTTGAAACGGACCAGATCTGGTGCAATGAGTTCAAAGTCAGTTTTATTGTGTATCATTTCCAGCATGTTATAGATACTGGTAACAGCCACATTCCACTCTTGGGCCTTGACGGCGAAATCAAATGCCAGTTTTGTGTTGTCCAGAGCCTCGGTCGATAGGGCATCGTTGGCAAAGAGTCTATTGCGATTGTCAAAGATAGAGGCCATGTTAAGATAGGAGTATGCCAGATTATTGTCAAAACCGTATAGTTTAGACAATTCCATTGATTTATTCAAATTCTCGTAGGCCTTCTGGAAGTCATAATAGTAGGTCGCGTAGATATAACCTAAATTGTTTAGCGCTCGGGCAATCTGATATTTCTCCTTGCTTTCCAAATTGTTGTTTTGGACTCGATTGGCAACGATACTGTAACATACCATCGCGCTGTCAACCCATCCTTTGTTTTGAAGGTAATCCTGACCACGACGCATCAGATCTTCGGTAGAGACCTTAACCCATTGATTGTGCTGGTTTACGTTATAAGCATTAGCAACTAGCATCATAACTGATGCCAGCAGCATTATCAATATGGCATATAATTGCTTCTTAAACATTAGCGCAAAGTAAGGCAAGTAGTTTAAACTTATTGTCAGCCATGGTGAATGTCACACATTCTAATTAAAGTAGGCAAAATTAGTAATAATAAATTACAATAGCACCACTTCTACCCCTTTTTTTGAGTTAGGCAATGTCAATTCTTATTGAATGAGCCACATAATTATTTACACCTTGCTGAAGAAAAAAATATTTATTGTAACTTTGCACAACTTTTGATAACGATTTTCGACCATAACAAAATGAAGTTAATTCCAAATAAAAAACAGCTCATTAAAGAGCCTGGCTTTATAATGGCAGTGAATTTCGTGCTCATGATGGCCATCTACATGATCATGCGATGGGTGTTTTATTACATGAATATCAAGCACTTCCCCGATGTTACCCTGAGCGACATGATGGCAATGATGGTGGGAGGCCTGCGATTCGACCTGAGCGCCCTGTGTTACCTTAACGTGGTGTGCGTGGTGTTGCAGTTTGCCCCCTTGAAGCGCCGCGACACCGTGGGCTATCAGCGCATTGTGAAGATAATATTTTGGGTCGTCAACATCGTGGGCATTGTGGTCAATGCTGCCGACATTGTCTACTTCGAGTTTGGTGGCCGTCGCACCACCTGGACCATTTTCTCGGAGTTTGGTGGCGAGAGCAATTTGGGAAAGATATTGCTCAACAGCATCACTGACTACTGGCAGGTGTGGCTCACAGGCATAGCCCTGATTGCAGCCATCATCCTCCTTTATTACAACCCCATAAAGCACGACCGCGCCCGCGGCGACTATCCGGCAGCCAGAGTTTACTACCCAGTGCACTCAGCCATTTTCCTGCTGGCCATAGTGCTCACCATTGGTGGCATGCGAGGCGGCCTGGCACTCAAGATGCATCCCATGAGGCAGGACACGGCCGAGATGTATTGCAACAGGCCTCTCGAGGCTGCAATTGTGCTCAACACGCCATTTACCATGCTCACAACCATGCACAAAAAAGGCTACAATGATCCAAAGTTCTTCAAGGATGAAGAACTTGACTCAATATTCAATCCCATAAAGAACACCACTCCACCTGAAGGCGAGATGCGCAAGCTCAACGTGGTTGTCTTCTTGATGGAGAGCTTCTCGATGGAGTATACTGGATTTTTCAACAAGGACAAGGATGGTGGCCACTATCAAGGCTACACGCCATTTCTCGATTCGCTGATGACGCAGAGCTACTGTTTTCAGTACGGTTTTGCCAACGGCGCCCGCTCGGTCGACTGCATGCCAGCAAGCTTTGCAGGCATACCACGTTACATCGACCCCTACTGCTACTACCTTTACTCCAACAACACATTGCAGGCACTGCCACGCATGCTGCGCGACGAGGGCTATGCCACCGCATTTTTCCACGGCGCACCTAATAGCACACTGGGATTCCGTGCGTTTGCCAACTCGATTGGCTTTGAGCGTTACTTCGGCATGGATGAGTATCCCAGCAAGGACGACTTCGATGGCACATGGGCAATCTACGACGAGCCTTACTTGCAGTATTTTGCCGAGCAGACCAAGGGCATGGCTCGCAGTGGCAAGCCATTTTTCCTAACGGTGTTCACTGCATCAAGCCACGAGCCATTCCCTATCCCCGATAAGTACAAGAGCACATTCACTCGTGGGGAAATTCCAATGCACAACTCAATCAGCTACTCCGACCACGCTATAAAACAGTATTTTGAAAAGGTGAAAAACGAGCCGTGGTTCAAGAACACCATTTTCGTGTTCACTGCCGACCATTGTGGCGTGGCGCACCGCGACGACTACAACAACGACATGGGTCGCTTCCTGATTCCCATTTTCTTCTACACTCCTGGCGGCCAGTTGCCTGCCAAGTGCGACTCCACACGCCTCATGCAACAGACCGACATCACTCCCACAGTGCTTGCGCTGCTCAATTACTCGAAACCTTATTTCTCATTCGGCAAGAATGTGCTCGACGACAGTCCTGAATTCGTTAATTATGTGTTCAACGACCGCAATGGCACGTCAATGTACTATCTCGACGACCTGATGATTCAGTACAGGAACAACAGTCTCATCGGGATTTATGAGTTCAAGAAGGACTTTTCGTTGAAAAACAATTTATTGAGCCGCAAGGGCCAATTCAAGCAAGTGCCACTCATGGAACGCACGATGCAAGCCATCTTGCAGCAATATGTCACTCGAATGAAAGAGAACCGGCTCACGGCCTATTAGCCATCGCCTGCAGGTCGTTGTAGATGCGCTCGGTTGCACCAGTGTGGCTGGTTATATATTGGCTTGACGCATTGCCTGCTGCCAAACGTGAAGCACTATCGCCAAGCAGCGTGTCGAGCACAGCATGGCATTGCTGAGCATTGGTAATGGCAAAGCCTCCACCACAAGCATTGAGCTCAACGGCCTCGCGGAATTTCTCATGCTTGGGTCCGAATATCACAGGGATGCCATAGACGGCGGCCTCGGGCACGTTGTGAATGCCTGAACCGAAACCTCCACCCACATAGGCGATGGTGCCGTAGCGATACAGCGACGACAGGATGCCAAAGCAATCAATTATCAAGCAGTGGAGCTGCGATGGATCATCTACCTGGTCGAGCTGAGTGTAGCGTGCCACTGGCCGCTTTATGCGCCCCATCATCGCTTCGAGGCGGTTCTCGTCAAACTCGTGCGGTGCAATGATGAGTTTCATTTCAGGATGAGAGTTGAAATAAGGGATAACGATGTCCTCATCGGGCTGCCATGAGCTGCCCATTACCAGCACATTTTCGCAGCCTTCAACCATCTTTGCTATTGCGGGAAAATCCTGAGCTTGAGCTTTGATTTGGAGTACACGGTCAAGTCGAGTGTCGCCACACACCGTAACGTTGTCGATGCCAATGCCGTGAAGCAGCTGGCGCGACTCCTCGTCTTGAACATAGAGGTGAGTGAAGCAACCAAGCATCTTGCGGAACATTCCGCCCCAAGGTTTAAAGAACGACTGATTGGGCCTGAAGATTGACGATATGATATAGGTGGGCACATTGCGCTGCTTGAGTTGCTCAAGGAAATTGCCCCAGAATTCGTATTTCACAAAGATTGCCATCTTGGGCTTCACCACATCGAGGAATTCCTTGACAAGACGAGAGGTGTCGACCGGCATATAGCACACGGCATCTACCTTGTCGTAGTTCTTGCGAACCTCGTAACCGCTAGGAGAGTAGAACGAGAGCAGAATCTTAGCATCGGGCTGCTCCTCACGGATTTTCTCGATGAGCGGCCTGCCCTGCTCAAACTCGCCAAGCGATGCAGCATGAATCCAGATGTAGCCACCATCGGGGTCAAGTGTCTGTTTCAGGTAAGGAATAGTTCTTGCCTGGCCTTGCACAGTGAGCCGTGCCTTGTGGTGCCAGGGCGATGCCAAGCGCATTCCCCAGCCAGTGGCGACCATAGCAATGTTATACAGGAAATTCATTTCAAGCAAGTAGTAGGATTAGATGTTAGAATTGAGCAGGCAACCATCTATAGGCTCTAATGCCATTGTGATTGTTAAAACTCTTGGGCTGCTTATTTCTTTTCCAGATTATATTATCAAGATAGAATCGCACCGCAAGCTGTTGCCAAAAAGCCGTTGTCTTGTCGGTAGCATGGAAAGTGAGTCGTGCCTCAACATTAACAAAGTCTCGTTCAAATATAGTAGCAACAACGTCGGTGCGGCTATAGAACTTGTTGTGATAGAACTGATCACCCTGATAAAGCAATGGCCCGTACTTGTGGTAAAGGGGCATTTGCTCTTTTCCCACATACACATGCTGCTGCAGAGAAAGCCATTTCCACCGGCCCTCAATATCACCCATAAACCCTGCTTGAGCCAGCCATTTATTGTCGCCAGGGCGGTCGCGGTCGATAGAGAGCAACACGCCTGCCGAGATGTGAAAATAATCCTTTAAGCGTTCGCGCCCACTATGTGTAAAGCCAACCGATGGATTCAGGATTATATTATCTACAACGCCCTCTCCCTCGGGGGCATTGAAACTCTTGGCTAAATGGTTATAACGAGCCGTGCCTCCCGCCTGAAAACGATTATAGCCATAATTGCCACTGTGCCAGAATGCCCGTCCCGTCACGTCGAAAGCTTCTCGCCGATTGCTAGTGCGAATTTGCCTCCAGTTGAGCCAAGAGAGGAAACTGAAATGTGGCTTTTCTATATTAATCAAGAATCCATTGATGTTGGGGTTAACATAGCTGATGGAATCGCTTTGCAGGAAACGACTGATTCTAAGAGCATCGGGAATCACACCCATTGCCATGCTCAGGCCACGCTGCTGATTATGATATTGATAATACAATGCCGGCAACACCTTGTAACCATGCATGTGGTCGTTCATGGGCTGATACCAAGTCACGCCACCCATAATGCGATGGCGCGCGCTATCCATCGACACTCCAATCTGTGGAGTTATGCGCGTGAAGATAAACGTCTGGTCGGGAGTCTCACCGTTGCCACCCTCACGGTTATTGAACACAGCATTCATGTTCACACTCCACTCAAGTTCTTGCGAACTTAGTGTGAATATCGACACCGTTGCTATCAATATCGCAAGCAGCTGGTTGCGCATGATTACTCTGTCACGGGTTTGATGTTGTCAATGCCGCGCTCTATGCGAGCGATTATCTCGTCCTTGCCCATGAGCTCAGCGATGTCGAACATGTGAGGTCCCTTGCACTCGCCCACTACTGTGAGGCGGAAGGCGTTCATCACATTGCCCATGTGGAGCTCGTTGTCCTTAATCCAGCCAAGCACCACTTCCTCGGCATGGGCACTGGTCATGTCGTCAAGGCTCTTGATAACCTCGATGAGGCGTCGCATAGTTGCGGGAGTATCCTCTTTCCAGCGCTTCTTGATATCCTTTGGAGCATACTCTGTAGGTGCCACAAAGAAGAACTTGGCGTTATCCCAAATGTCGCCCACAAAGCTAATGCGGCTCTTGATCATGCCCACGGCGCGGGTGATGTATTCATCGCTGAACTGCGAGGCGTCGACACCATGCCCAGCAAGCTCGGGCTTGAAAATCTGGGCTAGCTCGGCATCGTCCATATTGATGAGATACTCGTGGTTGAACCACTTACCCTTCTCGAAGTCGAACTTGGCGCCTTTCTTTGAGCAGTGGTCGAACGAGAACTGCTTAATGAGTTCTTCCATCGAGAAAATCTCCTGGTCAGTGCCTGGATTCCAGCCTAGCAGAGCCAGGAAGTTGACAACGGCCTGTGGCAGATAGCCGCGCTCGCGGTAGCCACTGCTGACGTCGCCACTGGTGGGGTCGTGCCACTCGAGCGGGAACACTGGGAAGCCCAGGCGGTCGCCGTCACGCTTACTGAGCTTGCCCTTGCCATCGGGCTTGAGCAGCAGTGGCAGGTGCACAAACTGTGGCATCTCGTCTTTCCATCCCAATGCCTCGTAGAGCAGCACATGCAATGGCGCGCTGGGCAACCACTCCTCGCCCCGAATCACGTGCGACACCTCCATCAGGTGGTCGTCCACGATGTTAGCCAAGTGGTAGGTGGGCAGGTCGTCGGCACTCTTGTAGAGCACCTTGTCATCTACCACCGAACTGTTGACAGTCACTTCGCCGCGAATCAGGTCGTTGACCTTAACCTCCTGGTTGGGCTCGATGAGGATGCGAACCACATACTTCTCGCCAGCAGCGACAAGGCGATCTACCTCCTCCTTGGGCAAAGTGAGCGAGTTGCGCATCATGCCACGAGTACTGGCATCGTACTGGAAATTAGCGATTTCTTTGCGCTTGGCATCGAGTTCCTGGGGGGTGTCGAAGGCGATATAGGCTTTGCCATCGTCGAGCAGTTGCTTCACGTAGCGGCGATAGATGTCGCGGCGCTCGCTCTGCTTGTAGGGGCCATAGTTGCCACCCTGGCGCACACCCTCGTCGATGCCGATGCCCAGCCATTGCAGGGCCTCGTTGATGTAGTCCTCGGCGCCAGGCACAAAGCGTGTGCTGTCGGTGTCCTCGATGCGAAGAATCATGGTTCCGCCATGCTGGCGTGCAAAGAGGTAGTTATAAAGTGCTGTTCTCACTCCGCCAATGTGCAGCGGGCCAGTGGGCGATGGCGCAAAGCGCACCCTTACTTTCTTGTCCATGTGCTATATAATAGTTATTGTTGAATCCAAAAAAAATTTCGAGTGCAAAATTAGTGCAAACCGAGTGCAGAACAAAATAATAAACGAAGTTTTTTATTTTTTATGCCGTATTATAGGAAATGCACAAG
>DEJJ01000014.1 GCA_002353285.1 Porphyromonadaceae bacterium UBA2751 | reverse complement strand
GGACCACACGGGGGCCGGGGGGGGATGTGGAATCAGAGGAATTGTTAGGAATTGCTAGGAATTACTAGGAATTACTAGGAATTGCTAGGAAATCTAGAAATCGGTGGGGGCCACTCCTGTGGAGTTGAAATTATGGCACTCCGTGCTAAAATTATAGTGGTGCTTCGCACTGTAATTATTGTTTCAGCTGACTCGGGTGACTCACCTGACTCAGGTGACTCACCTGACTCAGGTGACTCAACTGACTCAACTGACTCAACTGACTCAAGTGACTCAGGGTGGTGGGACAGTTTTTGTTTTTTTCATGGGTGGCAGTATGTCAAGGGGCTCCTGTGCTGAGGTGCACGGGGCAAAGGTAACACCTTATTATATATATAAGCAATATCAAAAAAACAGACCGCACTGGGGTGGCGACGGCAGCTGCCAGAAGTGAACAGGGGCTACTTGGGCGAAAGTGTAACGATTGGTATTAGCATTTCTTCCATTGAGATGCCTCCGTGCTGGAAAGTGTCGCGGAAGTACTGAACGTAGTAGTTGTAGTTGTTGGGATAGGCGAAGAAGTCGCGGTTGGTAGCGAAGATGTAGGTGGAAGAAACGTTAGGGCTTGGCAATCCCACCCGCTTTGGGTACTTAATTTCGAAAACCTGCTTGGGATTGTAGCTCAGGTTCTTGCTCACCTTGTAGCGGAGGTTGGTATTAGTGTTTCGGTCGCCAATCACCTTCACAGCATTGTCGACCTTGATGGTGCCATGATCGGTAGTGATTACCACTTTGGCACCTCGCTGGGCAATAAGCTTGAAAATTTCGAAGGCATAGGAGTTCTTGAACCACGACACAGTGAGCGAGCGGTAGGCCTCGTCGGTGTTGGCAAGTTCACGAATCATTTTAGACTCGGTGCGCTGGTGCGACATCATGTCGACAAAGTTGAAAACAATCACATTGAGGTCGTTCTTAAATAGGGCAGCAAAGTTTTGCAGCACCCTCTCCCCTGCTGTGGAGTCGTTAAGTTTATTGTAAGAAAACTTGTAGTGCTTGCGATAGCGCTCGAGTATTGTGCTGATGAGCGGTGCCTCGTTCACGTTCTTTCCTTCCTCCTCATCCTCATCGACCCAAAGCTCTGGGAACATTTTCTCGATATCGACTGGCAGCAGCCCCGAGAAGATGGCGTTGCGTGCATATTGCGTTGCCGTGGGCAGTATTGAAGTGTAGAGTCCATCCTCATCGACATTGAAATAATCGCTCAAGAGAGGGCTAATCATCTTCCACTGGTCGAGCCTGAAATTGTCAATAACGATAAAGAACACCTTCTCGCCCTCGTCGAGCAATGGGAAGATGTGAGTCTTGAAAATCTCGTTGCTGCGCAGAGGGTGCTCCTCGGAATCGAACCACCCCTCGTAGTTTCGCTTGACGAACTTAGCAAACATGCCGTTGGCCTCGGTCTTCTGCATCTTGAGCATTTCGACCATACTGGTGTCGGCACTCGAGAGAGTGAGTTCCCATCGCACCAGAGTTGAATAGAGGTCGTACCAGTCGTCGATGGTTTGAGCCTGGCCAATCATTTGACTGATTTTCATGAACTCCTGCTGATAGTCGCTAGTGGCCTTTTGCGCCACGAGGGCTTCGCTGTGCAGGTTCTTCTTGATAGAAAGCAGAATCTGCATTGGGTTGACAGGCTTGATGAGATAGTCGGCAATCTGGCTACCTATTGCTTGGTTCATGATGTTCTCCTCCTCGCTCTTTGTAATCATGATGACAGGCACATTGGGTTGTGAGATCTTGATTTGTTGCAGAGCCTCGAGCCCACTGATGCCAGGCATGTTCTCATCGAGGATGATGAGATTATAGTTGCGCGAAGTCATTGCGTCGAGTGCATCACGTCCGTTGGTCACGGTGTCGACCTCGTATCCTTTGTTCTTGAGAAAAAGGATGTGTGGCTTGAGCAGATCTATCTCATCGTCGGCCCATAAAATCAATTCTTTGTTCATAGTTATTTCCGTTTTATGTCACAAAGATACAAATTTCTAATGAACTAAAAAAGAGAGAAAACGCGAACATCAATTTTTTTAAGTATATTTGCAAGATAAAATACCAACAAACGATGAGAACAAAAATAAAGATTATAATGATTATAGCGATGACACTTGGCTGCTTAATGGGCGTAAGTGCCAAGAGAGCGAAAAGAAACAGCATCAAGACAGTGAACCTCAAGCGTGTGGAGGCAAGACTTGACTCGGTGATGCAGTCGCATTACGACCCACAGTCGCCAGGCGCTGCGTTGCTCATAGCCAAGAACGGCAAGGCTATCTATGACAAGGGCATCGGCATAGCCGACATGGCTACTGGCGAGAAGATTGACGGCAACACCGCATTCAACATCGCCAGCATCAGCAAGCAGTTCACCGCCATTGGCACCCTAAAGATGCAGGAGATGGGGCTGATTAACCTCAACAACAGCGTGGCAAGCTACTTCCCCGAACTCAAACACGACATCTGGAAAAAAATAAAACTTAGCCATCTGCTCAGCCACAGTTCGGGAGTGCCCGACGCCCGTCCTCGCGGCGACCGCAACTTCATGCTCACCGCCACCGACGAGCAGAGCGTGCAATACATGAAAGACCTCACTGAGCTGCACTTCGAGCCAGGCACCAATTACGAGTACATCAACCCTACTTTCGACCTGTTCTATTTCCTCGTTGAGAATAAAACTGGAATGAAATTCGTTGATTTCCAAAAGAAATATCTCTTTGACCGCGCTGGGATGAAAAATGTGCAGTATTTCACTCCCGAAGCCAAGATAGCACACATGGCACACGGTTATATTGTGAATGAGGATGCCGAAGTGAGCGGCAGCGACAGTGACTACAGCAAGAAGCGCGAGAAAACCGAGAACGACTACGTAGACGGTAATGGCGTGCACTGGGCCGAGTGCGACTACGGCGAGGAAACATTTTTCGCTACCAAAGCCGACGGTGGCATCTACACCACCACACGCGACTTCCTGCGCTGGGAGAACGCCCTGCGCCGCAACATCATCGTCAAGAAGTCGTCGAAGCGCCAGGCCTATACCCCTCACACGGTGGTGACTGGGAGCAAGTGGAGTGGTTATCAAAACAGGGACAACACCTGGTACGGTTACGGCTGGTTCATTGACAAGACGCCTGGCCGGGAGGTGAAAATTTACCACACTGGCGACAATGGCGGCTTCCAGGCCTATGCCGCAAAATATGAGCGCAGTCGCGTGAATGTGATCATGCTCGCCAACCAAAGCACTGTGGACCGCTGGCCACTGCAACTCACCATCGAACGCATCCTCATTGAGGAAGGTCTCATTACGGGCAAATGAAACTAAACCTGCAAGCCAGACTATCCTCCCCCCAATATTTGAAAAAAAACCAGACTAATGGGCAAACAACCTGCAAAAGATTTGTTGCACCACACTAATCAAGCGAAGGCCTGCTTAGCAAGGCCGACGAAAAGCAGTCGAGGCACCAATCGTGTCTCAATGGGCATTAAGCAGTTAAGAGCGTTAAGTTTTGTTGAACTTAACGCTCATTGTGATGTAGCCCATAGCAGAATCGAACTGCTCTTTCAAGAATGAAAATCTTGCGTCCTAGCCGATAGACGAATGGGCCATCAATTGAAGACCTGGCCATTGATGTGAGCCAAAATCTTCATGAGAAAAATATGCTAGTCAAGGGGAGCCAAGTGTTCCCCAGGAGAATGCACCAATTAGGCCTCGAGCTTGTTAATGTGCTTAGCGAGCTTGCTCTTGAGGTTAGAAGCCTTGTTCTTGCTGATAGTGCCCTTGCGACCGAGCTTGTCAAGCATGGCCGAAACCTTCTTGTAGGCAGCAGCAGCCTCTTCCTTATTCTCCATTTTGCGCAGGTTGCGAACGGCGTTGCGCATAGTCTTAGCGTAGTAACGGTTACGCTCGTTTCTTGTCTTAGTTTGACGAATACGTTTGATAGATGATTTATGGTTTGCCATAATTTGTGTATAAAAAATTTAATTGTTTGATTATTAGTAGCCCATAGCAGAATCGAACTGCTCTTTCAAGAATGAAAATCTTGCGTCCTAGCCGATAGACGAATGGGCCCCTGTGATCTTTTTTTCAAAAGCGACTGCAAAATTAGGTGAAATTTTTGAAACAGCAAAATTTATTGTTGTTAAAACTTTAAAAGACAAAGATTTTTTGCATTTTTGCTCTAAAAAAGGCCCAAAAGTTGTAACTTTGCTAAATCAAAGATTGACACATGCAAGAGAAACTCGAAGGCATAGTAGTGAGTGTTATCAAATATAACGACAAACACAACATCGCCCGCATCTACACCGACAAACTGGGGATGCTCTCATTTCTTGTGCGCCAGGGCTCAACCCATGCCTCGCGCATGCGCAATGCGATGTTCATGCCGCTTGGGCTCATTGAGTTTGAGGCCAGGCTACAGCCAGGCCGCGACCTGGGCACACTTCACGACGTGCGGCGCACGGTGATGCTACATTCCATCTACAGCAACCCGATGAAGAACGCCATAGCAATGTTTGTGAGCGAATTGCTCAGCCACACCATCCATGAGCAAGAGCAGAACATGGTGCTTTACAGCTTTCTCAAGAACTGCATCGCCAGGCTTGAGGACTGCCATAGCAGCGTTGCCAACTTCCACATCTGCTTCCTGTATCGCCTGGGCCAGTTCATAGGCATCCAGCCCGACATTGAGAGCTATCACGAGGGCTACTGGTTCAACATGGATGAGGGCACGTTCAGCGCCACACCCAGCGCCGGGACGAAGCACCTGCCTCCACGCCAAGCACAAGTGCTGCCACTGCTCTCGCGCATGACATTCGACAACATGCATCGGTTCAAGTTCAACCGCGAGCAGCGCAATGAGATAATTGACATGATGCTCAGTTACTACCGGCTCCACCACTCCACCCTGGGCACCCTGCGCTCGCCCGAGGTGCTCAAGCAGCTCTTTGTGTGAATTTGCATTTCGTCCTGAAAAAACATCAATTCAACAAAAACAAATAAACCAACATGAGATCAACATTAACTATTGCAATGGCCATTGTGGCGATTGCCTGTTGCCAAGCCCTGGACAGAGCTCCGAGAAAACTGCAGTTTGACCCCACTGCGGGCGAGCCCCGCACGATGACCATGGTTGATGGCAGCAAGGTGAACTATGTGGCCTATGAGAAGCTATATTACGTGACGAATATCGAAGACTCGGCCTATCAGTACCTGAACGTGTACGTGCCCGAGAATGCTGGAAGCGAGTCGGCCATACTGCTGCGCACCTACGTGGGCGGTTACATGGCATCACGCGCTGGTCAGCCCCAAGCTGGCGATGCCAGTGGGCGCGCACTGCAAGAGGGCATGGTGGTGGTGATACCTGGAACCCGTGGCCGCAACTCGAGCGTGACAGCCCGCAAAAGCGACAAGAAAGCTGGCATCAAGAAAGGCCAAAGCATCTTTACAGGCCGCGCGCCCAATGCCATCCTCGACCTGAAGGCGGCCATTCGCTACCTGCGCTACTTCGACGACGAGTTACCTGGCGATGCCGAGAAGATAATCACCGACGGCACGAGCGCTGGCGGATCGATGTCGGCCCTGATGGGTGCCACTGGCAACAATCCCGCCTATGAACCCTTGCTGAAGGCGATGGGTGCGGCACCAGTGCGCGACGACGTGATGGCCTCGGTGTGCTACTGCCCCATCATCGACCTGGAACATGCCGACATGGCCTACGAATGGCTCTATAACGGCACCCAGAGCCGCCAGCAGGGCAGCCTCGACGTGCTTGCGGTGAGCGACCAGCTTAAAGAGCAATTTCCAGCCTATCTTGAAAGCTTGTCGCTGCATACCGACGACGGCACACTGCTCACAGCGGCCAACTACCTCGACTATATCAAGAAAGAACTTATTCGCTCGGCTCAGATAGCCAAGAATGCCGGAGCCGAGATTCCCGACAGCCTGGGCTTCAGCTTCAGCGATGAAGCAAGCTTTGGCGCGCCGCCCATCAACGGCGGCATGGGCTCGCCTGCTGGCAAGATTCCACTGGGCGGTGAGCGACTTGTCACAACGCGCGGCGGCATGAAAAAGCGCGCGGGTGAATACATTGTAGACCTCGACATGAACAAATATCTCAACTACGTGGTGAGCACCCAACCCCTGAAGACCGCACCCGCCTTCGACACCCAGGGCGTGGCTGGGCAGCGTGCCTCGGGCGAGAACGAGGAGTTTGGCGACTGGACCGGCAGCAGCGTCAACTTCACCGACTATGGCGCCATGATGGCAGGCAGTGTGGTGAGCGAAGAGGTGAAGCGCAACGTGGCACTGATGAACCCCATGAACTACATAGGCGACAGCGTGAGCGATGTGGCCCAATACTGGTACATACGCCACGGCGCACGCGACCGCGACACAGCCTTTCCCGTGCCCATCAACCTTGCCCTTAAGCTCAAGCAGGCTGGCAAGAGCGTGAACTTCCTGCTGGCGTGGAACCGCCCCCACAGCGGCGACTATGCTCTCGACGAGATGTTCATGTGGATAAAACAGTGCTTGCTCAGCAAGAAGCTCAATGAGAATGAACGCTTCAAAAAAGCTCTGCTGAGTGATTATCCTGCTGCATGGCAATGAAAATTGAAAGAAAATAAGTAACTTTGCAGTCCATTTAATAACGACATAAAAAACATCATATAGATTATGGCACTTCAATGTGGTATTGTGGGACTCCCAAATGTGGGCAAGTCGACCTTGTTTAACTGCTTGTCGAACGCTAAGGCTCAATCGGCAAACTTTCCATTCTGTACAATAGAGCCCAACGTGGGCGTAATCACCGTTCCCGACGAGCGATTAAACAAACTCGCCGAGCTTGTGCATCCTGCTAAAGTGGTGCCCACCACCGTTGAGATTGTTGACATTGCAGGCCTGGTCAAGGGTGCAAGTCGTGGTGAGGGCCTGGGCAACAAGTTCCTTGCCAACATACGCGAGACCGACGCCATCCTGCACGTGCTGCGCTGCTTCGACGACGATAACATCACGCACGTGGATGGCACCGTCGACCCCGTGCGCGACAAGGAAGTCATCGATACTGAATTGCAGCTGCGTGACCTCGAGACCATCGAGAGCCGCATAGGCAAGGTGGCCAAGATGGCTGCCGCTGGCGACCGCGATGCCAAGATGCAGCACGAGGTGCTAAAGCGCTATCAGGAGGTGCTCACTCAGGGCAAGAGCGCTCGCAGTGTGGAGCTTGAGACCAAAGATGAGCAGAAGTTTGCCCACGACTTGTTTCTGCTCACCAACAAACCTGTGCTCTATGTGTGCAACGTTGACGATGCCAGCGCTGTGAGTGGCAATAAATATGTCGACGCAGTGCGCGAAGCGGTGAAAGATGAGCATGCCGAGATTCTGGTGGTGGCGGCGCAGACCGAGAGCGACATTGCCGAGCTCGAGACCTACGAGGAGCGCCAGATGTTCCTCGAGGAGATAGGACTCAAGGAGAGCGGTGTGAACCGCCTCATCAAGGCGGCCTATAAGCTGCTTGACCTTGAGACCTTCCTCACTGCAGGCCCCAAGGAGGTGCGCGCCTGGACCTACCGCAAGGGCAGCAAGGCTCCACAGTGTGCTGGAGTGATTCACTCTGACTTTGAGCGCGGTTTCATTCGTGCCGAGATCATTAAATATGACGACTACATCCACTACGGCAGCGAGGCTGCTGTGAAGGAGGCCGGCAAAATGCACATCGAGGGCAAGGACTATGTGTTCCAGGATGGCGACATAGTGGTGTTCCGCTTTAATGTGTGATTGCCTGCATATTAAAAACACAATAACCCCAAGCAACCTCGACAGGTGCTTGGGGTTATTATTTTTGCCTTGCGCAGCTCGGCTACAAGCCGAAAGCCTTGCGCAGGGTGTCGACGTAGTCGAGTTTCTCCCAGGTGAAGAGCTCCACCTCGATGTCGCGGTCGCCCTCGTAGAGCGACTTGAAGTGCTTGGTCACCACCTGTGGCTCACGGCCCATGTGGCCATAGGCTGCAGTTTCCTGATAGATGGGGTTGCGCAACTTCAGGCGGGTTTCAATGGCATGAGGAGTGAGCGAGAAATGCTGCTGCAGGACGGTGGCTATCTGAGCATCGGTCATGTCCACATGGCTGGTGCCAAAGGTGTTGACATAGAGGCTCACAGGCTCGGCCACGCCAATGGCGTAGGACACCTGCACGAGCATCTCGTCGGCCACGCCAGCCGCCACAGCATTCTTGGCCATGTGGCGTGCCGCGTAGGCAGCACTGCGGTCGACCTTGCTTGGGTCCTTGCCACTAAAGGCGCCACCGCCATGAGCGCCACGTCCGCCATAGGTGTCGACGATAATTTTGCGCCCAGTGAGACCCGTGTCGCCATGAGGTCCACCAATCACAAACTTGCCAGTGGGATTGACATGGAGAGTGAGCTTGTCGTCGAAGAGAAGCTTCACATCGTCGGGCAACTGCTGCTTAACTCGTGGCAGCAGGATGGTTTCCACATCGTGCTTGATGCGTTCCACCATGAGCTTGTCGGCCTCCTCTTGTGCTTGAGCAGTTGAGTTGGCAGGCTTGATGAAATCGTCGTGCTGAGTGCTCACCACGATAGTGTTGATGCGCACGGGCCGATGGGTGTCCTCGTCATACTCGACAGTGACTTGGCTCTTGGCATCGGGACGCAGATACTTGATCTCACCCGCCTTGCGCAGCACTGCCAGTTCACGCAGGATGCGGTGCGCCAAGTCGAGAGTTAGAGGCATGTAGCTGGGAGTCTCGTTGCAAGCGAAACCAAACATCATGCCTTGGTCGCCGGCACCTTGATCCTCGCTGGTTTCACGGTCCACACCGCGATTGATGTCGTCGCTCTGCTCATGGATTGCCGAGAGCACACCACACGACTCGGCGTCAAACTTGTACTCGCTCTTTGTGTATCCAATGTTGCTGATTACGCCACGAGCCACCTCCATCAGGTCGATGTAGGTTTTACTCTTCACTTCGCCAGCTATAACCACTTGGCCAGTGGTCACCAGCGTTTCACAAGCCACTCGACTGTGTGGGTCAAAGGCCAGGAAATGATCGAGCAGCGCATCGCTGATTTGGTCAGCGATTTTGTCGGGATGTCCTTCACTCACCGACTCACTAGTAAACAAATAGTTCATTTTTCCAAATTTGTTTAATGTGGAAAAACGCTAAGATTCTGTGAAAGATTTGAGGGATAATTCGCAGTTTTAGCATTTTTTTAAAGTGGTTGCAAGCAGCCAAATTTTTCCACTGTGTTAATACTGTTGTTTATTTTTGCGGCTGCAAAGGTAGTGCTTTTCCATGTATTACGAAAATTTTTGCACGATTATTTTAATAATGCCATCAAATTGTCCTCAAAGGGACGGCATTTTGAGGACTCACGGTGCAGACCGCCAACCTGAAGGACGGAGGCAAGAGCGTAGAGTACCGCTATGACCGTGGCCGCCTTACCCGAGTCTCCTATCCCGAGCGCCCCATTGGCCTTATCTTTTAAGACAAAAGGACAGAAGTCCTCATAAGAACAAAAAACATATCAATGAACGCCATAAATGAGACAAAGATAATAGTGTCAGGCACAATGATGCAAGATTAAAATATTATACTCAAAACCGAAGCAAAAATATTCT
>DEJJ01000004.1 GCA_002353285.1 Porphyromonadaceae bacterium UBA2751 | reverse complement strand
CCAGTTGCTCCCGCTGTACCAGAGCCTCCAGTTGCTCCCGCTGTACCAGAGCCTCCAGTTGCTCCCACTGTGCCAGAACCTAAACCAGAGCCAATTCCCGAACCAGAACCCAAACCTATTGATATTCCAAAACCACCAGTTGTGGCAGCCACAGCTGCAGCTGCTACTGTTGCCGCTGCACAAGCAGCACCCAAACCTCCAGTAGTACCTCCTGCACCAGCACCAGCACCAGCACCAGCTCCTGCGCCTGCGCCAGCTCCTGCGCCAGCACCAGCACCTGCTCCTGCTCCTGCGCCACCAGCACCTGCGCCAGCACCTGCGCCACCAGCACCACAACCCGTGCAACAAGCTCCAACCTATCAGCAGCCGCCAGTTGCCGACCAGCCAGCTAAGAAGAGTCCAGTAGGCCTTATTCTTGGCATAATCATTGGCGCACTGCTACTTGGCGGCATTGGCTTTGGCATTTACTGGTTCCTCAACAAGGACAAGGATTCTAAACCTGCCACCGAGCAAGTTAAGACCGACAATAATGATGGCGACCGCAACAGTTTCAGCACCGACCCCGATACCGAGGGCAACATTGAAGGCGACAACCAAGATGGAAACGACATCGGCAACGGAGAATTAGATCCAGGCGAGGTGCCCGACGACCAAATAACTGAGCCAGGCGACTTCGACGACGACCCCGACGAGCCAGGCTATGCACCACCCGCGCCTCCCAAGAAGGCCCCGGCACCTGCACCTAAGCCCGAAAAGCCAAAGCCTGAAAAGCCAAAGGTTGAGAAACCAAAGACATCAAAGCCTGCTTCACAGCAGCCCAAGTATAATGAGCCGCCACACCGCGACCCCAATTACGAGCGTCTGCGCAATGGCAATAATAACAACAACAATAATAACAACAACCAGCCAAAGCGCGACCTCGACTACGAGCGTCTGCGCAACAGCGGGCAAAGGGCTCTGTAACATGCTAAAAGCATGGCGAGACACAACTCGCGAGTCAGGCTATTCTTGCCACACACTTTAAGCTGGCAAAACTAATTAAGGAGTTGCACCCTTGAGTGCAACTCCTTAATTCTTCTTTCTTTATCGATCCAGGGCATCTAACCATGCCCTGTAATTATGCTATGATTATTGATGTGTTTTCACACAGCGGAATTACTTGTCTCTCTTGGTCTTCTCAAGCTGGCGCTTAAGAGCATCAACCGTCAGGTCGATTGCCTCCTCAAAGGTGTCGGCAACCTTGTTGGCAAACAAGTCGTCATACTGTGGCAGCATCAACTTAATGCTCGCCTCCTTGTTCATAGCGGTCTCAGGTTTAACAACTTTCAATGTCACCTCAGCGTTGGTGATCTCCTCATGATGCTTTACAAGCTTCTCAACTTTCTTGTTGATAAACTGCTCGAGCTTCTCGGTAGCATCGAAGTGAATGGCTTTTACTTTAATTTCCATATTAGCCTCCTTTTTTAAGTGCCCGTGGATGGGCGAGTTTATAATTATTTTTCAATTCACTAAAAGTCACATGTGTGTAGATTTGTGTCGTCGCCAGCGACTCATGACCCAGCAGCTCTTTCACGCTGTTGAGGGCGGCTCCGTCGTTGAGCATCGCAGTGGCAAAGGTGTGCCGTAGCACGTGCGGACTCCGCTTGCTCATCACGCCAACCTCGGCCAGCGACTCGCGCACCACCCTATAAACGAGCATCGGGTAGAGTGGCTCGCCACTTGAGCGCACAAAGAAGTGTTCACATCCTCGTGCCTGCTCGTCGCGCAAGCTGCGGTACCTATTAATCCACAATGCAAGTTCGGTGCCAAAGGGGATTATGCGGTCCTTGTCGCGCTTGCCATGCACCTTGAGCTCGCATTTTGTGGTGTCTACGTTCTTGTCGAGCAACCCTATCAGCTCGGCACGGCGCATCCCTGTTTCATATAGCATCATCACTATCAGGCGGTTGCGCACTTGCTCAAAGTCGTCAGCATCAATCTCACTGTCGAGCAAGGTGTTCAAGCTTTCCTCACGCACCAGTTGTGGCAGGCGCTTGGGAATTCGTGCCAATTCGACCGATGAGGCAGGATTCGCCTTAACCATGTCCTTACGCATTAGCCACTTGTAGAACGATCGCACTGCCTGCACCTTCCGCCTGATGGTGCGCGCACCATCACCTGCGTTGCTCAAGTGCAGCAGCCACGCCCTGATGTCGCTTGTGGTCACGCTCGTCACATCAAGCTCCTGCTTGCCTGCTGTGAGGTAGGACTCCCACTGCCGCAGGTCGTTGCCATAGGCTGTGACAGTGTGGGCCGAGAGGTTAAGCTCAAGCTTGATGTATTGGAGGTATGTGTCAATCACATTGCTCATAGGCTCAGTCACATAGCGTGATTTATTTTCTCTTGCTCTATTAAGAACGCCCTAAAGTTACACAAAAATCGCTATAAAAACAAATATATTGCGATTTTTGTTATAAAAAAGTTAGTTTTTCTAACTTCACCATCGTGGATGCTATCATACTGTTCCTGGCTGGCCGCTGCAGTCCTCGGTTGTGTTTTTCTTACGCTTGAAGAACGATTTCACACGCTTGAAGCCCTCAACACCCAGGATGGTAATGCCACCGTACTGGAATGTCTTGGCAAACCCAAACCACACTACCCACCACAGCCACTTGCCGTAGGCACTCATCACAGTGAGTGGCCACAGGTCCTTAACCCATGGTATTACGGGGAAGAACGATATCAAGTAGCATGGCACGCACAGCGCAAGCACTATCACCCCTGTGCGGAACGACAGTTTCGAGAGCCAATGTTTTATCTTTTCTTTCAATGGTATTATTTTTTAAAGTTTACAAGTCGATAATTCACCCTTAGAGCAATGCCGCCCATTATCATTATGGCCTTATTATCGGCCACCACCAATGGTGCGCTTAATCCATTGGGGGGCTTTACTCAAAGTCTTCGGGGAATTTCACACTGGCCTCCCTCAACATTTGCGACACATCGAAGTAGAAATCCTTGGTTTCTCGATTGTTGCTCTCGCTTTTGGCCCTTATCCTGTCAATGCCGCCTTGCAACTCGTCGTGGTCAACCGCTACATAGCCCAGCAGGTTGATGAGTGTGTACTCGTGCTCAGGAAAGATAACCACCCACGGCTCTTCCTCAGTGCCATGACCACTCGACATGATTGCTGCTATGAGCTTGTCGTGGCGATACTGGCGCACTGCGGCACGGGCATATTTCTTCTTGTGCTGCAGCGCATAGATGTAATATCCTATCTGGTCAATGTCAAACATGTTGTCAGCAAGCGCACGCACTGCATATTTCTCTATCTCGTCACACTCGTCGCGAGTGGGCTCACGGTCGCTATTATAGTACAGCTGCTCTACCTTTTCTTTATCCTCAAACTCTGTGTTGCGGAATGGGTTGTAATCCTCCTGGAACACAAAGCCAAAGTACAGGTCGCGGTAAGCCTTGAAGTTCATGATGGTGTCATTGCTGTTGAAGTAGCTCACAAGCTTCGGGTAGTAGTAAGGCGAATTGGGGTCAAGGGTCTCCTCTTTTATCTCATTGAAGTCCACCTCTTTCACCTCATATTTGTACTGAGCTGCGGCTTCTATCGCCCAGCCGCCCAGCATCACCAGCATCAATGTAAATATAGCTTTTCTGAGTAGTTTCATATATATCGTTGTCGTGATTTTTTCTTTTTTAATCATTTTAAATAAACAAATCCCTCAACGGCAAGCCCTATCATGGCCACTGCAACCACTATGGGCAAACCTTTGGCGCAAAGGTACTGAATAAAATTGGATTTAGGAAATCGCAGCCACTTGCCTCCTGGAGTGCGAGTGAATGCAAGCTGACCCATCACGGTGCCTATTATCGTGCCTAAAACCATGAACCGAGCATCAACTATCATGCCTAACAGGCAGCCCATCAGCGCACCCAATCCCAAGTAGAGATTTCCTGTCGTCTTTCCATCGGGCTCACCTTTGGGCGATAAGTACCTGATGCCCATCACCATTAAGGTTGCTGCACCATAAAACATGAATATCCAGGTAGGAAATGTGGCAGCTGTGCTCCAGTGAAAACAGCACAGGCCAGCGTAGGCGGGAACAGCGGCTACCCACCATGGTTTTATCACCAGCACTAACGATGCCAACATCAGTATGATGCCTAAAATGAGAAGAAACAAGCTTAATGTCATGAACTAAACAATTCTTTTTAAATAACTTTTTTTATCACTTTTTTGCAACATGAGTTACTCTTCCTGCCCGCTCGATTCGGTAGTGGCACTGCCTTCCTCGGGGTCAACCTCGGCAGCAGGTTCAGGACGCACATCCTCGGGATACGACACGCGGGTGTGATAGAATGTGAGCAGGCGCTTGATGAGGCTCTCCTTGACTGTGGCAACGTCCTTGAAGCTGATGGGCGACTCACTGAAGAGGCCATCACTCACCTGTGAATTCACTATCTTGTTAACCATGTCGGTGATGTTCTTCTCATTGGGCACCGCAAGGCTCTTCACAGCGGCCTCGCATGCATCGGCCATCATCAGGATTGCAGCTTCCTTGCTCTGTGGATTCGGGCCTGGATAGGTGTAAGGCGAGGGATCCACACTGCCAGTCGGGCTCTGCTTGCATGCCATGTTATAGAAGTAGCGGGTGCGGCTCTTGCCATGATGCTGGGCTATCAGGTCCTTGATCACCTCGGGCAGCTTCGCTTTCTCAGCACGCTGCAACCCATCGGTCACATGCGATATCACTATGCCGGCGCTCTGCTCGGGCATGAGCACATCGTGAGGATTCACGCCGCTCTGGTTCTCGGTGAAGAACGCCGGATTGTCAATCTTGCCTATGTCGTGATATAACGCGCCAGCGCGCACCAAGAGCTCACTCGCGCCCACCTGCCTGGCGGCCTCACCAGCAAGAGTTGCCACCTGCAGCGAGTGCTGGAATGTGCCAGGACAGTTCTCCGACAGCTCGCGTAGCACAGGATTGTTGATATCGCTAAGCTCTACCAGTGTCACCTGTGAGGTGAAACCAAAGATCTTCTCTACTATGAATATGCCAAAGTAGGCAAACGACAACACAATGCAATTGACTGCAAAGTACAGGATCACGCGCCAGTCAAACGCATCAAACGCTCCGTTGCGAGCTATGAATTGGGCTACATAGGTCACCGAGTAGCACAGGAATATGAAGAACGCACACACCACCAGTTGAGACCGCTGCATCAACCCTTTTATCGACACAAGGGCTATCACTCCGGCAAGGAACTGCATTATCACAAAGTCGTTGGGGTCGGGAGCCACAAGCGAACTGATTAGTACCACTATCATGTGGGTGAAGAACCCGAGCGACACGTTGAAGAACACAGTCACCACTATCGGCACCAGGGCAAACGGGATTAAGTACAACAACCCCGACCGCAAGTGGGCTATCACATAAACCAGCAGCACAAAGATGAACACAAAGCAAAACAGGAATGCGATGTGACGCAAGCTGTGATACACTTTTGTGTGCATTATCCTGATGTACAAGTACATCACAATGAGCAGTAACGCTATCACCACCAGGTTGCCAAACACCGAGATACGGCGTATCACATTATATGTGTTACGCTCAGCACTCATCCGCTCATAGGTCTTGATCAGGGCAAACTTCTGGGCTGTCACAATCTCACCGTAGTCGATGATGCGCTCGCCGGTGAGCTTCATGCCATGGGGAGCCAGCGCCATCTTGTAGTCATCATCAAGGATGGCGGCACTCTTCAATGTGTCATATTCCAGGTTAGGCACTAAACAACTGTGTATCAGGCGAGACACGTCGGCATCAGGGGTCAGATTCAAGCCTGCAACCGAGTCGATGTAGCTATAGGCCTCAACGGTCGAGCGCAGCGAGAGTGCATCCACCATCTGCGACTCGTTGCCTTGCGTGTTTATCACTCTCACGGCCTTGATTTTACCCTTGCTTATCTTGTTGCTGGTGGCATTGTCCACTATGCCATTTTCAAAAACCTGTTCAGCAGCCTCATTGATGCGGCGCTTGGTGACCAGCGGCACGTCGGCCATGCTGTCAATCGACGTGGCAATGGTTTTGAGTGCCCGAGTGGCACGATCCTCATTGATGTTATAGATGGGCGCAAAGTTATTGTCAATGCTGTCTTTTATCTTCTGGGCACTCACCGAGTCATACTCGATAGGAATGTCAAATGGAGCTATCAGCTTCGGATAGTTCCAAGGCCTGCCCTCGCTGTACACGAGCACATCGTGAGCTGTTCCACCAAAGAATATCGACAGCACTCCCACCGTCATTGCGATGATGACCATCACCACCAGGTTTATTTTTACCGATTTCTTCATTTATCTTTTTTTGTTTTTTTCTATTTGCAGTCAAGTATCAAGTTGTGCAACACTACGGTGTGATTAACTGATGCGAGCCGCCTTGCTCACACCTTTCACTTTTGCCAGCCGCTTGCACATCTTGGTCACAGTGTTCACGTCTTCTACATAGATGTCCATCTCGCACGTAAACACACCCGCGTTCGACGTGATGTTCAGGCGCCTTATGTTAATCGACAGGTTAGTCGATATCAGATAGATAATCTCTTGAAGGATGCCCATGCGGTCCACGCCCTCTATGAGCACCGATGCAAAGAATTTCTCACTGCCAGTCTCCCATTGGGTCTCCACCAGGCGACCGCCAAATCCCGTCTTCAGCTTCATTGCTGTGGGACAATCCACCTTGTGAACCACCACTGTGTTGTTATTGTCGATGTAGCCCACCACATCATCGCCTGGCAATGGATGGCAACAGTTGGCAAGATGGTAGTTGCTCTTGCCGTCCTCGGTCTTGAGCACATACACTTCTTTCTTGTTGATCTCGCCGCCCTTGCTTGTGCCACTCTCACCATCAGCAGCAGTTTCCTTAGCACTCTTTCCTCCAAATGGGCTGCGCCAAAACTTGCGGAACAAGCCCTGCGACGATGGCTTCAATGCCTTGATTATCAGGGGCGACAGCTCAACCTTATGGGTACCTATCTTCAGGAAGAGATCCTCCTTGTTGTCAACGCCCAGGTAGTTGATTATTCGGGCCATGTTCTCGTTGTTGATCTCTACCGAGTTCTCTGCCATGAATTTCTTGAACTGCTCTTCGCCCCGCTCAAGTGCCTCACGCTTGATGTGCCTGAAGGCAAGGTTCAGCCTGCGCTTGCCCTTGCTCGTAATCACAAATTTTGCCCACTCGGGCTGTGGATTTTGCGACTGCGAGGTGAGTATTTCCACCTGGTCACCACTCGAGAGCTTGTGCGACAGTGGCACCAGCTTGTGGTTCACCTTGCCAGCTATGCAGTGCGACCCTATCTCGGAGTGAAGCGTGAAAGCAAGGTCCAGCACGGTAGCATTCTTGGGCAGCTGTATCATGTCGCCCTTGGGCGTAAACACCATTATCTCGCGAGCATACAGGTTGAGCTTTATCGAGTCAAGGAAGTCGAGCGCATTGGGTTCAGGATTCTTGAGGATGTCCTCTATCTCCTTGTACCACTTGATGAACTGGTCGTCCTCGTCAATCTCTCCGTTATTGTCCTTATAGAACCAGTGCACGGCGTTGCCATGCTCGTCGTTATAGTCCATCTGCCGGCTGCGTATCTGAACCTCTATCCAGTCACCATCAGGGCCCATCACCGTCATGTGAAGTGCACGGTAGCCATTGGGCTTGCTGTTGATCAGCCAGTTGCGGGTGCGCTCGGGGTGTGTGCGATACAGCTGCGATATCATGCGGTAAATCTTCAGGCAGTCGTCGTTCTCGTCGCGGCCCTCGGGGCACTCAAACACGATGCGCGCTGCATATATGTCGTAAATCTCCTCGAGTGGGATGCGCTTTTTCTCCATCTTTTTCCAAATGGAGTAGCACGACTTCACCCTCGCCTTGAACTCATAGGTGAAACCCTCGGCATCGAGCCGCTCGCGTATCGGGGCCGAGAAGCGAGTGAACACGTCGTTTCGCTTCTGCTCCGAAGCCTCTATCGCCTCCGATATGTTCTTGTAAGCGTTCGGGTGCTCATATTTGAAGCTCAAGTCCTCAAGCTCAGTCTTGATGGCATAGAGTCCCAAACGGTGGGCCAGCGGAGCATAGATGTACATGGTCTCGCCTGTAATCTTCTTCTGCTTGGCTGGCGGCATCGACGACAGCGTGCGCATGTTGTGCAGGCGGTCGGCCATCTTGATAATCACCACTCTGATGTCGCTGCTCATCGTCATCAGCAACTTCCTGAAGTTCTCGGCTTGGGCCGAGGCCTTTTCACCAAATATTCCACCTGAGATTTTTGTCAAACCGTCAACGATGTTGGCTACCTTTTCGCCCACCTTCTCGCCACCTTCGCTAGTGAGCTCGTCGCCAAATATGGCCTTGATGTCATCAAGCGTGTACTCCGTGTCCTCTACCACATCATGAAGCAATGCGGCACATATCGAGGTTGAGCCAAGCCCTATCTCCTGACTCACTATTGTGGCCACGGCAAGAGGGTGAAGTATGTAAGGCTCGCCAGAGCGCCTACGAACTCCGGCATGGGCATTGCGAGCAAAGACGAAGGCCTTCTCAATCTTCTCAACCTTCTTGCGATGACTGCTCGACAGGTAGCCTTTTATCAACCCCTCGTATGCTTGTTCTATAACCATGTTTTCTTCTTCAGGTGTCATCATTTTATAGTGTGTTTTTTGAGTCTACTTTTATTCCAATTTACAAACTTACTAATAAATTGTGAAACACCACCAATTTTAACCACACTTTTTACCTTTTTTCAAAAATGTCAGCCATATCGCCAAAAAACTGTTCGCAAATTTGCAAACACCATTTTTTTGTTCTAACTTTGCAGCAAGATGATTATTGTTTTCGAAAAAACTTATCTTCAAGAACTTTATCTGCATGGTAGAGCCAGTGATAAGAAGCACAGGTTCCAACCGGCAGTTGTGACCAAATACGTCAAAGTAATAAACTTAATGAAGCAACTTGAAAATGTCTTGAGCTTAACGAAATTTGGCTCGCTACATTATGAGAAACTTCATGGCAACAAAGATGGGCTTTCCTCGGTAAGAGTTGATAATAAATATCGCATAGAATTTAGAGAAACAATTAAAGAAGGTGAGTCTATCGCAACTATTTGCAGTATAACAGAAACCTGTTGGCGGAATTAAGTT
>DEJJ01000013.1 GCA_002353285.1 Porphyromonadaceae bacterium UBA2751 | reverse complement strand
TCCTCTCACTCTCTCCTCTCTCCTGAGTTAAGTATGTCAATGAACTCTTGTGCTGGGATGCATGGGGCAAAGTTAACACCTTATTATATTTAAAAGCAATATTAAAAAAATGCAGTTAATTGTTTTGTGTTATGTCACAAGAAATCAGGCGCTTGCTTAGCACGAAGTGGGTGAAAGGTGGGTAAAAGAGGGAGACCGAGGAATTTACCACAAATTCAACTCGGCCTCAATACTATTGCAAATAAAAAGAGTAAATGAAGTTATTCTAAATCAAATCAAAATGCCTAATAGAAATACAGTCTTTAAAATCAATATATAACCATCGTAATAATCCAATATCGTCAGAAAAACATAACCATCGTAATTAATCCATCAAGTGTTATTTTAAATTTCCTATCATTCAAAAAAAGCTATGGGTTTTGCCTTTATTTGCCAGCTAAACACGGTGAGTAGCGAAATACTGCATGGATGGGCATAATTTTAACATTCATTAACCAAATCCTTTTATCTTCTTGCTTAACTGCTGAGCTGTGATAATGTTGACAGGCAGACATGCAATGTGGTTGTTGCCCTGAGCATTGATGTACCGATTTTTATTGTAATGCTTGGTAATTTGAATAATTAATTATAAATTTGCCAAGAAGTATCAACTCAAACAAAATCAATTATGGGAAATGGCAAGAAAACGTGTGATGTGCTCAAGCAGGTGAGGCTTGACATTGCTCACGCTAATGGCATTGACTATCACCCTGCCCCATGCACTCATGATGGTGAATGCCTGGGCACATGCCCTGCATGTGAGAATGAAGTGCAGCATCTAGAGCGTGAAATCGCTCGCATGGGCGCAATGGGCAAGGCCGTGCTGATAGCTGGTGTGAGCCTGGGCCTGACTGGGCCAGCAATTGCTGGCAGTAATGTGCCTGAAGCATTGCCCACGCCACACAACTTGATGGTTGAAGGCGATAACGAAATCTTTGGCAGCTCGGCCCACATGCCCAGTTTTCCTGGTGGTGATGCTGCCATGTTGCGATTTCTTCAGAATCACATTCAATATCCTGCCGAGGCTGCGAAAAACAAGATTGAGGGCAAGGTTATTGTGCAGTTTGTGGTTCAGTCCAACGGCAAGGTTGGTGAAATCAAGGTTGCCCGCTCGTCAGGCAATGAAGAGCTGGACCTCGAAGCAGTGAGAGTGATAGGCCTGCTTCCCGATTTTTCACCTGGCCGCAATGCCATGGGTGAGCCTGTGAACGTGTGGTACACTATGCCTATGGTTTTCAAGTTGCCTGAGGAGAACGTGTCTACAGAAACGAGAGTTGAGTGAAATCAACAGAAAGTAAAAAAAATGGCACTGGCTTGTGAGATTATAGCCAGTGCCAATTATTTTTTATGGTTGCGTGATGGCGATTACTGGGCCGAGAAGTCGGCTTTTCGCATGTCGCCATACTTTGCCAGTGCAGTGTGGAATGCGAGAGCCATCTCGTTGTTCTGCATCACATGCCCCATCTTGCAAGCCTTGAGGTACTCGCGCAGCAATGGGCGGTAAACTGGATGAGCCGCATGCTCGATGATTTCCTCGGCACATTGCACGGGATCCTTGAAGCGGAGGTCGGCAACGCCCTGATCGGTAACGATGATGTCGACACTGTGCACGGTGTGGTCGATGTGAGTGCACATGGGCACGATGGTCGAGATGCAATCGTCCTTCTTGATGGATGGGCACATGAAGATGCTGGTGTAAGCATTGCGTGTGAAGTCGCCACTGCCGCCAATACCGTTCATCAGGCGAGTGCCGCTCACGTGCGACGAGTTGATGTTACCAAAGATGTCGGCCTCAATTGCAGTGTTCATTGAGAGCACACCCAGTCGGCGAATAACCTCAGGGTTGTTAGAGATTTCGCTGGGGCGCATGAGCACCTTGTCGTGAAGCTTGTCGATGTTGGCAAAGAACTCAGCCATGGTGTCGTGGGCAAGAGTGAGTGAACATGTGCTCACAAACTTGCAGTGCCCATGCAGCAACAGCTTAACAAAGGTGTCTTGCATAACCTCGGTGTAAACCTCGAATGGTGGAATCTCATCACTCTCCTCAAGGCTGTCGAGCACGGCGTTGGCAATGTTTCCCACACCACTCTGCAATGGCAGGAAGGACTTGGGGATGCGTCCACACTTCATCTCGTTGATGAGGAATTGAACCACGTTGTGGCCAATCTTGCGAGTGGTGTCATCAACAGGAGTGAAAGCACCTGCCTTGCCCAGCTGGAACGAAGTCTTGACCACGCCTACCACCTTCTTTGGGTCGACATGAGCAGTGGGTGAGCCAGCACGGTCGTGAGGAGTGTAGATGGGAATCTCGCGACGGTTGGGAGGGTCGAGAGGGATATAGATGTCGTGGAGTCCACGAATGCTCTCGGGCAGCTGGTCGTTGAGCTCGATGATGACCTTCTCGGCACACATGAGCCATGTGGGAGTGCAGCCCACCGATGTGCCAAGCACAATCTCGCCGTCGTCGGTAATGCTCTGAGCCTCAACTATGGCGACGTCCATCTTGCCGTAGTAGTTGTAGCGGAACTCCTGCGAGAGCTCGCTCAAGTGGCGGTCGTTGTAGTGGATGATGTTGCTGTTGATAGCCTTGCGCAGGTCGGGGTGCGACTGGTAAGGAGTGCGATAGTTGATAGCCTCGGCGCGAGTGAGCTCGCCATCGATGAAATCGTTGGTCGAAGCGCCACTGAAGATGTTGATTTTGAATTCACGTCCTGCCTCGTGCTCGCGGCGAGCCTTGGCAGCAATCATTGGAGCCACTGCCTTGGGGCAGCCAGGGGCGGTAAAGCCCGATACTCCCACGTTGTCACCATTGTGGACAAACTCGGCAGCCTCTTCGGCTGTGATAATAGGATAAATCATTTTCTTCTTGATTTAGTTTATGTGTTGTTTTGTGTGTGTATTCTCAAAAAACGGTGCAAAGTTACACATTATTTTTAAAAGAAATAGATTAAAGAGCTCAAATGTAATGGCAAAACAGAAAAAAACGCCCTGAGATTGAGCGTTTTTTTTAGCTTGTTGCGACAGATTGTCGACTTGGATGTTATACGGTGAGGATTTCTTTCTCCTTGGCGGCAAACACCTCGTCAATCTTCTTCAAGAACTTGTCGTGAAGTTTCTGCACTTGCTCCTCGCCGTCCTTTTGTGCATCCTCGGGCATGCCTTCCTTAACGGCCTTCTTGAGGCCCTCGATCATCTCGCGCCTTGCGTTGCGCACACTCACCTTGGCTTTCTCGCTCTCGGCCTTGGCGTCCTTGACGAGCTGCTTGCGTCGCTCCTCGGTGAGAGGTGGGAAGTTGAGGCGAATAATCTCGCCATTGTTCTCGGGTGTGATGCCGATGTTGGAGTCGAGAATCGCTTTCTCAATCACCTTAATCATGTTCTTCTCCCATGGTGTGATGGTGATGCTGCGAGCGTCGGGCACTGCGACGTTGGCCACGTTGGCTATGGGCATCATTGAGCCATAGTACTCAACCTTCACTGGGTCAAGGATTTTGGGGTTGGCTTTGCCTGCGCGCACTCGTGAGAGAGTTTCGTCGAGATAAGCCACAGCCTCGTTCATCTTCTTCTCGGCTGCATCAAGAAAAGTTTTAACTTCTGCCATAATATTGTGTGTTTTAGTGATTAATATATTCGGTTTTCAAAAAATCGTGACGAAAATATAAATTTTTCTCCACCGTTGCAAGAAAATGACAAAAAAAAGTTGAAAAAGTCCATTTAGTTAAGTGACAACAACTTCAAGGTTTCACGGGTTCCATGTGCAAGGTGATGTGGGTTTCATTGCCAAATCTTTCCTTGAGCCTGTGCTCTACTTGACTGGTGATATTATGCACATCCCGAAGCGGCATGTTGCCATCCATGCGAATGTGAGCTTCGATTGCTATGTGATTACCTATGCGCCTGGTGCGCATGTTGTGAGGCTCGCTAATCTCAGGAAATGAAGTGATTATATCTTCAATTTCCTGCTCTGTTTCTTGAGGTAACGAGCCCTCAGTGAGTTCGCTTATGCTTGTTCTCAGTAGTCCCATTGCTACATTAACAAGGAACAATCCCACTACAATCGATGCTATTGGATCGAGCACTGTCCATCGGTCGCCAAGCAAAATCGAGCCTCCAATGCCTATTGCGGCAGCTATCGACGAAAACGCGTCGCTGCGATGATGCCAAGCATTGGCTACAACAGCCTGTGAATTAAGTCTTTTGCCTTTATATACAGTGTATTGATAAAGGACTTCCTTGACAACTATCGACAACAATGCCGCCCACAATGCCAGCAGTCCAGGAGCTTTAAGATCAGCTCCACCTGCCCAATCGATGAGAGCCATCACTCCCGACACAATAATTCCTATTGCCGCTGCAATCAAAGCCAAACCAATGAATAACGTGGCAATCGTTTCAAATTTTCCGTGTCCGTAATCGTGAGAACGGTCTTGCGGCTTTGCACTCACACTTACAAACACCAGCACAATGATATCGGTAACAAAGTCGGACAGTGAGTGCACAGCATCGGCTATCATCGCGGAACTATGGCCCACAAACCCAGCAATGAATTTGAAAATCATCAGTGCTATATTTCCTGCACTTCCCACAAGGGTAACTTTTTGTATTTCTCGTTCTCGTGTCATGAAAACTATTATTTCTAATAATACGAATCCCTGTGATTATTTACTTAAAGGTGAGGATGGAGCAGCGGTCGAGGGTGAGCAGTTGGGCAGCCTGCTGGAGCTGCTCGGGGGTTACGCTCTGGATGCAGTCGATGTTATCCTGCAAGGAACTCACATCATTGTAATAAAGCAGTCCTCGACCTGCCGCCATGGCAGCGACCTCGGCACTGTCGCTGGCGACGAGCATCTGGCCGCAGTACTGGCGCTTGTAGGCGTCGAGGCGCCTCTCGGTGAGTGGATTTTGTGCCAGCGAGTCGATGGTGCCAGCGATGAGCCGCATAGCCTTCTTGAGCTTGTCGTGGTCGCATCCGAGATAGATTTGAATCATGCCGCAATCGGTGAAAGTGACCAGCGACGACTCCACGGTGTAGACCAACCCTCGCTTCTCGCGCAGACTCACGTTAAGCAGCGAGTTCATGCCTGGTCCGCCCAGGATGTTGTTGAGCAGCGAGAGGGCAAATCGCTGTTCGTCGTACATGCCCGGCACCCGTGCCCCCACGATGGTGTGTGACTGGTGCAAGTTAAGGTCGACCACCTTGCGCTGTGGCTCTACCACAGCCGGCGCCACACGCTCAATGCCTTGCTTGGAGTGCGACATAAGCCCCATGTACTTCTCGGCCAGTCGAAACACCCTTGACGCTGGAGTATTTCCCACCGAGAAGAACACCATGTTGCTGGGCACATAGAGGTGCTTGAGCCAGTTGAGACAGCAAGCCGACGAAGCACTGCGCAAGTGCTGCTCATTGCCCAGGATGTTGTGCCCAAGCTGGCTGCCAGCGAGCAGCATGTCCTCAAAGTCGTCGTAGACGGCCTCACTTGGTGAGTCGCGATAGCTTGCCACCTCCTCGAGGACGACATCAAGCTCGGTAGCAAGCTCGTGCTCAGGAAACGTGGAGTTCTCAACCAGGTCGGCAATCAACTCCACCGCTCGCTCCAGGTGCTCGCTGGGGAAGATGCAGTAGAGCATGGTGCTCTCCTTGGTGGTGTAGGCATTGAGTTCGCCTCCCACCTGCTCCATGCGGTTGTTGATGCGAGTGGATGAGCGTCGCTTAGTGCCCTTAAAGATAGTGTGCTCCACAAAGTGAGCCAAGCCGTGCTGGTGGTCGCCCTCGTCGCGGCTGCCAGCGTCGATTGCCAGTCCGCACCATGCCACCGGTGCGTTGCGTTGCACATGCACAAGGCGCAACCCATTGGGCAGCGTGTGCAGGCTTATATTTTCGTTATTCAGCATTAATTGTAATCTTTTTAAGGTATATTACATGCGGGTGTCGACGTGGAGGATGTTCTGGACGAACATCAGGTCGCGGATTTCGGTTCGCTCCACCTCCATGTCGTCGTAGCGCTTGTTCTCGCTGCGCAGAATCACCATCGAGGGGTCGTCGTGACGACGGATGTACTTGACCAGGCGATAGTCGTCGAGAATGACAACATAGATTTGCCCCCAGAAGATTTGGCGCAGGTTGCTGAGCTCTCGCACAGCAATGTAGTCGCCATTGCGAATCACAGGGCTCATTGAATCGCCACTAACGCGCACGATGCGGCAGTTGTTGCCCGTCATGTCGGGCAGGTCGACAAATCCCACAATCTGGTCGTCGGTGAACATGCGGGCCTGCGGCTGGTAGCCAGCAGTGACATCGATGTCGTAGACTGGAGTGCCGCGTTGCGCCATTGCCTTGCTTGGCTCGGTGATGATGCGTGACTCGGGCACTGTGACCAGCTGCTGCGGCTGTTGCTTGGCAAATGGCAAATCCTCACCCGTCTCGAGCCACTGCTTCGAGACCCCCAGGTTGACCACAATCTTGTTGATTAGCGCATCGCTCATTGCCAGGCGCCCGTTGAGGTACTTCGACAGATTTGAGGTGTCGACATCAATCTTTTGAGCGAAATCCACCTGACGGTAGTTCAACTCCTTGATTAAAAACTTAATACGTTCAGCAATTTCCTTGTCAGCCATAGTAATACAATTATTTTGTGGCAAATTTACCACAAAATTGGCAATTTACCAAACATTTTAAGACAAATCAGGAGAAATAATTTACATTAACGTGAGTTCGACGAAAATAAATGGCTGTATATCAGGCTGCTCCTCTAAGGCTCCCTCTCTTCCGCCCTAACGGGCACCTCCTCTCGGGCAGAGGAGGAAGGAGCTGTCGCGAAGCGACTGAGAAGTATGATTTCCTGATGAGAGAGTTTCATACTCCCCCCCAACCCCCTCTATCTTAGAGGGGGAGTTGCTAACGCAATGATTATCAAATGATAAATTCGTCGAACTCACGTTACATTAAAAGTGTTGAGTGGGAATTATAGTTGTTATAGACAGCGGACTCTCAAGTGCCTTAATTGCGCACTGCTTGGCAATGGCTCGGTTCTCCTCGCTCATTCCCACTGGAGCACCATTGATTTCCTGAACGTTCTTATCCTTGAGCCAGGTGTAGTTGACCCAGGTAGAGTCGGTCCACACGCGGTGGCTCAGCCCATAGCGATTGAGCAGAGCGGCACAAGCGGTGTAGGCCTCAATGAGGCACGGAATGCCGTCTTGCAAATGCAGGTGATCGAAGAGGTGTCCAAAGTCGCCAAGAGAGTCGAGCGGTGTGGTGCGGGCATTCTGAATGGCGGTGCCACATGGCAACAACAACGAGATGTGAGTGTCGGCAATCACGTGCTCAACACAGTCGAGAATTCGTTCACACATCTGCACACTGCTGGAGTCGGGCGGCAGACGATCGTGCCCATCGGGAAAAGATGGCGTGATGAGCCAAGCGAGCTGGTGTTCACTCACAGCATGCTCGTCGACCCATGCGATAAGCTGATTGAGATAGGGCTGATAGGTGCCATAGTCGCGCGAAGCACTTGACTGCTGCTGCAAGAGAATCACATCCCAAGGTTGGCTGGTGAGAGTCTCAGTCATTGCCACGTTGAGGCGTTCGTTCCATGGACGCGCCCCATAACTCCAGTAGTAACGAAAGTCACTGGTCTCAATAGCATTATATAACATCTCGAGAGTGCCGCTGCCAATGTACATAACCCCAAGATCGAGATAAACCTCGGGAGCCACAGCCTTCATGATAAACGGCACGTAGCTTAAAGCGTCGAGCGAGAAGCTGTTGCCAATGGACAGCACCCTCAATGTGTCGGTCACAACGTGCCGTGCCACTTCGACCTGCACATCTTTATAATAAATAGTGTCGGCTCCAAAGTCAAAGAACATCACCACAGGTGCCGTAGTGCCAGTGCTATAACTCTTGTTGTTGAGAGAAATTACTGGAATGCCGTTGACAGTAGAGATTCCCCCACGGGGCAAAGGACCTTTCATCACACCAAGCCCTGAAGTCACAATCTCGGCGCGCTCGTTGTCATGAGCAACAAAGCACATCTCGCTGCCAACAGACAACGCCAGCGAGTCCACCACTCTAACCGACACATGCCCTGAAGCAGAGTTATAGCCAGCAAAGCAGAATCCCTTGTCGCCCATTCCGCCAGTGTTACCGCTCAACATAGCGTTATAGATAACAGTGATGTCGACCGAGGTGACCACTCCATCGCCGCTGGCATCGGCTGGGTCAACACTATTGCCAAGCAAGCGATTGTAGACCACAGTAACATCGGCCGATGTCACCACTCCGTCATTGTTAACATCACACAAGCTTGCACTGAGCGGCTCGTCGTCCACATTGACCAATGTTTTCAACACTCCATTAAATTGAGAGTAGGAATCACGATAATCGGCATCGACAGCAAGTACAGTTCCTGCTGGCACGTGTGGCAGCACAACATTGGCATCGGGCACATGGGAGAATAATGTAGTTAGCGATTCGCAGGCATTGAACACACCATCGCCAATCACTTGCAACGAGGCAGGAAGAACCACCCCAGTGACCTCCTGACAATGAGAAAAAGCATCACTCTCAATAGCGACAACGGAGTAGTTACCCACCTGTGACGGCACCACCACGCTCTCACTGCCATAAGCCTCGTCAATCGAAACAAGGCTCACTGTGCTATCGCCATCAAGCACGCGATAGCACATGTCGTTGTGCACAATGGTGACGGCAGGCTGCTGAGCCCAAGCCCCCGCTCCCATTGCCAGCATAGCAAGCAACAATAATATTACAAATGCGTTGCATCTCATAACTAAATGCAAAATTCAACAAAAAAAATGAGAAAAGCAAATAGCAATGAACACAAATGGATTAAAACGGACCACCTTGTGATTAAGATTTGCACAAAAAAACCTACGCCCGCTTTTCAAACAAAGCAGACGCAGACAACTAAAAAGGAATGTATTAATTACGATGGTTATATAATGATGAATGTTTTCGTCATTTCCTTTGCAAATATATGAATTTTAATTTGCTTTCAAGAAAAAAAATCATATATACATCCAATTATTAATATTTCTTAACATAAAATCTACAGTTTTTGCAAAAAGGAACAACTTTCCTTCCATTTTAGTCCAAATTGGTTCATTCCGATTCATTTTGTGAAATTTGAACCAAATTGACTCTGCTCAAATTTCGGAAATCGGAACAAAAAACACGGTCAGAACCAAAGGAAGAAATGCTCGAGGTTGAGTTTGTGGTTCGAGACCATCACAACCGTTTTCTCGTTGGTGAACGTTGGTCCGTGCTTAATCTCGGCCTTAAGGAAACGCCACAGTTGCTCCATGTGCTTGCTGCGATGCAGGTTGCGCATCACAATCACACAGTTGTGGTCGAGCATAGTGATGAGCATTGACTTGAGACGCTCAACATCGAGGTCGCTCGGGATGGAGTTAATCAACACAAAGGGCATCGCTCCAGCCGCGAGAGCATTGCAATAGTCGCGTGCCGCCACATCAAACTGATTATAGCACTCAACCCTGTCGAGATAAGGCATGAGCACACTGGCAGTCACCGCCGAGCCGCTAAGCTGCGGGTCATAGAGCCACAAGCGGCTACTGGCGCTCACGCTCAAGATGCTTGCCGCAGTGAGTCCGTAAGACGAACCCAGTTGAAAAATGCAAGGTGGATTGAAATAGTTAATGATGCGGAAAAGCATTTTCATCCCCTTGAGCGACATCACGCGCTGATGGTTCCTATCCTCTCTCACCGCCTCAATCACGGCCCTGCGCAGCTGCGACATGTCGTCGTAGCAATAGTAAGGGCATTTTTCGCGCAAGACAAATCGCACGAAGTTGAAAGCAAAGGGCGAATGTATGCCATGCCCCTTGCTCCTGTGATGACGGCTCAATGCCGTGCGATATCTCTTAATGCGACCCAAGATAGATGTCAGATGTCAGATGTCAGATGTCAGAAATCAGATGCCAGATGTCAGATTTCGGGAGTCTATTCCTGATTTTTGCCTTTTGATTTCCTGATTGAGCTGTAGATTCCCCAGCCAAGGGCCAGGAGAACGAGCAGCAGGATGATGTAGACCGAAGTTTTGGCAACGCTCTCGGTTTGATGCACCTCGTCAGGGTCAAAAGTCATCACGATGGTGTGATCGCCAGCTGGTAGCTGCATAGCTCGTAGCACGTAGTTCACACGGCCCAATTTAGCCTCCTTGCCATCGATAGTGGCTTTCCAACCCCAAGGGAAATAAATCTCGCTGAAGACCGCCACACCTCCTTGCGCGCTGTGCGCGTGATAGGTGAGCTTGTTGGGGGCATAGGTGGTCTCGAAAATTGTGTCGCCAGGCTGCTTAGGCTTAGCATCGGCCAGCACTGCCTTAAATTTAGCGTCGGCCACTGCCGAGGTTGCTGGATTGAAATTGTCGAGGAACTTCATCTCAGCATCGGCATTCTTGACATAGGTGAGTGAGTCGACAAACCAGGCATTGCCCAGTGCATCAGGGTTGAGCTGGGCCTGACTGGCGTCGATCATGAACCATCGTGCGTTGAGCATATTGAGCACCGCCATGTTGTTGTTGGCGATTTGTCGCTCTATCAGGTCGTTATAGCGAGTGAGCTTAGCAGCGTGATATCCACCCACGGTCTTGTGGAAGTAGCTTGAACGTGGCTGCATGAATCCCTGCACGTCCATCACGCGGTAGTTTTGCGTGGTGTCGGCAAGAATCTGCTTGTCGGCAGGAGTCATCTCGAAAGTAGCCTCGGGCAAGTCGTCACGGCTCACGAAACGCTCCTCGTTGAGGTAGCGCTTGTTGACGGTGTACATGTCGACGAGAACAATTGCCGAGATTACCAGAGCGGCAGCCATAGCATTGAGTTTGTCGAATTTATAAGCCAAAACCACCACAAAGCCCAGAACAATTACCAGCAGACTGCGCCAAGCATCGCCGCTGACCAAGCTGTGGCGAATCGCCTCAACGGCTGCCGTCACTCCAGGCAGCTGGTCGAGAGTGGCCTGACCCTGCAGCGCCTGGTTGATGCGCTCGGCCTCGTCGGCACTGGGAGCACCGCCAAACATGCCCGGTGCCACTGCAAAGAGCACACACATGGCAGCACACAGGCCAAAGACACCATAAGTGAGCTTATCGTATTTCTTGAAGAAGTCGTCTTGAGTGAACATCTCCTTGAGCGCCAGCACCGCCAGCAGCGGCATGGTGAACTCGGCAATGACAAGGATGCTTGAGACGGTGCGGAACTTATTGTACATGGGGAAATGATCGATAAAGAAGTCGGTCAGTCCCATGAAGTTGTGACCCCACGACAGCAAAATCGAGAAGATGGTAGCCACCAGCAATGCCCACTTCACAGGACCTTTCACCACAAAGATGCTCAAGATGAACAGCACAAAAATGAGTGCTCCCACATAGACAGGACCACTTGTGAACGGCTGGTCGCCAAAGTACTGTGAAAAAGCAGGCAGCACTTGAGTGCCCAGTTCGCTGTCGGCAGCCATATCATCGGCTCCGTCAACCTCGGCAAGACTCTTCATGCTGGTACCGCCCTTCACGTTGGGCACCATGAGAGTCCATGTCTCGCCGATGCCATAACTCCACTGAGTGATGTATTCCTTACTCAGTCCTCCATTGGTGGGCTCGCTGCTCACTGCTGGCTCCTCGCCAGGCTTGGCAGGAAGCGGTGTGAGCTCGCTGTGACCGCCTCGCATGGTCTCTTGTGAGTATTTGTAGGAGAGATACAGGTTAGAGGCGTTGGCACCCAGAGCCAGCGCCGCCGCCACTGCAAGCGAGCATGTGGCAATGCACCACTGCCCTATTTTTTTGTCCTTAATAGCAATCACAAGGAATGCAATTACCAGCGGCACGATGATGAACATGGAATAGTAAGTCATCTGCACATGATTGCTGATGAGCTGCAGTGTGGCAAAGAGCGCTGCTACAGCCGCACCCAGCAAGTACTTGCCGCGATAGGCCCACACAATGCCGGCAATAGTGGGAGGAATGTAGCACAGGGTGAGCAGTTTCCAGATGTGGCCCGCATCGATGATGATAAAGAAATAAGACGAGAAGGCATAGCCAATGGCACCCAGCACAGCAAGGTACCATTTCATCTTGAATGCAAGCATCAGGATGAAGAATCCGAGCATCAGCAAGAAAATCCAGCTCACCGGTTCAGGGAAACCAAGCGTGAGCACCTTGCCAATGGTGTTAATCATCGAGTTGCTCTTATAGCTGGGAGCAATCTGGAAAGTGGGCATACCGCCAAAGAGGCTGTTGGTCCACCGCGTCACTTCACCGTCATGGCTCTCGTTGAAGAGCTTAGCCTCCTGTCCGTTGGCAGCTCCTTGTAGCACATCATTCTGCTGCAGCACATCGCCATTCACGTCGCTCGGATAGAAGTAAATCCACGAGATAGCTGCGAAAGCCAAAACCGAAAGCACCACAGTGACCACACTTCGCACCGTGACGGTGCCTATCAATCGCTTATCAAGAAAGTTGGTTTCCATCAATATTGTATATTAAGTGTTTTATATCTGTTGGCGGAATTAAGTTGTGTGCATTATGCATTCTGCATTATGCATTGTGCATTGTGCATTGTGCATTATGCATTATGAATTGAACATTGTGCATTCTGCATTGTGCATTGTGCATTGTGCATTATGAATTGAACATTGTGCATTGTGCATTGTGCATTCTGCATTGTGCATTCTGCATTGTGCTTAGAACTCCATTTTGTTGACCTCACGCCGCAGGTCGGCAGCTTCTTCCATGCCTGCCTCGTCGTTGTTAGTCTGCGACAGTTTCATCAGTTGCGACAGCGAGTTCAGCAGCGCCTCTTTCTGCTTCTTGCCATCGGCCTTGAGTTTCGCAGTGGGCTCAGCACGATACTCCTTGTAGCAAGCCACCAGCTTGTTGTAGGCATTGCGGCAAGCCACAATCTTCTTGCTCACGGCAGCGTTAGTGCTCGTGTGCTGCTCGATGTCCACAATCTCCTCAAGCGATGGCAACATGTTCTCGAGTTGCTCAAGCTCCTTCTCATCGGCCTCGCTCTCACCAGCCTTGTTGGGCATGTTTTCCTCGCTGGGAGCAGGAGGGAGTGGGCCCTCGCCAAACCCCTCCACATGAGCAGGAGCAGGGCCATCGATGGGACGCACCACACCCACCATCGCCGTGTCGGCCCTGAGCAGGCTGTCCAGGATAGAGTCGCGAGGCACATCGATTATCTCACCCTCGATGTTCTCCACTGGCGCGCCATATTCATACTCGGCATCGCCACCCCCTTTATTCTTCTCGGGCTGCGGATACACCTTCTCATTCTTGCCAATGAGCGTGTTCACCCACTTGTGCACTGGCTTGACAAAAATATACATCGACAGCAGAGCAACCACAGTCGCCCCTGCTATCCACCATAATATTTTCTTATTCTTGTCGCTCATCACAATGTGCACTCAAGCTCAATTCCAAAAAAACTTTGCAAAGTTAGTCTATAAATTTTATTTTTCTTGCTTGCGAAATGAATTGTTAAGTTTTTTTTATTGTTAATACAATTTGTGTAAATTTCATCAACCCGGGCAAAGCCACTTGCCCGTTACGCCCACCCACAAAAGAAAGTTTAAAAACCATCATCACCCAATATCCAGAAAAAAACAGTAATTTCGATAAATTAGGCCGCACCTCACAGAATAAAAATCAAAAACTGGGTTCTTGATTTTGTATTTCGCTCGGTTTGCACTAATTTTGCACTAATTTTGCACTTTTGTAATAACCCTTCACCACATGCCCAGAGACAAAGAGATATTGCGCAAGCAGTTGTTCAAGTTCAGCCTGAACCTGAAGAACGTGCTGTGGGGTGGCGACAAGATTGCCGCCTTCAAGGGCATTGACATCCACTCTCACAATGTGGGCGAGAGCTGGGAAATCTCGGGGCTGAAAGGGCATGAGAGCATCGTGGCATCGGGCCAGCACGCAGGGGCGAGCCTCAACACGCTCATTAAGCGCTACCGCGAGCAGCTCGTGGGTGGCCGCGTGTGGCGCAAGCACGGCGACAACTTCCCACTGCTCGTGAAATTCATCGATGCCAGCAAAGACCTCTCGGTTCAAGTCCATCCCGACGACGACCTGGCGCGCCGCCGCCACGGTTGCAGCGGCAAGACCGAGATGTGGTACATCATCGACGCTGAGCCAGGGGCATCGCTGCTTGCCGGCATGAGCCGCACCATCACCCCACAGGAGTACCTCGAGCACATGCACGACGGCACCTTGCTCGACGTGCTTGCCCGGCACGAAACCCACGAGGGCGACATCTTTTTCCTGCCAGCAGGGCGCATCCACTCCATTGGCGCCGGCAACCTGCTGCTCGAGGTGCAACAGGCAAGCGACATCACCTACCGCGTGTATGACTTCGACCGCATCGACAGCGACGGCAAGCCACGCCAGCTGCACACCGATCTCGCCATCGATGCCATCGACTACACCGTGAGCCGCGACTGCCTGCGACACTATCCTAACCGTTCGGGCAACATTCGCCTGATAAGCAGCATCTTCTTCGATGTTGACCGCATCATCGTTGACGGCAGTTATCACCTGCCCATGCCTCATGATGCCTTCCTGTGCATGATGTGTGTGGAGGGGCATTGCACGGTCGACTGCGGCAACGGCACTCTGCAGGACTTCAAGCGGGGCGAGTCGCTACTCGCACCAGCATGCGTGCACAGCCTCGACTTCAAGGGCAAAGCCACAATCATTACTGCAACAGTTTAATAATGCATAATGCACAATGTTCAATGCACAATGCACAATGTTCAATTCATAATGCATAATTCAAAACTCACAACTCACAACTCACAACTCAGGACTCAGAAAACAAAACTCTCAACTCTCACTCTCAACTCACAACTCACAACTCAGGACTCACAACTCAGGACTCACAACTCAGAAATCAAAACTCTCAACTCTCACTCTCAACTCTCACTCTCAACTCTCACTCTCAACTCACAACTATTATGAAACGATTATCGTCATTAATACTAGCATTGCTGCTGCTTACGCCAGCAGTGACAGCACGCACTAGCGTGGATGAGGTGTTTAAAAGCAATATTCGCCTCAGTGCCAATAACTACCTTGCCTACCCCGACAGCGAGCTGCCACAGCTCACACCAGCTCCCAATGGTTACCAGCCCTTCTTCATCAACCATTACGGCCGTCATGGCAGCCGATGGCTCATCGACCCAAAGGACTATTCCATCCCTGTGGAACAGCTCACCAAGGCCGAACGCAATGGCAAGCTCACAAAGCGTGGCAAGCAAGTGCTGGAAGCATGCCGCACGATACTCAAGGCATCAGACAAGCGACTGGGCGAGCTCAGCGACATTGGTGCCGAGCAGCACCAGCGCATTGCCAAGCGCATGTTCCTCAACTTCCCCGAGGTGTGGCAAGGCGATGCCCACGTTGATGCCCGCTCCACAGTGGTGATTCGCTGCATCCTGTCGATGCTCAACGCCACGAGCACACTCAAGTCGCTCAACCCACAGCTCAGCATCACCACCGACGCCAGCGAGCACGACATGTACTACATGAACTACCGCGACACCGCAGCAATAGCAGCCCAACGTGCCGCCAGGCCTGCTGTCGAAGCCATGAAGGCAAAACTCTTCACACCCAAAAGACTTGAGACAATCACGTCGCGCCTGTTCAATGACAAGAAATTCGTGCGCGACAGCATTGGCGACGCCTTCACCTTGGTGATGCGCCTCTTTGACGTGGTGAGCAACATGCAGAGTCATCACGACTTTGAGAACATCGACCTCTACACCGGAGTGTTCACCGCCGATGATGCCACCCTCATCTGGACCTACAACAATGCACGCTGGTACCTCTACTCAGGCGACACTCCCATCACCCATCACACTGGCGCACTGGCCCACCGCCACCTGCTGCTAAACTTCATTGAGGCCGCCGACCGAGCCATTGCCAGCGGCCGTAACAGTGCAACGCTGCGCTTCGGGCATGAGAGCGTGGTGCTGCCCACCGTGTGCCTGATGGGCCTCAACGGAATGGACTACTCAACCAGCGACCTTGCGACGCTGGCCGAGCATTGGCGCTCCTACGAGGTGTTCCCCATGGCCGCCAACATCCAAATCATTTACTACCGCAAGGCTGGCAGCGACGACATCCTGGTCAAGATATTGCTCAACGAGCACGAGGCAAGCCTGCCCATCGCTACCGATTGCGCCCCCTATTATCACTGGCGCGACGTGCGTGCCCACTTCATGAGCCGCATTGGAACCTCACTCAATTAATTACCCAAGAGGATGTTGTAGACGACGGTGATGTCGGCTGCGGTGATCTTGCCATCGCCATCCTGGTCGCCGTTGACGATGTGGCTGCCGTCACCATCGAGGAGCCAGTTGTAGAGGGCGGTGATGTCGACGCTTGTCACGCTGCCATCGCCGTTCACATCGCCAACACTGCTCAGCTGGCGATATTCCAGCTTGGCTTCGTCAATCAATGATTTAAAAACAGATTCATTAAACAGCTTGTTCAAGTAGCACTGCGACGCTATCATGGCTGCTCTCACGTCGCTGGCATAAGCAAAGCCAGTTATCATGCGTCCCTCACTGTAGGCATGGGCACGCTGCAAGAGAGCCTCGCCACACTCAGGCGCTACCTGCGCCATCGCCATTGCCAGCCCCCACCCTACCAGTGCGTGACGCGAGGGCCAAGACGATGTGGGAAAGAGTTGCCACTCCTCGCCGCCATACGGATAGTTTTCATTATACTGCCTGTAAGGACGCTTGCGCGATGGCGCGCTTCCCTTCATCAATGTGGCTTGGGAGTTGAGCAAGAACTTAATCAACTTAATAAAATTGAAGATGGCAGGTGTGTTTTCTTCGGTAATATTCACTCGTGGCAAGCAATCGCCATAGATGCTTGCAAAGTATTCATCGCTTAACGACGCGTCGGCCAGTGCCAGTGCACCCCGCTCGGTCGAGCGCAAAGGCTTGCACTGCCAGTAAGTTTCAATGTCGCCTGCCATGTGCACATCGTCAACGCCAGCAGGCACACCCAGCAGCTCCACCATTGAGGGGTAAGACACCTTGAGATCGGCCTCAGTGAGCCCAGTGAGCTGCAAGTATTCACTGCGTGCAGCATCCAGCAGAGCCTGATGCTCGCTATCGGCCCACAACTGCGTCAGAGCCAGGGTGGCACCAACCATTGCCTCATCCACATCGCTCTGCCAAGAAATTCCCGCAATCACCTCACTACTGGCACACTGCAAAGCCCTTGCCAGGATAGTATCCTGCTTGTTAGGTGCCATTTGTGCCATTGCCAGCGCTGCAGTCCACGTCATGGCAGCATGCACCGAGGGGTGATGTGCAGTGTCGGTCAACTGTGGTTGCGAGCCATCGAAGCCCCAGGGCTGCTCATTCATGAGCACAAAGGGGCGCTTGCGCATGGCATTAACACTCAGAGCCTCGGCACTGTTGCGCCCAGCTTGAGCAGCACGGTCGAGGAAACTGTAGATTGCCGGAGCATCGCTCTCGCTGATATCCACCCCCATCACATCGCCAAAGATACTACACAAGCGGTCGATGCCACCTTGCACATCATTGCGAGCAAGCCCACCCAGCTCGGTGTCACGCTGGTGCTTGCCCCAAATCCAGCGGTAGAAGTCGCCAGCAAAGCCCACATCAGTCGAGTCGGGCGGCACGGGCAGGAACGACGATTGTGACAGAGCCATCGTTGTAGCAGCAGTGCCTTGCTGAGCTTTAACCGAGGCATATTCTTGCTTAGCGGCCTCAAGCATTGAGTTGAAATAGGCCTCATTGTGCATCTTGCTCATCAGGCACGCAGCCATCACCCAACCAGCCTGCACATCGCCAGGATAGTGGTAGCCAGCAATCACCCGGCTCCATCCAAAATCGTAGCCCCGCTTGAGAATGGCATTCTGGCACTGAGGCATCACCTCCGAGAGAGCCAAAGCCAGCCCCCACCCAATCACAGCATGACCCGATGGATAGGACGAGTCGTTAAAATACTCCTGCTCATCGCCAGGCACGATGGTGGCGTCGGCCAGCTGCACATAAGGCCTGGGACGGAACCAATGCCCCTTCATCGACGCAGCATGCAAGCCCAGCATGAGCTTGAGGTTCTTCATTAGCGACACAATGCGAGGAGTGGTAGCCGCCGACACAGCTATGTCAAAACAAGGAGCAAAGCCAGCCAGGATAGCATCATCGCTCAAATCAGCGTCGGCCGCAGCCTGCCTGCCACGGTCGGTGTCACGAAGCAGCTTAGCCTGCCAGTAAGGAGCCACCTCGCCATAAAAGAAATAGGAATCGGGCATCGCAGGGGCGTCAAGAATCTTGAGAGCCGAGGGAGCAGCGTTAGTGCTCAACTCACTCTCGCTAATGCCCTTGAGCTGCATGTACTCTTGCCTTGCGGCCTTGAGGTCGGCTTGATAATCAGGCGACACGCGCGCCCGCGATATTGCTGCACTGGCACACAAGAAAGCTGCATTCACATCGCTCAACCAGTGCGCTCCGGTTATCACGCGGCTGATACCATACTCGTAGCCACGCCTGAGAATCGTGTCCTGCAGGTGCGGCGCCATCTCGGCAAGAGCCAATGCGGTACCCCACCCACAAGCTGTGTGCGATGATGGGTAGGAACTATTGTTAAAGAGGTTATCGTGTGAGTCATACAGTCCCCACGTGGATTCGTTCATGACCAAGAACGGCCTGCGGCGAAAGTAGGTGTGCTTCATTGCCGACACGCCACCAGCACCAGTCGCCCCTGCGCGAGCCATCAAGCGGTAGATGGCAGGAGTCCCCTCCTCGGTGATGTTGACACCCAGGATGTTGCTGTAGATAGCACTTGTGCGCACAATGCCATATTTCGTGTCGCCACTTGCTTCCTCGCCTCGTGGCGTGCTGCGCTGACTTTTGCCCCAAATCCAGCGTGCATGGTCGCCATTGAGCATTATCATGGTGGAATCGGGCGGTCCAGGAAGATAAAGCACTGGGTTGGGCATGTCGTGAGCAGAGACATACTGATCATAAGCGGCAGCACAAGCCTTGCCCACGGCAATAACCGCCAGCAACAGGCACACACGTTTCATCCAGCCATTCACGATAAGAGTTATGAGTTATGAGTTGTGAGTTGTGAGTTGTCAACCAATCGTCATCGCTTGCTTGACGGCTCATCAAGAGTGATGGCATCGCCCACGCAGGCATTAGGCATCTGGATGTGAAGCATCGCACAGATGGTAGGAGCCAAGTCGACGATGCGGGTGGGCTTGGTGGTCGAGCCGTGAGGCACATGCCAGCCCATGAACACGAGAGGGATGTGGCTGTCGTAAGGGTTCCACGCCCCATGAGTAGTGCCCTTGTAGTCGCTCTTGACCTTAAAAGGCAGATAGCCAGCCTGAGTCATGACCACGATGTCGCCACTGCGCCCGCGGTGATAGCCATTGATGAGTCGCTGCTTGAGAATTTCAGGAATTGAAGCTTGCTCCAGCTTCTCATAGTCGGCAGCAAGCACCAACTCGTCGTCGTGCGACAGCACATCGAGCGCCACCTTTTTCACCTGCTCCAGGTCGACATCTGCGCTATCGATGGCATTGTGGTTGAGATAGATGCGATAGTCCATGATGGCCTTGATCGCACCAGGCACACCGCACTCATCCATGATGGCGTCGTTCATTGCCTTGCGGGCCGCGCTCGAATCCCAGCCACCTGCTGGCTGACCATGCTCACGCATGAAATTGGGGTTGTGAGCACCACCATGATCGGCACTCAGGAACAGCAGGTAGTTGCCACGTCCCACTTGCTTGTCGAGCACCTTGAAGAACTGGGCCAGTTCCTTGTCAAGACGCATGAACACCTCGTAGTTCTCTCGGCCACGAGTGCTGTAGGTGTGGGCAATGGCGTCGGTCGACGACACGCTCACGGCAAGCATGTCGGTGTACTTGCCACGCCCCAGTTTCTCATTCTCGATGATTGCCTCGGCCATGCGGAAGGTGTAGGTCACACCATCGTTGCTGGTGTTGAGGTTATAGCCAGGCTCAGTGTTGTACTTGCGGTTAAACTTCTCCACCCAGCCAGGCAGGCGGTCCATGTAGTAACTACTTGTGACAAAGTGGCCTGCGTCGCTATCCCACCAGTAGGCAGCATCGGCGCTGTGACCACCAGGCAGGATTGCTGCGCGGTCCTTGATGGCCACGCTGAACACCTTGCACTCAAAGTCAAAGGCATGCTTGAGCTCATCGCCTATGGTGGTGGCACGCAGGTTCCTGGGCGAGCGCTGTCCAGCCTTGCCATCGGTGCCAATGCCGTAGACGCTTGGGTCGTCACAGCTCCCCACCCGCTTGCCATCAATCATGAAGCTGTTGCCGGCAATGCCGTGGAAGTAAGGCACCGAGCCAGTGTAGAGGCTCGAGTGGCCAATGGCCGTGACAGTGGGCACATAGTTGATCATTGTGTTCTCGCACGAGTAGCCCTCGTTCAAGAGCCTGCGCAGGCCATCGGTACCATAGTCCTCATAGTAGTAATATAGATAGTCCCAGCGCATTTGGTCAACCACGACACCCACCACCAGCTTGGGGCGCTCGATTTGTGCCATGGCGCTGAGTGCAGCAGCAAGCACAGTAATGAGAATGAGTAATCTTTTCATCTTGATTATCTTTGCGTTATTAATGATAAATGATTTTGGCACCAAAGTTAGTGATAATTGTTGAATATTGCAACAGTTTGAGATTTTGTGGCCATCGCATAGTGTTATCTTTATCACATTTCGGGTTGAATTTTGCATTATTGATTTTTTTGCACTAATTTTGGATAAATTAGGCTGCACCTCGGAAATAAAAATCAAAAACTGGGTTCTTGATTTTGTATTTCGCTCGGTTTGCACTAATTTTGCAAAGTTGAAAAGAATTAAAATGTTTAACCCAGCCCTCCGCCTTGCGGGGAGCATAAATCTCAAGAACAGAAAAAACTATGAAACGAATCGTTTTCAAGCAATTATTGCTGCTGCTTGCAATAGCACTGCTTGGTGCCGTTAATGTTGACGCCAAGAAAAAGAAGACTAACACCACTATTCCCGCAGGCCTCACAGGACAGGCCCGTGAACTCTACACTAAGGCAGTGAAGGGCGACGAGAAGGCGCAAATGCTGCTTGCCTACAGCTACCAGGAGGGCGAGAACGCACCCAAAGACCAGCAGAAGGCAATCTACTGGTACACCAAGGCTGCCGAGAAAGGCAATGTGATTGCCCAGTACAACCTGGGCGACATATACGACAGCGGCAACGGTGTGAATCAAGATTTCGTCAAGGCTGCTTACTGGTTCCGCAAGGCTGCCGACCAAGGCGATGCCATGGCTCAATGCAGCCTGGGCAACTGCTACTTTAATGGCGACGGAATGCAAGTGGACTACAACCAGGCCGCCTATTGGTTCCGCAAGGCTGCCATGCAGGGCAATGCCGTGGGGCAACGCTGCCTGGGCATCTGCTACGACGAGGGCAAAGGATTGCCTCAGGACTATGAGCTCGCCATCGAGTGGTATGAGAAGGCCGCTGCCCAATGCGATGCTGTGGCGCAGTTTAACCTGGGCCGCTCCTATGCCAACGGCGAGGGAGTGAAGAAAGACCTGAAGAAAGCAGCCGAGTGGTTCAAGAAAGCTGCTGCGACCGATCCTAATGTGCTCACCGACCTGCGCAATGCCGCCCAGAATGGCGACAAGGATGCTAAGAAAATCCTCAAGGAGATGGAGAAGTAAGGCACTCGCCCTGCCACAAAACAAGAGAGCAAAGCATCATCGGTTGTGATGCCTTGCTCTTCCTTTTTTTGCCAAGTGTGGCAATGGGTTGCAGCAATTATTGATACTTCACCACATCAAATCCCATGCGCACGCCACTGAATTGATTGGCAACGTTGCCAATGGCTGCAATAGCGCTGCCGCCCTTAGCGTTGCCCATCGATTGAAGCAAGCTCAATAGCAGCTTCGACTCCATCGTGATCGACAAGCCATTAGAGGTGCGCGTCACAAAAGAAGCAATGGTGCCAGCTTTGGTTTTCATGTTAAGCCTCCCTGTGCTGGGGTCGAAGGTGTAAGTTCCATTCAATGGCAACCCCTTGAGCACCGCCTCGAAATTTCCATTCTTGTCGAAGGCAAAACCTGTGTTGTTGCTGGCAAATCCAAGCGAACTGTAAGAAGAACTGAGTTTCTGCTTTACCTGATTGGCAACCGCTGCACCACCTGCCTTGGCAAGCATGTTTTGACTTTCAAAAGCGCAGCCTGGTTGAGCATACACCCAAGTTCCTACGAGTTCAGACGAGGTGAGCCTGGTGTTGCCAATGACCAAGTTGCTCATATTGGTAGAGGTGTTGTCGGTGAGCATTGAACCACCCAGAATTCCACCCAGCATGCCACCACCATTACTGGCCATGCCTCCAAGTACACTGCCAAGCACACTACCAAGCACACTGCCTGTGGTATTATTAGCTGTGGTTCCACCACCAAACACATTGCCTAAAAGGCCACCTGAACTAACGCAACTGCTCAGCATCAGTGATGATGCCAAAACTAATGAATAAAAAGTCTTTTTTACCATAACACGTAATTTTTAATTATTTATTTTTTTGTTTTAAGATGTTTTTAAAAATTCAATTATTTTAATGATTTTTGCAAATTTAGAAATAATTTGTGAGAAAACGACGCATTTTTTGCATTTTTTGCACAATGTGCTATAAAAGAAAGAAATGAGCAGGGCCCAAATGTGGCTCTGCTCATCATTATTTTTTCAATTTTTTACTGGTGGGGGAAAATCACTGGTATCTCACCACGTCGAATCCCATGCGCACGCCGTTGAAGCTCTTGCTCAGGTCGCCCACGGTCTTGAGGGTGCTGTTGCCAGTGAGGGCGGTGACAGTTTGAAGCACATTGAGCAACTTCTTAGATTCCATAGTGATTGACAAGCCATTAGTGGTGCGTGTGACATAGGCAGGAATAGTGAAAAGCGCTGTCTTGAGGTTGAGCTTGCTACTGCCTGAGTCGAAGGTGTAAGTTCCGCTCAATGGAATGCCCTTGACTTTGGCCTCAAAACGTCCACTCTGGTCAAAGACGAAATAGGTGTTGTTGCTTGAAATGCCCAGCGAGCTATAAACCGAAGCCAGCTTCTGCTTCACCTGTGTGGCAGCAACCGAGCCACCAGCCTTGGCAAGCAAGTTCTCACTTGTGAAAGCGCATCCAGGCTCGCTGTAGACCCAAGTTCCCACAAGGGCCGACTGGTCGAGCTTGATGTGACCAATCACCATGTCGAGAAGGCCACCTGCGGTGTTGGCGTTGACCACGCCTCCCAGCACACTACCGAGCACACCTCCCAGCCCTGTACCCGAAGTGCTGGTGCCAGTGCCAGTCGTGCCATTGCCCATCACATTGCCCAGCATTCCTAAACCCTGATTGCCACAACCAGTGAGTGCAATCGACATCGCTAAAATAGTTGTGTAGATAGTTTTTCTAAACATAACTAATTAAAGTTTTTAAGTAAATAAAAATGTTTTTCCGATTGCAAAAATAATAAAAAAACATAACAAGCAAGCAACAATCCTCAACATTTTGATTTCACAATCAACGGGCAACACCCTTTTTGAGCATAAAAACAAAAAACTTATACAGTTTATAGGCCAAATCTCGAAAAAAAGTTGTAACTTTGAACACTTTATATCTAACCTAATTTAGGTGGGACCATGACTGTTAACTTTTTTTTGGTTAACACAGTTAAATGAAAAAACTATTATAACTAATCAAATACTATTTATGAGACTTAAACTTTTTATGCTACTTTCGCTCCTGTTGAGCCTTAATGCAATGGCTCAATCGGGGTTGCGAGGCATTGTGGTCGACTCAAGGACCAATGTGCCGGTAGTGGGTGCAACCGTCTTGCTTGACCAGCAAGGAGCAAGTGCCATCACCGGACCCAGTGGCGACTTTGTGATCACCGATGCCAACCCAGGCAGCGACCGCCTACTCATTTTCAACTACGGCTATCGCGACCTGGTGCTTGATGTAACAATCCTAAATGGCATTGACGACTTGGGCACTATCAAGCTAAATCCCACCTCATCGATTGCAGAAGATGAGAATCAGGAGAACGCCGAGATAGTTCTGACCGAATCGATGCTCGAGGACGAGGAAGGAAATTCGCAGCAAGTTGGGGCCCTGACTGGTGCAACCGACAACCCCTACTACAAGGCTACGAACTACAACTTCAGCACGATGCGATTCCGCATACGTGGTTACAACAATGAGTACAGCCAGACCTACATCAACGGCATCAACTTCAACGACGCTGCTCGTGGCCGCTTCAATTACTCGATGATTGGTGGCATGAACCAAGCATTCAAGAGCCGCAGCGTGGGCTACGCCACCGAGGCTACCAACTTTGGATTTGGCGACGTGGGTGGAGCGACCAACATCTTCACCTTTGCCAAGGACTATGCACCCGGTTTTCGCGGTAGTGTGGCTTACACCAACAGCAACTACCGATGGCGTGGCATGGTGACCTACAGCACTGGTCTGAACCAGCACGGCTGGGCGATGACACTGAGTGCAATTGGGCGCTATGCCGGCGAGGGCATCATCCCAGGCTCGTTCTACAACAGCTGGGGCGCTTTCCTGGCGTTGCAGAAGGTTATAAACTCACAGCACTCGGTAGCGCTGACGGTGTTTGGCGCACCTACCAAGCGTGCCAGCAATGCTGCCACATTTGACGAGGCCTACCAGCTGGCTGGAAGCAATCTATATAACGTGAACTGGGGCTGGCAAGAGGGCAAGAAGCGCAACGCCAAGGTTGTTGACGCATTCGACCCGACAGCCATCCTGAACTGGGTGTGGACCCCCAACACCGGCACCACGCTCAACACAGGTCTTGCATTCCACAAGTCGTTCTACGCCTCGAGCGCACTGAACTGGTACAATGCCCGCGATCCACGTCCCGACTACTACCGCTACTTGCCATCCTACTACGCAGCCACCAGTCCTGAGACTGCTGAGCTCTTCACCGACGAGTGGCTGAACATGGAGGAGAAGCGCCAAATCAACTGGGCAAACCTATATCAAGTGAACTACCTGAACAACTACGAATTTGATCAAGGTGGCGAGGATAAGGGTTCGAGCTACGTGATAGAGAAGCGCCACAGCAACCAGTTCAACTGGATACTGAACAGCAACCTGAACATGCGCATCAACCCAGTGCTCTCGCTGCAGGCCGGTGCCAGCGCCAACTACAGCCGCTCATCGTACTTCAAAACCATGAAGGACCTGCTTGGCGGCCGCTACTGGCTCGACGTTGACCAGTATGCCGAGCGCGACTTCCCTGGCGATGCCGAGATGCTCCAAAACGACCTGGAGAACCCCAACCGCCGCATCCTTGAGGGTGACCGCTTTGGTTACGACTACAACATCAACTCAATCACTGGCCGAGTGTGGGCCCAGAACGTGCTCAACTTCAACCACCTCGATGTCAACTACGGAGCTCAAGTGAGTGCCACTTCGTTCCAGCGCGACGGTAAGATGCGCAATGGCCGTGCTCCCGAGAACTCATTGGGCAAGGGCGAGAGCCACAGCTTCATCAACTTTGCTGTCAAGGCTGGTGCCATCTACAAGATTGACGGTCGCAACAACATCCAGGCTCACGTGTACTACGGCACTCGTGCTCCTGAATATTACAACGCTTACATCTCGCCACGCATCAAGGACGACGTGATTACCGACCTCAAGAGTGCACGCATCCTCTCGGGCGACATAGGCTACGTGTGGAACTATCGCCGGTTCATGGGTTCTATCACCGGTTTCTGGACCGAGTTCTGGGACATGACCGAGCGCACATCGTTCTACGACGACTACAACAGCACATTCGTCAACTACTCGCTCACTGGTGTTCAGAAAGAGCACAAGGGCGTGGAGCTTGGCGCTGCCTACAAGATCACCCCATCGCTCACTCTCAACGCTGCAGCTACCATTGCCCGCTATCAGTACAAGAACCGCCCAACGGGTACCCGCAGCTTCGAGAACGGATCGGTGGCCGATGTGACCCAAACCGTTTACCTGAAGAACTTCTACGTGAGCGGCACTCCACAGGAAGCCTATAGCCTGGGCATCAACTGGAGCGCGCCTAACATGTGGTTCTTTGAGCTCAACGGAGTGTGGATGAATCGCTCCTATGTCGACCTGTCGCCCATTCGCCACGAGGTGCTTCCCGAGCTCTACACCAAGGCCTCAAGCGAGGAAGAGCTGATGCAGATGATGCAAGACATTGGCAAGCAAGAGAAACTCAACGAGGCACTGGTGATCAACATGAGCATTGGTAAGGTCATCTACCTGAGCCGCTCAGCATCACTGAACCTCAACTTGAGCCTCAACAACCTGCTCAACAACACCAAAATCCAGACTGGTGGCTACCAGCAGGGACGCTTCGACTACAAGAACTACACCACAGCAAAATTCCCCAACAAGTACTACTATGCCCAAGGCTTCCGTATGTACCTGAACGTGGGTGTGAGATTCTAATTGACGTGACACACATTATAATATATTGAATTAATTAAAAACAAGATAGACACACATTATGAAACGTTTTAATTTATTCCTCAATGCATTAGTGCTCATGCTTGTGGCTGTGGGATGTAACGAGAACTTCGACACACCCCCAATGGTAGTGCCACACGCCGAGCATCAGGCCAACATGACAATAGCCGAATTCAAGGCTAAATACTGGCAGGATGGTCGCAACTTCATCGACACCTGCAAGGAAGACACTTACATCCACGGCTGGGTGACCAGTAGCGATGAGGAGGGCAACATCTACAAGTACCTCTACATCCAGGACGAGACCGCAGGCATTGGTATCTCGATTGACGCTAACAGCATCTACAACACCTACCGCGTGGGACAGGAAATCGTTATCAGCATGAAGGACTTCTGGATTGGCAAGTATAACGGACAGTACCTCATTGGCAAGCCCGAGTGGTATGCCGCTCAGAGCGTGTGGGAGGCTGGCCGCATGACACTTGACCAGTTTAACGAGCATGCCGAGATTAATGGCCTGCCCAACGCGAGCATGGTCACTCCATTAGAGACAAAAATTAGCGATGTTGTGGGTCACAGCGACCGCGACACCCAGCTCAAGTATCAGGGCCGATTCGTGGTAATTCGCGACGTGGAGTGGGAAGCAGCCGACGGCTCTACCACCTACAGCGAGAGCTCTGCCTCAACCACTCGCAACATCAAGGATGAGGACGGCAACACACTGGGCGTGAACAACAGCAACTATGCCAACTTCCGCGGCGACATCCTGCCAGTGGGCAAGGGCGACGTGCAAGGCATCCTGTACATGACTGGCGACGACAAGTGGGCCATGTATCTGCGCGACACTCGCGACTGCATTGGCTTCTCTAACGACACCAAGGGTTATCCTAACGACCCATGGACCGTGACCGAGGCCATCGACCTGCAGAACACTGGCAAGAAAGGCTGGGTGAAGGGTTACATCGTGGGCGCCATTGCTCCTGGCGTGAACCAAGTGACCAGCAACAGCGACATTGAGTGGACAGCTCCCACAACGATGGACAACACCCTCGTCTTTGCCGACAGCCCCGATGTGCGCGACTACACCAAGTGCATAGCCGTGGCATTGCCACAGGGCTCAAGCTTCCGCCGCGATGCCAGCCTGGCAAGCTTCCCCGAACTGCTTGGCACCCAGGTGATGGTTAAGGGCACACTGGCCACCTTCATGGAGATGGCTGGCATTACCGACAACACTGGTTCGACCGATGAGTATAAGCTCTCAGTGATGACTGGCGGCGTGACCGAACTCTATGAGGACTTCGAGGAGTGCTCAAAGAATGGCGCAATGCCCAGTGGTTGGAAACTCGTGAAGACTAAGGGTGACAAGGACTGGTACATCGACGAATTTGACAGCAACAAGTATGCTTCGGTTACCGGCTACACCGGCAAGCAACCCCCATTCGAGGCATGGCTCATCACTCCCGCCCTCGACATCAAGAATGCTGGTCGCAAGGAACTGTCATTCATCAGCAAGGTGCGCTACTATCGTCCTACCGACAAGATGGATGTGTACCTCATGTCGACCAACGATCCTGCCACAGCCGAGCTCATCAAGCTTGACCCAACATTGCCCACCGCAGCCGAAGGCGGCCAGAGCGACTTCATTAGCTCAGGCACTATCGACCTGAGCCAGTACAGCGGAACCTACTGCATTGGATTCCGCTACACTGCCGAGCAGCAGTCGAACTACACCACCTGGCAGCTCGACAACGTGAAGTTTGGTGGAAAGGCACTGCTTCAGACCATCGACGACTTCGAGACCATGAATGGTGGCACAGCAACATCGCAAACCACTTTCACCACACTCGAGTCGACCAAGGGCTGGAGCGCCACCAATGCAGGACTGCTGCGTGGTGGACCCAGCGATGCACCTCCCACCTACGCCTGCATTGGAGAGAAGGCCGACGGTAGCGACGAGTGGGCCTACGCTGTTCACCTGAACGGTAACATCAACTCCAAAGGCAGGCTCATCTCGCCAGCATTCCCCAATGGCGTGAAGAAGCTCACACTGAACTATGCTTACCTGCTGAGCGAGTCGAAGGGCGTGAAATTCTATGTGTTCTTCTACACAAGCGATCCACGCGGCAACATGCCACAGAATCCAATTAAATCGTTCACTGTCGACAACGCCAATGCACAGCAAAAGACCGCTTACACCGAGACCTTCGATGTGAACCTCCAGGGTCCTTGCTACATGGAGATTTTTCCAGCAAGCCAGTCGAATTTGGCCAGCAACAAGGACCGCTTCGCTGTGTGGAACATCATGTGGGAAACCATGTAATTCAGAACATTCAAGTTTCAGAGAGGCACGCTCTCCCTGAAACTTGAATGTTAATGTTTTTGAGATAAGGGTTTAGAGTGTGGTGCATAATGCGCGTTACTCTCTAAACTCTTATTTTTTCAAGTTTTAATTGCACTTTGCATTTAAGTTTTTCATTACAAACACCCTACAATTATGAAAAGGATATTACTGTTAATCATCAGTTCATGGGCGTTGCTCTCCTGGCTTTGTTAAGATAAATGGCACCAACTATGCCACCTATGTCGAGACAATGGCATTAAGCTCCTTGATAGCTGCGCAGACTTTTGAATATAAATACGGCGTTGTCTACATTGGCTCTAATGCCATGGCTAATTGCAGCGCACTCAGGACTGTGTTCCTGCCCAGCTCGGTGCTACAGATGAGTGTCAACACGTTGCAAAATGCCGGAGCTGCTGGCACAACACTCAATGTGTATTGGGCATCGCTCCGGCCCGACTTGGTCGACATTAGAGAAACCACTTTTTCAAATACCAACTTTAGCGCCATCAACACCTATTTCCCCACCAAAGATGCGCTCGTTAAAGCCCAGGCCACAAGCTATATCACCAATCACACTAACGTCTACGGAGGTCAGAAATTTCAAATCTGGCCTCTGATTTCTTAAATCTGATTTCTCACTTTTTTTCTTTAGTTTCCCAGGAGTACATTATAAACTACTGTGACATCGACGGCGGTTATTTTGCCGTCGCCGCTCTGGTCGCCGTTGACGATTGCTGAGTCGTCGCTATTGAGCAGCCAGTTGTAGAGTGCAGTGATGTCGACACTGGTCACCTTGCCGTCGCCATTAACGTCGCCCAGCACAGGCTGTGGTGCAGCGCCGCTACTGTAAACGAAGGCTATGGGCTCGCTGTAGCTGGTGTTGGCAGCCCCGTTAGGTGTGTTGTAGCTGGCTCGCGCTCGGGCATAATAGGTCTTACCGTCCTCCATGAGCTTGTTATTGACCTTGATGTCACCAGCGAGTGCGGTGCTGTGATAGGCAAAGTCGCGCAAAGTCTCAACGAATCTCGTGCGCCCCCAAGTGGTTGCGCTGGTTGAAATCTCGATGGTATAGCTCACAGCAGCCTCCTGCCGCTCGAGAGTTACATACTGGTCGCTATAGAGCGTGCCACCGGCAGTGGGAATGACGAATGCCGGGGGTGTGGCAGTGAGATAGGCTGTCTTGAACGTGACTGTGCCAGTGACACGGTAGTTACCGCCATCAATCATGTGCACACGCATGTAATAATAGGTACCTGGCACGAGAGTGTACTTGGGTATGTCGAGTTCGCCAGTTGACGAAGTGCCGCTGAAGACGATGTTCTCAAAAGCATCGTCGCTGGCAATCTCGAGAGTGGCCTCGGCACTGGAGCCGCCAGTGAGCCACTGTGCGGTGAACGAGGGGTTAACATCCTCGGCACCATTGCTGGGGCTGATGATGGTGAACACCTGTGGCGAGCACATGCGAGTCTCGCTCACGCCATCGGTATAGCCCTCGGCACAGGCGCGCACGCGCCAGTAGTAGCTGCGTGGCAGGAAGTCGCCAAATGCGCTCGACGAGATGCTGGTGCTGGTGGTGGTGCGCCGCTTCACATCGGTAAAATCCTCACTGGTGGCGAGTTCCACCATGTAGCCTTGAGCATTCTCCACTGGTTGCCAGCTCATGATGAACGGGTCGGGGACAAGCTCCCCATTGGCAGGCGACACGAGCACTGGTGCGTCAAGTTGCTGGCTTGCGGGTGGAATGAGGAATGTGGGGCTGAACTCATTGTCCATGCGATCCATAGGGCACACGGCATAGTAGTAGCCGTAGCGTGCATCCTCGGGGATAGCGTAGCTGGTGGTGTAGCTCACATCGAGAAGTGACTCGGCATCGCTGGCAAACTGTGATGGATCAACGCCATTAGGCACGGCGTAGATGCTATACTTATAACCGTCGAAACCGTTCCATGAGAGCACATGGTCCTCGCTAGTTAGATTGGTTACTAAACCTGGGTCAACGCCTGGTTTCCATGGCATGGCAGGTGGCAAGGCAGGACGCGTGAAAGTCTTGCGCTTGAGATAGGTGGCAAGCTCCTCTTTATTGCCAGTGCGATAAAGATACTTGCAGCTGTAGAAGATAGCCCCTGGAGCACCATCGTAGCTGGTGGTGCGGTTAAGCTCCACCTCATTGGCATATTCCTCATGGTCGGCCTCTGAGCTGGTGCTGCTCATGCTTGAGATAGAGCTCGACACGAATAGTTGACGGTCGAAATGGTCGCACACCTGGTTCCACCAAGGCACAATCTTGCTATAGTCGGCGGTGGCACCAATCTTCCAGTAGACCTGCGGCGAGATGTAGTCGATAGTCTTCTCGTTGAGCCATGCCAGCGGGTCGCTGAAGATGCCGTTGTACTGCCAGTCGCTGCCGGCAGGGCATCGTGGCAAGCCATAGTCGGGTGCCGAAGTGCCAGCCACTCCAGCAGGCGAGATGCCAAAGCGGATGTCGGGCCTTGTGACCTGTATCATGTTGTAGACCTCTCGCACCATGCGATTAACGTTGGCACGTCGCCAGTCGGCCAGTGTCATGTCGGTTCCTGAGTCGAGCCACTCCTGGTAGTCGCCAGCATCAGGACCACTCGTGATGCCATCGGGGTAGAAGTAGTCGTCGTAGAGGATTCCGTCGACGTCGTACTTAGTGATAATCTCCTTGCACACGTTCACAATGCGCTCCACCGTCTCGTCGCGTGCTGGGTCGAGCACCACATAGTTGCCTGCTGCCAGCAACAGCCCACTCTGCCTGAGCTCCATGTCCTTGGGGTTGGCTGCGGCATCCCACTGGTCGATGCCATTGCTGCTGTAGCGGTAAGGGTTTACCCAGGCATGGCACTCCATGCCGCGCTGGTGGCAAGCTTCGACAGCGTAGGCCAACGGATCCCATGTGGGCACCTGTCCACGTGTGCCAGTGAGATAGCTCGACCAGGGCTCGTAGCTCGACTCGTACATAGCATCGCACATAGAGCGCACCTGGAAGTTGATAGCATTGAAATTATTGCTCTTGAGCGAGTCGAGCATGCGGTTGAGCTGCTGCTTCTGCTTGGTCTCGGCATTGGTGCCATAGGCTTGAGTCTCGGGCCAATCAAGGCACCACACTGTTGCCACCCATGCCGAGCGGAACTCGCGTTTTGGCACTGTGAAGGTGGCTGCCTGCAGTGCCATTGTGCCTGCCATGAGCATTGCCAGCAGAGCACCATGAAGTGATAATAATCGTTTCATTGTATCGATTCTCAGTTATCGCTTAAAGATATGGTTATTATTTTTGAATAAATTAGGCGGCACCTCTGAGGAACTCAAATAAATTTGCTCTCTCACTCGGTTTGCACCAATTTTCGACAAAATTACTCATTATTTTTAAAAATATAAACCATATTAAAAAAAACTTATTAAATTTGCAACATTCCCTAAACTCATACATTATATATTTATATTAAGATTTAAAGAATTATGAAAAAAATCTTTTTAATTATTACCTTGTTGCTTTTTACAAGCATAATTTATGCGCAAGGCGTAGTTTTTGCCTACATTGTTGACCCGGACCCAACAACCAACGTGCGTAACGCCCCTGCTGGCAAGGTGGTGGCCACAATCAATAACGACGGCAATGGCTATGTGGTGTCACTGCTCAAGGAAAAGAACGGATGGTGGCAGATTGACGCTACAATCGATGCCGAGGGCGACGACCCACACGAGATTCAGCTCAATGGGTCGAAGACCGGTTACTGGATTCACAACTCGGTGATAGGCTTCACAGCAATAGGCGATGGCACGGCGATCCTCTACAGCGGGCCGAGCTCGAAGTCACGCAAGCTGTGCGAGTGCGTGCAACTGATGCACCCTCTCGAGCTGAAGGGCAACTGGGTGAAGGTGAAAACGGACGATGGCAAGCACACTGGCTGGATTCACCGCGACAAGATATGCTACAATCCTCTGACCACATGCCCTTAACAGAGGTCAGAGGTCAGATTTCAGAAGTCAGATTTCAGAAGTCAGATTTCAGAGGCCTGATGTGTGAGGTCAGAGTCATGAGAATTAGAGATGTGGGCTGCGCCGCAAGGTGTGGCCTCTCTTTTTATTTGATGTGGGCTGAAATATCGTCAATTAGTTTATTTTCTTTATTTTTATAAATATTTATTTTGTAAGTTTCAATATTTTTTAATAATTTTGGGGCAAATAATTGAAATTTATCGCCATTAATAGGTAATTGACGGCTACTTTAGCAACCATAAAATAAATTACTTGATAAGCATAATAATATTTTAAACCATATTTTAATTAACTTTTTGTCTAACTAAAAAACGTAAGCATTTATGAGAAAAGTTTTATCAGCTTTAGCATTATGCGTGTGTTTTAGTGGGATGGCGCAACTGGTGAATGTGGCCTCGATTGAGAAGGTTAACATTCCTGAGTCGAGCGCCAACAAGGTTGCGGCCATCAGTCCACAGGGTGACTACATCCTGGTGACAACCGACTACAACCGTGGTCTCACTAAACACGACTTGAGCACAGGAGCCTCGCAGGTTATCACTCAGGCTCAAGGTGCTGGCTTCGACGCAAAGATTTCGAGCGACGGCAACACAATTGTGTATCGTGAGAAATCGGCCAACAAGAAGCACTTGCAATTTACAGCCGTGAAGAGCAAGAACCTAACCACTGGCGCCGAGCAACAGCTCGTGAAGCCATCGCGTGAGATTGAAGGCGTGGCCATCGACGGTAACACCGCAGCCATCGTCAACAAGGGCAAATTGGCCAAGAAGGCCCTGGGCAAGGGAAAAGCACAAGTGAGTGCGCCTGTGCTCTCTACCAAGAACTACAAGATGCGCATCACCCGTGATGGCAAGAGCTGGGAGCTTGCCCCCAAAGGCAATGGCTACCGCTACATCTGGGCATCGCTCTCGCCCGACGGCACTAAAGTGCTCTTCGTGTGCAGCGGCAACGGTGCCTACGTGTGCGACCTCTACGGCAACAACCTCACCAGTCTGGGCAACTACCGTGCCCCCAAGTGGATGAGCAACAACATGGTGGTGGCAATGGACTGCCGCGACAATGGCGAGGTGTTCACCTCGAGCGAAATAGTTGTTCTTGACCTTAACGGCAACAAGCAAGTGATCACTGGCGACGATGTAGTTGCCATGTATCCGCTGCCAGCGCAAGGAAAGATTGCATTCTCCACTCCCACTGGAGAGGCCTATATTATTAACCTTAAATAATGGAGGAACTGTCAATCATGAAGAAAATAATACTTTTAGTGGCAGCAGCCATGATGGCTGGCTTCACACTTCAGGCAAAGACTGCCGATGAGTTCCGCATTTATCTGAACCCCGGTCATGGTAGCTACGGAGCCAACGACCGCCCCATGAAGACCATTGGTCACCCCAACACCGGTGTGCTTAACGCCGAGGGAACAACTTGGATTGACACCGACACCTTAGGCTTCTATGAGGGACGTGGCACACTGCCACGCGCCTTTGCCATTGGCAACTACCTGAAATCGGTAGGCGTGAAGAGCGAGAACATCGTCTACTCCCGCCTTGCTAATGGACCATGGCCTTACACTACGCCCAACAGCGAATATGACCCTGATGCCATCTACAACAAGAACCTTGCCGACATTTGCGAGGAGGTTGAGGAAGGCAATTACGACATGTTCATTTCATCGCACTCCAATGCCGCTACCGACGGCACATCGACCAACTACCCACTGTTCCTGTATCGTGGCTACGACACTGGTACAACTGGCGATGCCGGCTACAACGGCCCTGGCGTGGAAGGCAGCGATGAGATGGCCCGCACCGTGTGGCCCTATCACTACATGGGCGATATTGAGCCACAGAGCCATTACAGCTTGACCAACATGAACGTGCGCGGCGACATCAGCTTCTATGGCAGCTACAGCACCGCCACACGCAACAACGGCAAGCAATATAGCGGCTACCTGGGCGTGCTCAAGCATGGCACTCCTGGCTATCTGCTCGAGGGCTTCTTCCACACCTATCAGCCCTCGCGCCACCGCGCCCTGAACTTTGACTACGACCGTCTTGAGGGCTTGCGTGAGGCTCGTGGCGTTGCCACCTACTGGGGCTTCAACCTCAACGGCAAGGGCGAGATTGCAGGTACCGTTAAGGACTTGCACGAGAAAATCGTCAACAACCTCTACAACTATGCCTACGGCAGCGACGACCAGTGGCTGCCTCTCAATGGCGCAGTGGTCACCCTGAAGAAGGACGGCAATGTGGTTGAGACCTACAACGTTGACCAGGAGTGGAACGGCTTCTTCGCATTCTTCAACCTCGAGCCAGGCAACTACACCGTTGAGGCCACAGCCGACGGCTACAAGCCCCTGACCGAGCCCATCGAAGCCGTGGTTACTGCCAACGAGACTTGCTACAAGTTTGTAAAGCTCGAGAACGAGAATTATGTTCCTGAGGAGATTATCTACGAGAACTATCCCGAGCCAGTTCAGCCCGGCTACTTCAAGATGCCAGGCGAGATTGTGTTTGGCCAAGACGAGGGCACTACCTACGATGGCATCACCGGCACCGTGGCTCAAATGGTGCAGTATGGCGACTCCACCATCGTGCTGTCGCACGAAGGCACTCTTGCCCACCTCTACATCGTTGACAACAACACCAAGCAGGTGGTTAAGGAGCTCAGCACCACAGGCTTGTTCACCATGGAGAACAACCCAGGCTTCTACAACCAGATTGGTTCTATTACCCTGAGTGCCGACCGCAAACTCGTGGGCGTTACCGCAGTGCGCACCTCGTTTGCCGACGGCAATGTTCCAGCAGGCTACCAGCGCGGCACAATGCACGCCTACTACTGGAACGACTTCGATTCTGATCCCACCGACTGGTTCTCGACCCAATACTCGAGCAACTGGTACAATAGTGACATGGGCTTTGGTGTAGCAGTTAGCGGTCCTATCAACGACTGCTTGGTTTGCGTTCCCGGCCCCACCAGCGGTTCAAGCCGCGGCATCCGTCCAGCATTCTTTGCTATCCAAGACGGCAATGTGGTAAGCACCTCGCGTGCTAACGCCAACAACACCATAGCTCTGACCGAGCTTGGTGATCCCCTGGCTACCGAGGGCAACATCGACGAATATCCAGTTGGGAACTATGGCCGCATCAAGGTGGCCGTGTCGCCATTCGACGACAAGGCGTTCATCATTGGTGGCTCTAAGACCGGTAAGCTCTATGAGTTCCCAGTTACTGCCGACGGTGGCACTCCCACCTGCAATGTCATGACCGAGGATGAGCTGCTGGGCAACGGCTTGCAAATCTTCAAGTATGCTGGTCACACCCTCATGGTGGCTCCTTATGGAACCGCAGGCGACGTTAAGGGTATCAAGCTCTACGACATCACTGGTGGCATTGCTAATGCCGAGGTTGTTACAACTATCAACACCGACCTCAACACCGCTAAGGCCATCACCGCCAACAGCGCCGACTTTGCATGGGCTGGCGCCACTGTCGATGGCGAGGACATTCGCGCTTATCTGCTTGGCAGCGATGCCAATGTTATTAAGTTTGCTACCGATGCCGAGGGCGTTGAGCAACCCAAGGTTAAGGGCATCTATGCCTACGACCTGAACTACAACTTCGATGGTGGGGTTTACACCTTCACTTTCAAGGCTAATCAAGATGCCAACGAAGCTTCCCTGAGCATTATCAACCCCGAGAATGGTGAGCAGCTCTTCACAATGCCTCTCACCAATGTGGTTGAAGGACAGAATGAGGTTACCATCCCAATGGAGCAACTCAAGGACGTGATCACTGGCGAGGGAACCATGCTCTTGACATGGGAAGTTTCACTCACTGGCGACCCAATCGCACGCATCGCTGAGCTCAATAATCCTGACGAATTCACATTCAACCGCATTGGTAATGCTGTTGACGTCAATCCCGAGAGTCCTTACTTCGGACGCTTCTACCTGGTGAACCGCATCGGTTCAAGCAACACTGGCAACGCCATCTATGCCTACACTCCTGAGGGTGAGCAGATTGGTGGCCCCATCAGTGGTGAATACACCCTGGGCAACCCCTTCCGCCTGGCCATCGACCAGAACGGTACCGTCTATCTTGCTAACTGGGCCGACGGCGCTCGCTCGGGCGTGTTCAAACTCAATCCTGAGACTCTGAGCGGCGATCTTGAGCCATTCTTCGTTGGCACTCACGCCAGCAACGGCACCATCACCAATGCCGATGGCGAGATGATGTGCACATCCACCCCTTCGGTGTTCATTGCCGGTAAGGGAGCCGACACTCACATGTATTGCCACCTCGAGGATGCAGGTAACGACATCTCGCAGTACAACATTGGCAATGCCGACGGCACTATCATGGAGAACTGGACCGCAGCTCCCACTCGCATGTGGGGTGTGGGCGCTAAGCTCATCAGCACCCATGCAGCAGTAGTTGGCGAGAGCGAGGAAGGCGGCATCTGGGTTGTTCAAAACCGCAGTGCTGGTCAAAACAACTCGAGCGTGCCTTCTATCATCTATGTTAACCCCGAGGGCACCATCACCTACAACAGTGGCGACAGCGAGAACCCAATTCACGAGCACCTCACTGGCACTCAATACTGTGCTGGTGCAGTGAGCCCCGATGGCACCGAGCTCGTTGTTAACCAACCCGACGGCACTCTCAAGTTCTTTGAGATTCAGTACAACCGCAGCACTCCTGCGTTGAACTGGAAGTATGACTACAAGCACGGTGTAGGCAACGTGGTTACCCAAATCAACTATGACTACGCTGGCAACCTGTTCGTTTCGGGAAGCAAATTGGCAATCCTGTCAATGCCCACCGAGAACAACACCCACGTCACTCCTTCAACCATGGAATTCTCCGTTCCTACAGGCATCAACGGCCTGACCACTGCCAAGAAGGTGGTTTCGGTTAAGTACGTGAACGTGGCCGGTATGGAGTCGAGCACTCCATTCCAGGGTGTAAACATCGTGGTAACTCGCTACGACGACGGTTCACAGTCGACCACTAAGGTTATCAAGTAATCAAACATCGCGGTTACTCTATAACCTATAGTATACATAAAATGAGAAGCCATGCAATCTCGTTGATTGCGTGGCTTCTTTTCTTGTGTGTAACAGTTAGGCTGGGGATGACTAATCGTCAATTCCCAACTCTTTCTTAGCCCTGTTGAAGAGCAAGTCCTGCATGTCGGCAAGACCGTCACCATCGGGCTCGGCATTGCTGCCACGGCTCGACACCTTTCGCCCATCGGTAAGGCGGGCACCAAACTCCCATGCGTAACCATCGAGCACCTGGAACTCCGAACTCAATTCATAACTACTGCTATAGTCGAGCATCCTGTTCCTCTCAATGATTTTAAGCGCCTGCTGCAGCAACTGCTCTCCATCCTTGAGCACAAACTCCTTCTCTTCACCCACTGTGCCACGAGTGGTGAGCACCACCTTGCCGTCGCGACGCTCAACCCTGACATCGGCCACAGGATACATCATCATGCCCTGCCACATGTAGTGCACCATCTCAAGCATGCAAGTGGCTTTAGCCTTCGACTTTGATTGCATAGTTCTCTCTTTCTTTACGGTGGTGCGGCGCTTTTTCACCTTGGCATCGGCACTTGCTGCCGACCCCATCAGTGCAAGCACTACCACCATGATTGTAATTTTAAAAAATCTCATGATTAAATATTTTACAGGTTAAACAATATTATGTGCCATCTCAAAGCATGCGCTTTTCTATTAAACAACATGAGGCCCTATTTTATTGTGTTTCTCCACATTAGATGATAAAAAAAATCCTCGACTCACGTCGGGGATTGCTTAACTAATTAACCTTCTAATACCATTAACATAAACCTTAAAACAAAAATGAAAAAGAATTGGCGCCTTCACGACGCACTTGATTTCATAACCTTAAAAACTAATACCATGAAAACTGATGCAAAGATATGCCTTTTATATAACATGAGCACAATTTTCAGGAAAGAATTTTTGTTTTTAACCCACTTTTTAACTCTATTTTTATTTTGTAATTATATTTTTACACTTTTGAGGTTGAGCCATATAAATGCCGCCAGCACACTTCAATGCTGCGCTGACGGCTTTATCAAGTTGAGAATCAGAGCTTAGAGCATTAGTCCAAGCCAGCCTCTTTCATATTGGTGAACACGTTTTGAACATCGTCGTCCTCCTCGAGAACCTCGAGCAGTTTTTCCATGTCGGCAGTCTCCTCCTCGTTGAGTGGCTTGTAGTCGGCTGGTTCGTAGACGAATTCAGTGCTCTTGATCTCAAATCCGTTCTCCTCAAGATACTTCTGGATGTCGCCGTTGCTCTCAAAGGCAGCACTGATGATGATTTCCTCCTCGTCCTGCTCAATTTCCTCGGCGCCAAAGTCGATAAGCTCAAGCTCAAGATCCTCGAGAGTGATACCATCCTTAGGCTCCACATGGAAATAGGCCTTGTGGCTGAACATGAAAGCCACGCTGCCCGAGTTGCCCAGAGTGCCACCTTTCTTGTTGAAGTAGCTGCGCAGGTTGGCCACGGTGCGGGTGGTGTTGTCGGTAGCGGTTTCAACGAGGATAGCAATTCCATGAGGTCCGTATCCCTCGTAGATCACCTCCTTGTAGTCGCTTGCATCCTTGTCGCTTGCTTTCTTGATAGCGCGCTCCACGGTGTCCTTAGGCATGTTGGCAGCCTTGGCGTTAGCCATGAGGGCACGCAGGCGCGAGTTTGAAGATGGGTCGGGACCACCAGCCTTAACGGCGATAGTGATTTCCTTACCAATCTTAGTGAACGTGCGGGACATGCTGCCCCAGCGTTTCAGTTTTCTTGCTTTGCGGTATTCAAAAGCTCTTCCCATAAAAAATAGTATTTAGTTGTTAGTTTTTTAATTCTCAGTTGTGGTTGGGGACAATCGCGACAAACTTGAGAGGCACATTGCCACGGTTGATGAGGCTGTGGCTGTGGCCCTGCGGACAGTAGTGAACCTGCCCAGGCTGCAGGGTTTCCTCGCCGTCGTCGTAAAGCACAGTGGCTTCGCCCTCAAGGAAATACATTATTTCGCTGTCGGTGTCGTGACTGTGATAGCCTATCGATGCTCCAGGCTCAAGCGTGCCGAGCATGATTTTGTTGTTCTCGTCGACATATCGGCGCGACACGTACTCCTTCTCGCCACCCTTGAAATTCTGGGCAACATTCAGTTCCAAATCTTTAAAATCTATTATCATAGTTGCTATGAATTATACATTAACCAAAGCGCAGCCCAATTGTGCATTATGAATTATGAATTATTCATTATCTAAGCTTCGCGCCCACTTGCTTCTCGAGATTGGCGATAATTTTGTTCATCACTGCGTCGATCTGCTTGTCCTGAAGGGTCTTCACGTCGTCCTGCAACATCACGCTGATGGCATAAGACTTCTTGCCAGCCTCCAGATTCTTGCCCTCGTACACATCAAAGAGGTTCACACCACGCAGCAGGTGACGCTCACTCTGCTCAACCACCTTCTTGATGTCGGCATAGGTGACAGTGTTGTCCACCAGCAGAGCCAAGTCGCGACGAACGGGCAGCGTCTTGGGCAGGTCGGTAAACTCGGTCTTCGCCTTTGTTGCCATTTTGCACACTGCATTCCAGTTAAGCTCGGCGAAATACACCACTTGAGTGCAATGAGTCTTCTTGTGCTGCTCGGCAGTGATAATTCCAAGCTCAGCGATGAGTTTGCCACCACGATTCTTATAAGCAAGTCCCAGAGCAAACACATCATTGCTGAACTCCTCTTGCACTAGGTCGCGCTCGGCAATGCCCAAGCGACTGAAGATGTTCTCAACTGCTGCTTTAAGGTCGTAGAAGTTGAGCTTGCGGGGCTTGTCGGCCCAGCTGTCGCCGTGGGTCTCGCCAGTGAGCCACAGGCCCAGTGCGGTGTGCTCGGTGTAGGGTGCCAGTGCCACCTGGGCATTATCGGCCTCAGGGCTGAAATGGTAAACGTTGCCAAACTCATACATCTTGAGGTTGGGATTCTTGTGGTTGATGTTGCGTGCAGCACTCTCCAGGCCACCAAAGAGCAGAGTCTGGCGCATGAGGCTCAGGTCGCTGCTCAGGGGGTTCATCACGTGCACACAGTTGGCCTCGGGATAGGCCTCACAACCTTCGTAGTAACTCTGAGCAGTGAGCGAATTGTTCATTATCTCATAGAAGCCCTGTGAACTCAGTTGGTTTGAGATAAGTTCCTGCATATCGTCGCGGAAGTCGACCATGCCCTTGATTGAGAGTGAACTCTTAACCTGCGAGCCAATTTCCACATTGTTGTAACCATAAACGCGAAGAATATCTTCGACCACATCACATGGACGCTGAACATCGACACGATAGGTAGGCACTATGAGATTGAGTTTCTCGTCGTCCTCGGCCTCAATCTTCATCTCCAGGCTCTCGACGATACTCTTCACGGTATCGTGGTCGAGATCCTTGCCAATGAGGCTGTTAACGTAGTCGTAGCGCAACTCAACGGGGAAACCGGGGAAATCGTGCTGCTTCACGTCGACAATCTCACCACATATTTCACCACCAGCCACTTCCTTGATGAGCATGGCAGCGAGCTTGAGGTTATAAATCACATCGTTAGGATCGATGCCGCGCTCAAAGCGGAACGAAGCATCGGTGTTAAGGCCAAAGCGACGTGCACTCTTCCTGATCCATGTGGGGTGGAAATAAGCTGCCTCAAGAAACACATCGGTAGTGGTCTCGGTCACACCACTGTCAAGACCGCCAAACACACCGCCAATGCACATGGGCTCCTCGGCGTTGCATATCATCAGGTCGCGGTCGGTGAGTGTGCGCTCCACACCATCAAGGGTCACAAACTTGGTGCCCTCGGTGCAGGTCCTTACAACCACCTTATCGCCCTTCACCTTGTTCAGGTCGAAGCAGTGCAGCGGCTGGTTGGTGCCGAGCAAGATATAGTTAGTGATGTCAACAATGCTGTTGATGGGTCGCTGGCCCACGGTGGTCAAGAAGTCCTTGAGCCACTTTGGGCTCTCCCCCACTTTCACGTTGCGAATGGTCAGGCCACAATAGCGTGGACATGCCTCGGCGTTCTCAACCTCGACGGGAATGCCACCATCCTGGCGGTCGATCTTGAAATCTTCCACACTGGGCCTGTGCAGGTGGCCGTCCTTGCCGTGGCGCTTGAGCCAGGCGTTGAGGTCGCGGGCCACGCCGTAGTGCGAGCCGCCGTCTATGCGGTTGGGTGTGAGGTCCACCTCAATGAGCCAGTCGCTCTCGATGCCATAGTAGGTGGCTGCAGGTGTGCCCACCACTGCATCCTCGGGCAGCACAATGATGCCAGCATGATCGTTGCCAATGCCTATCTCGTCCTCGGCGCAAATCATGCCAAATGAGTCGGTTCCACGCAGTTTCGACTTCTTGATAACAAATTCCTTGTCGCCATCGTAGAGCACGGTGCCCACGGTGGCTACAATCACCTTTTGCCCAGCGGCCACATTGGGAGCACCGCACACTATCTGCACAGGCTCCTCGCCATTGCCCAGGTCCACGGTGGTGAGGTGCAGGTGGTCGCTATTGGGATGAGGCTCGCAGGTGAGCACCTTGCCCACCACCAAGCCCTTGAGGCCACCACGAATTGTCTCTACTTCCTCAACTGCTCCCACCTCAAGACCGAGCGAAGTCAATGCGTCGCCCACCTCCTGAGCGGTGAGATCAAAGTCGAGGTATTGTTTCAACCATTTTAACGAAATGTTCATCTTGATATATAGTTATGTGTTTTATTTACAACGTATTACCTGATTGAAAGACAGCACTTTCGCTGAAAGGCAAAGCCCATTTTCCCAATCAACTTGCAAAGTTAATAATTTTTACCGTAACTACCCCAATTTGAACAACAAACTTTTCGAAACCCACATTATTACAAAGATTTTCACAAAGTTTTGTGGCATCATTTACCTTTCTTTCTTTTTCTGTTGAACTAAAACATTTCCATTATGGAATAACAATCTATGTATTTACAAACTAAGTGAGAACAAGGAAAAAAGAGTAAATATACATTGTTAAAACAATAGAGATTTTAGTATTTCTGCAAAAAAGTTTGTACCTTTGTGCCAAACTATAGTTTTTTCATCAACATGTACAGTGATATTAATCTACTGAAAGTGATTTTGGCAGAAAAGAAGAGAAACAATTAATTTCATTGAGGAATTAATACTATGAGAATATCAAACGATTCTACTGAATTAGCAAACGATGTTATCATTTTTAGCAGGCAATAAGCGTTATATGTAAAAGTCGGATTAACAAACACACGAAGTATGACAGAAAAGCAGACAAAGGAGTTTAAGAGCATTAGGAAGATACGCTCTGGCGACAAAGGGTTCAAAGACCTTTCCGTAACTTGTGTGGCATTTGCAAACGCACAAGGCGGCACATTATATATAGGCATCGAAGACGATACAAAAGATCCGCAGCTAAATCAGATCATCGAAGATGAAGAGATCAATGATACCATTTCTCGGCTGAGGAGTCTATGTTTCAATGTGAGCATTGCTGCATCTGAACGACTAATTCATCAGAATGGAGCTCAATACTTTGAGGTGTATGTGGCTCCATCGTTGAAATCTATTGCCACCACTTCTGATGGCAAGATATATATACGAGTAGGTGATAAATGTGAACCAGTAAGAAACGAGGATCTGCAAAGATTGTCCATAGAGAAAGGGGCTTATCAATGGGAACTGCTGTTGACAAGGACTAAGTTGGAAGATATACCGAATGAGAATGTCGTGAGATTTGCTAATGACATCCGCCATTCCGACCGTGTAAAAAATCATGTGAAGCAAATGTCCAACATAGAAATCCTTGAGCATTACAATCTCATGGATAATGGCACGATGACCAACCTTGGTGTACTATGGCTTGGCACAGCAAAACAACGAGGACGAATTTCTTTCCCTATATCTGTGCAATATATTGTGTATGACCAACTGGAGCACAAGGTAAGAAAGATTGAGTGGCATGACAGCCAATATAACCCAAAGGAGCTTCTGCTTGAAATAGAGAAGGAAGCCATTGAACTCGAATATTCGTATGAGTTCCCCGATGGCTTGTTCCGAAAAACTATCAGACATTACCATCCAAAGGTGATAAGAGAGTTGCTACTTAATGCTTTCGCTCATAAGAGTTTCACGATTTCAAGCGATATAATGATTTGTGTATATCCCGATAGATTGGAAATTTCGAACCCCGGTGGTTTGCCTCTTGGTGTTACAGTTGACAATCTGCTGCATCAGCGTCACCGCAGAAACCCTTATCTCATTACTATTATGAGCGACCTTGGGCTGATGGAGGGGGAAGGATCAGGCTATGACCTCATCTATGAACTAAACTCAATGGAAGGTAAACGCCCACCTATACCAGAGTCCTCTTTCAATGAATTCAAAGTGACACAATATTCAGAAATACAGAATACTGACATTCTGCCTCTTCTGGATTATACCTTGAAGAACTATGAGCTAACTCAAAAGGGATATATCACCTTTGGTGCTATAGCAAACGAAACGAAGATGCTAGCAACCAAGTTGTCTGCATATTTGCAACTCTCTGATGAAGAACGTCTAAGAAGTTATGTTGATCCTTTACTAAAAATTGGACTTATCAATAAGCGTGGGGCAGGAAAGGGAACTACATATTTCATTAATCCAAAACTGATTGCCAATTCTAAGGCCAACGTTAAAACTACGCTAAAGAATATTGAGCCATATGCTTTAAAAGCATTGATTATTGAAGACCTGAAGATGCATCCTCAAAGCTTAATGTCTGAGATTGCTGAAAGACTTCCTGATGTTGATCTAGTAGATTTGCGAAACACTGTATATAAGATGGTTGGAAAGGAACTAACCAACAGTGGCGGTAAGACATACCGTAGATATGAGTTAAGTGATGGCAGAAAAGAAAAGAAATAAAAAAGAAAATGGGGGAAAGACACCTATAAACACTTGACTATCAATAGCAAAATTCTTTTCTAAGAATTCTTAAAAAATAAAAGATTTATCTTGTGGTATAAAATTATAGTTTTCCATCCACTTATATATAAAATGGGAGGGTGAAGTGGAACTCATATCACTAAACTTGCTCCATTGGGTATAATCTCAACACCAGCCATAAGCTTATTCCAAAAATCGGCAACATTTTAGGAATCAATTCCGCGAAAAACTACAACATTGTTTGTCATTTTCACATTTTTCCAAAAAAAGGAGGGCCAAGTTGGTAGAAGTCTACCACACTCAGCCCTCCTCATCGTTACTATATCTAAATTCTTTTACTATGGCAGCCTCTACTCCTGACTTCGTCACTTTTTTC
>DEJJ01000026.1 GCA_002353285.1 Porphyromonadaceae bacterium UBA2751 | reverse complement strand
CTAGCAATTCCTAGTAATTCCTACCGATTCCATGATTCCACCGATTCCAGAGTCACCCGAAAACATTTTTGTTGAATTTTTAATTTTGTCCAATTTCTCGCCGCAGGCGACCCACAACTTATGCTATATCAACCCCCCCCTGCGCAAGCAGGCTTTACGACACCGCCAGGTGCAACTTTGCGAGAAAACGCACACTTGAGTCACTTGAGTCACTTGAGTCACTTGAGTCAGTTGAGTCAGTTGAGTCAGTTGAGTCAGTTGAGTCACCAGTGTCACTTGATTCCATAATTACACATTAGCTAAAGCACATTTTTTTTGCTCGGCGATGCAGTATTTTACTATGTCGTGCGTTTAAGAGGCAATGAACTGGCAACGCTCAGGCCTCTCACCTTAAATAGTTATTTCGGGTTGAGTGATTAATAATTTGCCACTTCATTGTTACGTTTTTATTAACTTTATTTGCGTTTTACAATTAATCTGCTTACTTTTGTATCGAAAATATTAAACGATAGAACACACACTTAATTATTAATTCTTTAAAAATAGTACTATTATGAAGAAATTTATGAGTCTTTTCATGAGCGCTGTGCTGCTCATTTCTTTCAGTGGATGTAACTCAATGAGCAAGACCCTCCAGGGTGGCCTTATCGGCGGTGGCGGTGGTGCTGCTCTGGGAGCTGGTATTGGTGCTCTCATTGGCAAGGGCAAGGGTGCAGCTATTGGTGGCGCTGTTGGCGCTGTTGCTGGTGGTGTTGCTGGCACTCTCATTGGCAAGCACATGCAGAAGAAAGCCGACGAGCTCGCTGCTATTCAAGGTGCTTCGGTTAGCACTGTTACCGACAACAATGGCTACACTGGCATCCAGGTGACTTTCGACTCGGGTATCCTTTTCGATACCAACAAGGCCGACCTCAAGACTCCTGCTAAGGCTGCTTTGACTAAGTTTGCGGCTTCGCTCATCAACGATCCTAACACCAACGTTCAAATCTTCGGACACACCGATAACACTGGCTCGCGTGCTGTGAACGAGAAACTCTCGCTCAACCGCGCTAACGCTGTTAAGAACTATCTGATGAACAGTGGCGTTTCGGGCTACCGCATGGAAACTAAGGGTCTTGCCTACGACTATCCAGTTGCCGACAATAGCACTGCCGAGGGTCGTGCTCAGAACCGTCGCGTTGAGGTTTACATCACTGCCGACGACACTATGATTCAGCAAGCCGAGGCTGGTAATCTCCAGTAATCAAGAAATCAGCATCGTCTTCTAAACGATTTTAATTTAACGGCGCGGTCGGCAACCTTTAATCAGGCGGCCGGCCGTGCTTGGTTTATTACTACTTTACCCCATGAAATTCAAGAATTTATTATTCGCTCTGGTTGTGGCAATAGCTGCATTGCCTGCTCTGGCTCAAGACTTCACGAGCATCGACACGCTCAAGTTCTACGATGCGCTGCGCTTTCGCATGATTAACAAGGGTTGGGACAACACCTTCACGCCTTACACTCGCATCCCCGCCACCATCAAGGATAGTGTGCGCACCACCTTGTGGGACCGAGCCAAGAACTCGGCGGGCATCGGCATTCGATTTGCCACCAATAGCCACTGTGTGGCTGTGCGATATAACCTGATGAGCAACTTCCACATGGCACACATGGCCGACACTGGCATCAAGGGCACCGACCTCTACATCCTCGACGACGAGGGCAAGTGGCGCTTCGTGAATTGCAACCGACCCTATCGCGACTATAACTATAAAGGCGAGGGACCACGCAAGGACTCTATCCAGAGCAAGGTCTACATTGACAAGCTCGACGGACGCTGGCATGAATACATGATCTATCTGCCGCTCTACGATGGCATCAACTGGATGGAGATTGGCGTCGAACCCAGCGCCGAGATTTCTCAGCCACGTGTCAACAGCCCACGCCGCGAGAAGAAATTCGTGTTCTACGGCACCAGCATCATGCATGGTGGATGCGCCTCGCGCACTGGAATGGTCGCAACAAGCATCCTGCAGCGCGACCTCGATGTGGAGTGTGTCAACCTGGGCGTCAGTGGCGAGGGCAAGATGGACAGCTGCATGGCACGAGCCATGGCGGCGATTCCTCACGTGGATGCCTATATCCTCGACCCAATCCCTAACTGCACCAAGCTCATGTGCGACACCGTCACCTACGGCTTCGTCAACTTGCTGCGCACGCTGCGCCCCGAGGTGCCCATCTTCATGGTCGAGGGGCAGGAGTACAGCTATGAGCGCTTCAGCGGCTTCTACAGCAAGTACCTGCCCGAGAAGAACCAGGAGTTCCACAAGAACTACCTCAAGCTACGTGCCGAGAATCCTCACAACCTCTACTACATTGACCGCGAGAACCTCTATGGCCCCGACTGCGAGGGCGCGGTCGACGGCATCCACCTCACCGACCTGGGCTTCTACTATTACGCCCAAAAGCTCAAACCCTACCTCGAGGCCATCTTGAACGGCACACCCGTCCCCTTCCAGGATAAGGTGAACAAGCCCTATTAAATGGTTTCTCTACCCATAAATTGTTTTAATTGTAGGTGATTGTTTGAAAAATCTTAGTATATTTGCACGTTTAATTAATTGGATGACACAACTATTTAAAAACATTTATAGACATGAAGAAATTAGCACTACTGGCAACATTTGCTCTTGCCATGACCATCAGCTTTAATGCTGACGCAACAACAGCAACTCCCGACGACAACCTCACTCAAGTGGCTAAGGAGACTAAGGCTAAGGCCGAGGCGATGAAGAAATATGAAAACGCCCTGAAGGACGAGGCTAAGGCCACCAAGGAGGTTGAGAAGGCTAAAAAGAAAGCCGAGAAAGCCAACAACGAGATTGAGAAGGCTCGCCAAAAGGTGAAAGACGCCGAGAAGAAAGCCGACGATGCCAAGAAGGACTATGAGAAGGCTGTAGAGAAGGCCAACAAGGCCAAGGAGAAAACCATCGAGATGAAGAAAAATGTTCAAGAGATGGACGGCCTTTACATTCGCGATGGATATGGAAAGTAAACCGTAACTCTCGCTGATTCTTGACAAATATCAATCAAGCCTCGTCGGTCACAGGCAAGTTGTGTGACCGGCGAGGCTTGATGGTCTTTTTGGGGTGGGGGCGAATTGGCCCTAAATGAACTTCTTCTTGTTAATCACATGGCCCACTTCCTTGAAAAGGTAGCTGTGGACTGATTGGTCGCTCATGTGGCGAAGCTTGATGGTGCCGTCAGGGTCCACCGTCTCGATTGTGGCCTCAAATGCCTCGCCATCGGGGGTGATGAAGGTGTGGGGCTTGTGGTCATTGCGGTAGAGCTTGCTCAGGTAGCGCTTGTGCAGTGCCTCGAGTTGCTGGGTGGAGCCATCAAAGTCGCAATACTGCTCCATTGCCTCGCCCAGTTCATCAATCATGCTCTTGATGTCATAGAACTTGCCTGTGATGTGCGTGAGCGACACTGGGTTAGGGGCTCCGCTGGTGAACAGTTGCTGGTTCACATTGAGTCCCACGCCGGCAATGGTGTAATCGATGCACCCATCGCCCAGCGAGTTCTCAATGAGGATGCCGGCAATCTTGCGGTCGTTGTGATAGATGTCGTTAGGCCACTTGATCTTAAAGCCTGTGGCATAGCGTTCCAGCACATCGACGATAGCGAGCGACACTGCCTCGCTGATGGCAAACTGCCGCTTGATGTCAACGTTAGGCTTCTTCAGCAACAGTGAGCATGTCACGTTCTTGCCAGGAGCTGCTTCCCAGGAGTTCCCTTTTTGTCCACGACCAGCCGACTGCTTGAATGCGGCCACTAATGTCCCCGACTCCATCGTCGAGGCTGTGTGCTTGATCAGGTCGTTGGTCGACCCAATCTCTTGTAAAATTATTACGTTTGGCATTAGGGGGAAAGTGTTAAGGGTTAAGTGCTTTTCTAGATATCTAGAAGTTCTAGATTGTCTAGAAAATATAGATTATGCATTGTGTATTATGCATTGTGTATTGTGCATTATGCATTGTGCATTATCCTTGTGGGAGCGTCATCTTCACGATGCGGCTGTCGTTGGATGGATCGACGGTGATTTCCACCTTCACGGTGTCGTCGGGCAGCAGTCCCTCGATGCGCTCGGGCCACTCGATGAAGCACAGTGCTCCGCAATCGAAGTAGTCCTCGGCTCCAATGTCTTGGGCCTCGGCTTCATTCTCAAGGCGATAGCAGTCGAAGTGGTAGATGAGCTCGGCGGTGGTGTCGCTGCGGTACTCGTTGATGATGGCAAACGATGGTGAGCTGGTTATGTCGCTGTCCACACCCAGCACGCGGCACAGGGCGTTGATGAAGGTGGTCTTGCCAGCCCCCATCTCGCCGTAGAAGGCAAACACGGTGTAGTCGCCCATCTCGGTCATGAACTTATAGGCCACATCGTCGATAGCCTCAATCGATGGAATGTTGAATTGTAATGTCTTCATTTTTTGAGTTTTTTTAGTGAGAGTGAGAGTGAGAGGTGAGAGGTGAGAGATGAGAGTGAGGGGTGAGTGTGGGGTGGGAGAGTGGAATGGCCTTTCTCTACCCCTCTCGCTCTTTTTTTTCAGTCTCTTTTAATTAAAGTTTCTCGCCGTAGACCAGGTCGCCAGCATCGCCCAGGCCAGGCACGATGTAGCTGTGCTCATTGAGCTCTTGATCGATGTCGCAGGCCCAGATGGTCAGGTTCTCGGCGGGGATATTTGCCTGGATGAAGTCGATGGCCTGATTAGTGGCGATAATCGATGCCATGTGCACGTGCTTGGGTGTGCCGCGGCTGAGCAATGCCTTGTGGGCAAGTGCCATCGAGAGTCCTGTGGCGAGCATGGGGTCGACGATGCACAGCACCTTGTCGTTGATTGACGGGCAAGCGAGGTACTCGATTTTCACGTCAAACTTGTTGGGGTCGTGTGCGTCGTACTTGCGATAGGCGCTCACGAATCCATTCTCGGCCTTGTCGTAGAAGCTGAGGAATCCCTCGTGCAGTGGCAGTCCTGCGCGCAAGATGGTGGCGAGCACCAGTTTGTCGGCAATCACGTTGGTCTTGGCTGTGGCCAGTGGTGTGACGGTGTCGACGGTCTCATAGTTGAGTCGCTTGGATATTTCGTAGGCCATGATTTGTCCCAGGCGGTGGATGTTGGCTCGGAACCTGAGTCGATCTTGTTGCACGTCCTTGTCGCGCACTTCGCTCATGAACTGGCTCACGAGCGAGTTGTTATCACACAGATTGATAATTTCCATGATTGTGCAATTTTTTTATGATTGTTGTGAAATGTAATTGTCAAGTATTTTGTTCGACAGTTGCTTGTCGTGGGTGAGTTGCTGTCGCAGCTGCTCGATGCTGACGAGCTTGAACTCGAGTCGCAGGAATCGCACAAAGTGCAGTGTGATGTCCTTGCCGTAGATGTCGTGGTCGAAGTCGAAGATGTTCACCTCGATGGAGATGTCGTCGCCATTGTTGAGTGTGGGCCGGTGCCCGATGTTGACCATGCCCTTGTGCCACATGCCGTCCACGTTGACCATCACGGCATAGGCTCCCTGGTGTGGAAGGATTAATGAGGGGTCGATCTTGCCCACGTTGGCAGTGGGGAATCCTATGCCGCGTCCGTTGTGGAAGCCGTGCACCACCTTGCCTGTGAGCTCAAAAGGGTGTCCCATGCAGTTCATGGCATCTTCCACTCGGCCGCTGCTGATGAGCTGGCGCACAATCGAGGAGCTCACGGGGGCATATTGTCCCAGATATTCTGGTCCCTTGACCACCTCAACTCCTGCCATGTGTCCTTGCTCGACGTAGTGGGCAAAGGTGCGGCCTGGGTCGTGCCCGAAGCGGTGGTTGTAGCCCATGACGAGGGTGGCGACGTTGTACTGCTTGTGTAGCAGCTCAATGAACTGGCGGGCGCTCAGGCGCGCCAGGTCGTTGTCGAAGTCGAGCAGCACCAGGTAGTGAGGTTGGGTGGCTGCGATGGCGTTCACCTTCTGCTCCAGTGTCATGAGTGCTTTGGGGCTGCCACTGGGGTTGACCACTTGCTGCGGGTGCTGCTTGAAGGTGATCACTGCTGTGAGTTGTCCTCGTGCTGCGGCCTCATGCTTGAGGGCGTTGATGAGTGTGAGGTGCCCGCGGTGCACACCGTCGAACATGCCAATGGTGGCTGCAATCTTGCCATCGGCGTTAGTGATCGAGTGGTTGCTGCCTATTATCTTCATTGGTCTTGCTCGAGTTGATGGATAATGTGGATGAACTCTTGTCCTGGCCGCACGAGTGCGGTTTTGAATCCCAGCTGCGCTGCGGTGTCGAGGTTGGCTTGGCCGTCGTCGAGGAAGAGGGTCTCGTGGGGGGTGATGCCCATTGTGGCGATGGCGTAGTCAAAGATCTTGCGCTCGGGCTTGTTGCTGCGCGCGATGTAGGAGAGTGTGATGCCATCGAAATAGGCGTTCACGTTGAGTCCTTCTTGTGCAAAGGCTTGTGCAATGACGCCGTTGAACATGAGGGGGTTGGTGTTTGACAGGATGTAGGTGCGATATCGCTGTCGCAGCTGCCGCAGTGCCTGGAGCCTGTGCAGTGGGATGCCCACGATGAATGAGCTGAAGGCATGATCCATCTGCTCGTCGGTGACTCCAGCGGGCATTAATGGGCGCAGTGCCTGGTGAAACTCATCGAGGTTGATGTCGCCGTTCTCGAGTGCATAGAATGGTCCGTCTTGCTTGTAGAGCCCAATGAGTTGCTCGGGTGCCTGCATTCCCAATTGTCGCAGCTGGTGGAGGCATCGGTCGCGCTCGATGTCAACAATGACTCCCCCCTGGTCGAAGAGCAGGTTCTTGATTCCCTTGATTGTCGTCATTTTTGTCACGAGGGCATTTCCTGCTTGATGATGCGCATGGTGTCGTTGCACAGCTTGATGAAGACTTCTCGGTTCTTGAGCAGGCTGCTGGTCTTGACCTGCCTGTCGAGTCCCTTGAAGATGAATCCTGTGTCGCTCGACTCGAGAGCTCTCATCACTGCTATGGCTCCATCCTCGGGGTTGTGGATTAGCGTCTGCCCCACGCGGTCGCGCACCATGTCGAGCCAGTGGCTGATGGTGAGCATGCCGGCGTTGATGATGCCAGGGTCGGCGCAGTTGACTGTGACATGACGTGTGCGCAGTGTGGTTGACATGTAGATTGAGAACAGTGTGAGTGCGAGCTTGCTCTGTGCGTAGGTGGTGAGGGGCACGAAGTTGTTGACTGCAGGGAACTCATAGGGTAGCGAGGTGAGGTTGCGCATGAGCGAGGTGGTCATGACGATGCGTCCTCCCTTCTCGGGGAACATGGGCACGACGAGCATGGAGAGCAGCACTGTGCTGAGGAAGTTGACCTGGATGGTGTACTCGTAGTTGTCGGCTGAGGTCTTGCGCTTGCGTGTGAGCACTGCCGAGTTGTTGATCAGTGCGGCGATGGGGCGGTGGAGCTCGGTGAGCTCGGCAACGAAGGCCTTGACGCGGGCGAAGGAGCTGAGGTCGAGGTGCATGGGAGTGATGTCCTGGTTGAGGGTTTTCTCGCTGAGCTCGGTTGCGAGCTTGTGGCACTTGTCGATGTCGCGCGAGGCTATGACCAGTGGCTTGCCTTGCTGTGCCAGGCGCTTGGCGATGACGCGCCCCATTGCGCCGGTGGCGCCTGTGACGACATAGAGTGGCTTGCCGGTGGCGGCTGTGCTGGTTGCTTGTGTGTTATGGTCCATTTTTTTTACTTGAAGGGTTGAGGTTTTTTCCAAAAAAAACGCTCTCTAATCATTATCATTAATTAAATTAGTGCAAAATTAGTGCAAACCGAGCGCAGAACAAAATAAAAAAGGAAGTTTTTTTGTTTTTTATTGTGGAGGTGAGAGTTGACCCCTAAATTTATGATATAGCCTCGAAACTTGAATTAAAATTTCGCTATGTAAAGTTTTATTATTACTTTTGTCAGTTTAATTTTTCACAATATTGAGCAATAATAAAATGCCACAATAATGGGCAAGAACAAACTCAAGAAATTCGCCGATATGGAGACGTTTTCATGCGTCTTCCAGTATCCTTTTGCTAAGCTTCAAGAAGGTCCTTTTCCCTTGCGTGGCAAGTGGAATGAGCAATATTTCCACAATAGCAACCCCATCGTGCTCGAGCTTGGATGTGGCAAGGGGGAGTATGCCGTGGGGCTCGGCAAGAAGTTTCCTGGCAAGAACTACATTGGTGTCGACATCAAGGGGGCTCGCATGTGGACTGGTGCTAAGCGTGTGGAGCAAGAAGGAATCAGCAACGTGGCTTTCCTGCGCACGAGCATCGAGCTCATCGACCGCTTCTTCACGCCTGGCGAGGTGGCCGAGATATGGATCACCTTCCCCGACCCGCAAATGAAGAACGCCAACAAGCGCCTCACAGGCACCCGATTTCTGAACAACTACCGCAAGATTCTGGTGCCTGATGGGCTGGTTCACCTCAAGACCGACAGCCCTTTCCTCTACACCTACACCCACGAGCTCACCCGCTTGAATGGCCTTGACACTGTGGTCGACACAAGCGACCTCTATGCCAGCGGACTTGCCGATGACATTCTCGAGATTAAGACTCACTACGAGATGCAATGGCTGCAACGTGGTCTAACCATTAAGTACATCAGCTTCCACCTGCCACAAGAGGGCGAGTTGCAAGAACCCGATATCGACATCGAGCGTGACACTTATCGCAGCTACGGTCGCGGCGAGATTCAAATGCCACAAATCTTCGACAACAATCAACAATAATAATAAAACCCAAAGCAAAGAAAATGACACAGCTTTATCCATCACTAATACTTGATGCCTTGCGCACGGTGCGATATCCTGGCACTGGCAAGGACATTGTGACAATGGGAATGGTTGAGGACGATATCCGCATCGACGGTAACCGTGTTTCGTTCTCACTCATCTTCCCCAAGAAGACTGATCCATTCATCAAGTCGATTGTCAAAGCCAGCGAAGTGGCTATCAACACCTACATTAGCCCCGAAGTGGAAATCAAGGGCAATATCGCCGTCAAGACTCCCGACCCCGAGGCAAAACCTAAGGCCAACGAACCATTGCCTGGTGTGAAGAACATCATTGGCGTGTCGAGCGGCAAGGGCGGCGTGGGCAAGTCGACCGTGGCTTGCAACCTGGCTGTGGCTCTGGCTCAACAGGGCTACCGCGTGGGATTGCTCGATGCCGACATCTTTGGCCCCTCGATTCCCAAGATGCTGGGCATCGAGGATGAGCAGCTCTACATGGAGGAGGTTGATGGCCAAAAACTCATTGTGCCTGCCGAGAAATATGGCGTGAAGGTGCTCTCCATTGGCTTTGTGGTGAGCAAGGATCAAGCCGTGCTGTGGCGTGGAGCCATGGCCAGCAATGCCCTCAAGCAACTCATTACCGAGGCCAACTGGGGCGAGCTCGACTACTTCATCATCGACATGCCACCAGGCACCAGCGACATTCATCTAACCCTCGTGCAGACTCTCGCCATCACTGGCGCCATAGTTGTAACCACACCACAAGAGGTTGCCCTGGCCGATGCACGCAAGGGTGTGTCGATGTTCCTGGGCGAGCACGTTAACGTGCCAGTGCTTGGCATCGTTGAGAACATGTCGTGGTTCACTCCAGCAGCTCACCCCGACGAGAAATACTACATCTTTGGCCGCGATGGTGGCAAGAACCTTGCCGAGGCCCTCAACGTGAAGTTGCTTGGCCAAATTCCGTTAGTGGCAACCATCTGCAAGGGCGGCGACGACGGTGTGCCTGTAATCCTTGAGAACTCGGTTTCGGGCGTGGCATTCATGAAGCTTGCCACTGCTGTGGGTGAAGCCGTCGACGAGCGCAATGCCACTCTGCCACCCACCAAGCGCGTGATAACTCATTAATAACCATAAATAATAGTCACACATTTATGAAAAAGATTTTTTTACTTTCAGCAATGGTTGCAGTGCTGCTGAGCGGCTGCAACAAGGTGCCCATTTCGGGACGTAACCAATTAAACCTGGTGAGTGACAGCGAAGTGCTGCAAGCAAGTCTTGCTTCCTATAAGGAATACATGGGCAAGGCCACCAAGTCGACCGAGACCGTCAAGAGCGCACAAGTCACTCGCGTGGGACAGAGAATAGCTGCCGCTACCGAGGCCTATCTCAATGCCAACGGCATGAGCGATCAGGTGAAGAACTTCGCATGGGAGTTCAACTTGGTGAAGGACTCGCAGCTCAACGCATTCTGCATGCCTGGCGGCAAAATCGTGGTTTACGAGGGCATTATGAACCTCGTGGCAAGCGATGATGAACTGGCTGTAGTCATGGGGCATGAGGTGGCTCACGCAGTGGCCAAGCACAGCAACGAGCGCTTGAGCCAGCAGAAGGCGCTCCAGTATGGCGGCGCCATCCTCGGTGCTATCACTCAAAATGCCAGCCAGTCGACACAGAGCATTGCCAACACCGTGTTTGGCCTTGGTGCCAACTATGGCGTGATGCTCCCCTTCTCACGCAAGCATGAGACCGAAGCCGACAACATTGGCCTCGTGTTGATGACCATGGCTGGCTACAACCCCGACTGTGCACTCACATTCTGGCAGAAGATGAGTGCCGGCAGCACCAACAGCAAGGCCGAGTTCATGAGCACTCACCCCAGCGATGCCACCCGCATTGCCAACCTGCAGAAGCTGCTTCCTCAAGTGAAGCAGAAGTATGCTGCCTATCTAAAGCCTGCCACCACTACAAGCAGTTCGACTAAGTCGACAACTACTAAGAAGTCGAGCACTACCAAGAAATCGAGCAAGAAAAGATAATAACTCTTGCACAACACTAAAAACAGCAAGAGGGTGCGGCAATAAAAGCAGTAAGTAACACTTCAACTTAACCCACCCTCTTGTTTTCATTACCACCAACGATTATCATGAAAAAGTTCATAATCTCAATATTAATCACTACAATCGCTGTCATCCCTGTTGGCGCCAAGGGACTTAAAGGCAAGGTTATCTATGTCAACCCAGGTCATGGTGGATGGACCGTCAACGACCGCCCACATGCCACCATCAACTACGAGTCTATGGACACCTTGAGCTTCTTTGAGTCAAAAACCTGCCTGTGGAAGGCACTTGAGCTTCGCGACCGCCTCAAGGCTGCTGGTGCCAAGGTTGTAATGTCGCGCACTACCAACGGATGGGTGGCCGAGGGCGACAAGAATAAGACCATCAACGACCGCTTCGAGACCAGTGACGACGGCACTGGCCAGCAGCAGCTAATAACCCTCTTCAAGATTGCCAGCCAGGTCGATTCAATCAACCCTGACTACTTCATCGCCTTGCACAGCAATGCCACTGGTGGCGGCGACGGCAAGAAGGTGAACTATCTGCTCTACATGTACCGCGGCGAGACTGGCAACGATTATGCTAAGGGCAGCATCGACCGTGCTCGCGTGGCGTTCCCCTACGTCTACGACAACCCACTCACCGTGTGGACCTCGCCCGACACCAGCCGCTACATCGCTGGCGACCTCACCTGGATGGGCGGCACACCTCCAGGCACCCCCAATGCGCTGGGCTACACTGGCTGGCTCGCCGTGCTCAAGCACCGCGTGCCAAGCTTCCTGGTAGAGGGGTCTTTCCACAGTTACCAACCCGAGCGCCAGCGCCTCATGAACCGCGATTACTGCCGCATGGAGGGCATTCGCCATTTTCGTGGCATCAACGCCTGGTTTGGTGGCAAACCCGAGAAGCACGGCTACATTGCTGGCACCATCAAGAGTGCCGACGAGGTCGTGGATCACCCACTCTACAACTACAAAGAAGGCACCGACGACCAGTGGAAGCCCATCAACGGAGCCATCGTCTACTTGCTCGACAAGCACAATGTGCGCATCCGTCACTACAAGGTTGACAATGAGTGGAACGGCTTCTTCGGCTTCTTCTATCTCAAGCCTGGCAAGTACACGCTCATCTACGACGCTCCTGGCTACGAAAGCCGCAGTGAGCAAGTTGAAGTCAAGCGCGACCACACCACCTATTGCATGCCACGCCTGCACCGCTATCACTACGACATTAAATGAAATCGCGCCGTTCTAAAATATTGTTCCGCACGGTCATTGCCATAGTCCTGGCTGTTGTTATTGCCCTGATTGCGGCATCGTTCTACTTCATCAACTTTGCGCTCGCACCACAGAGGCGCTCACACCAGGAGGCCATGGAGCGGTTCTTCAAGCGTGAGCCAGCAAGCCTCAAGGTGTGGGTCAGCAAGCTCGAGCGCAACCACAGCCTGCGCGACACCAGCATCACCATCGACGGCCGTGGCAAGATGTCGGCCCTCTACCTGCGGGCACCCCGTGCCACCAATCGCGTGGCAGTGCTGCTACATGGCTACAACGACCGTGCCGAGTCGATGCTCCACATCGCCTACCTCTACCATCACGAGCTGGGCTACAACGTGCTCATGCCCCACTTCTTTGCCCACGGGGAGAGCGATGGCGACCACATCGACATGGGCTGGCTCGACCGCCTCGACATGATGCGATGGATGCAGGTTGCCAACGACATGTTTCGCGGCGACTCCGCCCAGTCGCAAATGGTGGTGCACGGCATCTCGATGGGAGGTTTCACCACCATGTGCATCAGTGGTGAGCAGTGTCCCGACTATGTGAAATGCTTCGTGGAGGACTGCGGCTACACCAGCGTGTGGGACGAATTTTCCAGCGAGCTACACAGCGAGTTCTCGTTGCCCAACTTCCCCATCATGCACTGCACCAGTGCCATGTGCAAATTGCGCTACGGCTGGACCTTTGGCGAGGCGTCGGCCATCAAGCAACTCAAGAAGTCGCGCCTTCCCATGCTCTTCATCCACGGTGATCGCGACACCTTCGTCCCATATGCTATGCTCGATGAACTCTACGCCGCCAAGACCCACGGCTACAAGGAAAAATACATCGCTCACGGCACCTACCATGCCCGAGCCTACACCAACCACCCCAAGCAGTACACCCAGCGCGTCACTGCCTTCGTCACCCGCTTCATCAAGTAACCCTTTTCACAATTAATTTGCCCAAGCGACAAATTAAGAAAATAAGTGACTCGGTTGACAAAAGTGACTAACTGACTCAAGTGACTCAACTGACTCAACTGACTCAGACAATGACTGGCTCACGCAAATATCGCAAATGGGAATGATAGGAGTTATAGGAATGATGGGATTATAGAAATTGCTGGAATCATGGAATCGGTAGGAATTACTAGGAATTGCTAGGTGTTGCTAGGAATTGCTAGGAAATATAGAAATATTAGAAATCATTGGAATAAGTGGAATCACTTGACAGTGACTTACTCTCTCCTCTAGCTCTTTCCTCTCGCTCTTTCCCCTCGCTCTTTCCTCTCACGCTCTCCTCTCTCCTGAGTTAAGTATGTCAATGAACTCTTGTGCTAGGATGCACGGGGGCAAAGGTAACACCTTATTATATTAAAAAGCAATAGCAAAAAATCAGATTTTGTGGAATCATTTTCAGTGTCTACTTAAACAATCTAGTGCGATTATTTAGATAAAAATGCAGCACCCAACCCAGAATCGGGTTGGAAAAGTGTAAATTTTCCTTGAAAAACAGTTGGAAAAGTGTAAAAAGATGATTATTTTTGCATTATTACGTAGAGCAAATAACACATATTTGTACTCACGATGCAAGGCAACACGTTAATAGTAATTACTGGACCCACTGGGGTGGGAAAGACGGCGGCGGCCATCGAGGTGGCGCAACACTTTGGATGCGACATTATCAATGCCGACTCGCGGCAGGTGTTCCGTGGCATCCCTATAGGCACCGCGGCTCCCACTGCTGCCGAGCAAGTCCTTGTGCATCACCACTTTGTGCAGTTCAAGGAGCTTGACCAGTATTACAGCGCAGCGCAGTTTGAGGCCGATGTGATGGCGCTGCTGCCGCAGCTGTGGCAGCAGGGCAAGTACGTGGTGATGTGTGGCGGGTCAATGATGTATGTCGACGCAGTGTGCAACGGCATCGACGATATTCCCGACATCAGCCCTGAGGTGCGCACCGCCGTAAAACGCCAGTGGCAGGAGCAAGGGCTTGAGCCATTGCTTGCCGAGCTTGAGCGGCGTGACCCAGCCTACTTTGCCCAGGTTGACAAGCAAAACCACGTGCGCGTGATTCACGCTGTGGAGGTGTGCCGCCAGACTGGTGTGCCCTATTCTTCCCTGCGCACAGGCAAGGCTAAAGAGCGCCCTTTCAATATAATAAAGGTGGGGCTTAACATTGAACGCGAAAAACTCTTCGACCGCATCAACCGTCGCGTCGATGCCATGATAGCTGCTGGCCTCGAGCAAGAAGCACGCAGCGTCTACCACCTGCGCTACCTCAACTCACTCAACACGGTGGGCTACAAGGAGATGTTTGCCTATTTTGACGGCACTATGGACCGCACCATCGCCATCGAGCGCTTGAAAAAGAACACCCGCGTCTACGCCAAGAAGCAACTGCGCTGGCTGCTGCGCGACAGCAGCATCACCTGGTGCCATCCCAGTGAATGCCTAGCTACTGTAATAAAAAAACTAAACTCACACTGACCCATGCCATGCCACGCAAACCCATAACACCCGACAACGCATTCCTGCGCCTTGCCACACTGTGCGCCCGAGGCGAGCAGGCCGAGGGCGACCTGCGCAAGAAACTCGGCGACTGGGGCATTGCACCGAGCGATGCCAATGCCATCATCGCCCGCCTCAAGCAGGAGCGATACCTCGACAACGAGCGCTATGCCCGCGCCTACTGCCGTGACAAGCTGCGCTTCAACGGCTGGGGACGCAGCAAGATTGCCTATATGCTCAAAGGCAAAGGCATTGAGCAAGACCTCATTGACGCAGCACTTGCCGAAATCGACGAGGAGCAATATGCCGCCATCCTCAACGAAGCACTTGAGGCCAAGGCCCACACGCTCACCGGTAAGGACCCACAGCAGGCCCGCGCGGCACTGTTGCGCTTTGCCGCATCGCGAGGCTTCGAGCCCGCCCTATTTTTCCCTGCCGTGTCACGCCTAACAACTGCCAGCGATGAAGATTAAAGACCTCCTCAATAGTGCAGCCCAAGTGCTCATGCCACGCACCTGCGCAGTGTGCGACAATCCACTCGATGGCGACGAGCACTACTTGTGCCGCCAGTGCCTGATGGAGCTGCCACGCACCCACTACGAGGACATCACGTTCAACCCCTTCGACCAGCTCATGGCTGGCAAGGTGCCCATTGAGCGATGTGCCGCTTTCTTCTTCTATCACAAGAACGACCCCTACGCCTCAATCCTGCACGACATCAAGTATCGCAACGTGCCCACGATGGGCAGGTGGCTCACTGAGCGAGCAGCCCACGAGATGAAAGAAAGCCATTTCTTTGACGGCATTGATGCCATTGTGCCAGTGCCGCTGCACTACACCAAGCTCGCAAGCCGCGGCTACAACCAGAGCCATTTCCTCGCTCAAGGCTTATCACGTGCCACAGGAATCCCAGAGATCAAGGCACTAAAAGCTGTACGCGAACATTCTACCCAAACCCACAAAGACGCCGCAGAGCGCATGCGCAACACACAGGGCATGTATGCCGCCAGCCGCAGCCATTGTCATGGTCTTGACGGCAATCACCTGCTCATCGTCGACGACGTAGTGACCACTGGTTCCACCCTCTTGGCCTGTGCCACAGCACTTAAAGATACCATTCCAGGCGTTAAAATCTCGCTGTTCACCCTCGCTGCCGCCCAGCTCGAATGACTCAGCAGCACAATATTTAGCCTCAATTTCAGTTAAAATTATAAAAACATCGCTATGAAAAAAAATGTCACAACAATATTACTTGCCGCATTAGTAATGCTCAATGCCAGTGCAGCAATGGTGAAGAACGAATTCTTCACACTCACCACCCCCGACGACAGTTGGTTCCTTACCAACGATGATGCCTTGCGCCCCTATGGCGCCAGGGTTGACGTGGCACGAATGGATGCACGTGGAGCCACACTCGAGCTCGCCCGCATCGACTACATCGAGGGAGCTTTTGACCCTCTGCTCTATCTCACTCATCAGGTGGTAGAGAAGAAAGACGTGTTTTGCCGCGCCGCAACCAATTTCACCGACATCTACGAGTCGTTCATGGCAGGGCAAGTGGCTCAGTGCGTTCAGTTTAAGAAAACGTCGAACCACTACACCTACGACTGCGAAGCCACAGCCTTCAACATTGGCTACGGCACTGTGCTTGTGATCACAGCCCACCGCGCTGGCGACCCGAGCATGGTGACCCGAGTGCTCAATAACTTGACATTCACTGTCGACACCACCCCAACGACCACCGCAGCACAATGTGTGGCAGCAGCGAGCAAGGTGGTGGCTCGCCATCACCTGCCAATAGGCAACAATGAGCACCTGAGCGGTGCCGAATTAAGCAAAGACTCATCAACTGTAACACTCAAGGTTACAGTGCCTTACATTACCAAAGAGAATGTTAACGTGCCAGCATTTGTAATGGCAAAACGCGATGCTTGGTTCAAGCAGGCCCACGAGTCGCTCAAGTTCAACCTGCTGCTCGCTACTGCGGCACGAGAGCACAAGAACCTGCGTTATCACTACATCGACACCAAGGGCAACGAAATTGGCACTTTGCTAATTTACCCCGAAGAATATGCTCAAGTTGAGAAGCAACAGGTAGCCAAGAGTGCCGAAGCTGAGACCAAAAACCAAGAAATGAGCACACCTAATGCCGAGGCCAACCAACTGGTTGAGCAGGCCAAGCCCACCGAGGTTAAAGTCCAAGAGCAGCCTATTGCCACCCCAGCTAAGACCGAGGCCGAGAGCGTGAAGACCAATTCACTGGAGAAACCCCAAGAGGTCAAGACAGTGACTCATGTGGTGAAGCAAGGCGACAACCTCACCCGGATAGCCAAGCATTACGGCGTAGCAGTCTCGGCCATCAAGAATGCTAATCCCTCAATCAAGAACGACCAAATCAAGATAGGTCAAAAACTCACTATCCCAAGGGATTAATCGCCACGCACATCAAAACGAATAATTGTCGGTCACATCCTGGAAACTATCATCGCCATCGTAGATGAAAAAGTGATAGCCTGGTGCCAAATGCTCAATATTGGTAGTCTGGTGATTGCTACCGCCTGAGTTGAAGATGATGTTGATGTCGGCATAGTTTACATCAAAGGATTTTGTCCACCACACGGTGCCATCGGGCAGCGTGGTGGTGTCGGTCATCACTGTGCCAGGCCATCTGCCATTGAGCAAGAGATTCTGTCCGTTAATGTAAACCCACGAGTAGAGGTAAGGCGCGGTGTCGCACTGCACATTTATCACAATATCATCGGTGGGCTCAAGTCCAGGTTCATTATCGCCAAGCAAGATGCTGTAGAGCACGGTAACATCGGTCGAGGTGATGCTGCCATCGCCATTGACGTCGGCCACGGTGGCAAGGTCCTCGTCGGGGACGATGTCGCCAAGCATGATGTCATAAAGCACAGTTATATCGGCCGAGGTCACCGAGCCATCGAGGTTTACATCGCCAGTTTTCATCACTGGCTCCCCCCATTGCTCGGCCAGCCAGCGATACTTGCTGTTGAAGTAGCTCTTGAAGTTGACCTTGTCGTTAAGCACGTCGGCATTGCCATACTGCGGCCAGCGGCTGGCATCGCACATAACGGCTTGATAAATCTGGTCGATAAAGCTGTCGATGAACGGTTCGATTTTCTCGTAGCCAAATCGCACAAAACGGAACCAGTGCTTCCTAACAATCTCCTGGAAATGAGGGAATTTGGCAATCTCGCCAATCCACGTTTGGGTGAAAGCCGGGCGGTCGTAGATGAATCGCCCAATGCCGCGATGATAGGCATTGCCAAAGTCCCACACCGGGCCAAACATTATCTTAGCATCATCGCCACGGTCCTTGTACCAGTAGCAACTGCCGTGAAACGACTCGGTGTCGTCGAGCAGTTCCTGCACGATGTAGTAGCATGCCAGCGTGTCGGGGTCGATATAATTCTCCCATGAGTTATCGTCCTTGTCGTCGACATAGATGGCATCGTTGGTTGCATTGATGAGATTGGTGAGATAGCTGCGCTGCTCGTCGCTGAGCAGTTCGGGCGACTTGTAGGTGGTCCAAATGCTCTGGCCATTGCCCTCGACAGTGCGCACCTGCTCATCTTCCTCGTAATTGTCGATTTCAACAAGCCATCCGCCAGTCACCACATCGGCACTGGTTGCGAGGTCGGGCTGCTCGGTAATGTTCACTCGATCAGGCTCCACCCTGATAATCTCGGTGAGCATGTAGAGGCCAATGTAGTCGCCATTAAGCACCACCTCAACCGGTTGCTGTGCTGGAGTCCAGGGCAGCCTCAGCAACCGACTGACCTCAAACCCCACCGTATTGCGCAGGAACGACAGGTTATCGTCGGGGTGTGCCAGCAAAGCCCAGTGCTTGTTGCTCTTCATGCCCAGCAGCGGCATCTTGTTGTCGAGCTTGAGTCGATAAGGTTTCTTGTCGAAGTCCTTCCAGGTGTAGTTGCCACGACCACGTATCTGCATCAGCTCAGGCGCATCCTTCGACCCCACATTGTCGATGCCGTCGATGCCCATGTTGTCGACATAGTACTCGGCTGTGAGATACTCCTCCTTCGATGTGATGGGCAAGCCACCGTCGGTGTTGATGAACATCACTGGCAGAGTTTCTGAATAGGCCGTAGCATCGCCTGGCTTCTTCCACGACCCTTCGGCCCAATTGTTACCGCTGGTTGGAGTGAACACCCATCCCACTGGTATTGAGAGCTCGCATGTGGTGGTGCGCTTCTCGCCACGGCTGGTGATGCGGTCCTTCAGACTTGGGAATGACTCATCGTATTGTCCCGCTGGCAACGCTGTTTCGCTAAAGCAGTAGCGATACATGCCTGGCACGGTCTCGGGCATGGTGATGCTCCACAAGTTGTCGCCCTCGTGAGTCATGGTCACTATATAGCTCTCGGCATTGGAATAGCTGCCATAGATGAATTTCACTGTCGCATACTTAGTGAGCGAGTTGTCGTAATAGAATGTGCCCTCGGGAATATCGAGTGCATGAGTGGAAATAACGGTGAGCATGCTCATCACGAGCAGCATCAGTGCTGGCAGTGTGTTTTTCTTAGTCATCTAATGTGGATAAGTTTGTGTGTTTTTGCAGTTTTTGAATGTTGAGCTTAAACAGCTCGATGGCATTGCGGTCGGTGGCTTGCGACACCTCGCTGGCTGTGCAGCCCAAATAATCGGCAATGAAATTATTGATGTAAGGAATATTGGCACTCTCGTTGCGCTTGCCGCGGTTGGGCACGGGAGCCAGATAGGGCGAGTCGGTTTCGAGCAGCAATCGGTCAAGTCCCACCACAGGCAGGATTTCCTTGACGGTGCTTTTCTTGAATGTGACAATGCCGTTGACACCAAAGTAGAAGTCGCCTCGACGCCTCACCTGCTCCACCTCATCAGGAGTGCCTGTGAAGCTGTGAAACACGCCAGTGGGCAACGACTCGCCAAAGTTGTCCATCACGCTCAATATCTCATCAAGAGCCTCACGGCAATGGATGATAAAAGGCAAGTTCAGGTCCTTGCACCAGTGCAGTTGGGTGTCGAGGGCCGCCATCTGCTGCTCTCGCCAAGTCTTGTCCCAATACAGGTCGATACCAATCTCTCCCACGGCCACTGGCTGAAACTCGTCGAGCAGGGGGCGCATCGCTGCCAGCACTTGCTCATAGCTGGCGTCCACATCCTCGGGATGCAGCCCCAACGCAATCGACATGTAGCCAGCATGGGCGTCACGTGTAGCCACCACTTGATGCACGCTCTCAAGATTCTCATTGGGCATCACTATGTGGCGCACACCAACCGCCATGGCACGCTCAATTGCCTGGTCGCGGTCGGTGTTAAAATCCTCGCAGTAGATGTGGCTGTGTGAATCAATCATCTATGTATCAACCTATTTCTCACGATCAACAAGGCGATTGATGATACCCTCAAACACCTTATAGGCCTCAAAGTCCATCTTCGTCTCATGCAGCAGGTCGAGAGCATTGTGCGAATAGTTCACAATAGCATTGCGAGCCAAGTCTTTAAGTCCTAGCTTCTCGTAGAGGGCTGTCACGGCCTGGATTTTCTGCTGCTTGGGCGAGGTGGAGTCGGCAAGCCAGCGCTTGAGCTCAATCTCATCGTTTCCTGCCGAGTGGTCGATGGCATTGATGAGAAGGAATGTCTTCTTGTTGTTGACGATGTCGCCGCCTATCTCCTTGCCAAAGGTGGCAGGATCGCCCCACACGTCGAGATAGTCGTCCTGAAGCTGGAATGCAAGTCCCAGATTCACAGCCATGTTGTAGATTGAATTGGCGCTCTCATCGTCGGCTCTTGCCACAAGGGCACCAGCCTTGCAGGCGCAACCAAGCAGCACCGACGTCTTGAGCCTAATCATGTTTATGTACTCTTCAACCGTAACGTCGTTGCGCGATTCAAAATCCATGTCGTGCTGCTGCCCTTCATATATCTGAATGGCAGTGTCGTTGAAGAGCTTCATCATTGCTGGCAGCACATCGTCGTCAACTTGAGCGATGGCCTGGGTGGCCATGGTGAGCATGGTGTCGCCACTCAGGATTGCCACGTTATCGTTCCAGCGCTTGTGCACTGTGGGCTGGCCACGTCGCACATCGGCACGATCCATCACATCGTCGTGCAGCAGCGTGAAATTATGGAACAACTCAATGCCCTTAGCCACATTAATGGCCTTGTTGATGTCGCCACCCATTGCCTCACAGGTCATGAGAGTGAGAACTGGGCGCACGCGTTTTCCGCCCTGGTTCATGGTGTAAGCTATTGGCTCATAGAGTTTGCCAGGCACTCGCGGATAGTGAATGTTGCTGATAGCACCATCCACAAGACGCAGGTAATAGTTGTAGTCGTGCATATTCAGTCGTTTTTATAGGAGTCAAAAAATTTCTTGTAATCGTCACTGTTATATATGGTCTTCAAGGCCTCGACTTGCCTGGCGATGAGGGCCTTGTCGGCACCAGGTGCCTGAGCATCGGCCCGCAGTGCTTCGCCCAGCTTCTCGGGTGAGGTTGCGCTGCTGTACACCTTCATCTGCTTGTCCAGTGGCAGAGCAGCAGCCTTGGAGTCGAGCATCGTGCCAAACGACTTGTTCAACTCCTCCTTGTTGAGCCTTGAGCACACCTGAGCCAGTTGCATCACCTTGGCATTGGCTTGAGTGTAGTGCAATGTGCCTGAAGCCAGCCCATCGATGATGGCGTCACACAGGCTTGAGGCCACATCATCGCCTCCATTAAGTAGCACCCTTGCGGCAAGAGCCACAGTGCTGTCGGCCCTGCCAGCCTCGGCAGTAAAAGCATCGACAAAGGGAGCCTTAAAAGTGAGGCTATCAAGTGCAGCATTAATCTTTGCTATTTCTTGCGTGAGCGTGTCACCATCGCTGTTCCAGGCCTTGACAAAGTCCTTAGCCATGGCCACACCTTTTTCTTTGCTCTGGGTGCAGCTTGCCAGCACTGTTAGCATCAGGATTGCTGCAAATGTGAGTTTTGAGAGTTTCATGTTCGATTGATTTTAGGATGTAAGAGGGGGTATTGTAATTATTTGCCTTCCTCAACGCGTTGCTCAAACTCGTCCCACTCGGCTCCAGCAGGCAAGTCGCTGGGGCGCTCGATGAATATCTCGCGTGCAAGATTGGGATCATGGTCCTCCAAGTACTTCTTGAATGCCCGGTTAAAGGCATTGATGGCGGCAGTGTCCTCAGCCACCTGAAACTCGGCCTGCAACGCCTTGGCTTCGAGGATGCTGTTTTGCATCGCCAGCGTGTCGGTGTGGTTGGTTGCCACCAGCGCTTGTGCGGCATGAGTGGCTGTGGCAACAGCCTTATCAATCAGCTGCGCATTGCCTTCTTCTTTCTTGTTTGAGCAAGCCAGCACTATTATGGCCACTGTTGTGATTAATATGGCACTTAAAAATCTAGTTTTCATCGGTTATCTATTGTTTATTGCTTGCAAAAGTAATAACTACTAGCGAGAAATGCAAAAAAATCCCCCGCAAGTTAAGTTTGCGAGGGATTCTGTCCTATAATCATTTATTACTTCTCCTCTTTGGGCTCTACTATCTTCCAGATGATAGCGGCAAGAGCAGCGCCAACGAATGGACCCACAATGAAAATCCACAGGTTCAACAGTGCGGTTCCTCCCTGGAACACTGCTGGAGCGATTGAGCGAGCAGGGTTAACACTGGTGCCAGTGTAGCGGATGCACACCAAGTGCACGAGCACGAGCGACAAGCCGATGGCCAGACCAGCGAAATTGTTGGTTGCGCCATTAGTCTTGGCAGTAGCGCCCAGCACAACGAGCACAAACACGCAGGTGAAGAAAATCTCGGCCAGCAGGCCGCCCCAAGTGTTCACGCCTTCTTGCAAATCGTTGGCACCGGTGCCTTCCATACCACCAACGTTGCCAACGAGCAGGAACAGAATTGCTGAGCCAATGAAGGCACCAATAACCTGGAAAATCATGTACATTGCGCAGTCCTTAGCGCTGATGCGCTTGGTAAGAAAGCAACCCAGGGTGATTGCGGGATTGATGTGGCAACCGCTGATGCCACCAATGGTATAAGCCATAGCAACAACTGCCAAGCCAAAAGCAAGAGCAGTACCAACCACTGCAGGGATGTTGTTCACAGGATCACAACCAAGGCTCACAGCAACGCCGCAACCCATCAACACGAGCACCATTGTGCCCACCATTTCGGCTAAATACTTTTTCATATCAAATACAGTTTTTTAAAAGATTAATAATAAAGGTAATATCTTACATTGTTTTAATATCGTGATGTGATGTGGAAGCATGGCTGCCGGCGCTCATACTTGACGTAGCACAGGCTGTCGTCGCGCAATTCCTTGAGAGTCTCGCCCAGCATGTTAACCAGCATACGATGCGAAGCGTCGCTTCCTTCAAAGTCGGCTAGCGAGTCTACCATATGAAAGCAATTATAGGCGATGTCGAATGTGGTGCCATACATGTGGCAGCTCTTGCTCACAGCGTTGCTGTTAACCCGCCGAAGCCGCCTCACGTCGTCCTCGGTGCGCAGCAGCGATGTCACCACAATTTGATATTGCGCAAGTCCTTTGTCGCGCAGCTTCTCCTGGAACCTGGTGGCAATGGTGTTGAGTAAGTTGCCAGCGCCTTTCGTTAGGTAAGGCACCGAGTGGGTGAGCGTTTCGAGAAACAGCACATTCGATGTCTCCACCTGGATCAGTGTGCTCTCGAGGGCGTTGTCGATGTCGGTGCGGCTCTTGAGTGGCTCAATGCCAAACTCTTGCGCTGCCAGCAGCTGGGTGTCGTTCACGTCACCAAAGTGGTAGATTGCCTGGATGTTGCCCCTGCCACCCACCACACGAGTGACACGCTTGGGCTCATCAACATTTCCAGGCAAAGCATAAACCAGCACAGCCATCACAGCCACCAGCATGAACGACATAATGGCCATGATGCGTTTTTTCTTCGTACCGTGTTTCACCGATTTCATATTGCAAAATTACAAAAAATGACTAAAAACATATAATTTGCAACCAATTATTTTAGTTGTTGAGGTGTTTTTTTACTACTTTTGCACCCAAATTATTCAAAACCGAAAACACCTAATCACGACAATGGAACGCTTAGACTTGACACTTGCCAAGAAACTACTTAAAATTAATGCCATCATGCTACAGCCCGACAGGCCTTTCCTGTGGGGAAACGGATGGAATGCTCCCATCTACAACGACAACAAAATCACACTGTCCTACCCCAATGTGCGACGCTTTGTGAAAGTGGAGCTCTCAAGGTTGATTCTCGAGCATTTCCCCGATGCTGAGGTGGTGGCAAGCGTGGCTATGGGATCCATCGCAATGGGAGCTCTTGTGGCCGACACGCTGGGATTGCCTTTCATCTACCTGCGCGACATGCCCAAGGACCATGGACTCGAAAACCTAATCGAGGGAAATTTCAAGCCTGGACAGAATGTGGTGCTCATCGAGGACCTGGTGTCCACAGGGCAAAATGCCGTCAAGGCGCTGCACGAGGTGCGACTCGCTGGGGGTAATGTGCTGGGCATGGTCACCATGTTCACCTACAACTTCCAGCAGGCTATCGATGCCTTCACCGCCGAGGCTCTCGAACTCATCTCGCTCACCAACTACAATGCGATGATCGACGCCGCAGTGGCAACTGGCAGCATCACCAAGAATGATGTAGCCACCTTCGAATGTTGGCATCAAGATCCCGAAAGCTGGACCCACACCGCCATCGGGCTTGACTAAAGCTATGGCACTTATTACTTGTTAATTATTAGTTATTAGTTGCTAGTTATTAGATATTAGTTATTAGTTGCTAGTTCTAAGATTCAAAAACTCAAAACTCAGAACTCAAAAACTCAAAACTCAAAACTCAATGGAAAATTATAAAGGCGAAAGCATAATCATCGACCACAACATCGACGTAATCTACAGCAAGTTGAGCGACCCTCGCATCTTCAAGCAGCACTTGGAGCAGAATATCGACCGCCTCCCCGACGAGGCGCGCGAGCAGCTCGAGAAGGTGAAATTCGAGGACGACGGCATCAGCGTGGAGTCGCCCATGGGCACACTCAAGCTCAGCGTGAGCGAGAGTGTAGCACCCACTATGGTTAAGTACACCGCACAGTCGTCGCCAGTGCCATTCGGGCTCACCATTAATCTCGAAGCTGTCGACGACGATCACACACGCAGCATCACCGAGCTCAACATCGAGCTGCCCATGATGCTACGTGCCATGGTGGGAAGCAAGCTCAGCGACGGTGCTAAGAAGCTGGGCGAAATGATCGCCAAGCTCCCCTACGGAGCAATGTGATAGCCCCCCATTTGCGCCTAAACCACACTGGCGGCACTGGAAGAATTTTCACTCTCTTAGGCTTGTGAATTTTTTCCAGTGCCTTCGTTTTTCAAGCAGTAGCGCAGAGCGCAAACGTTTGCATCACTCTGCACTTAATTACTGTCACATTTTTTGCTATTATTAATAAAATTTATTTATATTTGCATGATTAATATTACATATTATCACAACAGTTGACCATAAAATTCATCGACCATTACATTTCATTATATAACTAACATAAAATAACCACTTTATGAAAAAGATTTACCTATCAATCATGTTGACGATGTTAGTAGGCCTCAACGCCATGGCGCAAGGATGGCCTGCTAACTACGGCGGAGTGATGCTGCAGGGCTTTTTCTGGGACAGCTACAAAGAGACCCCCGACTGCAGCCCGTTTGGTCCCTGGGCTAATCACCAGAACAACGAAGCCACTGCCAGCCATCAGCCTGGTTACACATGGGCCACCATGTATGGTGCCAGTTGGAGCTCTGGCGAGGAGTGGCAAGTGCCCGTGACCACGTGGAGCAGTTTGCTTGCTCACAAAAGCGAAATTACACCGTTCATCGACCTGCTGTGGCTGCCACAGAGCGGCTCAACTGTGGCCGACTCTACCATGGTCTACTACAAGAGCGCCGACGACAGCCCTCGCAGTGGCGTGCGCCCATGGCGCAATGGCGCTAATTGGGAATATGACAAGTACGGCGGCGGTGAGGTAATCACCAACCCCGACTGCATGGGCTTTGTGCCGGTGTTCTACTTCCACCATGGTCTCACCTATAACCCTGACGGCACTCCCTGGACCTACACCGACAGCAATGGCAGGGTGTGGACGCCCATGTCCTACTTCGGCACCGAGGCCGAGCTGCGCGAACTCATCGCTACCTTCAAGGCCGAAGGCACTGGATCCATCGAGGACGTGGTGGCCAACCACCGTGGCGGCCTAGGCACCTGGAGTGGCGACAAGAACTCCATTGAGTTCCCAACCGAGTACTACAAGGGCACCTTCAGCCCCGAGGGTGAGTACATAAGCTGGACGAGCGACGACGTGTGTAGCGACGACGAGAGTGGACGCGGCACCGGCAATCCCGACTGCGGCGGCAAGGGCCAGTGGGCTCGCGACATCGACCATCATGCGCCCGCCACTCAGCAAAAGGTAATCAAGTTCCTCGACTACCTCAAGAACGACCTGGGCTACGTAGGCTTCCGATACGATTACGCCATGGGCTTCGAGGAGAAGCACTTTGCCGAGTACAACACCACCCTGCGCCCCACCTTTAGTGTGGGCGAGTACTGGGGCTCGAAAGGCGACATCTCCAATTGGATTCACAAGACCTACATGGAGGGGACCTACCAGAGTGCAGCTTTTGACTTCCCACTGCAGAGCGACATCCGTGAGGCATTCAACTACGGCAACTACCGTAAGCTAGACAATTCAGGTCTCATCAGCGACCCAGTACTCAAACGCTATGCCGTGACCTTCCTCGACAACCACGACACCTTCAAGGATCTGCCCACCGACGGCTCTAACTACAACTGGAGCAACGGCAAGGCCTATCAGCACCGTGTGGAGAAGAACATCGTCGAGGCCAACGCCTTCATCCTAGCGATGCCTGGCACTCCTTGCTTGTTCTATCCTCACTTCATGCACCCACAGTGGCACAACATTCTGTGTGAGCTCATCAAGGCACGCCGCACCGCTGGCATCACCAACGAGAGTGAACGCTCAGCAGCCGTCCTTGTGGGTAACAACGGTATTCAATGGGTTGTAACTGGAACCAACGGACAGATTTGCTTCCAACTGGGCGACGCTACCGACCAGGGTGTTCCCAATGGATTCACCACAGTGTGGGAGAGCGACGAAGTTGATGGCAAGCGTGTGGCACGCTTTAGCATAACCTCCAGCCTCTACCGTTTGATTCAATACAATACCAAGAAAAACCTCATCAACGGTTATCCAGTCATCGACCGCAACAGTTGCACCTTCAATGGCTCAATCACCGTTAACGTGAAGCCTTCGAGTGAGGGCTGCAAGCTGGTTTACACCACCAACGGCCAGATGCCTAATGTCAACGACCCAGCCATCACCGAAGAGACTGCTCTTACTTTCAGCGAAACTACCACCCTCAAGGTGGGCGTTGTAGCTAATTACTCCGTGCCTACTTCATCGGTAGTTACCCGCCAGTATGTGAAGACTTCTACTGTCAGTGACAAACTCAACTTCTATGTGAAGGATGACAATGCTCCTTACATCTACACCTATTACTACGACAACGAAGGTAACAAGGTTGAGCCATTTGGCCATTGGCGTGGTTATCTGGCTTATGAGAAAGTTACTGTGGGCGGCCTCGAGTGGTGGCACGTGCAGATGAATAAGCCCGAATATCCAGTAACCCTGATTATCAACTGGGACGGCAGCCAAACGCCCGACATTTCCGGCATCACCAGCGATGTGTTCTACACCGTGAAGGATGGTCAGCCTAACGATGTGACCAATATCTACATGCCTATGATGGAAGACCCCAACTTGTCAATCGACAAGCCCACTGGCAGCTATGAGAACGGCGTTTCGGCGATGATCACATCTTCTTATAGTGGTGCCACTATCGTTTATACTACCGACGGCACCGAGCCCACTACAAGCAGCCCCACTATCGCTAGCGGTAGCACCGTAACCTTCAACGAGAGCGGCAACCACTACCTGCGCGCCGGACTCGTCAGGGACGGAGAGGTTATCAAGAAACTGGCACGAAGCTACTATGTTAGTGGCGGCACCGGCAATGGCGTGAACATCTATGTAAAGAACATGACCACCAACGACGTGCCTCACATCTACGCTTGGGATGCCAACGAGCAGGCTGTCACCGCTTCAGCTACTGGCGACGTGCTCAACGAGACCGAGACCAACTGCGGACAGACCTGGTATAAGAAGCACTTTGACGCAGTACCTGCTGGCATGAGGTTCATGCTCACCGGTGATAAGGACAAGAGCGCCGACATCAAGTATCTTGAAAATGGCCACGACTACTACTTCTACTACTACCCAGGAGCACACTTCGGCGACAGTGGCTTCCAACCTGGCTACATCGATGTGACTGCCGACAGCAAGCACACCACTTCCACAAAGGCTATCACCGTGTTCATGTATGACAACGGTCAGTGGTCCGACGGCCTCAAACTCTATCCTTATGCTAACGGCAGCAATATCTTCTGGAACTGGGAAGGAGCTTGGACCGAATCGGCATTCCCAACCACCAACATTGGCGGACAGAACTGGTTCTACTGCACTTTCATGGACAAGGAGAGCATAGGTGCAATTGTCTATAATGGTGCTAATAGCAACGAGCGCTTCGAGGTGGCCAACACCACCAGCGACGTCTTCATCAAATTCCCATTGGCTGCCGACAACTGGTCGACTGGTGCCGATGTCACCAGCCAATATGCCAGCTCACTGCCAGCAGTGGAGACTCCCGAGGAGGGCGCTGTCACTCCCGAACCCGAGCACATCATCCCGGCTTGCGCCACTTCTGTAGAAACCAGCTTGCACTGCTACTTTGAGAACAGCAGCTTTGGCTCGCCTTTCGCTTGGGTTTACAGCGGCACTCATACCTTTGGTGAGCACGGCTGGCCAGGCGAGGCACTGATAGAAGTTGTGGGTACTGCACCTAGTGGCAACCTCATTTACCGCTGGACCAACAACAACATGTTCAACTCCCCCAGCAACGTCATCTTCAGCAACAATGGTCAGTCGCAGGTTGGCCCGTTTGAGTTTGTCAACGGCGGTTATTACACTGCCAATGGCTTGGTTGGCATCACCGACAACAACGTCAAGGAACTTAACGATATTAAGTCGGCATGGGAAGGTAAAGAATACGTCATCAGCAACGACATCACAGCCGTGGTCACTGTCACCGACAGTCAAAACAAACGCCGCCTCTTTGCTAAGGACAACAACGTATTGCCCCCAACTGAAAACTGGGGCTTGCCCGTGCCCGACGCATTGCAAGACTACACCTACGATGAGAGCAACTGGGTGGAGCTCGTGTTACCCGAAGGCAGCAATATCAATCTTGACGGCAAGGACCTGGTTGGCGGCACTGTAGTTGGCAAATACTCAGGAGGCGAAAATCCCGTTTTGGAATTGACGGCAATACCATTGCCTAGCGAGGATCACAGCTATACTTACAACAACTACCTTGTTGCCAACTTTGACGTACACAACTATGACTACTTCTACATTCGTCCAAAGGCTCAGGAGTACAGCATCATTAAGTATGCTATTTACCGCAATGGTAAGCTCGCAATGTCTAACCAACCCGGCGACAACCCATGGGACATCATGACCAATGCCGAGGTGGAGATAATCGACGATAGCACTTACTGGCAGAAGGAAATTCCACTGCGGCAGTTCCTCACCGAGGATGGCGTATATGAGTTGGAGGTGATATGCAAGGCCTGGGGCCGGTATAACCACGTGGCAGTAGTCAACGCCACTAGGATTGCCGACTTCCAAGAAATGGAGGCCATTACTCTTGCCGACTTGCTCGAGAATGGCGAGAACGATAAATTTTATCGCATCGCCGACTCTCTCGCGGTAGTCGACGTGCCACAGAACTATGAGCCGTTTGCCTTCCTCAGCGACGGCAAGGACAACTGGATTAGAGTAAATTACCCCTATGACTTATATGATATGTTCCAAAAGGACGGTTTCATCGCCGCAGGAACCCTCAAGGCCACTCTGCACGATGTAGAGCTTAACCCTTACCTCGACGTCAACTCTGCCATCATTGGAGAACCATTTGATGATGCAGTAGTAGTTCAGAGAGTGAATCTCGCTCAACCATTCACTCTCAAGCCTAACCAGGTGGTTGACGTCACTGGATTCTGGAATGCTACTGACAACGCACTGCATGCTTATGCTCTAGGCAGTGGCATTCAAGACCAGAACATCACTCTCACTACCGATTGGGCAGGATGGGGCGAAACCCTTACTGACAGCACTCGATACACTGTGCGTGCCGCCATCACTCTCAAGGAGCCCTGGCACACCACAACCACCGACAGCATCAACCCCAAAGATTATGACCACGACTTCCAAAACTACATTGCCAACGCACTCTATTGGCCTCAGGTTGCAATAGCCATAACTGGCGATGTGAACGGCGACGGAATGGTTACCTCGTTTGACGTGACAGCCCTCTACAACTACATGCTCAATGGCGACATGAGCGACATCGTGAACGGCGACCAGAATGGCGATGGCGAAATCACCAGCGCCGACGTTACCGAGGTCTACAGCATCCTTCTGGGTAACTCAGCTTCGGGCACGAAGAAAAGTGTTGCAACCACTGCTTTGAGTCTGAAGAAAGCTGCAACCACCGCTGTCAAGAAGTAAAGACAACGGCGCAGCTCAGCGCCCCATCACCCCTGAGAACAAAAGGTGCCCCACGGCAATGTGGAGCACCTTTTGTTTATCACGTTATTTTAGCGCTCAGGGCTTTGAGAACTTGAATTCTCTTATTTCCATGCCGCCGCGGTTGGCGTCATTCAGGTGCAGTCGCAACACGCGGCACGGGTCCTTGGTGCTCCTGAGCACACCCACGTTGACCGAGAGGTAGAAGTCGCGCCAGTAGAAGATGCTATCGGCAGGAGCACCCATGAGGTTATGCACGAGATAAGCATCCACCGTGTCACGGCCACGGGTAGTCTTGTCAACCATCATGAAGAGCTGGCGAGTGCGGCTTGTCACCTCAACCTGCCCGTGCATGTTCACAAACTCTCCAGTGCGCCATGTGCTGCTCAGCTTTACAGGGTGCATAGAGTAAGAGTCAATAGGGTTGCTGTTCACACGCAGCGAGTCGCTGATGATGCGCGAGTAGCCAATAGCGTCCACATCCCAGTAGCTGCCATCGGCACCACGATGCTTGATGGAATAGGTGAGCAGCAGGCGCGAGTTCTCCTTCACATTGGCAGGAGCCTTCACGCTGGTGAAGAGCATAACCGCGGGCTCGTCGTCACGCCCATCGAGTCTAAATTTGGCACAATTATCATCATCAACACCTGTATAGGTCACAATGTCAACATTCTGGGTCTCAAATTCCTCATCAAGCACGCCATCATGGCTGCGATCGCAGGCCACTCCCACAATCGCCGCCACCATCACTGCTGCCACTATCCTCATCGCCCTCATCTTACTAAAAAATCTTAGATTTCCAATAATACTTAATTACTTCACGCATCCACTATCATTCCGTCGCGCATGCGCAGCACGCGGTCAACATTAGCGTTGCTGGCAAGCGTCTCGTCGTGGGTCACAATCACAAAGGTGTGGTGGAACTTGTCGCGCAGGTCGAAGAAGAGCTGGTGCAGCTCGAGCTTGTTGTGCGTGTCGAGCGAGCCCGATGGTTCATCGGCAAGCACCACCTTGGGGTTATTGATGAGCGCACGAGCCACAGCCACTCGCTGGCGCTCACCTCCACTGAGCTGCGATGGCTTGTGCTCCAGGCGGCTGCTAAGTCCCAGGTCGTCGAGCAGTTGCCGCGCGCGGTCGTAGGCATCGGCTCGCTTGTCGCCACCAATGAGTGCTGGGATAGACACGTTCTCAAGGGTGGTGAACTCGGGCAGCAACTGGTGGAACTGGAACACGAAACCTATGTTGCGGTTGCGAAAGTGCGCCAGCTCGCGTTGCTTGAGTTTGAGCACGTCGGTGCCGTCATAGAACACCTGTCCGCTCTGAGGTGCATCGAGGGTGCCAATGATTTGCAGCAGCGTGGTCTTGCCAGCACCACTCGGCCCCACGATTGCCACTATCTCGCCATCGCCAATTGTAACCGACACGCTGCGCAGCACTTCCAGGTCGCCATATCGCTTTATTATGTTTCTTGCTTCAATCAATTTCGTTTATAGATTGTCTAGAAGTTCTAGATATTCTAGATTTTCTAGGGGATTATGGAATTAGGGTTTCACGCCGAGGTTGTACATGATAAACGACTGGATGTCGGTATATTCCTCTATCACCTTGCTCAAGGGCTTGCCGTGGCCGTGACCGGCATTGACATCGATGCGGATGAGCTTCACAGCGTTGCCAGTGTTGCTGGCCTGAAGCTGAGCGGCATACTTGAACGAGTGGGCAGGCACCACACGGTCATCGTGGTCGCTGGTGGTGACCATGATGGGAGGATAGGGCGTGCCGTCGTTCTTGATGGTGTGCAAGGGAGAGTAGCCCTTCAGGTACTCAAACATCTCGCGGCTGTCGTCGCTGCGACCGTAGTCGGGAGCCCAGTTCCAGCCAATGGTGAACAGGTGATAGCGCAGCATGTCCATCACGCCCACCTGAGGTACAGCGGCACCCCACAGGTCGGGACGCTGGTTCACCACAGCACCCACGAGCAGACCGCCATTGCTGCCGCCGTTGCAGGCAATCTTGCCTTTGCGGGTATAGCCCTGAGCTATCAGCCACTCAGCAGCGGCAATGAAGTCGTCAAACACATTCTGCTTCTGCATCTTGGTGCCAGCCTTGTGCCACTCCTCGCCATACTCGCCACCACCACGCAGGTTAGTGTAGGCGCAAATGCCACCCTTGTCAATCATAGCAAATGGCGTGCGCGAGAAACTGAAGCCAGGATTCATCGACACGTTGAAACCACCGTAGCCATACAGGAACACGGGGCGCTTGCCATCCTTCTTCATCCCCTTCTTGTAGATAAGGAACATGGGAATCTTAGTGCCGTCCTTGCTCGGATAGAACACCTGCTCGGTAACGTAGTCGGCAGGATTGAGAGCAATTTTGGGCTCAAAGAATGGAGTCGACTCGTTAGTCTCGGCGTTGTAGCTATACACGGTAGAGGGGAACGTGTAGGACGTGAAGTTGTAGAACACCTCGCTGCGGCTGTTCTTTGAGCTGAAGCCCACCGATCCCAGCGCTGGCAGTTTTATCTCATGCATCTCCTTGCCGTTCTTGTCGTAGAGGTAGGCATGAGTGCTGGCGTCGCGGTCGTAGGTGACGATGAACTTGTGGTTGCTCATCTGGATGCCACTGAGCACCCACTGCTTCTCGGGGATGAACTCGGTGAAATTCTTGGCACTCAGGTTCTTTATATCATAGGCCAGCACCTTGTAGCAAGGGGCGTGTTGGTTGGTCATCACATATATCTTGCCATTGTCAACACCTATTGGACTGAAAGCGTACTCGCCGTCCTGTGCGATTTTCACATAGTGCGGATTCAGGCCCTTGAGGTCTTTCACATAGAGCGCGTTGCCCTCGCCAGCGCTTTGCAGGATAAAGACAAAGCGCTCCTCGTCATCAACACCCACTTGGTTAAAGAGCAACGGGTCGTCGTAGGAGCGAAACTCCAGGTAGTCCTCGCTCTGTGGGGTGCCCAGCTTGTGATACATCACCTTGTGCCACTCGTTCTTCGAGCTCTTGGCATCCTCAGGCTTGTCGTAGGCGCTATAGAAGAAACCGTCGCCCAGCCACTGGGCATCGGTGAACTTGGCCCAAACGATGTGGTCGTCGAGCATCTTGTTCTCCTTCAGGTCGTGCACTATAATCTCATTCCAGTCGCTGCCGTTGCGCGTGATGGTGTAGGCAGCATAGCGGCCATCCTTCGAGAAGTTGAGGCTCTGCAGCGCCACAGTGCCGTCCTGGCTCAGCGTGTTGGGGTCAAACACCATGCGCGCCTCGCCATCGAGCTTATCTTTCACGTAGAGCACGCTCTGGTTCTGCAACCCATCGTTATAGAAGTAGTAAATCTTATCTTTCACATAGAATGGAGTGCCCATCTTGGCATAGTTGGCAAGCTCAGTCAACCGAGCCTTCACCTTCTCGCGGAACGGGATCTTCTTCAAGTAGTCCTGGGTAATCTCATTCTCGGCCTTCACCCACGAGGCAGTCTCGGCACTGTTGTCGTCCTCGAGCCAGCGATAGGGGTCAGCAACTTTAGTTCCAAAGTAGTCATCTACTACATCCACGGTCTTAGCCTTAGGATAGCTAATCTTGGGCTGGGCAGCAGCGCCGCCAGCCACCATTAGTGCGGTGCACATGATCAATGTCTTCTTCATAATTATAAATGGTGTCTAATCTAATGTCACATCGTGTCACGTGCAAAGATAGTGAAAACTTTTCACTCCACTCACCTAAAACCACCAAAAAAACTCACAACTCACAACCCACAACTCATAACTTCGCCTGCATCAGTATCTCAGGGCGATACTCAAAGTGCATGGTGTCGTAGTGGTACCAGCGACCACCCCAAATGAAGCCGTACTTCTCAAAAATCTCAACTATCGCATGAGGATACTTGTTGCGGTAGGCTATCGTCGCATTCTCGTTGGTCGACTGCGTGCGCCAGTAGTCGCTATATTTCACGCCTATGTCGATAGTCATCCCATAGGAGTGAGCACTCAAGCGCTTGGCACCACGCACCGGCCGCCAGTAGAACGCCCCCGACTGCGCCAAGTACTTGTGCAGCTCAGGATGCCGCTCAAGCTCGGCAACCACCTTCTCGAGCTGCTTGTTGGCACCATTCACGCTCGTGAACTTCACCGTCTTGATGCTCTTGTTCACCCCACCACTATTGGTGGCCTGACCAAAAGGCCAGCGCACCGGCACCAGTTTTCGGCTCACCTGCTGTGCCGAGGCGCCATACATCTTCTTGAACAGCGCCTCGCAACGGCTGCGGCCAGCATCCTGCATCTTTCCAGGAGTCCAAGAGTTCAGGTCGTAGGTGAAAGCAAACATATCCTCGGGGTCGGCATCGTCGAGCAGCTCCATGTGCGACTTCTTGCGCCCATCATCCCAGGTGATGCTCGTGCCGTCACTCATCACGAGTTTGCCGCCCTTGTAGCCCTTCACATAGTCGGGATACACTGTCATCAGCACCCTTGCCCCCAGTGGCACATCATTCTCTCCCGCTAGCCGCACTTGAGTAGTCGATGCCACTGTGTCGCTCCTATCTTTGGCCACAGCAGCTTGCTGCGCCACATCGCTCGATGTGGCACTGGCTCGCTTACACGCCACTGTTGTGCCCATCAGGGCACAACTCATTGCTGCAAGCATCAAGCCTGCAGCAATGCTTTGTCTGTTAATCTTCATGATGTTAAGCGAAGCTTTTGTTAGTGGTCATACTTGCCCAGGAACTGGATATTGGCCTTCTCATATTTGTTAAAGGCATTCATCGGCACCGTGCTGCGATAGCCGTTATACCACCAGCGACTGTTGAAGTATCTGCGCAAGTTAGCATCCTTGAAGATGTAGCCATGCCGGGCATAAATCGAGTTCTTCAGCACACGAATCTGGCCAGCATCCTTGTTGCGAATATCGTTCCACGTAGCATAACGCTGACCAAGCCAGTCATACTCCGTACCCCAAGTCACACCACTGCGAGTGTAACTCTTCGTCGTCTTCTTGCTCGTGGAGTAACGACGAGGTATCGACGGCTGAGCCATCACACCAGCTGCCAACCCGCCCAGCAATAGCACAACCAGCAGCACACTGAATTTCTTCTTCAATTCCATAGATAACTTTTTTTACAGGGTTAATACAATAAGATAATAATTGAAAGGACATTCATGCTTCCACTTAATAAAAAAAACACAAATTGGCAATTCACTGCAAATGTAACCATTAACTTTCACTTCTCCAAACTTTTCATCACCTTTTTTCACCTCACAACTCACACCCTCACCTCCCAACTGTGGAATTTAAGAGAGAGTGGTCTTGAGGTTTGCTTGCTCATGACCACTCTCTCATGTGAAGAGTGAATTAAATTAAGGAGATGTGCTTACTTGACAACAATCTTCTTGCCATTGTGGATGTAGATGCCAGCAGGCAGGTTGCCGCCAGTGAAGCGCTGGCCCATCATGTTGTAGTAAGCATTGTCGCCAGTGGTAGTGGGTGTGGCGTCAATCTCGGTAATGGCTGTGGGCAGATCCCAGTAAACGATGTTTGACGAGTTGCGCACGATAGTGGTCTCACCATCCTTGGTGAGTGCAGGCACATCGTAGTGCACCTGGATGCCGATGCGCTGGGTGAACATTGGGTTGTCGCCAGCGTTAGTGCGGTAGAAGTAGATGCGCGAGTCGTTGAAGTCGTAACCGCTACTGTAGATTGAGTATGGGATATCGGTCATATCCTCGGTGAGGTCGTTGCTGTAGGTGTCGGCAAGGAATGTGAATGGCACATCATCGTCGGTGAAAATGCTGTAAGCCATGTATGCTGGGTCAATGAAGTTGCCGTCTACGTCCTCGTTGAGCATTTTGAAGTCGAAGCAGCTGTAGCCGTCCTCTTCACCACTGTCGAACCAAGAGTCCTCATAGAGGATGGGGTCGGCAGGCACAGCTGGCTGGAGCTTGAACTCGTTGTAGGTGGTGCCGAAGTCAAGGGCGCAGAATGAGAAGTTGTCGTTGTAGACAACACCCAGACCTGTGGCTGCGAAGTTGCTTGGAAACTCGGCATTGATGTCGCCAGTGGTGCCATCGAGGGTGATAGTGCCAGCCTCGTTATCGATGGTGTAGGTAGCCTCAGTAACGTCGAAATCAGGCCCCACGTTGATGATGGGAACCACTTCACCGGTTGAGGGGTCGGTAAATGTTGCCACGCTGGAGTTAATCCACTTTATTACCATGCCTCTTTCTTCATTCTCATCCCAGTAGAGGTATTGGTCAAGTGGCACAGTGATCTTGGTGCCGTCGGCACTGAGGGTGCCTTTCACCCACACGTCGCTTGCGACCTCATAGACGACATCGCGCAGATAGACGGTCTCACCATCCTCGGCAAAGACAATGTCGGCCATGCCAGATTGTTCGGTGGTGTAAGTGTTGTCCCAGCCTTGATATATGTTGCCTCCTGAGCGCAGGTAGTTGCGCAGCTCACCAGCAGGTTGCTCGGTGATGATTTCAGGAGCAGGGATAATCTCTTTCTCGGTGAGGACAGTGTTCCACTCGAGGTAGCCAGGCCAAGCACCGTCGTCCTCGTAGACACAGGTGAGTCCCTGGGCCACAAAGTCCTGAATGTTGTTTTGGAACTCGGTAGGGCCGTTGGTGCCTTGCAATGTGATGGTGCCTGCCTCGTTGTCGACAACATAGGTGGCTGTGGTGACAGTCTCGTCGCGCACAAAGCTCACCATAGTGCCTTCCTCGTTGATAACAGTTTGTCCCCATGCCAGGCGGATGCCCACTTCGTACTGATAGCTCCAACCAACGGTCTGCTCCAGGTCGACGGTGATGGTTGTGCCGTCGGCACTAAGAGTGCCCACAGCCCAAGCCTCGCCAAAGTCCTGGCTCATGCCATTGACGATGTCCTTGATGTAAACTGTAGAGCCATCCTCGTCGTAAACGATGGTGGTCTTGTCGGTTTGCTCGGTTGCATAGAGAGTGGCGTCGGAAACTGTGAAAGCAAATCCGCTGCGCACATATCGCTTGGCCTCACCTTCGGGCTGGCTGGTGATGAGATTTCCCAGAGCCTTTGGGTTAGCCTTGTGGAAGCGAGCATGCTTGAAACCCTTAGAGTTTTTCTCACTTTGTGGAGTGAGGACCATTTTGTTCTTAACTGCGCGTCCGTTGAAGGGGACTTGCGCTGATGCTGTGGCTATTACAGCAATAGCCATGATGAAGGTAATGATTCTTCTCATGCAAAAAAATGTTTTATGTTAATAATGAGGTTATTATAATAGTTGCTAAATGCGTGGCAAGACAGTTGAGATGTTATCTTACAATCACTTTCTTGCCACCAACGATGTAGATGCCCTGTGGCAGACCTTGAGTGGCTTGGTCAGGTTGCACACCACGGCGTAAGAGCTGACCTTGGGTGTTGTAGACATCGACGGGGAGATCGTTTTGGGCATCGACGGTGATGTTGTCGATAGCCGAGTTTCCAAGCAAGTTAATCTTTAGACCACTACGCTTGTAGACGACCTCGTTGAGGTCGGCAAAGAGGATGTCGTCGAGTGTGATAAAGTCGTTATTATTGATGTTGATGTGTTGTGCCGATGTGAGATAGAGCTTGAGCAGCATGCCGCTGTTGCCATCGATGTTCTCACCAACCGGCGAGAAAGCGGCAATGGTGTAGTGGCCAGCGCTTGCGTTGCCCAAGTGCACCTCATGCCCCAGGCATCGATCGTTAGATAGTTGTGCATCGGTGATGGTGATGTAGCTTGGCGTGCTGATGTTGAACTGGAAGGCAGAGTAGTCGCGTGAGTTGGTGAGCAGGATATTGAGCTCAATGGTAGTGGTTGATGAAGATGAGCCGTAGCCCTCGATGGCATCGTCGAAGTAGGTGCGATAAGGCTTTCCAGTGGGTTCCGTGTCATTGATAATGTTGTAGATCGACACGATGTCGCCCACATTCACACGCTCGTCGCCGTTGACATCGGTGCGGCTTGCAATAACATCCTGGTTGTTGCCATCCACGATGAGCTGCCGCTCGGCAATGGCATCGGTGGTGTTGACAACTCCGTCATTGTTCACATCGCCTCGCAGCTCAACTACTCCAGTGAGGAAGTTAGCCCACTGCAGAGCCGCCTGGTAGTCGTTAAGGCACTCGTTGCTCACGTTGAGCTTGACCTTGCTCTGGTCGATGCCCAGCCACACGTCGTCGCCCAGTGCAGGAGGCTCAATGGGCAGGCTGGTGATTTCCTGCAGCCCAATCATTCCTGCCATGGCTTGTGTGCCAATGCTTGTGACGGTGTAAGGCAGGGTGATTGCAGTGTGCTGCGACTGGTTGTAGAGAGCAAAGTCGCCAATATTGCTCATGCGCTGAGTCATGAAGCCTGCATCAACGTTGTGGCAGCCGGCGAGCATGTAGTGGGGCAGATAGGTTAGAGTTTGGGGTAGCTCAATTGTGGTGAGCGCGTTGTTATAGAAGAGAACGCCTTCGTCAAGAAGCTTGACATGGGCTGGAATGCTTATCTTGGTCAACTTGGTGCGTGCCAGCGCCCAAGCACCCAGATGCTTGAGATTGGGTGTGCGTTCAAATTTGAAATTTTTAATGCCGGTGTTGTAGAAAGCTCGGTCGCCCACATCCTCGAGTTGTGAGCCATTGAGGAAATACACAACATTGAGCGAAGTGCACCCCTCGAATGCTCCATTGCCAATCTTGGTGACATTCTCGCCCACGTTCATGTTGGTGAGCTTTGGGCAGTCGGCAAATGCCTCGTCGCCAATCTCCAGTGGTGAATTGGGATAGAAGTTGACTGCAGCCAGGTTGTGACAGTGCATGAAGGCTCTTTGGCCCAAGTAGGTGACGTGCCCGCCGATGGTGACCTCGGTGAGCGAAGTGCAAGAATTGAAGGCATCGTCGCCAATTTTCTCTACCAACCATGGAATAGTTACGTTGCTCAGGGCAGTGCATCCGGCCAGAGCGCCATAGTCGATAGCCCTTAAATTGCCAGGCAGCTTGAGAGTTTGCAATGAGGTGAGTCCTGCCAGGGCACAGTAGGGCAGTGCATTGGCTTCATGTCGTGGATTGATAGATAGCAGTTGGTCGTCGGGGCTGCTGGTGTAAGCTCTAATTTTTACGCCCGAGATGTCGAGCGATTGCAGCTTCTCAAGATTTTCGGCAATGAACTTGAAGTCGCGCGCATCGATGCTGCCAGTGATGGTGAGCGAGGTGATGCTGTGATTGGTGACGACGGTGCTCAACTTTCCTGCAGTGGAGTTGACCGTTACAGCCTTGAGCTGTAGCGCCGCCACCAAAACCATCAAGATAAGATAAAACTTGCGGCACATTATCACGACTTAAAATAGAGATTAAAGAATCAATAATCTTGACATTGCACATTGCACATGGCTGATGTGCAATGGGTTCAATTATTTAACAATAACCTTCTTGCCTCCCACGATGTAGACACCCTGAGGTAGCCCCTGAGTGGCCTGATCGCGCTCAACACCTTGACGCATGAGCTGTCCGTTCATGTTGTAAACATTGACTGGACCATTGTTCTCGACGGTAGTGTTGATGTCCTTGACACCAGTGATGGTACCCACCTCAAGGTCGAGGTCGGCAATGATGTGAACTAACTCGGTAGTTTCAACGCCAATGATGTTGTTGATGTTGATGTACTCGTTGCCACTGAAGTTGTCGTCGGCCTTGACTGTGATGTTGAACAGTGAGCCATCGTTGCCATTCATGGCAGAAGCATGAGAGAGTACTATTCTCCACTTGCCAGGCTCAACCTCGTTGTAGCCCATTGTCATGCCAGCAGCACGGCTTGTGGTGGTGACGCCAGTGATGCTCAATCCTTGCGGCATGTCGATGTCGAGCTGCATAGCTGAGAATGCGGCGGTGTTGATGAGCTCAAGGTCGATAATGTGGCTCTCGCCAGCCTCGATGGTGAACCCGTCGGCACGAAGCATGTCGTTATCGTTGCGTGTGAGCTTGTTGCGTCCAGGCACATTGTTGTTGTTCAAGAGGATGTTGTAGACCATTGTGATGTCGGCTGCGTTGATGCTGCCATCGTTGTTGACGTCGCTGGTCTCGAAGAATGTCAAGTCGCCATTGAGCAAGAAGTTGTAGAGTGCAGTGATATCGGCTGCGGTGACATATCCATCCTGGTCGACGTCGCCAATAACAGGATTTGGCTCTTTCACCAAGAAGTTTTGCCACTGAGCTGCAGCCATGTAGTCCTCGCTGGTGTGTCGTGGCACATTCAGTGGTATTACAGCCTGGTTAACGCCCAGCCACACGTCTTCACCCAGTTGTGGAACCTGAGTGGCATTAGAAGTGAGCTCTTGCAAGCTGGTGGTACCCGCCATGGCTTGAGTGCCCATGTACTCGAGCGACTCAGGCAGTGTGAGCTTGGTGAGCGGAGTGTTGTAGAAAGCATAATCGCCTATGTAATGTGTGCTGGTGCCAGCGGCCTCTTCGTTGTCCACGGCAGTGCCAGCGAGCAGCATGGCTGGGATGGTGTCGCAGGTCTCGGCAGGAATGAAGGAAGTGAGATTGGGAGCGTAGTAGAAAGCACCCTTGCCCAGTTTGGTTACTCCTGCTGGGATGGCGGCACTCACTTGCTTAGACTGAGCGAATGCCCAGTCCTTAATCTCGTTGAGTGCAGTGCTTTGAGCGAAATTGAAATTGGTGATCCCCGAGCCTGTGAAAGCTGCCTTGCCAATGCTGGCAATGTTGTTCTGCTCGCTGAAGGTGATGTTTTTCAAGCGTTGAGTGCCAGCTAGCGCTCCATCGCCAATGCCCACCACGTTAGGTCCGAGAGTGAGAATTTCAAGGAACATGCAGTTGTAGAAAGCGTCCTTAGGGATAGTCATTGCCGTTGTGGGCAGGATGTTGGCGCTCAGCAGTGCCTGACAGTGTGAGAACGCACCTACTCCCAGCGACTTGAGGTTGGCAGGGATGGTGATGCGTCCCAGCGCGGAGCTTGAGAAAGCATAGGATGCTATCGAGTCGAGCCCCTCGGGCAGGGTGATGCTTGTGAGCTGCTTGCATCCTGCAAATGCGGCCATACCAATGGATCTTGTGTTGCTTGGCAGTGTGATTTGTGAAATTTTCTTGCCGAAGAAAGCCATTGCAGGTATGCAATTCTCGGGATAATTCACTTCGTTGTTAAACAGAGGCTTGCTGAAGCTGTAAGGCATAATGGTTGCTCCACTGATATCGACTGTGGTGAGAGCCTCAAGTTCATCGCTTATGAACTTGAAGTCTCGTGCATCGATCTGCCCTGTGATAGTGAGCGATGTGATACTGGTGTCGTCAATAAGATTGGCCAGATTGCCGGGTGTGCATTCTACCTCGAGCGCCCAACTCATTGTGGCGCTTGCCATGATGGCTATCGATAGCAAGAATTTTTTCATATTGTTATCTTGAATTTGAAAGTTTTCGTTAATAAAAGGGCATAGTTAGCCTTATAATAGATAACGTAACCCCATGCCTATTTATTATATAATAGGTGTAATTTTAGTTTTTTAGTTGTCGCCGAGTCAATAATTGTTGCTAAGAGGATTGGTGAAACGTATTTTTTTTGTAACTTTGCACATCTCATAGTTAGTTGAACATGAAGATATTAGTTGTGCCAGACATACATGGACGTCGATTTTGGGAAATTGCCAAAAAACGTATCAAGGATTGCGACCTTGTGGTGTTTTTGGGCGACTATCTTGATCCCTACAATTTCGAGTTCATAGAGGTGAGCGAAGCCATTGAGAATTTCCGTGACATTATGAATTTTGCCCACCAGAATCCTGACCGCGTGGTGTTGCTGCTAGGCAACCACGACTTGCCCTACTACAGCGAGGATTACCGAGGCTTGGTGAGGCGCCATAGCCGCTGGTCGCGTGAGTGGCACGAAGTGATAAAAGGAATCTTTGATGCCAACCATGATATGTTTAAACTGGCGCATGTGGTGGATGATGTCCTGTTTACTCATGCTGGCTGTAGTGCTCAGTGGCTCAATGAATTGGGCTTGAAGCCTGGCAGTCTGTGCGAGCTAGAGTCGTGCCTTAATGCCTTGCTTGCCACTCGCGAGGGTTTGCTCTCGCTCTTCATGGTGTCGCATCATCGCGGAGGCTTTGACGATGCGGGTTCTTGCGTGTGGGCTCATGTCACTGAGCTGGTGAATGACTACGATGGGCTGCATTTTGCTGATTGCCCGACGGTGAAGCAGGTGTTTGGTCACACGTTGCAAGTGTTACGTGATGATGATAGGCGTGTGTTCAGTGGCGATCCTATCACTACATCGACGCTGAAGATGCTTGATACTCGTTGCGCATATGTTCTCGACACTGTCACCTTTGAACATTCGCGCGCAATTTAACGTGAGTTTGATGAAAATAAATGGCTGTATATAAGGCTGCTCCTCTAAGATAGAGACTCAAGTGACTCAAGTGACTCAAGCGACTCAACTGACTCAAGTGACTCAAGCGACTTGATGACAAGCTCGCGCAAATGTTGGAAATAGGGGTTATAGGAATGATAAGGATTATAGGAATTACTAGGAATTACTAGGAATTGCTAGGAATTGCTAGGAATTGTTAGGAAATATAGAAATATTAGAAATCACTGGAATCACTGGAATCACTGGACAGTGACTCACTCTCTCCTCTCGCTCTTTCCTTTCACTCTTTCCTTTCACTCTTTCCTTTCACCTGGTTTAAGTATGTCAAGGGTCTCGTGTGCTGGGGTGCACGGTGGCAAAGGTAACACCTTGTTATATTAAAAAGCAATATCAAAAAAACTGGCACGGATTTTGCGTTGTGGAATAATGGATTAATAATTGAGCATTGTTATGAAAAAGTCGAAGATTACCAAGAGCAACGCGATGGACAAAATCATAAAGATGATTTCGCGCGATGAGCAGATGGAGCGCAACGGCGGCGGCCAGTGGGTCGCCACGCACCGTGTGCACAAGTCGAAGAAGCAATACTCGCGCAAGCGCTTTAAGCGTGACACCAAGCGGGCGCTGGACAACGATTGAAGCATTTAGTTGCTCCCGAGTGTGGCAGCAAGTGCCATTAGGGAGGATTATTGTAAGGGATGTAAACCCCAAATAGGTGATTAGGCCGCGAAAGGTTTTTTAGTGGGCTTTTTATGTTAAACATGAATTGTAATGACCGAATTGGGTTAAAGCAATCATCGACCACTGGTTGACAGCGGTCGATGATTTTGTTTAGTGCCTCGGTGGCATGGCTTGATTATCAGCCAGCCAAGAGTTGATGTGTTTAGTTTTCTTCGCTTTGTTGGGGAGCAGCCACTACGTTGATGTAAGTGTGGCCAGCTCTGTGCTGGAACTCAACGGTTCCGTCAACGAGAGCGTACAAGGTGTGATCCTTGCCCATGCCCACGTTGGCTCCTGGACGGTGAACAGTACCGCGCTGACGGCGGATGATGTTACCGGCCTTTGCGAATTGCCCACCAAAAAGTTTCACTCCGAGTCGCTTGCTGTGCGACTCACGTCCGTTCTTCGAACTACCTACACCTTTTTTATGTGCCATAATGAAATAGTTTTTAGGGGTTAAGCAATTACATCTTTAATCACGAGCTCGGTGAAGAACTGGCGGTGACCGTTCAATCGGCGATAGCCCTTGCGGCGCTTCTTCTTGAAGACGATCACGTGCTCACCCTTAACGAGTGGCTGCTTTACTTCACACACTACTTTAGCACCTTCGACGGTAGGTGCGCCAACTGTGATGGCACCGTCGGCATCCACGAGGAGAACCTTGTTGAATTCTACTGAATCGCCCTCGTTCTTCTCATCGCCGAGATAGTGAACAAACAGTTTCTTGCCAGCCTCGGCTTTGAACTGCTGTCCCTGAATTTCTACAATTGCGTACATTTAAATAATTGTATTACAAGTTATACCGTGCGGCGGCCCCAATCTCGTGAGGCACTTAGTCGAGCCTATCGGAAAATCGGTGCAAAGGTACAACAAACTTTTGGAATGACCAAGGGTGATGTGATAAAAAACGAATTTTTTTTATTATGGCCTTCAGCGACGGGTGGGTTGCAGTTCTCTCACTGGGGGTGCCGACTGTCGTTTCTCGCTCGTTCAGTCGGTCACCCCATGGTTGCTCAAAGGTTAGCCTTAGGGCTGAAGGATTGCTGTGCGACAGGTATGGTGGTTGGGTGGTTACTTCTTGGGAGTGTCGGCCACGACCAGAGTGCCACGTGTGGTGCCGCCATAGTTAATGCCGTCGTTGTACTTGCCGTAGAAAGTGTAGATGCCAGCTGGCAGTTTGCGTCCGTTGGTTCCAATCAGGTCCCAGTCAAATGGGAACTTGCTGGTAGTGCCTTGCCACTTGAGGTTGCCTACATGGTCAAAGACCTTGATGTTGATTTCGGGCGCCTCGATGATCGTGGGGTTGTCGTCGATGAAGAAGGTGGCCACCGTTGTTGCTGGCTCTTGCTCCACTGCGAGAGTGATGGGTTGAGAGTTGGCTACGGTGAAGCTGAGATTGCGAGATGTCATGTTGCCAGCAGCGTCGTAGACGGTGTACTGCAAAGTGTGATCGCCAGGACTCAGCGTAATGGGCATGTCGACAGTGAGTTGCTTGCCATCATCGCCAATTGATGCAAAAGTCTTGATGCTTGGCACAGAACTCTTGCCGCCGTCGATTCTCAACTCCATGCTGTTGCCAAAGCTCATGGACTGATTGTTGAACGCATAGTCGTCGGTTGCGCGGATGCAGAGAGTGGAAGAAGGAGGCACGATAGTGCTGAGCTCAAAGTCTTCCTCGTTATTGAAGTAGATGGCATCGATAACAGGAGGCGTGTTGTCGTGTATGGTGAGGGAGCTGCTCTCGTTATAGGCATTGAGAAGAATCTTGTCGAAAGAGCCATTGACCATCTCATCGGAATTATCGCGGTGGGCATAGACCGAAATCATGCCATAGGAGCCAGGGTTGATAGTGTGGCGAGGAATTATTGCCTTGCCGTTGAAGACACCGTTGACCACTCGACCATTGACTTGTGCGAGCATCTGCCGTGGGAAGTAGATGTCGCGACCACTATGTGTGACTTCTCGTTTTTGCTGGTCGTAGATTGTGAGTGTGGCGTTGCCGTTGAAAGAAGCGTCGACAGATGTGGTGCCTGGTTTAATCACATTAGCCTGGACTGTTACTTGCTGCATAGCCGGTGTGACGATGGAACTTGTGCCCACGGTCTTGCCGTTGATTTTAGCTATCTTGAAAAGAGGCTTGGGATAGTTGATCTTCATTGCAGGGTCGCCCAGTAGAGAGAACATCATCTTGTTATAGTTGGTGACATTGCCAAACGACTGCTTGCACAGCATGTAGGCCTCACCGAGTGTGGGCATGTATCCCTTAGTGTTGTAGCAGAAGAATGCCCTCACAAAAGCCTGGTTGAGAGCGTCGTTGCCATTAGCATAGGCAGCTCGAGTTGCAGCCATCATAGCAATAGCCCCCCCCTTGGGGTTGTGAAACATGATTTCCATGAGACCTCGCTGGCTGCCGTCGAAACGAGCCACGTCGCAGCAAGCAGTTGTCATAATGGGCAAGTGTGGATTGGTAGCATTTTTAGCCTCATTGGTAGTCCACAAGTTAGCTTCCTTAGTTATTGTTATGGGATTAGCATGCCCGACATAGGTAGCAAAGTATTGCCCTTGCTTGAGTTGTGAGTCCATGCTTCGCCGTCCCTCGTAACAGAACTCCGACTTAGGGTCGAGCGGGAACTGCTTGACATATACCTTGTTCTTCATGAATCCTGCCTGCAGCTCATCGTTGATGATATTGCCGATGCCCTCGGCTTGAAAGGCGTGCAGGTAGGGTTCGCTGTCGCCATTGTAATAGTCGGCAATGAATAGCGCGTTATTGCGCCAAGGCCCGTAGTCGGGGTTGTTGACATAGTTGAGAAGCTTGTCGACATCGCTCTCGGCTTCCAGGATAGATGCACTGGGTATGCGTCCTACGCCCAGCAAGAGCATGTCGCTTGCAGGGTTCTTGCCGGAGTTGTCCTCGAGCATACCAAAGAAGTCGTCGCTGACGTAGCTATTGTTCTCGTCGTTGCTCGTTGTGGACTCATAGGTGAGAATAGTGCAGTCGCGCTTTGCCAGCAGCTGTCGGTTGTCGTAGTTGCCAGCTCCCATCATGAGCAGGTGCTTGAACTTGCGAGTCATGCCATTGTCGCGGTCGTAGAACATCTTGTTCATCAAGCGTATAGCCATGGCATCGGGGGTCCCGCTTGAGAACTCGTTGAAAATCTTGCTCTGGTCGAGCACGTGCACGGTCATGTTGTCGTTGTCGCGGTGCATTTGGGCAATGCGCTCGGCCTGAGGCAAGAGTTCCTGACATGTGACAATGACCATGTGTGGCACTTCCAATCCATGAATGTTCTGGTTTTCAACATGTTCGAAGCTCGAGATGCTCTTGAGTTGCTTGGCAGGGTCAAAAGCGATGAACTGAGTGAAAGGAGTGGTGTAGAGAGGTGTGAACCCTTTCATTGTGCTATTGATGCTCTTGATGTTGTAGTTCTTGGGGTTGTGTGGGTCGTCGATGTTCCACAATTGCGTGGTTGAAGTTGGATTGTTGATGGCAATCAAGTCGGCCGACGACACATTTTCAAATCCCATGCGCAACTGGTTGTCCTGTGCATGTTGCAAAGAGTTGTAGTGGTGGAAAGTGAGAATGCAATAGTCAAGCCTTGTCCATCGTGGCGCACCATTAGGAATGTTAAGTCCAATGTGGATAGTGCCATTGGCTGGGTGTGGTGTGCCATCTTGAGGCTTGATGACAGCACTTGGCGACGCCCAGTTGTAGAAGACATACTCGGAAGTTGAGCCAATGATGCGTGCGCTTGTGGAAGCAAACGATGCGGCCTGAGAATTAAGACTGCTTGTGATGTAGCACATCTCGTTGCACTTGGTGGCCACACAAGGGTTGAGTACAATTATCGAGTCGCCGCAGAGGTCGGGGATAGAGTACTGTAGAGTGAGGCCATCGGTTCCAATAATCTCACCAATCATGTCCTTTCCCGACATAGAAGCCGAGAGCTGTTCAATCTCATGGTGCCAGTAGTCGAGGCTGGTGTTGCGCACGTTGGAACCAGTGATGCCGTAGGTGATATTTTGTGGCTCGGTTGCCGGCGAATCGTTCTCGGTTAGAAAATAGTAGCCAAATTGAGAGTAGCTGTTGAAATCTCGTGTGAATCGCGTGGGAGCATTAGTAGAGATTCTATATTGAGTGGGGCCACATGCGTAGAAATAGATTTTGTTGCCATAGTGCTTGGCAGGAATAGCGACAAGGTCGTCGGTAGCAGTGCCATCGAGAACCTCGCTGATGGGATGTCCACCAGTGCCATAAACTGTCACATTGCGTGGGTTGTTGAATCCCATGCCTTGGAGTTCGTCGTAGGTGATTTGGTACATTCCGTCCTCGGGAATTGCTATTTTCACCCATGTGCCAGAAGCCAGTTTAGACGTTCTGGTATACTTTCCAGGAGCAAAAGCTGCAGCCGTGGCAGATGCCATGGCGATGAAGGTTATCACTAAAAAGCTTTGTAGAAAGAACCGTGTGTTGATGATGATATTGTAGCAATGTTTTTTCATTTGGCTATATTCTAATAATTGCACATTAATATATTATATATAACGTGAGTTATGGCTTGTTTATTGCCAAAAGAAAAGCATTTCGTGCTCTAGAAAGAAACACGAAATGCTTTTTTCAGTTAAAGAGTTGTGTAAACGGCACTGATGCCGTGTCTTGCTTAGTTGAGGTTGCTCTTGTGTGGATCGATGACGATGATGTGCCCGATAGCTGTGCCACCATAGGCGTTGCTGCCCTTGTAGGAACCGTGGAACCTGTAGACACCAGCTGGCACACGGTTGCCGTTGTTTCCTATCAAATTCCAGGTGTAGGGGAAGTTGCTTGTGGTAGTGCTCCACACCAGGTTGCCCACGTTGTCGAGCACCTTGATGTTAACATCGGGAACAGGAGAGAGAGGTGTGCTCACGTTGAAAGTGGCCTCGCTCACTGCAGGACTCTCATCGACGGTGAGATTCAGGCTTGACTCGTTGCCCACCAAGAAAGAAATAGACTGACTGGTCATGTTGCCCGAGGCATCATAGACGGTGTAGTCGAGCGTGTGCTTGCCCTCGGAGAGGCTCATGGGGAACTCAATGTTGAGAGCCTTGCCCTCGTCGCTGAGTGTGGAGTAGCTCTTGATGTAGCTGTAGATGGTCTTGCCGCCGTCGAGCGATAGCGTCATGGTGTTGCCCAAAGCGACGGCCTGGTTGTTGAATGAGTGGTCGTCGGTTGCTCGGATGTAGAGCGTGCTGCTTGCCGGCACCATGCTGCCGCTGGCAAAGCTTTGCTCGTCGTTGAAGAACATGGTCTCGATAACAGGAGCTGTGTTGTCGTGCACAGTGAGAGAGTTGCCCTCGTTGTAGTAGTTGAGCCTGAGCAGGTCGAAGGACCCGTTGACCATCTCGTCGCTCTCGTCGCGGTGCGCATAGACCTTGACCGTGCCATAGTTGCCATTGGCGAGGATGAATCGTGGAATCACAGCCTTGGCGTTGAAGACACCATTGACGACACGACCATTAACGCGAGTGAGCAGATTTTGTGGGAAGAAGATGTCGCGAGTGACGTCGACACGCTCGACACGCTGAGTGATAGAAGTTTCCTTCTTCTTGTAGTCGTAGATAGAGAGAGTGGCATCGCCATTGAAGCTGGTGTTGACGGTGTTGCCATCGGGGTTATAGACCTTGGCCTCGATAGTGACCTCCTGCATAGCTCCCGAATTGATGGCCGATGAGCCCACAGATTGTCCATTGATTTTTGTGATTTTGAAAAGAGGCTTAGGATAGTTGACCTTGATGGCAGGGTCGCCCAGCAGCATGAACGACATCTTGTTATAGTTGGTTGTCTTGCCAAAAGCGTTCTTGCAGAGCATGTAGGCCTCGCCCACGGTGGGCATGTAGCCCTTGTTGTTGTAGCAGAACATTGCTCGTACAAAAGCCTGGTTGAGCTTGTCGTTATCGTTGGCATAGACCGAGCGTGCCGAGGTCACCATAGCAATTGCTCCTCCGTTAGGCTTGTGGAAGAGAATCTCGACGAGTCCTCGCTCGTTGCTGTCGTATCGAGCCACATCGCAGCACGCAGTGGTGAGGATGGGCAGGTGCTTGTTCTCGATGGTGTTAGACTGGTTGGCAGTCCATAGCTGCACTTCCTTGGTGAGGAAGTTCTTGCCGCCATGTCCCACGTAGGTCATGAAGTACTGACCATCCTTGAACTTGCCAATGAGTTCCTTGCGTGCCTCGAGGGCAAAGGTGGTGGTTGGGTCCTTAGGGAACTGGCTGATGTATACCTTATTGCTCATGAGCCCCGTGTTGAGCTCGTCCACGATGATGTTGTTGATGCCCTCGGTTTGGAAGGCGTGTAGCCCATTGTCGTAATCATCGGCGATGAGAAGCATATCGTTGCGCCAAGCTCCGTAGTCGGGATTATTGACGTAGTTGATGAGCTTATCGACGTCGGCCTCGGCCTCGGCGAGGTTGGCGCAAGGAATGCGCCCCACACTCATCCTGAGATAGTCGCTTGCGAGCGATGTGCCAGAGTTGTCGTCGAGAATGCCGAAGAAGTCGTCGCTGACGTAGCTGTACTCCTCGTCGTTGCTGACCTCGGCCTCGTAGGCAAGTATAGTGCACTCACGCTTGGTGAGCAGCTGTCGGTTGTCGTAGTTGCCAGCACCAAACATGAGCAGGTGCTTGAACTTGTTCTTGTTGCGGTCGTAGAACATCTTGTTCATCAGTCGGATTGCCATGGCATCGGGGGTTCCGCTTGAGAACTCGTTGAAGATCGACTGCTGGTCGAGCACATGCACTGTCATGTCGTCGTTGTCGCGGTGCATTTGGGCAATGCGCTCGGCTTGAGGCAGAAGTTCCTTGCAAGTGACGATGACCATGTTGGGCGTTGCCATGCCATGAATGTTCTGATTCTCGACATTCTCATAGCTGTCGATTGACTTGAGCTGCTTGCTTGGGTCGAAAGCGATGAACTGCATAGCGTTAGATGCCACACCAGGAGCGTATCCTTTCACTCCATCGAGCGAAGTGATGGTGCAGGCGGTGGGGTTGTAAGGATCGCTGATGTTCCAGAGCTGCAAGTCGTCGGTCGCATCCTCGAAAGAGATGCGGTCGTTGACAGTCATGACGTTGAATCCCATGCGGAGCTGGTTGTCTGGGGCATCGGTGAGAGAGTTCTTTTGATAATAGGTGATGAGGATATAATCGAGCCAAGCGCTGCTTGCAGTGCCGTTAGAGCAGTTGATACTCACTTTCACGTTGCCAGTTGTTGGCACTCCTCCCTCGGGCTTGATGCGGTTGTAGGGCGATGCATAGTTGTAGGAAACAAAGCTATTGGCTGGCGCATAGATTTTGGATGTTGACAAAGTGTAGTTCATGTCGGTGCCATTGAGCTCGCTCACGATGTAGGAAGCTGCTGTAACCTTGGCACCCGCACATGAGTTGACAACTATCGAGGAGTCAGAAATAAGTCGTGGAATGTTGTAGGGGACAGTGACTTGCAGGTTGGACAACACTTCGCCCAGCATGTCCTTTCCCGACTCGGCAGGGGAGATGAGCTCACGCTCGTGATGCCAGTAGTCGAGGCTGGTGGTTCGATTGACTGAAGTGGTGGTGGAACTGCTGATTGCCACCTGAGGCTCGGTGGCAGTGGTGCCATCGTCGTCGGTGAGGAAGTAGTAGCCCTTAGTAGAATAGCTGTTGATCATGCGAGTGAAGTGAGGAGTGCCAGTGGGAGTTGACAGCGTGTATTTCACTGGTCCGCAAGCGTAGAAGCACAGCTTGTTGCCATAGATCTTGAATGGCACCGCCTTTAGGTCGTCGACCTGCGTGCCATTAAGCACCTCGTTGATGGCGTAACCGCCAGCTCCATACAGTCGTACACTCTCGGGGTTGCTGAACCCCATTTGAGCCAGTTCCTCAAAAGTTATCTGGTAGATGCCATTATCAGGAATGGCAATTTTCACCCATTTGCCGTTGGCTAACTTGGAAGTTGTGGCATAGCTCGAGGCCGAAAATGCCTGTGCACCAAAAGTGGTGGTTGCCATAGCAATGGTCATCAGGCCTAAAATCTTGTAAAAAAACTTCTTATGCATAGTAGTCTTGGAAATATTGTGTTCAAAATATTGATATTTCTTATTCTATAGGGATGAATTTATTGTTTGCGTCGATGTGGAGCGCGAGTCGCATGCCAATGTGGCTGCTCTTGCTGGTGATGGGGAAAGCATTGCGCCATGCAATGTAGCCACCAGGAGAGGAGTTGAAGCTGTTGCCTCGTGCAACATGATAGGTTGCATACTGTGGCAGAGTGGTGAGGCACACAGGATTGGTGGGGGTGCTGGAGTTGTAGAAGCTTGGGTTCCACAGGTCGATGCACCATTCCCACACATTGCCATTCATGTCGTAGATACCCAGCTCGTTAGGATGCTTTTGCTTGACGGGGTGGATAGTGGCCTCGCTGTTAAAATCGTTCCATGCCACATCGCCCTCACTGTTGGAGCCAGCAAAGCGATAGCCCTTGCTCATGAGTCCACCGCGTGCTGCAAACTCCCACTCGGCCTCGGTGGGCAGAGCAAAAGAGATGCCGCTGTAATCGCTGTTGGCCCTAAGCAAAGCGTTCAGTGCGCTGACAAAGAGCTGGCTGTCGGACCAAGTGATGTTGTTGACGGGATGCTTCATGTTGCTTGAGAACAAACTTGGATTGCTTTGCATCACTGCAATCCACACGTCTTGAGTGAGCTCGGTCTCGGCCATGTAGAAAGTGGAGATGTTCACTTGGTGGGCAGGGTGCTCCACTGGATTGGTGCTGCGCTGCTCGGGTGTAGCTCCCATAGTGAAAGTGCCCCCTTCGACCCGTTGCATGAGGAAATTGCAGTCGCCAACATTGATAATCAACGTGTTGCCGCCATACAAGCTGCCCAGGCTCACATGAGGAGTGGCCTGCGCGTTGCTGCCCAATGCTGGCATGCATGCCAGAAGCAGGGTGATTAGAATGGCGTTTTTGTTCATTATCTATGACTTATAATTATGTGTAATTATCAGTGTTTCAATTATTTTACTCGGATGACGAGATTTGGCTCGCCATTAAGTGTAGCGGCGAGCGAGTCGCCCTGGTTGAGCTCGGCATCAAGGCCCTGAAGCTCTATTACAATCATGTCTCCCATCTTGAGAGTGAAAAACACACTCAGTTGCGCAATCACCTCGCTGAAGTTGATGCCCATCTCGCTCAGAGAGGAATCCGTGATGCTATCATCATTGTGGCTCACAGTGATGTGGGCATTGTTAATGCTGTGGGCATCGGCTATGTTAAAGCTGTCGCCTAAAAGCAGTGCTCCGTCGAAGCTGGTGGCCAGCGCCGAAGCTGGCTCGCATGGCTGCGGAACCGTCAGGCCACAGGCGCTCACTTTAATGGCACTCGACACAGCATGGCAGTAGCGGTGAGCAAAGCGTGGTGCAATGTGCTTTCCAAGCCTGTCGATGTGAAGCACGATGGCCGCTGTGCCAGTGAAATGGTCGGCAAACCGTGGAACAAAGAAAGGCTTGTTGCTCCTTATCACAGCCGAGTCGGCCATGAGGTAAACCTGCTTTGGCAGGTGTGTGCCTGTGTTAATGCCAATAATCTTCACTTTGCTATGTTCTTTAGGTTGCCGGTCGCCTCCATGCGGTTGTACATAAGGGCGAGGTCGGAGTAAATTGATGTGTTTTGCAACACTATGTTTCGAGGCACCTTGATGCGATAAGGTGTGAAATTCCATATCGCCTTGATGTTGCTCTCGACGAGAGTGTTGGCAACTTCTTGTGCAGTTTCAAAAGGCACTGCAACAATGGCAATCGAGACGCCACTGCTGCGCTGCCGCTGCTGGAACTCGGCGAAGTCGTGAATGGGTATGTTGCCCACATTCTTGCCCACAAGTTCGGGGTTGATGTCGAAGGCCGCCACGATGTTAAGTCCGTATTGCATCAGTCCCAAGTCGCGCATGAGTGCACTTCCCAGCGATCCAGCTCCCACGAGATAGGCATTGTGGCGGTGCTTGAATCCCAGGAACTCGGTGAGAGCCTTGGTCAAGGGGTGCACCTCGTAGCCAATGCGAGTCTTGCCCTTGATGTTGAGGAACGAGAGGTCCTTAGCAATTTGCGAGGCATCGACGTTGAGACGCTTGGCAATTTGCGTAGAGGAGACGTACTCCTCGTGCTTGCTGTCGAGCATCTTGACATAGGCCAAATACCATGGCAACCGCCTGAGAGTGGGCTCAGGTAGCATGTCGCGTGTTATATGTCGTGCATTGTCGCTCATGTGTGGTGTGCGGGCATCAACGGCTTGCGCTGAAATACCAAACTGCAAATGTACTAATTTTTATTTTGTTAAATGATATTTATTTATTATTTCTTTAAATATAAGTGGTTTTCGGATGTTGCTGAGGCGTAGGTCCAAGCTTTTTACATTGCTGTGATGGCAAGTTTCTTGGTCTTGGTGCTCTCCTGGTGGCCGTCGGTGGTGATGGTGGCCTTGTAGAGATAGATGCCCCGTGGCAGGCGGCTGCCGCTGTAGTCGCTCAAGTCCCAAGTGATGGGGAACGAGGAGAACATCGAACTGCGCCCGCTCTGCGTGGTGCTCCACATGCGCTGGCCCATGAGGTTGAACACCTCGACTGTGACTGTGACAGTGGCCTCGGGGCGGTTGTGAGTGATGATGAATGTTGTGGTGGTTGCGGCTGGATTGGGGTAGGCCTTAACCTCATCGATTTCGGCCTTGAGTCCATTCATAACGTTGAAGCTGATGGTTTTCTCGCTGGAGTTGTTAAACACGTCCCACACCTTTAGCTTGAGTGTGTGGTGGCCGTTGCTCAGGTTGCTCAATCCATAGCTGATGTTGCCAGCCGAGCCCTTCTCGGCCTCGATAGCTGTGTAGTAGCTGCTCACGTCGCTGAATGTTGTGGTTCCGTCGAGCGTGAGCGTCATGTTGTGGCCAATGCCAGCGTTTGAGAAGTTGATGCCGCTCTCGTCGTTCACACTCGCCAGCATCAGTGGCGACTCGTTGACGTTGTCGCCGTCTTTGAAGTTGCTACTGTTGAGTCCCAGATAGGTGATTTCGGGCCCAATGGTGTCGGGCGTCACGTTCTCGTCGTAGCCGTAGATGTAGAAATCGTCGCACGAGCCAGCTGCCTCAACTTTCTTCTCGGCATCGTAGGCGTAGAGGCTCACGAGCGATGTGCGGTAGTTGTCGTAGCTCACAGTGACCTCGCTTGGGATGGTGATGTTGAAAGAAAACTCACCATTGTTTACACGATTGACATTGAGCGCTAATTTATTTTGTCGCTCTTCGTAGGTGTAAACTATATCATTAGCACCAATGAATGATACTGACTTTTCACAATCATATAGCGTGCTCTCAATAAGTCCGTTGAAATCGGTCTGCTTTGTACCTGCAATGTTCTCGATGTGCCCTGTGATGTTCATCGTCTGTCGTGCTTGAAACACTGGCAGGTTATTAGGGTCGATGGTTTCACCATTAATTTGGTCGATGACAGCTCGCAGCTTAGGCGTTGTGGCTCGCATGGCAGGGTCGCCATAGAGGTGATAGCGCATCGAATTGTCGCGTCCGAGAGATGTGTTGTTCTTGGCATAAACCAGCAAGTCGCCCAGACGCATGGTCAAGCCATTGTTGTCGCGCATGTACATGCGCTGAGCGGCGGTGATGTTGAGGTAGCGGTTGTCGCCCATGTACACCAGGCGTGGAGGGCAAATCATCGCTACGCAGCCACCGTTTGGGTTGAAGAAGACGTTTTCGCCGCCCGAAGGGCTTGTACCGTCGTGTCGCGAGAACTCGCAAGTTGCTGCAAAGAGGATGGGCTGATGGCTGTAGAAAAGTTTGCTCTCAATGTCACCTGTGACAAGCAGTCCGTCGTTAGTCCATCCCGATGGTCCACCGTGTCCACAATAGTTCCACCAAAGAGTACCTTCGGTGAGCACCTTGAACATCTTTTTGCGCGCATCGGGGAACTTGGAGCCAGAGCCGTCGCTCTTTTCCTCGAAATTATCGAGGAATACTCGGTTGAAGTTTACGTTATCGCCGCCATTGGCCAACACAGTCTGCACCACGTCCTCGCCGTGTTTCCAGTGGTTGCTGCCGTTATCATCCTCGTTATCGGCCACATTGAGCATGGTGTTCTTCCAGTTGCCATAGTCGGCCTGTGTGGTGTATTTTATGATTTTGTTCACAGCGATGCTGGCGTCGGTGGTGCTGCGTGCCGGTATTCGTCCCACGGCAATGTTCATGGCGTTGTAGGTGCCCATTGTCGAGTTGTCTTGCAGATAGCCGTAGAAGTCGTCGCTAGTGTAGGACGACGTCTCGCGGTCGCTTGCGAGGCTCTCCCATACCAGCAGTTTGGGGTAGCGCAACGCCTTGCCAGCGCTGGTGACTTGGCGGTTGTCGCAGTAGCCGTTGCCCATCAGCAGCAGGTAGCCCAGCTTGTGGCCTTGCTCGTCGGTGCCTCGGTCCCAGAAGTACTTGCACAACATTCGGTAGGCAGCAGCATCGGGGGTGCCGCTTGAGAACTCGTTGAATACCTTGTTGTGGTCGAGCACCAGCACTCGCATGCTGTCGACGCTCTCGTGCAAGTTGGCCAGTTGTTGTGCCTGAGGCAGATACTCGCTTGGTGAGAGAATTATCATGTCGGGGATGGGACTGCTGTGAATGCTCTGGTTGTCGATGTTGGCGGAGAAAGTGGGCGAAGGGAATGACCCGTTCTCGTTGAAAGCGATGAGTTCGCGGCGGTTGTTACCGTCCAGTCCAAAATGAGCCTTGTTGCCTTCGATTGCCAGTTTCATCTCCACTGGCTTGCCTTTGCTGGTCACGTCCCACACGTGAGTGGCAGTGCTGGCCCCGCTCAGCTCGAGCTGGCTGCCGTCGTTGTTCATGCCAAAACTGAGGCTGCTCTTGCCGGTGAGGTCGAGGTGTCGCTCATAGTTGACAGTGATGTAGTCGAGTCGGGCAAGATTGACTGTGCCGCCAGGTGTGTAGGCTACGGTGTAGGTGAGGTCTTTGGTGCCGCTAAGGTTGAACTTCTTCCTTGCAACGATTGCGTTGTAGTGATAGTGGTTGGGGTCGCTGGCGGTGATGCCATCGATGTTGTGAGTGCCTGCAATGTTGTTGCCATTGTACTTAAAGCTCACGCTACTTGCCTTGTTGAGAGTCTTGGCAGCGAAGCGCGTGATGACGTACACCTCACTACCGTCGACTAGTCCCTCGAGATTGAACTTGAACGACTGCGAAGTGGTGCTGGTGAAGTCCTCGCCCAGTAGCACACGTCCTGTCTCGCCAGGATTGATGAGTTCCTGCTCATGAAACAGACGCTCGGTGAAACTGCTCACGATTGGCCCCGTAGGCTGTGAATCGATAATCACTGGTGCCAAGTCGGCATCAGTGCTGCTGTCGGTGATGAAGTAGTAGCCCTGAGTGGAGTAGGGGTGCTGAGTTTGCAGATATCCAAAATATTGTGTTGACCACTTCCAAGTGGTTGGTCCCTGGCCATAGAACAGGATGCGGTCGGCCAGGCGCAGCACAGGCACCTGTGGCAGGTCGTCGGGGAGCAGCTCGGCCCGTAACGATTCACTCAACGGTGCGCCGCCATAGCCGTAGACTCTCACTCGGCTCAAGTCGCCCAGTCCCCACTTGCTGGCATCGGCAGCAGTAATCTGGTAAATTCCGCTCTCTTCAACAGCCACTTTCACCCACTTGCCCTTTGCAAGTCGCGACGTGTCGCAGTAGTGTGACATGTCAAAGCCATGGGCAATCAGTGCACTGCATAGCAGGCATGCCACCACAAGGAGCCTATTAACAATTGTCAATTTAGGTTCATGCAATTTATTGTAGATATTCAGCATCGTTTTAGTCTTTTTCAGTTCAATATTTCACAACAGGGCACAATATCCCCTATTACAATTTAAACGTAACCCACCCTTATTTATTGTATAGGATGACGTGAGAACGAGAAAACGACGAGTGAGGTAAGCAAATTACTGCTGTTGCGTGATATATTGCACAATTATGGTAACATGTTGACTGCTGGCGAGCGAAAATTGTAATTTTTCATAATTATTTTGCTATACTCAAAAATATCACTACCTTTGCAATACGAAGTGCCACGATTGTGGCGATGCCTTGCTGTGGATGGGTGCTAAGATATTGAAAATTAGTGATGTGCTCATTACCAGGCGAGAATGTTTAACTAAAACTTTTGATTTTGGATCCTGACCCTTTATCTTGTTGTTTAACAATTGCAGCGACGTTGCTGCAGTCAATTACTTCCAATTCGGCAATATCCTTCACTCCTCCTGCTGTGGATGGTTGGTTGGCGATAGCCACTGCCCTGGTAGGGCTGTTGTTCTCGGCGTTCAATTCGGGCTCCGAGATTGCTTATTTTTCGCTCACACGCAAGGATATAGAGAGCATTGATGATGACCACAAGCGTGAGCGCATAGAGCACTTGCTGGAGCAACCCGAGCGATTGCTGGCCACTATCCTGACAGGCAACAACTTGGTTAACATCATGATAGTGATAGTGCTCAACTATGCGATGAACAAGATGTTCACCTTTAATAGCGCAGTTGCCAATTTCTTGGTTCAGACCGTGATACTCACGTTCTTGATTCTTCTCTTTGGCGAGGTGATTCCCAAGCTTTATGCCACCAACAACAACGTGCGATTTGCTATAGCTGCGGCACCTGCGCTGCAAGTGCTCTCGATGCTGTTTGCGCCCATTTCAAAATTGATGGTCAAAAGCATGGGCTTTGTGCGCAAGGCCGTTAATAAGCATGCCGATGAGATTTCGACCGAGGATCTTACTAATGCGCTGCAAATGAGCGACGTGAAGAGCTCCGATGAAAAAGACTGGCTCGAAGGAATCTTGACCTTTGGCGACAAGACGGTGAGTGAGATCATGACACCGCGCATTGATATTGTGGATCTTGACATTGAGGAGACGTTTGCCGCTGTGGTGCGTTGCATCGTTGAGAATGGCTACTCAAGGATGCCCGTCTACGAGGATAACCCTGACAATATTAAAGGTGTGCTTTACGCTAAGGACATCTTACCCTATGTGAACAAGAGCGGTGACGACTTCAAGTGGCAGCAACTGCTGCGGCCGGTGTATTTTGTGCCTGAGTCGCGCATGATTGACGACCTGCTTGAGGATTTCCGCAAGAAGAAAATTCACCTGGCTATTGTGGTGGATGAGTATGGTTGCACACAAGGTCTTGCCACCATGGAAGACGTACTAGAGGAAATTGTGGGTGACATTGACGATGAATATGACACCGAGGAGAAATTCTACACCAAGGAAAACGACGATACCTTCATCTTTGATGCCAAGACATCGATAACCGATTTCCTCGATGTGACTGAGGTTGAGGAGCGCCATTTCGCAAAGTACTCTAATGAGGCCGAGAGCATAGCTGGCTTGTTGCTTAACATCAAGGGCGACTTCCTCAATGAGAAGGAGAAGATTAGCTGCGGCCCATGCGAATTCACTGTGCTGAAGGTGAAGAAATACCGCATAGCTAAGGTGAAGGTGCATATTAACCGGTGATTAGATGAGATGTCAGATATCAGATTTCAGAGGTCAGAAGTCAGACAAGGTCGGACTGGTTAGGGCTGATTTCGGTGGGCAGAGGTTAGATTTGGGATTTTTTGCTGTAGCTTGTAATTGGAAACTTATTAATAATAACAATAATTAAAAACTGAAAGTCATGAAACAATTATCACTTAAGGTGCGTGCATGTGCCGTTGTGGCAGCTGCAGCACTTGTTATGGGCTGGGGCTCGGAGTCGCAAGCCTGTACTAATCTTATCGCTGGCAAGAAGGCTACCGTTGATGGCTCAACGATGATAACCTATGCCGCCGACTCTCACACGCTGTACGGCTTCCTTGAGCATATGCCCGCAGCCGACCACAAGCCAGGATCAATGCGCAAAATACATGATTGGGACACAGGTAAATACCTGGGTGAGATTCCTGAGGTGGCTCACACCTATAAGGTGGTAGGCAACATCAATGAGCATCAGGTTACCGTGGCCGAGTCGACATGGGGCGGTCGCCACGAGTGTGAGGACACTACAGGTCGCATCGACTATGGCAGCCTCATGTACATAGCGCTGCAACGCTCCAAGACAGCCCGCGAGGCCCTCAAGGTGATGACCGACCTCGTGGCCGAGTATGGCTACGCGAGCGAGGGCGAGTCGTTCTCTGTGGGCGACCCTAACGAGGTGTGGGTGCTTGAGATGATAGGCAAGGGCGGCAAGGAGAAAGGTGCCGTGTGGGTTGCAATTCGCATTCCCGACGACTGCATCTCGGCTCACGCCAACCAGGCCCGCATCCACAAGATTCCCTTCAAGGACAAGGCTAATTGCATATACAGCAAGGACGTGGTGTCGTTTGCTCGCAAGATGGGTTGGTTTAATGGCAAGGATGAGGACTTTGACTTCTCGCTCACCTATTGCCCCGCCGACTATGGCACCCTGCGTGGCTGTGACGCTCGCGCTTGGGCTTTCATGAATAAGTATAAGGTCGGCATGGACCGCTACCTGCCCTATCTCGAAGGCAAGAAGGGAGCCGAGATAATGCCCCTCTATGTCAAGCCCGACCGCTTGCTCACCGTGCGCAACATGCAGGACATGATGCGCGACCACTTCGAGGGCACCCCCTACGACATGACTCAAGATCCAGGAGCAAAGAACTACTTTGGCGTTCCTTATCGCTATCGTCCCATGGAATTCAAGGTTGACAGCGTTACCTATAGCCACGAGCGCGCAATCGCTACACAGCAAACAGGCTTCGTGTTCTGCACGCAGATGCGCTCATGGTTGCCCGACCCGGTGGGAGGAATCATTTGGTTTGGTGTTGACGATGCTAACACAGCAGTGTTTGTGCCCATGTACTGCTGCATCAATGAGGCCCCAGAGAGTTACCGCGAGGGCAAGGGCGACCTTTACAACTTCGACTTTGACGCAGCATTCTGGGTTAACAACCTGATTGCCAACCAGTGCTATCACCGCTACTCACAGATGATACCCGACGTGCGTCGTGTGCAGCAGGGCATTGAGGACGCCTTCCAGGCTCAGCAACCCCAGGTCGAGGCCAAGGCGCTAGCAATCCACAAGAGCAACCCTGCAGCTGCAGTGGAGTTCCTCACCAACTACAGCATCAAGAGTGCTCAAGATGCAACTCACAAGTATCAGGACCTTGCTAAATATCTCTTTGTGAAGTTCCTCGACGGCAACATCAAGAAAGAGAAGGACGGCAAGTTTGAGCGCAACGCTTGGGGCAACCCTGTGCAGCCCAGCTTTGGTGGCTACACTCAAGACTACTTCGAGACCATCGTGCGCGGCAGTGGCGACTACCTGCGCGTGAAGGAAGTGGAGAAATAATAAGTATCAACTTTTCAAAACACATCATGGGTGACATTGCAATGAAGTCGTGTCACCCATCTTTAAATCATGAAATCACAGCAACTTAAAAGCTACTTGCATCGCTACAGACACTGGAGGCGGCAGCCATTGCATTACAGCTACCCTTCAGCCAAGCACCGCTGCAGCTGCTGCGGCGAGGAGCACGAGGGCAACTACTGCCCACTGTGTGGCCAAAAGGCATCGCTGGGCCCGGTGAGCTGGAGCAGCATGTGGGAAGGTATCATGGAATTGTGGGGGCTGCACTCACGATCGATGCCCTACACCGCCTGGCAGTTGCTATTTCGCCCGGGGCACTTGATGCGCGACTACGTCACCGGCAAGCGCCAGGTGAGTTTTCCGCCAGTGAAGATGCTCGTGCTCCTGGGAGTTATCGTCTACTTGCTTGGGCACTGGCTATCGCCCATAGACTACTCTCACGAGCTCCCCGAGATAACAACCACAGGTGTGCTCTACTACATTGAATATGCCTGGAAATGGGTGAAGGTTCACAACGAGTGGATGACGCTCATAGTTTTTTCTTTTCTAATCTTGCCCACATGGCTTGCGTTTCGTTATGCACCCAAGCTCAAGCGTCACACATTGCCTCAAGGCTTTTTTATTCAGGTGTTTGTGGCCAATCAGTCGTTGGTGATTGAACTGATATTCTTGCTCCTGTCATTAATAGTGCTTTTGGTGTCGAACCACAACTTGAATCGTGCGATATTCCTAGTGGTATTGACTGCTTATCTGTTCATTGATTACAAGCAGCTATTTGGCTACGGCTGGCGGGGCACGCTATGGAGGCTCATAGCGGTGGCGCTGCTCATTCTAGTGTTCTTCGTTGATATCGCTGTTATAATCGCCATTTTTATGAGCATAGATGATGGTCTCACACACTCGTCGACATTTTCGGGTGTATTAATGATTGGACTCATATTCTCATGGCTCACCTACATCTCGATCTATTACATGGACGTGATAAACCGCAAGCTGTGGCGCGAGCGAGGCAAGTGGGCAGTGACAAAGTGGCCACTCATCACCTTTGCCATCACCATGATTGTCATGATAGCTATCTTTACATTACTGAGATAAATTTGGTTGCAACAGCTAAAAAACGGGAGGATGCCAGCATATCTACAGGCATCCTCCCCTATTTTTTCCTGACTTCGTCACTTTTTTC
>DEJJ01000027.1:9304-9449 GCA_002353285.1 Porphyromonadaceae bacterium UBA2751 | reverse complement strand
GGCACTTTCATTAGTTGCTGTCTGGCACCAAGCTGCGAACCCCTGCGGGGTTCTTTTTGTGGGGTGGTGGCCACGGCAAAGCCGTGGCACGGGGGACCTCGGGGAGGATTCTTTTTTTTGAATGGTTGCAAAGTTCCTCTTCGAG
>DEJJ01000027.1:0-9245 GCA_002353285.1 Porphyromonadaceae bacterium UBA2751 | reverse complement strand
TTTCTGACCTCTTCGAGGTCGCTAACGCAATGATTATCAAATGATAAATTCGTCGAACTCACGTTATGTTAGGGAAGTTCGTTGCGGAGGGGGTAGTTGTTTCGGAGGGATTCGAAGGTGGTGGGTGCTGATTTAAGGAATTCTGTGTCGTGGAGTGGATTGTAGCTGGTGAGGATGGATTGTGGTGTGACGTGCTCTGCCCCATTGAGAGGAGTTGCTGCCTGTACGGGCTGGATGTCCCACCCGTAGCGGCGGTTTAGCGACTCAATGACCATGGCAGTGCCTCGTTGCTTGCCCTGCACACTGTAGCCAGCGATGTGGGGCGTGGCGATAAAGGCTCGCTCAAGAAGTTCGCTGTTGATGGTCGGTTCGCCTTCCCAGCAGTCGAGGGCAACGTCGCCGTGCCAGCGCAGCAGTGCCTCGTTGTCACACACTGCTCCACGGGCAGCGTTGATGATGAGCTTGCATCGCTGCAGGCTATTGAGGAATTGGTCGTCGCACAGGTGCCATGTGGGATGCTTGCCCTCACGGGTGAGTGGTGTGTGAAAGGTTATAATGTCGCAGTTTTTCAGGAGAGAGGAGAGGGGGGAGAGGGGGGAGAGGGGAGAGGGGAGAGGTGAGGGGGAAGAGGAGAGGGGAGAGAGGGTGGTGGTGACTTTTGTTACTTTTTCTTCTAAGGGTGGGTCATTGAGCAGGACGCGGTAGCCGAGCTGCTGGGCCCAGCGTGCCACAATACTTCCCACGTGGCCCACGCCCACGATGCCAAGGGTGATGTGATGGGTGATGTTGCGAGCTGCCAGCCACTGCAGGATGCTGGCATGCACCCACTGCGCCACAGCGGGAGCGTTGCAGCCTGGAGCATTTTCCACAGCAATGCCGCGCTGGTGGCAGTAGTCGAGGTCGATGTGGTCGGTGCCTATGGTGGCTGTGCCAATGAATTCCACACTGCTTCCCTCGAGCAACTCGCGGTCACAACGAGTGCGGGTGCGTGTGAGCAGCACTTGGGCGTCGCGCAACGTGTCGCTCGTTATTTGGCTGCCTGGCACATAGCGAACTTCTTGCGCCACAGGCTCAAGCAGGCCTTTGAGATAAGGGATTTTACTGTCGGCTACTATCTTCATCAGGCGATGACCATTGCAATGATAAATGCGGTGAGCAGTGCCACGAGCATCCACATGGTCACGGGCTGTCGGGTCTCGTGGGGGGTGATCACATACCAGTGCCCATACTGGATGGCGAAGCACATGTTGAGCATCGGCATGTAGATCAGGAAGTCGTTATAGTCGATGCCCATCATGAGCAGCACAAAGATTGAGAGTGCCACAAAGAAGTTGTTGTAGGACCGCACATGAACGCTGTAGTTGAGCATCGTCTTGAGATTGGCAATGGTGAGAAGCACCGTGAATGCAACGGTGGTGATGGCCATGGTGATGGCCCAGCCGCGGGCAGGGAACGACGGAGCATTCGTCCACACTTGCGACAGGTGGGGAGCCTGGAAGGCACTCAGCGGCTCAAGGCCTGTGCCAAGCATTATCCAGTAGGGGGTCACGATGCCAAATACTGTGGCAAACACGCCACGCACATCCAGCACCCGCATGTAGGCAAACCCAAGCACAAACACTGGGATGAGCAAGAAGAACACATAATGATATATCGTGAAGAACGAGAGCAGGGCCATTACCAGGAATATACCCTGGGTGGCAGCTCCGCGCTTGCCATATTGCTCAAATGTGAAAAACAGCGACATAACTACCACCAGACACATCGCTGTGCCAGCAAAGAAACGTGTGCTCAAGAACGGGTTGATGCCCTGCAACAGCACGAAGATGGCGGCAAACACAAAGCAGTTGTAGGTCTTGATGTAGCGGAACATGATGTTGAGCGTCACCAGTAGCACACCCGTGACGATGTTGCACAACACTGCCACAAAACATGAGGTGTCGCTGCTGTGTATCCACGTGGCAAGGTTGTGGAAGGTGCCATAACCGCGCTGTGGCACCACAAAGTTGCCACTGGCTATAACCGAGAACACTACCAGCAACAGTATCGCAAGCCCAAAGAAACCTCGATTGTTGAAGTAGTCAACTATGTAACTGCCTTTTTTGGACATTGATGTGGGTTTTTAAGTTTTGAGCCTATGCATTCTGCATTATGCATTATTCATTATTTTCGCTGCCATCGCCTGCCTCGGCATCACGGCGCTTCCAGCCGTTGCGCCTGCCCTTGAACACTGGGCGCTCCATCTCTTCGCCCAGTTGAGGGCCATGGAACGAGAATGAATGACGATGACCCTGACGAACATCGCGCTCGCCAAATGGACGCTCCGTGCGATAGGTGCGTGTGTCGCCATCGTCATGGCGCTTGCGCATTGGGTTGGTGCCACGGTCGCCATCACGCTTAAAGTCGCGTCGGTCGCCATCACGCTTGAAGTCACGTCGGTCGCCATCACGCTTGAAGTCGCGTCGGTCGCCATTGCGCTTGAAGTCGCGTCGGTCGCCATCGCGCTTGAAGTCGCGGCGTGGGCGGTCATGACCTCCACGGTCATTACGCTCGCGGCGCTCGTAGGTGGGCTTGTCGCTTGCCCTGAACTCGGTGTTCTTGATTGTGCCGCCCTTGCGACGCAGGTCGTCGAAGCTGCCATCGAATATCACATACTCTCGCAACTCGCACTCAATGTCGCCATTGAGCAGGGGGTAGTGGAGCGATGCCTTGAGGCCCAAGTTGTCGATGAGTTCCTTGTTGGAGCCCACGATGAGCCAGCAGTCATAGCCCAGGAACACCTTCTTGAGCTTGGTGCCAAGGGTGGCATAGAGTTGGGGCAGCTCGTCGCTGGTGAGGCGCTCGCCATAAGGGGGGTTGGAGATGAGCACGCCTTTCTCGGGAGCCGTTTCCTGCTCCTCGAGTGGCTTGCGCTCAACCTCAATGTATTGTGTGAGGCCGGCATTCTTCACGTTGGCATTGGTGGCAGCCACTGCCTTGCCCAGAATGTCGTAGCCGTAAATCTTGTGCTTGAACTCGCGCTCCCCGCTGTCGTCGTTATAGATTTCCTCAAAGAGGTCAGCGTCGTAGTCGGGCCACTTTTGGAAGGCATATTCCTGGCGATACACGCCTGGATTGATGTTTGCGGCTATGAGCGCTGCCTCAATCAAGAATGTGCCTGAGCCACACATTGGGTCAACGAAATTGCTCTCGCCATCCCAGCCGCTAAGCTTGATGATGCCAGCGGCAAGCACTTCGTTGATGGGTGCATCGGTCTGGGCCACACGCCAGCCACGCTTGTAGAGGGGCTCACCCGAGGAGTCGAGCGAGATGGTGACCTCGTTGCCGCTGATGTGAACATTGAACTGGTAGTCGGGGGCGTTGAGACGAATGGATGGTCGCTTGCCGCTGCGCTCCATGAAGTAGTCGGCAATGCCGTCTTTCACCCGATAGGTCACGAAGCGTGAGTGTCGAAATGTGTCGCTATAGACAGTGCAGTCGATAGAGAAAGTGTTGCCCTCGCTCATGATGTTGCTCCAGTCAAAGCATTTCACCTGCTCGTAGAGGTCATCGGCACTGGTCGAGGTGAACTTGTAGATGGGCTTGAGCACACGCAGGGCTGTGCGCAACGAGAAGTTGGCTCGATACATGAGTTCCTTGTCGCCCTTGAACGACACCATGCGTCGTCCTTGCTTCACTTCTTGCGCTCCAAGCGCTACTAACTCATCACTCAACACGCCTTCCAGCCCCTGGAAGGTCTTAGCAACCATTTCAAATGTCTCACTCATAATTTTAAAAAAGTTTTGGTAATTTCACACCTTGTGAATTACGGGTGCAAAGGTAGTCTATTTTACTGAAATATAAAAGCGCATGCGACTTTTATATCGATGCTTTTGGGCGATGGGTGCCAATTTGGGTTTAAGCCATGATCACCTTGGCCCAGTCGCCTGTGCTGTGGTCCATGATGCCAAAGAAGTCGGGCTCGTCAATGATCTCAACATCAGTGCAGCCTTGAAATTGCACTGTGATTAAGTCTTTCAGGCTCATGAATTTCTCCTGTGCCTCGGCTGCTTGGCTGAAGTTGTAATCGTCGCTGCCATGCTCATTGCCAGCGCTGTATTGGAACGATACTTTCATTGTTGTTTATTGTTTTTAGGGTGATGTTTCAAGCGGTCGTGATGCCATATCTCGAGGCTGTTGAAGGCGTTCTGCCACAAGATGTAGAAGCCTGGCCCCACTGCTGCCAGCGGGTTGAGCCATGCACTCGCCACCCAGATGGCAAAGGCGGTGTTCTTCTGGCCCATTGCCTGGCCCATCTCGGTGGTGGCATGGAAAAAACGGCCCACATAGCGGCCTATTGCAAATTGCACGAAGGTGATGGCAAGGCTAGTGAGTGCCACCACTGCTATGAACCACAGGGTGGTGCCTGAGTTCATGATGTTGCGCATAGTGGCGCCCGAGATAACCAGCAGCAGCACGCCCCACAGGTAGAACGACAGGTCCTTGTTGCTGATGATGAGCCTGTGAAGCCGTGGCGTGAAGTGCTTGACTACATAGGCAAGTGCCATGGGCGCAACCAGCACCGAGCACACGCGCTGCAGCAGGGCAAGGAAGGCATCACAAAATGGCATGTCGATGCTCTTGTCAACGAGCGGAAACACCACCGGAATCGATACTGCTGCCACAAAGTTGCTCAGCAGCATGAATGTGGTCATCTTCTCAAGGTCGCCGTCGAGCTTGGCTGTGACCACTGGAGCTGCCGTGGCGCAAGGGCATATCACGCAGCACATGATGCACTCCATCAGCACCAAGTCGTTGCCAGTGGCATCGTAGTGCACGATGAGCACGGTGCTCACCACAACCAGCAATAGCTGCAACGCCAGGATCACGAAGTGCCACCAGCAAGGTCGCATGCGGTGGAAATCGGCACGGCAGAAGGTGACAAACAGAATCACAAACAATATCCACGGCAGGATAAAGTCGAAGAAGCTGTTGAACACCCGCGATGCCTCGTCGAGCGCTGGAGTGAAATAAAACACGAAATAGACCAGTATGCCCGTGGTCATGGCTACTGGCAAAGTCCATTCTTTCAAGAAGTTTATGAGCTTGTTCATCTTAAAAGGTTTATTCTTGTTTTAGTTGTTGGATGTATTGATATAATTTTCGATAGAAGGGGTGTCGCGTGAGGGTGGGGGCGTCGCCTATGATGAATAGCTTCATGCGGGAGCGTGTAATGGCCACATTCATGCGTCGCAAGTCGCGCAGGAAACCTATCTGGCCTTGGTCGTTGTGCCTAACCATGCTGATGACGATGATGTCGCGTTCCTGTCCCTGAAATCCGTCGACGGTGTTCACCGTGATAAGGTGCCGCAAGGGCTTGAAATAGGCACTCTTGCGCAGCATGCGTCGCAGCAGTTGCACCTGTGCTCGGTAGGGCGAGATGATGCCCACGTCGAGCCGGTCGTCGATTACTCGCTGGCGTCCCAGCCTCTCGAAATATTGCTGCAGTGTGGTGATGGTGAGTTGAGCCTCGGCACGGTTGATGCGGCCATAGGTCTCGCCCACGAGTTCCTCGTGTGCTTCGATGTCGAGTTGTGCTGTGTCGACCCAAGTGATGGAAGTGTCGAGGTCGAGGATGCTGCGATATTTCACTTCGGGGGCACTCTCCACTTGGCCATGGTAGAACCACTCGCTCGAAAACCGCATGATGGCATCGTTCATGCGGTATTGCACTTGCAGCAGTGTCACCACCTGCGGGTTGCTCTCGACAATGCGCTCCATGAGCGAGCGTGCCAGCCCGCCTTTAATCGCTTCAAGGCACTTGACGGTGGGAGGCAGCTGGCAGTGGTCGCCAGCAAAGATCACACGATTAGCCTTGCTAATTGCTATCCAGCACGCTGCCTCGAGTGCTTGCGCTGCCTCGTCGATGAACAGGGTGGCAAATTTCATGCCCTGCAGCACACGATTAGCGCTGCCGGCAAGGGTGCATGCAATCACGCGGGCGCTATTGAAGAGCTCGTTGTTGATGCGCAACTCAAGTTCGGTCTCGCGGCTTTTCAGTCGGTCCATCTTTTGGTGATAGCTGTCGCTGCCGCGACGCTTGGCGCTGCGCAGTTGGCGCATAGCCTTGCGTATTGCCCACAGCTGCGGATAGTCGGGGTGGGCCTCAAAGCGTCGCTCGTAGGTGAAACTCAGCATCTTGTCGTTAACCTTGGTGGGATTTCCCACTCTCAGCACCTCCACTCCGCGATCCATGAGCCGCTCGCTAATCCAGTCGACTGCCATGTTGCTTTGGGCACACACTAGCACCTGGTTTTCACGCCTCAATGTCTCGTAGATGGCCTCGACCATCGTGGTGGTCTTGCCTGTGCCTGGCGGGCCATGCACGATGGCCACATCCTTGGCAAGTAACACCTCGTTGACGGCATGCTCCTGCGTGGTGTTGAGCCACGGGAATCGCAGTGGAGCAAAGGAGAATTTCTCGGTCTTGCTCTTGTTATAGAACAGGTCGCGCAGCTGTGCAAGGCGGTTACCCTTGGCTTTTGCCACACGATCGAGGGCGCGGAGCATGAGTTGATAGGTGTATTCATCCATCGACAGTTGCACTCCCACGCGTTCATAGGCTTGGAGTTCGGCCACGACATTGGCATCGGGCACTACTATCACCATGCGGTCGTCCTGGGCGTAGCTCACTGTGCATGAGTGCTTGAAGTAGGTGATATTGTCGCTTGCATCAACCCTGAAAAACATCACCTGGCGGCCATACTCGAAGTTGTGCTCGATGTCGGTGTCGGTGGTGCGTGTCACCTCTACCACGAGCTGGTTGAGTGAGTTGTAATAGCTACGCCCCACCTGCAGCGGCCACCAGCAGTCGCCGCGCTTCACCTTGCGCCCCAGCCCCATTGTCTCGGTTTGGTGCTGGAACTCTTTGCGTTCAGCCTCCTGCTCGGCAACAAGCAAAGCTCGCTGCTTCTGCAATTCTAATATGGGTGATACCGCCTGCATTTTATTGATGTATTGTAAATAGAAATTCTAGAGATTCTAGAGGACTAGAAAATCTAGAATTTCTTATGAATTGTCGATATTGTGGTTTATCCCACTTGCACTCCTGGGCGCACTTCGCCTTGTGGACCAATAACGACGAGGCGTCCGTCGGCATCCTCGGCGCTCAGGATCATGCCCTGCGACTCAACTCCCTTGAGGGTGCGGGGTGGGAAATTGGCGATAAAGCACACTTCCTTGCCCACAAGGTCCTCGGGATTGTAGAACTTGGCGATACCCGACACGATAGTGCGGGGCTTGCCAGTGCCGTCGTCGATGGCAAACTTGAGCAGCTTGTCGGCTTTCTTCACCTTCTCGCACTCAAGCACCTTGCCCACACGGATGTCGAGCTTCTGGAAATCGTCGAATGTCACTGTGGGTGCAACAGCTTTGGGCTTGAAGTTCTTGAGTATGTTTTCCTGCTTGATGCGCTCGAGTCGGTCGGTCTGCACCTTGATAGTTTCATCGTCAATCTTCTCGAAGAGCAGCACGGGTTTCTCGACACGGTTGCCAGCCTTGAGAATGTCGATGTCGCCAAGTTTGTTCCAGTCGGCGCATTCAAGGTTTATCATCTTGCGCAGTTTCTCGGCACTGAATGGCAGGAATGGCTCAAAGGCGATGGCAAGATTGGCAGTAATCTGCAAGGCCACATTCATGATGGTCTCAACGCGAGCCATGTCGGTCTTTGCCAGCTTCCAGGGCTCGGTGTCGGCAAGATACTTGTTGCCGATGCGCGCCAGTTTCATGGCCTCGGCCAGTGCTGCTCGGAAATGGAATGTGTCGAGCGCCTTGCCCAGTTCGTCTTTCACACCCTTGAACTCCTCGATGGTTGCGCGATCGTAGTCGGTGAGCTCGTGAGCCTCAGGAATCACACCGTCAAAGTACTTGTTGGTTAGCACAATGGCGCGGTTCACGAAGTTGCCCAGAATTGCCACAAGTTCATTGTTGTTGCGGTCCTGGAAGTCTTTCCATGTGAAGTCGTTGTCCTTGCTCTCGGGTGCATTGGCGGTGAGCACATAGCGTAGCACGTCTTGCTTGCCTGGGAAGTCCTCGAGATACTCATTGAGCCACACAGCCCAGTTGCGGCTTGTCGAGATTTTGTCGCCCTCAAGGTTCAGGAACTCGTTGGCTGGCACGTTCTCAGGCAACTGGTAGCTACCCTCGGCCATGAGCATGGCTGGGAAAATGAGGCAGTGGAACACGATGTTGTCCTTGCCAATGAAGTGGATGATGCGGGTGTCGGGGGCCTTCCAGTATTTCTCCCAGTCGTCGGGCCTGAGCTCCTTGGTGTTGCTGATGTAGCCAATGGGGGCATCAAACCACACATACAGCACCTTGCCCTCGGCGCCCTCGATGGGCACGGGGATGCCCCAGTTGAGGTCGCGGGTGACAGCACGTGGCTGAAGGCCTCCGTCGAGCCACGACTTGCACTGGCCGTAGACATTGGTCTTCCACTCCTTGTGGTCCTCAAGAATCCACTTGCGCAGCTTGGGCTCCCACTTGTCGAGCGGCATGTACCAGTGCTTAGTCTCCTTGAGTACGGGCACATTGCCAGTGATGGCACTGCGTGGATTGATGAGGTCGGTGGCGTTGAGCGATGTGCCGCAAGCTTCGCATTGGTCGCCATAGGCACCTTCACTGCCGCAGTGGGGGCAAGTGCCGGTGATATAGCGGTCGGCAAGCCACTGGTCGGCCTCTTCGTCGTAGAATTGCTTGCTCATCTTCTCGATAAACTCGCCCTTGTCGTAGAGTTTCTTGAAGAAATCGCTGGCGGTGTGGCGGTGCATCTCACTGGTGGTGCGACCATACACGTCAAACGAGATGCCCAGCCCTGCCATCGACTCCTTGATAATATTGTGATAGCGGTCAACTATATCTTGTGGTGTAACACCTTCCTTCTGTGCCTTAATGGTAATGGGCACGCCGTGCTCGTCGCTGCCACCTATCATGAGCACATCCTCACCCTTTAGACGCAGGTAGCGAACATAGATGTCGGCAGGTACGTAAACTCCAGCCAAATGGCCAATGTGTACAGGACCATTGGCATAGGGCAAGGCCGTGGTCACAAGCGTGCGTGAATATTTCTTCTTCTCTTCCATATCTCTAAAATATATAATGTGTTGAAAAAAAATTTTTGCAAAGGTAGCAAAAAAATAGAGAAAAAACAATTAGGGCAGAAATCTTCAAGATCTCCGCCCTAATGCGCTTCAAGATGGACTTGAACC
>DEJJ01000016.1 GCA_002353285.1 Porphyromonadaceae bacterium UBA2751 | reverse complement strand
AGAGGGGGAGTTGCTAACGCAATGATTATCAAATGATAAATTCGTCGAACTCACGTTATTTTAATATCTTTACAACCTACTCAAAATAAAATCTGTTCTATCATAAATCCTAATGAGCGATTCGGGTTTAACCCAAATCGGTCATTAGGCCGACGACAGGTTGTTTTTTATGGTCTTTTATGTTATAACAGTTTTATTTTGGCATCTTGTTGCAGATATTGTCTTGTCATAGCCCGCTATGCCTTCGACAATATCTTTACAACCTACTCAAAATAAAATCTGTTCTATCATAAATCCTAATGAGCGATTCGGGTTTAATGAGGTAGAAAGAGAGGATTTTTTTCATCATAACCGCAAAAAAGTTACCCTAAGTTTTTTTACTTTCGGGTAACTTTTTATATATTTGCAAAATACTAAATCACAACACTATGAGTGAGGACGTAACAGCAAGAGGAGGCGGTGAACGCAAGTCGGGCTTTTGGGCTCGTGCGGTGAACCTGTATGTCGACGGTTTCCGCTCGATGACGCTTGGCAAAACGTTGTGGCTAATCATCGCCATCAAGTTGTTCATCTTCTTTGTGATTATCAAGATTCTGTTCTTCCCCAACTTCCTGTCGTCGAAGAGCAACACCGAGCAAGGCAAAGCACAATATGTGCGAGAGCAGTTGATTGGGGAGAGCGAGAGTGTCTTTAGTGGAGAGCGAGAGTGTCTTTAGGGGAGAGTGAGAGGGGAGAGTGAGAGAATTTTAGACCCTCAATCTTTGACTCGGGACTTGAGATTCTGACTCGGGACTTGAGATTTTGGACTCTTGACATGCGATTTTGGACTCTTGACATGCGACTTTGGACTCTTGACATGCGACTTTGGACTCTTGACATGCGACTTTGACTCGGGACTTGTGATTCTGAACGTGGACTTGTGACTTTGACTATTGACCCATAATAACTATAAGCTAATAATCTATGAACTAATAAATTATACCCTATGAGTGATTTATTGATGACCGTTGTCGACTGGTCGCGGGCGCAGTTTGCGCTCACAGCATGCTACCACTGGCTGTTTGTGCCGTTGACACTTGGATTAGGAATAATAATAGGAGTCATGGAGACTATCTATTATCGCACACGTGACGAGAAGTGGCTCGCCACGACCAAGTTCTGGATGACCATCTTTGGCGTAAACTTCGCCATAGGCGTAGCCACAGGCATCATCCTTGAGTTTGAGTTCGGCACCAACTGGTCGAACTATAGCTGGTTTGTGGGCGACATCTTTGGCGCACCACTTGCCATAGAGGGCATCCTTGCCTTCTTCATGGAGTCGACGTTCATCGCAGTGATGTTCTTTGGCTGGAAGAAGGTGTCGCCAGGATTCCACCTTGCCTCGACGTGGCTCACTGCTCTGGGCGCAGCCATCTCGGCGCTGTGGATACTCGTGGCGAATGCTTGGATGCAGCATCCCACCGGCGTGACCTTCAACCCTGAGACCATGCGCAACGAGATGACCGACTTCTGGGCCGTGGCATTCTCGCCCATGGCGATGGCAAAGGTGTTCCACACCGTTACCAGCTGCTGGGCACTGGGTGGAGCCTTTGTGGCGGGAGTGTGTGGCTGGATGCTACTGAAGAAGCGCAACCGCGACCACTGCATGCGCAGTCTGAAAGTTGGCGGCTGGGTGGGCCTGGTGGGCATAGTGCTCACGAGCATCAGCGGCGACACATCGGCAGTTGCCGTTGCCAAGCATCAGCCCATGAAGCTTGCCGCCATGGAGGGCCTCTATAAGGGCGAGCCAGGTCAGCCCATTGTGGCAATGGGCGTGCTCAACCCTGCCAAGGAGGTGGGCAACGACGAGGAACCCTATCTTTTTGACATCTCCATTCCTCACGGCCTCGCATTCCTTGCAACTCACGATTTCAACGCCTTTGTGCCTGGCATCGAGGACATTATTGCAGGCAAGTCGATGGATGCCGATGGCAAGCCCATCAACACGGTGAGCTACGAGCAGCGCATCGCTCATGGCAAGGCAGCGCAGAGTGCCTTGAAGCAATATAACGCTGCGCTGCAGACTAGTGACAGCTCGCGACTGCAGGAATATAAACAGGTGATCGACGACAATTTCCAATACCTGGGTTATGCCTATCTTGACGAACCTGAGGAAGCTGTGCCCAATGTGCCTCTCACGTTCTACACCTTCCACGTGATGGTGACAATAGGTGGCTACCTGGTGGTGTTCTTCCTAGTGGTGCTACTGCTGCTTTACAAGCCCAAGTGGGTGCCAGGCAGGAACAAGCTCGCCAAGCTGGGCTACTGGCTTGCTATCATCACCATTCCGCTCACCTATCTGTGCTCGATGTGCGGCTGGGCGGTGGCCGAGGTGGGTCGCCAGCCATGGACCATTCAGGACCTAATGCCTAACAAGGTGGCCATCAGCGACCTGAGCGCAGGCTATGTACAGACCACCTTCTGGATATTTGCAGTGGTGTTCACGGCGTTGCTCATTGCCGACGTGAGCATAATTTGCAAGCAGATTGCGAAGAAGTCGAAGACCGACCTTAATGTACTAGAAACCAAATAACAGCAAAGAGGAGGACACAACTATGACACACGAAATGTTACAACAATACTGGTGGTTCATCATGTCGGTGCTTGGAGCACTGCTGGTGTTCATGCTCTTTGTGCAGGGTGGGCAGTCGATGATTGCCAGCACCGAGCGCGAGAAGCGGCCGCTGCTCATCAACTCGCTGGGAAGAAAGTGGGAATTGACCTACACCACGCTGGTGACCTTTGGCGGCGCGTTTTTTGCCTCGTTCCCGCTATTCTACAGCACGAGCTTTGGCGGAGCTTACTGGCTGTGGATATTCATCCTGTTCAGCTTTGTGATACAGGCGATAGCCTACGAGTACCGCACCAAGCATGGCAACGTTTACGGAACTCGCTTCTACGACACCCTGCTTCGCATCAATGGCTTTGTGGGCCCTGTGCTACTTGGCGTGGCTGTGGCTGGCATGTTCTTTGGTGCCGATTTCACAGTGGAGAAGGCCAACATCCTCAACGTTAACGCCGCCACCATCTCGCGGTGGGGTCCACTTCATGGCCTGGAGGCCATTGCGTCGTGGCGTTGCCTGCTCTTTGGCTTCATGGTCTACTTCCTGGCCCGCACGCTTGCGTCGCTCTACTTCATCAACAACATCGACGACGAGGTGGTGCAGCGCAGCCAGCACAATTTCCTGATTATCAACTCAGCGATATTTGTGGTGCTGTTTCTTGGCACCTGTGCAGTGATACTCACCTCGCCGGGCGTGGACATCGACGCTGACGGCAGTGCCATGTGGAAGCCCTATAAGTACCTCGACAATTACCTGCAGATGTGGTTGGCACTGGGAGCGCTGGCCTTTGGCGTGGTGATGGTGCTCACGGGCATTGTCAAGACGCTGCTCAACAAGAAGTTTAAAGGCGGCATCTGGTGGGCCGGCATTGGCACTGTGCTGGTGGTGATGAGCCTGTTTTGGGTGTTGGGATATAACCACACGGCCTATTACCCATCGCTCATCGATGTGGACAGCTCGCTCACCATTGCCAACAGTTCGTCGAGCGAGTTCACGCTGCGCGTGATGAGCTACGTGTCGCTACTGGTGCCCTTTGTGCTGGGCTACATCGCCTGGGTGTGGTGGAAGATGGACCGCACCAAGCTCACGCAGGGCGAGATTGACCAGGCTGGCGACGACGAGATTTATTAAAGCTGCTCGACCACTCGATTACTCGATTGCTCGACTGGTCGATTGCTTGAATGCTCGATTTATTTTAACTAAAAAAACTATAACTAAATGATGCGATTATTAATTGTAATCCTGGCCCTTGCGGTGGGCTTGGCGAGCATGGATGTCGACGCCAAGAAGCGCAAGACCCGCAGCCGCAAGCGCGCTGCCCGCACCAAAGTGGTGGAGCCAGCGCCCACAGGCTACGACTATGTGCAAGGCAGCACCGATAGCGAGATCATCGACCTGCCCAAGTACCCACCCGAGTACCCTGGCGGCACCCAGGGGCTGGTGCAATTCCTGGGTGAGAACATCAAGTATCCAAAGTCTGCCGAGCGCAATGGCGTGCATGGCACTGTGGTGCTGCAGTTTGTGGTTGAGAAGTCGGGCTCGATTAGCAATATCACCGTGCTCAAGAGCGTGAGCCGCGAGCTCGACGCCGAGGCAGTGCGCGTGGTGAGCCAGATAAAGCGCTTTGTGCCAGGCTACGACGAGGATCATGCGCCGGTGCGCACCCTGTTTACCCTTCCCGTGAAGTTCAGCCTCGAGTAGATGACACGCAACACTAACCTGTCGATTTGTAAGGGTATAGCAATAATCTTGATGTGCGCTGGTCACACCGAGTGCCCTGGCATTATCATCAACTTCATCTACCTGTTTCACATGCCGCTGTTCTTCATGGCTGCTGGCTACTTCTTCAGCAAGAAGAATGAGGAGCAGCCGTGGCAGTTCTGCGTGAAGCGCGTGAAGGGGCTGTACGTGCCATTTGTGAAGTGGAGCATCTTTTTCCTGCTGATTCACAACCTGATGTTCAAGATAGGGCTGCTCAACGAGCAGTATGGCAACTGGGAGAACGGCGTGACGCACCCCTACTCGCTTCACGACCACTTGCAGCGGCTGGTGCACATTGTGTTCTCGATGGCTGGCTACGACGAGTTTTTGGCAGGAGCCTTCTGGTTCTTCAGGGGTCTGCTGGTGTCGAGCATCGTGTTCCTGATTCTCTACAAGCTGCTGCACAACCGGCACCGGTGGCTGGGCGACGATGGCACCCTGATTGCCATTGCCGCGCTGGCGCTGGGCTTTGCTTGCCTGAAGGTGAGCAACAACCTGCGCATCGTCACCATTGTGCAGGGGGGCATCCGCGAGACGTGGGGCGTGATGTTCTACGCCCTGGGGGCATTGTATCGCCGCCATGAGCACCGCATTCCTGAGCACTGGTGGCTCACGCTGCTCTACGCGCTGCTGCTGGTGGGTGGCTGCCTGCTTCACTGCCATGGCCTCAACCTGAAGGTTGAGCTCAAGGACCTGGCGTCGATTCCCATCACAGGCTGCATCGGTTTCCTGATGGTGCATGCCATTGCCACGAGCATCGACCGCCGTGACGGCTGGCTGAAGCGCATGCTGGTGTACTGCGGCGACAACACGCTCTATGTGTTTGTGTTCCACATCATTTCGTTCAAGATAGTGTCGGCGCTTAAGATATGGTACTACGGGCTTGACTGGGGCCAGATAGGGTGCCACATGGTGGTGCATCACAACAGCCAGACCGACCTGTTCTGGATTCTGTACACCGCGGTGGGCACTGCCGTGCCGCTGCTGTGCCTCCGGGCCTACCGCAGAGTTTTAATGCACAAGGCTTGAATAATGCACAATTCACAATTCATAATGCACAATGCTTAATTTTTAATGCTTGATTAGTGCACAACCTGCTTGCGAGCCTCGTCCCTACAGAGGGGAGCTTTTTTCTTGAAAAAAATTTTGTGATATTATTCATTATTATACAAAAAAGCATTAAATTTGCAGCATGAAACCAGATTGTAATACGCAAGTGCTTTAGGTTCAGCGGTTTAATACTAATGCCGGACCAAAGAGCAATCTTGCGCTTTTTTTATTTTCAGGGCATAGAGTTGCCTGGTTTTATTCCATTTCGCCCGAAAGCGAAATGGAAGGTTTAGAGGTTAGGGGTTAGAGAGCCCTTCGGGATTTCGCAGCTGCCCTGCCTACGCAAGCAGCCGCCCCCGCCTCGACACAAGACTGCAGAACTTACACTTACTTTTTTATATTTTACTAACTACTAAACATTTCATGCGTATGAAAAAATTACTAACGTTTTTAACGTTGCTCACGCTATTCTTCGGAGTCGGCTGGGCAGCTGAAGGTATTATTTGGTTTGGTAACCAGGGCACAAAGATAAATAGTGCTTCTGTTCATGGAACTGACGACAAAAACAACACTTGGTACATCACTACGGAAGGAACTTCATCATTTACACAAAGCTCAGCGTATAGTCAAGTAGGTTCGTCTAAATACCCTGCCACAAGTATAACCTTTACTACTACTTTACCAAGTAGTGTGAATATAACATCAATGGAGGCTAAATTTGGTGGATTCAGCGGGACAACTGGAACTGTAAATTTAAAAGTTGGAGACACGAGTATAGGCACAGGAAATTTGAATGGAACAAATGATGTTACTATAAGTTCTAACTCTACTGCAACAGGCAACACATTAACTGTAACTGTAACTGACATCGACAAAGGTGTAAAATGTTATTATATTTCTTACACTTATAGTAATGGAGGTACAACTGTTGAGACAGTAGCAACTCCCACATTCTCACCTGCTCAGGGTACTTACTATGAGGCACAGAATGTGACAATCAGCTGTGCTACCGATGGCGCAACCATCCATTACACTACCGATGGCAGCGATCCCGACGAGAATTCTCCCGAATATAACAACAGCCCAATTTCCGTTGGCGAGACCACAACCATCAAGGCAATCGCCGTTAAGGATGGCATGAACAACAGCGGCATTGCAAGCGCAACTTACACCATAGATGAACCTACAGAAGTTGAACTCAACTACGAAAACACTTTAATAAATGGTCACGAAGATTTCTACATCATTGACCGTTCGTTGGGTGGTCTCAGCCAAGTTTGGAAAAATTCCAGCTATGGAATTACTGCTAATGGTCAGAATCGTACTGAGGCAGTAGAAAGTTGGCTTTATAGCCCGGTTTTCGATGCCACTTCCAAATCAGGTTATACTATTAGCCTTAACTTTGAAGAAAATCTTAGATACTTTGCAAGTTCTGACATGCCTACATCACAAGCCACATTGTGGGTACGTGAGGGCACTACTGGCGAATGGCAACAGTTGACAATAACTCCTCATGCCAATGTGGATAACAACACCTTCCATAGCATTGAGAAAATTGACTTAAGTGCTTACGCAGGTAAGAAGTTCCAGCTTGCTTTCAAGTACATTGCCGACACCGAGAATGCACCTGGCCGTTGGGAGCTAAAGAACTTTAGTGTAACTGCTACCAAAGAAGCAACTACCGACCTCTATATTCTTGGTATGGTTAACGGCAATGGCTCACAACCCGACCAGGGCGTCAAGATGAACTATGATGGTAACAACTACACTGCCAAGATTTGGGTTATCGGCAACTCATCAAATAACATGGGTGTCCCTGGAACCTGGTTCGCATTCACTACTGTTCTTGCCAAGAACAATAATGATGGAGGTTGGGATTATGTAAACCAAAACCGATATTCTCCAACTCCAAGTGATGGTCTATATTATTGGTTAAACAGCGGAGCGAACGAAGGTGCTCTTGTATCAGATGAACCCCTGACAAAGCAGAATAATGACAATGCTTTCTTGATCCCTGCAGGTCTTTATGAGATTACTGTAAGTGGTGACCTCAGTAAGTTCAGCCTTACATCTATAAAGAATTTGAAACCCACCATCACCCCTGAAGGTGGTGAGGTTCTTTTGAACAGCACTGCTACTATTGCACTTGCTGAGGATTTCAATGATTTCATTGGTGATTGCAATCCTGTTGTTACATATGCTGGTTCACCTGTTAGCATCACCGCACCAGTTGCCAAACTGTTTGTCAATGACAACGCAGTAGTGGGTACAAGTTCAACTTACACTTTCTCTACAGCAGGAAGTACAACCCTTACTGGTAAAGGTGCTCTCGTTGTCAACGGCAATGACCAATATGCCGCAAAGACCAATAGCCAGAACTTTACCGTCGTTGAGCCAAGCGAGGGAAGCGTTTACACCCTCGTTACAAGTGCAACTGATCTTGAAGATGGTGCACACTACATAATAGCCAGCGGTAAGAATGAAGGCAGCACCTATGTCATGGGTAGTCAAAATAATAACAATAGAGCTTCGGTAAGTAACACTGTAGCATTGGTGTCTAACGTTCCTACTATTACTATAGGTGTCAATGAAGCTGTATTCACATTAGGTGGCAGTACTTCAGAAGGCTGGTCATTCTTTGATTCCGCTTATGGCACAGATGGTGGTTATCTGTACGCCGCAAACACTTCAAATGGCAGTAATAATTATTTGAGAAGCCAAGCTACTAACAATGAAAATGGTATAGCTACAATCTCAATTGGAGAAAGTGGCAATGCAGTTATTACGTTTGGAGGCGAGCATAATGGAAGAAATACAATTCGTTTTAATTCAGCTTCTAATCAATTGATTTTCTCCTGCTATGCATCAACAGGTCAGCAACCCGTTTATCTTTACAAGAAAGCTACTGCCACCACTCCAAAGAGTGAGGCTCCCGTTATCACTCCTGACTCTAAAGATGTGAAGGGCGGTTTACTTGAGGATGTTACTATCACAGCAGCCCAGGGTGCAACCATCTATTACACTACCGATGGTTCTGACCCAAGCGATGACACCAACACTAACCGTGTCCAGTACACCAAGCCATTCAACATCCAAGTTGCTCAGGGTGGTCCACAGACCGTTAAGGCTATCGCTATCGAGACTGGCAAGGATCCAAGTAACGTTGTAAGCGTTCAATACACGTTTAAGAATCCTGACGCTCCAACATTCACTCCCGACCCAGACGTTGTTCAAACCGGTGACTTCGCTATCACCATCAACAGTGCCGATGGCGGTGTGATTTACTACGTTCTTGATCCCGATCCTAATGAGTTCCCAAGCAACTCTCAAGAGGTAATTGACGCCAACAATGTTTATGCTGACGGCGTTGCAGTTTCGGGCACTGGCGAGCATAAGATCTATGCCGCTGTTGTTCTCAATGGTCTAAAGAGCACTCTCAGCACAGCAACCTACACTGTAATTGAGACAGGTGCTGAAGGTGACTGGACTCTCGTTACAAGCACCGATGACATCCAGGCTGGTCGTGATTACATTATAGTAAACAGCGACCGCGACAAAACTGTAGGAGAATTCAATCCAACATTGACTAGTGGCAACTTCTCTTCTATAGATTGTGAAAACAATGTTGTTTTCGGACCTGATTTCAATACTGCAACAGTTGCTGGTAGCAATGTGACAATCTTCACAGTAGAGGAAGAAAATGGAAACCTTTACATGAAGAGTGGTGACACTTATTATGTGCCTTCAACAACAGAATCGTACATTAATACAGGTAAGAATCCCGTATATTTTTCAATGAATGGTGGGTTTGTAGCTATCAAGGGTAGCGCTGATGCCGATCGCAGCTTTGCTTACAACTATCAAAGCTCTATGCGTTATTTTGCATCTTACAAAAACCCAACCACCACTGGCAATCAGCGTCCAGTCTACATGTACTATCGTGGTGCGGATGTTACCCCAAGCCTTACTCTCGCTGAGCTTTGCGCTACTGGTGAGGAAGACCATGAGTATGTTATTGCCGACATGCTGAAAGTGGCCTATGTTGATCCAGACCGTGGACTCGCATGGTGCAAAGACCTGGGTGATAAATCTATCGTCAAGACTTCAATTCATGAAGGTGAGCAGATCGACTTTATGAACGACGCTCAAATAACCGGCGAAACCGGTCAGAATGGTCGCGATTGGGATCAGAGCAACTGGATCTTACTTCAGTTTACAGCTCCCACTGGTTCTAATGGTATTGACGAGATGTTAAAGAATGCTGACAGAAAACTCGTTAAGCCAGGCACTATCAAGGGTAAGCTCGTTTATAATGATAACTACATCTTGAAGATGAGCGAGGACCATCTGGAACTTTTAACTAAGTCAGATGCAGGCTACGATGAGACGCCTTACGTGGCAAACGTTTATTGCCCATCGAACTTCCTGCCCGAGAACCTCAACATCTGGGGTAGCATTGAAGCTGGTGATGGCGCATATTCTGCTAATAACACTCAGAACTACTTCTTTATGAATCCTAAGATTCAGGAGGTATGTTATATTACCTACGCACAGTGGAATGCTCTTGGATACTTTACCGTTCCTTCTAATAGTGGAATTAAAGGTGGATTCCAAGTAGGATGGGCTTACAACAATTATAATGGCACTCCTTCGCTGCAAGATGGAAAGATTTACAAATTCCATGCAATCGTTAATCGTACCGACAAGGAGTATGGACCTAATAATCCTATCAGTGCTAAGGATGAAATTCCATTTAGCGAACACATTACAGTTCTTCCCATTGACCTCACAGGTGACGACAACATTATCACTGCCATCAACACAGTAAGTGTTAATGGCGAGGTTAAGAGCGTTAAGTATGTGAACGTGGCTGGTGTGATGAGTGACGTTCCATTTGAGGGCGTTAATATCGTGGTGACTGAGTACACCGACGGTTCTCGCTCTACCAGCAAGATGATTAAGCGCTAAAATCGAGACTTGAGGATCGATTCCTTATATTAAAAAAGGTGCCTGCCACTATGGGTGGCGGGCATCTTTTTTTTGTGCAAAATTTTCACTACAAAAAAAATGATTAGTATCTTTGCAGACTCAATGAGAGGCTGGGGTCGGACGGAGGTCAGACAAAAGTCGGACGGAAGTCAGACGGAAGTCAGACAAAAGTCGGACAAAGTCGGACAAAAGTCGGACGGGGTCGGGACGATGAGAGAGACGATGATTTTTGCTAATATATTTTAACTGATTGTTATATGGGCTTTTTGAAGCGTGGTGGTGGCTACCGCAAATTGCAGGTGTACAAGCTCACAGAGATAATATATGACATAAGCTATGAGTTTGCCCACCGCTACCTGTCAAAACGCGACCGCACAGTGGACCAGATGGTTCAAGCCTCCCGCTCGGGGAAACAGAACATCGCTGAGGGGAGTTTGGCCTCGATGACCTCGCGCAAGACAGAGATTAAACTCACCAATGTGGCGAAGGCGAGTCTGGGTGAGCTGCTGATTGACTACGAGGACTATGTCCGCACTCGCAATCTCACGCATTGGGACGCGAGCAATGAACGCTACCAAAAGCTGCGTGACTATGTTAAGACCGAGGAGTTTGAAAACGGCTACATGGACCTTGTTGGGCGCTTGAATGATGAAGAGATTGCCAACTTGTGCATGACACTCATTCACCAGGCGATGTACATGCTCGAGCACTTGCTCGATGCTCAGCAAGAGCAATTTGCCCGCGAAGGCGGGGTGAGCGAAGCGATGACTCGAGCAAGGCTTGAGACGAGACGAGGGTCGGACTGAGGTCGGACAACAGTCAGACAAAGTCGGACAAAGTCGGACAGAAATTAGGGACTGGAACTTTGAGAAAGATTAGGGACATATTGCTGATGATGGTGCTGGCGCTGGTGGCGCTGGCAGTGATGTCGTGTGCCAAAATTGGTATGCCCGAGGGTGGTCCTCGCGACTACACTCCGCCAATGATGCTGCGGAGCAATCCGGCGCCTGGAGCGGTGAACTTCAAGGGCAAGAAGATTGAGATAAACTTCGACGAGATAGTCACGCTCAAGGACCAAACCACTAAGGTGGTGGTGTCGCCCGCGCCTAAGGAACCACCTGCGATTCGTGCCCAGGGCAAGAAAATCACCGTGGAGTTCCATGACGAGCTGGAGCCTAACACGACCTATGTGATTGACTTCACCGATGGCATTGAGGACAACAACGAGGGCAACGTGCTCGACGGCTTTGCCTTTGCCTTCTCGACCGGCGACCACATCGACTCGCTGCAGGTGAGCGGCATGGTGCTGCGTGCGAGCGACCTGGAGATAATGAAAAATGTGCTTGTGGGCCTGCACAGCAACCTCGACGACTCGGCGTTCACGACGCTGCCCTTTGACCGCGTGAGCCGCACCAACGGCCGTGGAGAGTTCACGCTGCGCAATGTGCCACCAGGCGAGTATCACATCTTTGCGCTGCGCGACGTGGATGGCGACTACAAGATGGCGCGCACCGAGGATGTGGCCTTCCTTGACCGGGTGATAGTGCCGAGCACGCGCGAGTTTACCTCGCAGGACACGGTGTTCACCTTTGACCACCGCATCGACACGATAATGACCGCCACTCACACCGAGTTCTTGCCTAACGACCTGCTACTTAGCCTCTTTAACGAGAGCTACCGCTCGCTCTACCTGAAAAAGCACGAGCGCGAGAGTGCCAACAAGCTACTGGTGCTCTTCTCGGCCCCGATGCCCGAGATGCCCAAGCCACGCTTGCTGGAGCCCACAATCTACAGCGACGACTGGGCCAAACTCGAGACCCGCGAGGGCCAAGACTCGCTGGTGTACTGGCTCACCGACTCGACCCTGATCAAGGCCGACACCATAAGGATGGAGATGAGCTACTGGCACACTGGCGAGAATGACTCGGTGAGCATGAAGAACGACACACTCACCTTTGCGCGCAAGAACAGCGCAAGCGAGCGCAAGCAGCAGGAGAAGGCCGCCAAGGAACGCGAGAAGCAGGAGAAAGAGCTTGCTAAGCTGCAGGAGAAGCTCGACAAGCTGCGCAGCGAGGGCAAGGACACCACCGACGTGGCCATTGAGCTGCACGACATGCGCGACATGCTCAAGGTGAAGCCTGTGCTGCTGGAGCTGCAGACGTGCAAGGGTCAGGCGGAGATTACCGACTCGCTGTGGATCAAGACTAATTCGCCCATTGGCAGCATCGACATGAACGGAGTGCACCTGGAGAAGATGAACAGCGACAGCACGTGGACGGCTGTGCAGCTGCCCACGATGGTGCCTGCCAACGAGTGGAATGTGTACCGCTACGTGGCGCCCATGCGGCTGGAGCAGAACACCGACTACCGCCTCACCATCGACTCGCTGGCAGTGAGGTCGATATATGGCATAGCGTGCGACACGGTGCGCACCACCTTCAAGGTGAAGAGCGAGGAGGAGTATGCCAACCTGCACGTGAACTGCGTGGGCATTGATGGCAAGGCATTTGTTCACCTGCTCGACCGCAACGACAAGGTGCTGCGCACTGTTGACGTGAAGGATGGATATGCCGACTACTATGACGTGCTGCCCGAAACCTACTACCTGATGCTGGTGCTGGACCGCAACGGCAATGGGCGTTGGGACACTGGCAACTATGCCCAGCACCTGCAACCCGAGGAAGTGTACTACTACAACGGCGGCGTGAAGCTCAAGCGCTTCAGCGACATCACGCTCACATGGGATGTGAATGCCGTGACTGCCGACAAGCAGAAACCTGAGGCCATACGCAAGTATCACCCCGAGGAGCGCAACAACAAGCTCAAGAAGGAGGACAAGAACAAGAAGAACGGCAACGAGGAGGAAGAGGAAGATGAATTTAACAGCAACGGTTTCATGAACAATACCTACTCGGGCAACAAATATGACGACGTGAAGCGCGGAGTGGTGAGGTGAGGTCAGAGGTCAGATTTCAGACTGGTCGGACAGAGTCGGACAAAGTCGGACAAAGTCAGACAGAGTCGGATTCAGGTTGGACTCTGGTTGGACTCTGGTTGGACTCTGGTTGGATGTTAGATTTTAGAGGTTAGAGGGCAGGGGGGTTGGAGTGATGAATAGGCTAAAAATTGGGGGATAGGGTAACAAGTTTTAAAAAAAATTTTTCCACATTAATAATTTATTGTATATTTGCAGGCTGAAATCGTGGAGAAGTTTTCTGCCGCAAGCAACCGTTGTGGTGGAAACATCTACTATTCAATGGAATAAATAACACAATTATTAATAACATTAAGAAATGCAAACTAAAGGTTTTATCGTAACTATTGCTACTGCATTGGTGCTGATATGCATTTTCTACCTGTCGTTCTCGTTTGTAACCAGCCACTACGAGGGTGAGGCTCAGGCCACAGCCTTGAAGGCTGCGAAGATTACAAGCCCCGACATGTCGAACGATGCTTATCGCAAAGCCTATAACGACTACATCAGTGGCATCGAGAAAAAGAAAGTGTGGCTTGGCTACACCTATCAGGAAGTGCGAGAGAAGCAGCTTGGTTTGGGTCTTGACTTGAAGGGCGGTATGAACGTAACGCTCCAGATTTCGGTCCCCGACATTCTCAAGGTGCTCTCGGGCAACAACCAGGACAAGAAGTTTAATGACGCAATCGCAAAGGTTAACCCCAGCAGCGAGAACTTTGTGGGTGACTTCTGCCGCAACTACAAGCAGATGGCTCCCGAAGGCAGCTTGGTACAAATCTTCCGCAACCGCGTTCAGAAAATCAAGGACAATCCCCAGGCTAACGACGCTGAGGTTGAGAGTTACCTGAAAGAGGAAGTTGACAAGATGGTCGACAACTCTTACAAGGTGCTCCGCACTCGTATCGACCGCTTTGGTGTGGTAGCTCCTAACATCCAGAAGCTTCAGAGCACTGGTCGCATCCTGCTTGAGTTGCCAGGTATCAAGGAGCCTGAGCGTGTTACCGCTCTGCTTCAAAGCACTGCCAACCTTCAGTTCTTTGAGACATATAAGGGCAGTGAGATCATGGCCGACATCCAGGCCCTGAGCAATGCCTACGCCAACAGTGGTGGTGCAGCACCTGCCGACACCACAGCCACTGCTGAGGCCGCTACCGACTCGACTGCACAAGCTGCTCCTGCCAAGACCGAGACTGCTAAGGCTGAGCCCGCCAAGAAGCAAGCCACTGGCAAGAGCCTGATGGAGCTGCTGGGCGGCATGGACGGCGAGAGTCCCGCCATTGGTCACGTAGCAACAAGCGACACAGCAGCCGTCAACAAGATCATCTATAGCGACCTTGCTAAGAAGACCCTCAAGAGCGACCTGAAGCTGTGCTGGACCAACAAGCCCGAGAGCAGCAACGCCAAGGGCGGCGAGACCTTTGCACTGGTAGCCCTCAAGAGCCACCAGCCCGAGGAGGCCGTGCTCACTGGCGACGTTGTGACCAGCGCCACCAGCGAATATGACAACCTGCAAGGTAACCAGGTGTCGATGACAATGAACGATGAGGGTGCCCGCAAGTGGTCGTCGATCACTGCCCAGAACCTGCACCGCGCCATCGCCATCGTGCTCGATGACCAGGTTTACTCTTATCCTAATGTAAACAGCCAGATTGACGGTGGCCGCAGCCAGATTACCGGTAACTTCACTCCCGAGGAGGCAAGTGACCTTGCCAACGTGCTCGAGAGCGGTAAGATGGACGCCAAGGTGAACATCGTGAGCCAGAGCGTGATTGGCCCGTCGCTGGGTCAGGAATCAATCCGCAAGGGTCTTATTTCGTTCCTTGTGGCACTTGTGCTGCTGATGATCTTCATGATGTGCGTATATGGCATCAAGGCCGGCATGATTGCCAACCTGGGCTTGCTGTTCAACCTGTTCTTCACCGCTGGCATCCTGGCATCGTTCCAGAGCGTGCTCACGCTGCCTGGTATCGCCGGTATTGTGCTTGCGCTCGGTATGGCAGTTGACGCCAACGTGCTTATCTTCGAGCGCATCAAGGAGGAGCTGCGTGCCGGTAAGGGCCTCAAGGCTGCCGTTGCCGATGGTTATGGCAACGCCTTCTCGGCCATCTTCGACTCTAACTTGACATCAATCATCACTGGTATTATCCTTGCCATCCTGGGTACTGGCCCAATCAAGGGTTTTGCCATTACCACTATCGTGGGCATCTGCTGCTCGTTCTTCACTGCAGTGTATGCAACCCGCGTCATCCTCGAGTGGCTCATCAACAAGGGTTGGTATGCCAACATCTCGTTCACCACTCCATGGACCCGCCACATGCTCGAGAACGTGAAGTTTGACTTCATGGGCAAGCGCAAGATGAGCTTCACCTGCGTAGCCATCGTGGTGATTGCCATCATCGCCATGTTCTTCATTCCTGGCCGCGGCTTGAGCCTGGGTATCGACTTCTCGGGTGGTCGCAACTATGTGGTGCAATTTGACCAGCCAGTACAGACCGACCTCCTGCGCACAGCCGTAGCAGCGAAGCTTCCTGGTGCCAACACCTCGGTTATCACCATCGACAACAACACCAAGGTGCGCGTGTCGACCAACTATAAGATTGATGACCCCGACAGCAAGAAGGTGGACAAGGAGATTGAGGACGCCCTCTTCGAGAGCCTGAAGGGCTCGTTCAAGAACTCCATCACTCGCGACCAATTTGACGTGACCAACACCGAGATTGGAATCCAGCAGAGTGAGCAAGTGGGTCCAACAATCGCAAGCGACATGACCCGCGATGCCAGCTGGGCAGTATTCTTTGCACTGCTCGCGATGGCACTTTACATCCTCATTCGCTTCCGCAACGTTGCCTTCTCGGTTGGTGCCCTTGCAGCAGTAGCCTTCACCGCATTTGTGGTAATTGGCTTCTACACCTTGCACGGCATCTTCCCATTCTCGATGGAGATTGACCAGACCTTTATCGCCGCCATCCTGACCGTTATCGGTTATCAGGTGAACGATACAGTGGTTGTGTTTGACCGCGTGCGTGAGTACCGCAAGCTCTATCCCAAGCAGAACCTCTACGACACCTTCAACAACGCGTTGTGCTCGACACTTGCCCGTACGACCATGACCTCAATCACCACCTTGCTGGTATTGCTCGTGATCTTCTTCCTGGGCGGTGAGTCGATTCGCAGCTTCATCTTCGCGATGATCCTGGGTGTTGTAATTGGTACTTGCTCGTCACTGTTCATTGCTTCGCCAGTGGCCTACGCCATTGCAAAGCGCAGCGACAAAAAGGACAACAAATAAGGGATAATGCAATTCCACAAACTTAAAAAGCCTGGGGCTCGGTGTGAGCTCCAGGCTTTTTTTTGTGAAATGGTGTGTGGTGGTTTGCTTTATTCGGCCTCCATCAAGAGAATGAGGCGATTGCCGGTGTTGATGTAGCGTGCCACGAAGTTGCGCACATCATCAACAGTGATGCTATCGAGCAGTTGCAGGTAGTCGCGATCGAGGTTTACGCCATTCTTCACCCAGTTGCGCATCATCGCCATCCAGTAGGTGTTGTCCTCAATGTCCTCGTTGTAAACCTTGCGGTAGTATTTCTTCACCTTGAGGAGTTGCTCGGTGGTGATGCCCTTAGCTGCCACGTCCTTAATGGTTTGTTCAATGATGTCGCGTGCCTCGGCCCCCTTGCCTGCCGTGACAGTGACATTGAGCGGCATGAAGGTCACTGGGCCATCGTCGCCGTTTTGGTCGGTGACAAGGCTGCAATGAGTGTCGACATGATAGGTCCAGCCACGATTCTCGCGCAGCTCGTCGCGGAAGATGCCTGTGAACACTTGTCCCACAATCTTGGCTAGCATCACGTTGCGAGCATTGTAGGGACAATCGCCCGTCCAGAAGAAATACACCTTGTCTTGAGGTGTCTCCATCTTGCGCGTCCAGTAATTCTTCACATCGCCGCTAAAGAGGTGATAGCCAATGTCTTTAGCCTTCTCGGTGCGTCCATTGCCAGGCAAGGCAGCAATGTAGCGCTCGGTGAGCATCATGAGAGAGTCACGATTGAAATCGCCTATCACATAGACAGTCATGTCGCTCACGTCGGCAAATCGGTCCTTGTAAACCTCGATGATGCGGCTGTAGTTGACCTTATCAATTTCCTCAAGCGCGAGTTTCTCGGCACCTAAAGGATGGTGACAGAACACGTTGGCAAAGATAGAGTCGGCAAATTCAAATTTTGGGTCATGCTGATTGGCGATTCGTGTGTGATTCTGCTCGAGGTAAGCGTTGAAAGCGTTTTCGTCGAGTTGAGGACTGGTGAGCTTGAGGTAGAGCAGCTGCAAGGCGGTCTCAAGGTCGCCGCGCGACGATAATCCCTGGAATCCCTCTTCGGTCTTGCTCACGAAGGTGCGCATTTTCACGTCTTTACCAGCAAGAGCTTTCTTAAGGTCATTGCTCATGAACTGGCCATAGCCACTTAAGGCCATCACAGCATTAATCGCCTTGAGCGACGCGGCATCGTGAGCGCTATAGTTCTGGGAAAGTCCGCCAGGCGATGTGCCAGCAATCACAACCTCTCCAGCCTTTATGGTGGTGGGCTTAACAAGCACTTTCACACCATTGCTAAGAGTCCATTGCTCGGCATCAAACTCTGGAAGCGACTGTGTCGACACGATTCTTCCTGCAACTGGTTCGGCAGGCAACAAGTGGTCGGCCGTCAGTTGATCGACATAGGCATCAACCTTTAGTGCCCTGCCCTCACGATAAGCCTCGATGAGTGCATCTTGAGATGGCAGAGTGGCAGCCTCGCTCTCGGGAGCGAAGGTCAGCAGCACAACGTTGCGCTCGGTGACACTTGTGAGATGGTTCAAATAGGCGTTAACATCGGCAAGCGTCACTTCTTTCATTATCTTGTGAATGATATTGTATTGAGTTTCAAACGATGGAATGGGCTCGCCCTCAAGGAAGGCGCGCACAAAGTCGCGGCAGTAGCTAGTGTTGCTGTACTTGTCGCGCTCGCGATACATCTTCTCTACAGCACTTTCATAGTTGAGTCGCGCGCGGCGCAGTTCGCCTTCGGTAAAGCCATAGTGCTGAGCACGCTTCACCTCGCGTGCCATCCACTGCATAGCCTCGGTCGCCTTGCCGCTCTTGGCCATGGCGATGAGCTGGAAAGCGTCACGGCTCTTGGCCAGCATGAAGCTGCGGTCGGCGGCATGCACACTGGTGAAAGGAGCATTGGGTTGCTGTGCTAGGTCGCTCATTCTCGAGTTGAGCATCGATGTCACCATGCGCTTTAGGTATTCATCCTTGAAAAAGGCTGTAGTGCCTTTAAGAGCATCATCAAGAGCGTCATGCTTATACATAAGCCTTACGCTGATGTTGTTCTGCTCGCGGTCGGTCTCCACGCACGAAATTATGTGCTCATTGTCAGGAACAACCACTTTTTCCACTGGCTTAGCGTTCTTGGGGTTCTTGATGTTGCCAAAGAACTCCACAATCTTGGTCACAGCATAGTCGGGGTCGATGTCGCCCACCACAATGATGCACTGGTTTGAGGGGTGATACCATTGCTTGTAATAGTTGCGCAACTCCTTGTGCTTGAAATTCTTGACCACACTCATCAGTCCAATGGGCATGCGCTCGCCATAGAGGCTGCCTTGATACAACGCAGGAGCGCTCTTCTCGAGCAGACGGTAATTGGCCCCTGTTCGATGACGCCATTCTCCTTCAATCACACCGCGTTCCTTGTCAATCTCCTTGCCGTCGAGGGTGAGGTGGTGAGCCCAGTCAGCAAGTACAAGAAAGCACGAGTCGAGTGCCGAGCGGCGCTCGGTTGGCACATTGCTGATGTTATAGACCGTTTCGTCGGTTGAAGTGTAGGCATTGAGATTGGCACCGAATTTCACGCCAATCGATTCCATGTAGCTAATGAGCGAGTTGCCGGGGAAGTGCTTGGATCCATTGAAGCACATGTGCTCCAGGAAATGTGCCAGCCCTCGCTGACTCTCTTGCTCTTGCAGCGACCCCACTCGCTGTGCGATGAAGAAGTCGGCGCGGTGTTCAGGATAATTGTTTTTCTTCACATAGTAGGTCAATCCGTTGGGCAGTGTTCCGGTGCGCACCGATGGATCGGCAGGAACTGGCTCCTGAGCCATAGCAATGATGCTTAACGTTGCAATCACCAGGCATGATAAAAAGTTTCGTCTCATAATTATGAATTTATTTTGTTGTTATTATTTCAGAATAAGAATCCTAACGAGAAGTTTAGCTCGTTGCGGTGAGTGCTCATGATGAAGGAAGTGCGTTGCCAAGCGGCTTTAGCACGAAGAGCATATTTTGCGTTAATCGCCACTGTAACGTCCACTCCAGCAAGAAGCGACGTGCGATTGCCCGAGAGGTAGCCAAATGTGGCGCGCAAGGCTCGTTCCAACCCAGCCAGCTCGGTCTTAACATCATCGCTATTGAGCTTGAAGGTGCTTGAAGTGGGTGCAACATGGCTAACCCCAAGCGAGAGTGCCACGAGTGTGCGCCACGAGAGCAATGCATCAAGCCTGAGCCTCATGCTATAGTGCATCTCGTTGATTTGGTTAAGAGTGGCAGGCTCGGAGTAAATCTCATTGAGATGAGAATAGGATATTGTGGGATGGAGCGACACACCTAAATATCGCGATGAACATGCCCACCAGTTGCGTTGCCACACACCACCCAAGCTTGCAGTGAAACGGTTCTCGTGATACATGTCGAGGGCACCAATCAGTGTGTAGACACCTGCTGCCGGGTCGCCAAAGATGTTCTCGGTGCCCACTCGGCGCGAAGCCCCAATGCTCGCCATCACTCCCCAGTTGGTGTCGATCCATCCTGCCTCGGCTTGTAGCACGTTGTGAGTGACATGCGCCATGGGCAACTTGTTGAGCTGAGTTATGATGTTATTGAATGAGAATCGTGAAGCATTGACACTGGCACTGAATCCTCTGCCATGGGCGGGATGAAAATTGAGCGTAGCCCCCAGCCTGTTGCCATTGTAATAGGTGAGGATGCCAGTGCCTGCAAATCGGCTATAATCGTAAGCGAATCCCACCAAGTGAAAAATCTTGTCGCTGCCAAGTTCGCTGTAGAATGCCACATTGTTGGTCTGCTTGTACTTGCGATAGTTGACACTCGCCGCCATCACGTAGTCGCGCCACAAGCGGTAGCCAATGCCCACTTGAGCGTCGAGGCAGGCAGTGACATTGCGCGGACGTGGATCGACATTGCGGTAGTAGAGTCCTGCTGTGTAGCCAATCGAGGCACCTAGCGCCAGCCGCCCGTTGTAGTTTGCCCATCCACCCATGAAGCTGTAACGCTCAAGGTTCATGTTGCCGCCAACACTGTCGGCCAGCACATAGGGGTGCACCACTTGTGGCTCGCTAGTCTCATTCCAGTTGATACCTTTTATTCGGCCATTGTTATAGTAGGCCTCACCCCACAGGGTGCTGTTGCGGTGCTTCATGTAGGTGCTGGCATCAAATGCTAATGTGTGCTCCTTGTCGCCCTGCTGCACGTCGACAGCATGATTCTCGCTGCGGCTGTTGTAACCAACTTTTACCTCGCTTAGCGAGTAATCGCGCTTGAACTGCATCACGGCGGGGTTGTTCCATGGCAGTTGCAGCAACTGCTCGGTGCCGTGGTTGCTGCGTGACACGCGCTGCATCACTCCTGCCGAGTCGACAACTTCCTGCGCCATGGCTGGGCACACAGCTATTGTCGCTACTATAATGATTATATGTTTAAAATAATTGTGCATTATGCAATAACTAGTTAATTGGAGTGGCACCATCCCATGTGCGCTGGGTGCACTTGTTGCCTAAATAATCGATAGCAGTGCCTTGCCGCTCAATCTCGCTGGCGATGACATGGCTGTTGAAGTCGTCGCTTGAGTTGTTAGTGTCCTTGAGCACTGGATGTCCGTCCTTGAGATACAGCATCTTGCGACGCACGCTGTGGAAATAGCGCGTCTTGTCGTGGTCCATTGTGCCACAATAGGCATAGCCACGGTCGAGCGAAGAATGGGTCACATTCCAGGCATACTCGGCCTCGACGCTACAGTTCACGGCATCTACAATCCACTCGTTGGGCATTTTATAGGCCTGCTGACTCATGGGATAGGTGCCCGACTCAACTATTATCTCATAGTTATAACGATATAGATATTGCGAGAGATACTGCTCCTTGTCGATGGGAATGCGCGCCAGTGCCCATGCCTTGAACCCGCGATTGTGCAGCAGGAAGAATGAGAGCGTGTAGCAGTACCACTTGTCGAGGTTAGGCACCGTGGGGCTGTCGATGTCGAGATTGGTGGGAGAAGTCGACACGTCGAACCACTCAAAGTTGGCATTGCTCAAGTCAAAAGAGTTCTCGTTTGCAACACGATGGTCGATGCCAGTGTCGCATAACAGCAATTCCTCGCCTGGCTGCACGGGGTAGTCGTGTCCAGTGCCTGGAATGGTGTAGATGGCTTGCACTGTGAAAGCTGTAGCCATCACATTAGGACGGTAGTTATACTTTTGAGTGGTGGTGAACTTCGACTCAAGCATCGAGAGTCCATCGGCATAGAGCACATGGTCGGTGTTGTTGTAGATTTTCACATAGTCGTCGCCATAGTATTGGTTGCCAGTGGGACGGAGCGTACCAGTGAAGAACACCTCGCTGATGATGAAGTCATCGGTAGGCACATAAACGTAGGTAACTAAGTTGACAGTACTGTTCTCGGCACTGATTTCCACACCTTGTATGAAGCCTTGCAAGTTCTTAGTTGTCACCTTTCCATTATCATCGGTCATGCTCACTGTGGCACTATAAGACACATCATAGAGCCCAGGCTTGAGATTGATGTCATTGCGCGAAGTGTAAGTCGTTATGCGGCCTGTAGTCACATTCTTAACTTCAAAGACCTCATTAGTGATTGCTGCCGAGGGTCCTCCATCAAGGTCGGTGGGCATAGTAATGTTGAGATGAACAGGAAACGATGCTGACGAGGCGACATCGCTCAACTTATCATCGCAAGAGCACATTATCATAGCCATGACCATTAATGCTAAAAAGTAGAATTTCTTTATCATCGTTTTAATTTACTGTGTTTCAATTATATTACTCATTATAATGAGAAATTAAGCTCCATGCCAAAATAAGGGTCGCTAGTGCGACGCACCATCAGTCCGTTGCTCTTGTAGTCGGGAAGGTAGTCGATGAGCCTATTGGCAAATACTGCTATTTTCAAGTGCTTACCCACCTGCTTTGTTGCCTTGAGGTTGACATAGAGAGCAATGGGAGTGGTGAGGGTGTTGTAGAGGTTGTCGTTGTAGGTGCGAGTTAGGAATTGTAGCACTGGGTCGCTGAGCATGGCGTCGGTGTAGGGGTGGAGTTGGCCATCGGCCACATCAAGATAACTCTCGGGCACGCCATTTTGCCACAGCTTACGCGTGCTCACCCACCACATGCACTGCACCGTGGTTGTGAAAACTAGTCCCCACCGTGTGATTTGGGTGTCGAACATGAAATTGGTGTTGAAGCGATTGTTAACACGCCCCTCGTTGTAGTTGTAGTAACCAATGTAGCGGTTGTGAACTGGCTCGCCGTCAACCACATCGCTCACAGGGTCGTAAAGCATCATTGAATTGGTGTAAGTAGAACGGAACCAAGCGCCAGTAATGGTGAGAGCCGTGGCGAGCTTGCGCCAGCGGGCAGTGTTGATGGTGAACTCAATGCCTTCCTTGTCGAGGCGACTGCCGTTGCTCACCATCGAGTAGCCGTCGAGCACTTGCACATCGGTGAAGGGGATTGTGTCGAGCAACGGTGGTCCAGTAACATACTCTGCTTGAATACCATTGGCATCATACTTGCGATAGCCGTAAGGCTGATAATGGCTAATATTACGGAATCCTGAGTTCATCTTTTCTTTGAAATAGGTGATAGAGAAGCGATTCTTGCCAATCTCGGCACTAAGCCTGACTTCCCACTTGTGGTTAATGGCTGGCCGCAAGTGGTAGTTGGTAACATCGTCGATGTAGGTGCGCAGGCTCACATGGCTATGCTCGGTGGGATTAAGCACATCATAGTAGTTGAGCTGGATGAAGTCGTTGTAATGCACTTGAGGGAACAGATGGCTCACGGTGGGCATCTTGGTGGTGATACCATAGCCGCCAGCAAGCGAGAGCTTTAGGCTGCGATTGCCTAGCTTAATTGCCAGGAACTCCCACTTGGCATTAATGCGAGGGTCGAAATAGACCTTTCCGCTCAAGAGATAACGTTTGTCGAGTCCCACCAGTTGGATGGTGCGAACACCCGCTTGAAGCTCGGCCCGATGCTTGCCAATGGGCACTTGCAAGTTGTCCTCAGCGTAGAAAGAGAGGACCTTCAATGCTGGAATGTCTTTGTAGGCGCGTGGACGCGTGACCCACGAAGCCGAGAGAGGCTGCGAGAGGTCGTAGATTTGTCCGTCGCCATAGTTTTTTGAGAGAGTCCATTCACCTCCCACCTTGTAAGCATTGGTCATCGACTTGTAATCGAGATTTCCTTCGGCTTTTAGCTTTATAAAGATGTTCACTGGTTTGCCGTCACTCACATAGTGAGCAATGTAGTCATTGAGCAGATATTGGCCGTCGTGAACCCCTTCTTCCATTGAAGTTGGAGCCACCGAGGCACGTTGTGGAGCCACCTGCTTGCGCCGCTCCAGCCTGTCGGCTTGGTAGCTTGCCGAGGTATTGAGGTTAATGCGCCTAAGCCATGATAGTCTGGTTAAGTTAAAAGTCAAATCGCTGGTGTAATTCAATCGATTATAGCTCGATTTGTACTCGTTTATCTTCAATGCGCTCAGGTCGGGATCGGTCTTGGAATTATCGAACGAGCCAGTGTAGTCCACACCAGTAATCCATGAAGTTTCAAGATTAGGGCGATTGAATCGCATGTTAAGTCGTGTCGACAAGGTTATGCGCCGGTAGTTCTCAAGGTTGTTGCGTGGGTCAACCTTCGAGTCAAGGTAGCTGCCATCCACGTTCATGATGTGGTCGCTATTACCTAGATTAAATCCCTTGCCCACGCTCACGAGTTTGCTGTATTCATCGGCTTTAAAACGCGCTGTGAGAGGTGTGGTTCGGCGCACTCGCTTGATGTTTACCATGCCACTTGTGAGGTTGCCATACTCAACGCTGGGGATGCCACGCACTATCTCCACGCTCTCGATGTTGTCGGTAGAGATGGTGCGCATGTCCACACCACGGTTGGTCATGTCGCGCTTGCCTTCGGGGGTAGACATGTCGCCGCTAGAGCCTGGCACATTCTGCATGTTGGCATCGCCATTGATGGGAGCTCCGTCAACCACAAAGAGGGTTCCGAGCGAACTAATGGCATAATTCTCACTATTGCTTTGTGCGCCTGTGGCAGTGAGATTGCCCGTTTCGCGCAGCTGAATGCTGTTGACGCTTCCCATGTTGGGTGTGTTAGATATGTTGCCCGGCAAGAGCTCGAGCAAGTCGCTGAAGCTGGTGGGCTGCAGGTGCGACATGGCATCACGGTCGATGCGCGAAGTGCTTGTGAGGCCCGTCTGTTCCTTGGCAGTTACTACCACCTCATCGAGCACCTGTGAGTCCTGCTCAAGCTCAAAATCAATGGAAAGATTGTGATTTATAGTAATCAGCTGAGTAACGCTCTTGTAACCGATGAACGACACCTTCACACTATAAGTGCCAGCACTCACGTTCATGCGGTACTCGCCCTTGTTGTCGGTTAGCACAGTGCGCTGCCCTGGCAAGAGCTCCACTGTGGCAAACCCAATTGCCTCGCCAACGGTCTTGTCGCGCACCGAACCGCTAAGTGTGTAACTCCACACTTGCAGCACGCCCCAAAGTGCCAATAAACATGTAACAAAAAATCTTTGCATCTTTATATTATAATAAGGTGGTGCAAAATTACTTACAATGCAAGCAGCCCACAATACCTAAAAAACACTACTTTCAATGGTTAAATACACAAAATGTAGCGATTGTGCAACGCAGCGGGAGGCTGTAATTTTGCAATCGAAATAAAAATGCATCTAATATGAAAAAATTTGTATTACCGATAATCGTTGCGCTGGCATCAACTCATGCTGGTGCTCAAGGCATTAACACCAGCTGGGCCAACCTTTATGAGGCGGCCCCTCCCACAATGGGCTGCGACATGATGCTCACTGGCGACGCTATTTACTATGTGCTCGAGGGCGGCACCACCGCAAGCTCAGGCGATAGTGGATTTCCCAAGGAATACGACGACCCCACATTGTCGATTTATTACGGTGGTGAGCTCATGTGCACGGGCGCGCCCTATCAAGGAGCAAGCTACAACAACAACCTCAACATTGTGAAGGTAAATCGCCAGGGACAGCTGCAGTGGGTGGTGTATTCCACAAGTGGCGAAATGAGCGACGGCAAGGTGGCAAGCGCCCCTGATGGCGGCATCTATGTGGCAATGAAGGTGCGCCACACCGACAACATGCGCACCAGCGACATCCTTATCACCGATGCCACAGGACGTGTGACCACATTGAACTGGCGCCTGGCGAGCAACGAAGCGAGCCGCTACCAGCGTGGACTGCTCATGAAGATTAGCGAGCAAGGTGAGTTGATGTGGATGAGAACCATCGACGTGAGCACAGCTCCACAGCCTGGTGCCACTGGCAGCTACACCACTGGCACTCATGATGCCATCGCAATCGAAGATGTTGCCAGCGACGCTCAGGGCAACTTTTATGTGGCAGGCCGCTACTCTAATCCCATGAGCCTCTATGGCGAGGATGGGCAGGCCATCATCCTGTCGCCCCACAACACCCAAGGCTGGAATGGCGACACACAAGCCTCGCGTGGCGACCTTTTTGTTGCAAAGTTTGATGCCAACGGCCACGTCATGAGCACCTTCACAACGGGAGGCTGCAGCGGTTCGGAAAGCATGACCCAGCTTGCCTGGAATGGCGAGAACATAGTGTTCAGCAGCTTTGTGAAGGGCCATTCAAGCAGCGATTACATCACTGTGGGCAACGATTCCTATTCCACCCCCGATGCCAATCAGGGTCTACTGGTGGGATCACTCAACAAGCAGTTGCAACCACAGTGGTCGGTCTTCTACAAGGGCAACATGACTAATCTTAACAAGAACAGCGTGATGCAAGGCAACGACTTGCGAGTGTCGGGAGGCAGCATCATCATCAATGGCATGGGCAACTTCAGCCTCGATGATGGTAACGGTGGCACATTGGCAACCCAGAACTCGGCGCGCGAGGGATTTATCATAAAACTCAGCGCCAACGATGGCTCCTGGCATGCAGGCACCACCAGCATGGCGGCGTTCCCCACCATCAATCCCCGTGGCACTCAGGCTCCTAACACCGCCATCAACGGCTGGACAGGCTGCTTCGAGGCGCAGAATGACAGCCTGTATGTTTACGGCTACAACATGTCGCAGCAGTCGATCTATCTGGCATCACTCAGCAGCAGCGACCTCAAGCCAGGCACCATGTATCACCTCATTAAGGGCGGCAGCATGCCAGTAGCAATCACTTGCCGCGCACAGGGCAACATGCTCTACACCATGAGCCGCGGACGAGTGTATGAGGACTACAACGATGATGGCGAGGTGAGTGGCTACTTGCAAAATTTTGAATATATCAACAGCGACATCCTCACCACTCCCCTACCAAAGAACGAGCAAGGCTACTTCTCATCGTTCTGCGTTCCGCTGGCCGCCTTTGAGTTGCCCTTTGAGGCAAAAGCCGAAGAGTGCATTGTTGCAGGCGATGTGAACGGCGATGGCTCGGTGACCAGTGCCGACGTGACCATCCTCTATGACTACCTGCTCAACAACGACACTTCTAACATCGTCAATGGCGACCAGGATGGTGACAGCCACATCACATCGGCCGATGTCACTGCGGTTTACAACATCATGCTTGGAAATTAAAAGATTAACTATAAACTCATTAAAACATTTTTTATGAAAAAAATTACACTCTTAGCAGCTGCTGTGCTGGCATCGACATCGATGCTGGCAAGCGCACAATCACTTGCCGACACACAGACACTGTGGGCAAAGTTTGTAAAAAACACTCAGAACGAGCAGTCTCTTACCTCGCAGGGTAACCAAATGGTACTTGCACAGGATGGCGGGCTCTATGCCATTGGCAACATCGGGTCAACAAGCGCTGCGCAAATGACTGTGCTCACCGATGGTACCAATTCCGTTGATGTAGCTCAAGGCATTGCCTACAGCGGCAATAGTGCCAATCAGGGACTCGTAATCATGAAACTTAGTGCCGATGGCGAACTTCAATGGACTGTGGCACAGACCAACGGTGAGGCAGGAAGTAACGAGAACAGCGTTGCTGCCACGCCCGATGGAGGCTTAGTTGCATTTGTCAACCTGCGTCACAGCGAGGGATATCTTGGCGATAACATCACTATCGTCGATGCACAAGGAGTGAGCCATGCTATTGACTGGACCGTCGACGAGCGCAGCTACCGTAGCGGCCTTATCATGATCAACGCTCAAGGCGGCATCGAGTGGATGCGTGAAATTGAAGCCAACGCCACTGCCGACGAAGCTACCTATCCCAATTGGAGTCAGACCAGTCGCAACATAGGTCAGGGCATCAAGACCTATGCGCTCGATGTTGATAACGAGGGCAATATCTATGTGGGAGGCCTCATGTGTGCCAATCTTACCGTGGGCGATGTGACTATTCCTGTGCACAATGTAAGCTCTTGGAACGGCAACGCTCAAAACACCGTTGGCAACATGTTTGTTATCAAGTTTGACCAAGATGGCAATTACATCAAGCACCTCGTGAGCGAGGGTGAGGCAACTCAAGAAAGCGTGCGCGCTCTCAAGGTTGTGGGCAACAAAATTTATATGTCAACTTGGGTTACTGGTCTTGCTGGCACCGAGTTCTCGGTTGGCGGCAAAGCAGTGACTCCTGCAACCATCAATAGCAGCTGGGCACTGGCTGAACTTGACACCGACCTCAACGTTAACTGGTTGCAATTCTACGAGTCCACCATCAGTGGTTCGGCATGGCAAATGCCTACTATGACCATTGCTGGCGACCACATCTACCTGATGGGAACTGCAAAATATGGTATCGACATCAACGGCACTAACTATACCAACACTCCCGCCAACAAGGCTCGCCAGTCGTGGCTCATCCAGTTTGACCGCACCAGCGGCAACGCCACAGCCGCAACCGTTCTTGCCACTGGCAAGATGCAGATGCAGCATGGCTTCTTCGGCGGCTATGAGGGCACCGATGGAAACTTCTACGCCATTGAGCGCGGACTCACGCCAAGCACAAGCTTTGGCTCGGAGATGATTCTCTACAAGTTCAACCAGGAGACCCTCGCCAGCGACGACAACGTGCAGCTGGCAGTTGGCTCATGCGATGGACAATCGCTTGTTACCGATGGAACTAAGGTGTATGTAATGAATCGTTTTGCCAACAAGAATGAAACCATCTCGTTCTATAACTATGAGACCACTTTCACAAGCGCAGCTTTTGCCTGGGGACAGAGTGCCTATGAAGTTCCAGTTGGAGCCGTGCAAAGCATCAGCATTGAGGGCAACAGCGAAATCAACCTCGAGAAAGGCAAGAGCATGGAACTTGTTGCCACAATGCTTCCCGAAGACGCCTTCAACACCAATATCACATGGTCATCGAGCGATGAAAGTGTGGTTGCCGTAGATGAGAATGGTAAAATCACAGCAGTCAATGGCGCAAAAGCCAGTGAAGGCCAAGCAATCGTTACTGCAACCTCAACAAGCAACCCAAATGTTAAGGCCAGTGTGAGAGTAAATGTCACCAGTGTAACAGCAATCACCTCTATTGACGGTGAAAAGACATTAAGCAATGTGCGTTACTACAACGTGGCTGGCGTGGAGAGCAATGTTCCTTTCAATGGAATGAACATCGTAGTCAAGACCTACAACGACGGTTCAAGCACTACCGAGAAAATGATTAGATAAAAACTCAGGATCATCATAACATCGAGGGTGAGTCATAATGCAAATTTATGACTCACCCTCGATTAATTATTGCCTTGTTGCGCCAAAGCTGCGCAATTTTAGGATAGCACAACTTGTGGTTCATATTTAAGAACTTATCAAGGAGAAAGAGGAATATAAAAAATCGCAAGCGATTGAAACTCAACTGCTTGCGATTCTCTTGAGTGGTACCTCCAGATTTATCTTTTACTTTCACACACACATCACTAGTTACACAAAATAGTCTATATCAGACTTTTACACACTTGCAACAACTTTATATATAGCAGTGATAACTTTGTGTCAGCAGAAAAGGGGGGAATAAGAAATTGCTATTGTTCCCCCCAATTATTAACATTATCTTTGCATTATCAATGTATTTTTTAATTTATTATTTATGAAAAAAATCAGTTATAATTGTAGAGTTTTTATCAACAATCGCAATCAGGTAGTGGTGCGTGTGCGATGGAACAAGAAAAGAAGTGAGGTCGGTTTATCAACTGGAATGTATGCCGACCCACTAAAATGGGACGAGAACACTCAGCGTCCCAAGCGCGGCTCAACCCACATCATTAATGCAGAGAAGATACCTTCTCGCGCAATAAACGAGCGTATAGATGAATTTCTCGAAGCTATAGAGAAATCATTTAGTGAATTTACTGTCAATAATGTAACCCCAAAGACGCAGGATTTGCGCGAACGCGTGAATGAGATCATAGGAAGAAACAAACAAAAAGAAGCTGAAGAAGAACCAGAAGTGCTCAAAGAAAAGACTTTAAAAGAAATTTTTGATGAATTCCTGCAGTCAGGTGAGGAAGAGAGAGGATGGGGAGATAAAATTAAGTACAAATATCTTCAGTCGTGGAAGCATTTAAACAAGTGCGTTCCCAACATAACTATTGACACACTGACGAAAGAGACAATGCAGAAACTCAAAAATTGGTACATCAAGGAAGGATATAAAAACCGCACAATAACTAATAGGTTTAAAACACTAAAGTCGTTTTTTAGATGGATGAAGGTCAACGGTTACAACGTCACAGATGGAGTGCTCGGATACAAACACCATCTCAAGGTAACAGAAAAGAATGTTGTATTCCTAACTTTTGACGAACTGTTAATGTTTTACAACTACAAGTTTAATGACGACCAGAAGACATTAGAAAAAGCGCGTGACTTATTTTGCTTCATGGCTTTCACCTCGTTGCGTTACTCAGACCTAGCACAACTAAAACGAGCCAATATCACAACGCGGGGCATTGAGATATACACCAAGAAGACCTCCGACCACATTACAATAGACATTAACCATTATGCCCAGGAGCTAATAGACAAATACATAGTCTCTGCTGATGAGTTTGTATTTCCTGTGCCTACGAACCAGAAACTTAATCAATACTTGAAATTAGCAGCTAAAGAGTGTGGTCTGGACAGAGAAATCATAGACACTAACAATATTGGCAATCAAAGGATCGATAAAAGCAACAAGTTATATGAAATAATAAGTTGCCACGACGCACGAAGAACCTTTGTGTGCTGCTCATTGGCACTGGGAATTCCTGAGACCACCGTGATGAAATGGACGGGACATAAGTGCTATGAAAATATGAAGCCCTATATCGAGGTGACAGACAAGACTTTAAAACGAGAAATGAGCAAATGGGATGGTTATGGCATTAAGAATCAGATCATTGACTCTATAGACAAGCTACCCAATGAAAAACTTGAGCAAGTATATGATTTCATCAAGAACATCGCCTAGTACACCAGATCGGCTCAAACCCTTATACATAGACAATAACCGACCCATATGGACTGCTGGCGTTTTGAGCTAGCGGAGGGTCGGTAACAACAATATATATAACAACATATTTATTTTGATGGCAGGACTTAGCGGCGAAGAGTTGTTAAGCACCACCATCACACGACGAGCGCTTGCATTCCATCTTGTGTGCTGACCTAATGATGTCGGCTACTTGATGAAAGAGCTCGGAGATTAGCGGACATTATACTGAAGAAGTATAGTGCCCGTTCTTCTTTTTTTCATTTTATTAAACGCTGATGACATGATTAAAACAAGAATCATTTTTTAGGTGGATTTGTCAATGGTTTGATATGCTATTTGCTGTAAATGACGCAAATAAGATTTTTGCACCTTAGGAAAATTCAGTCGTTTTCAAAAAAAATCTCGAAAATGGCTGATTTTTGAAAAATATAAAGTGCTTATATTTTTCTGGAATTAGGATTAAAATACCAATTCTAGTAAATTATAAGCATGTTTTTGTCGTTTTTTTATTCCACAATTATCTAAATAAATCGTCAAGGCATACCACAGACTGAAAGTCTCCGCTGTATTCATTGTCTTTGATACCATAAGTTGAGACAAGCACGTTATGTATTGAAGCATGTCGAGGCAGCAGTTCGGCCAATTGGTTATTACGTTGGACAATCTTGAAGTGATATTCCTTATTAACTGTAAACGGTGCATTGTAAAACTTCATCTCACACACGCTTGCAACATTATCCTTTCTGTTAATAATGAGGTCTATCTGAGTACCCTCTGTGTCACCATCACCTTTTATTATTAATGGCGACTGTGTGGATGACACTCCAAGTATACTTAATGCAGCCTTGATTTGATAAACATGATTGAAGCAGACTTCCTCAAAAGCGATACCACGCCAACTATTGATGGCCGGTGCATTCACATTATGCATCCAGAACTCTGGGTCAAGCTCAGTTCTGTTCTCAACAAATCTCAGATAGAAGAGACAGAAGTGGTCGGTCAGCTTGTACATTAAATCGCGTTTTGATTTCCCGAAAGGCACATAAGTCTGAATGAAGTCGCTTGCAATAAGTGCCATAAGCATTTTAGAGAAATATCCGCTATCTTTGAAATGTCCCAAATCAATCAGTTCTTTGCGTGTGAAACCCGAATGTCTTGTGGCAAGCAGTTCTACAATCCGTTTCATTTCTTCGGGATTGGAAAACACCGATGCAAATAAGCGATTGTATTCATCACGCAATCGTGCATCTTCGGCAAAGAACAGTGCGTCAAGATTCTGCGCAAGGCTGAACTCTTTTCTTAAATATCTCATGTAATAAGGAATACCACCAAGAATCATATAGCTCTGCACTATGTCGTAACGGGTCATGTTTAAGCCATGACTCTTGTAAAACAGCTCACATTCAGAAAGTTTGAATGGATGAAGCTTTATTTCCCAAGTAATGCGTCCATATAGTCCACCATGATTGTTTACTAAGTTGTTGAGCATCCAAGAGTTTGCCGATCCACACACAATAAGCATGAGGTTGTCGCGATGGCATGCCCAGGAGTTCCAGAATCCCTCAAAAGCAGTGATGAATCCCGATTTGGGAGTGTCGAGCCATGGCAGCTCATCAAGAAATACCACTTGTCTCTTACCTGTATCGTGACTCTCGAGAAATTGTGACAACAGAAAGAATGCCTCCATCCATGAGGTAGGACACTTGCTCCTCTTCATGCCATGCTGCTGAAGAGAAATATAGAACTGGCGAAGTTGATATTTCAAACTGTTCTTACTGTTCTCTTTGTCAACAGGAGAGAGACCCGCATGGCGAAAAGTGATTTTTCCTTTCAGACTTTCGTCAACAAGAAAAGTCTTCCCGACACGGCGACGACCATATACTGCCACAAACTCTGATTTGCCGCTATCATATAACTGATATAGTTCTGCTATCTCTTTTTCTCGTCCAATTATTCCCATAAAAGTGCCTTATTTTTTTCTGCAAATATACAAAAAATACCAATTCCAGAAAAATATAAGCATGTTTTTTGTAAGATTAGTGCAGAAATGTGGTAAATTTCTTGCTGCTCCCCCAATACAATTCCATAAAAGTCCAAAAATACAACATGGTGATTTTCAGAAGAATGTAGGATTTTTGAGACGAGATAGTGAGCTATAACTCGATTTTTTTCGGGACTTATAGCACTACATCTACAACTTTTGATGATTAAGAATGCATTGATTTTGATTTTTCTCATTTCGACTTATCCCCTTATAATTGAGAAAATTATAACATTATTTATTAACTAAAACAGAATAACAAGAGAGACAAAAACATGGAGAGAACAATTAAATCATTAAACATTGTGGCTGCGGCACTACTCATCGTGAATTTAGGTGTTGAGTTATGGGACCGCTTTAGACCACAAAAACAAACAAAAGACGAGAAAGAGACTGTCGATGATGAAGATGGCCCCGAAGAAGAGTACAACGAAGAAGAAATCGACAAGTGAAAAGGGCAACATCATCGACATCATTGTAATCGGGCTTGAGACTATAGCAACGATTATCAAGCAAAGCAAAAAATTATGGCAGGCATATCAGAAAATGAGACCGCCGCCTTAACAACCATTTAACAGACAAGAAAATGGAACAAGAAACAATTACTTATCCGGCTCTAATCGAAAGCATTGAGCCTGATACCACTGAACGAAGCCCATTTATCCTAGCAAATACGAAGGAGATAGGGCTTAACGAACTTTCCGAGATGTTAACCCCTGTTTTTTCGAGGGACAACGTCGAGACTATCAGTCACACCGAAGCCATAACTACGGTGCTTGACGCAATCAGCACATACTTTGACGGGCAAGAAATCAATAGCCCTTTAATCAGAGTATCGCATGAAATGAAGCTGAGAAACCGCTTTGGAGCAGGGAAACTGGTCGAGAATTTAAGACCGGAAGACCAAGAAACCTACTTCCAGAGAATGATGGCTATGATTGAAATACCATCTATCTCACACAACATTAACGGTTGCGAATGCCACTTACAGATTTGCATTGTAAGGAACTACGCTGACTGCAACCTTTTCGGCAATTCATCACAACGGCAAGTTTTCAAGTGCTGCATCGGATTTCTTAACACCGTATGCACCAATGGACTTATCCGCACACAAGATGGATGCAACTTTTCTATCAAGGTGACCAATACGGCTGACCTTTACCGTTACTGCTTCGAGCTATTCCGGCAGTATGACTATCAGCAGCACCTTGACGAGATGAGACGACTTAACGACACTGTAATCGACGTGAGCACATTGGCCCAATTCCTGGGTCGAGCAAGAATGTCGACAGCGTTACCAACCAGCATGAAGAACGAATTGGGGCTTCCTGAGTTTATACTCCCTGAGGCCCAACTCAACAGCATGATCCGTGACTACTATACCGACGAGAATTTCGGAGGATTCGGTCGTGAGATCACAGCTTGGCAATTCTATATGCTATTGACCAACTACAAGAACAATTACATTGACGTGACACTCGAAAGGTCATCAAACGCCTACGAGTGCGCCAAAGGTATTGCGTCCGCTATCCGCAAGGACGACGAGGCTTGGAATTGGTTTATTAACTGACGAACAACGGGACCGAAAATCCCACCGTTCACCTGAAGAGGGGAACTACATCACCTGCAACATGGTGGTTTGGTTCCTCTCTTTTTCATTTGACAATCACTCCATTTTACTAACAATTTAAATTCTACAGAAATGAAAGAATTACTTGAAGCGCTGATCTACATTCAGCAGAACCTTTACGTGCCAAAGGACCAATTTAATGCCTTTGGGAAGTACAATTACCGCAGCCTGGAATCTATCCTCGCTGCCATCAAACCACTTCTCCGTAGCCAAAACTGCGGAATCCGTTTCGAGGACGAGGTCATAGAACTTGGAGGCAGAACCTTCCTCAAGACCACGCTCTACTTCTTCAACGACAAGGGTGAGACCATCACCACTTGTGCCATCGCCGAGCATGCCGCCACAAAGACTGGCATGGATGCAGCTCAGGTCAGTGGCGCAGCTTCATCCTATGCGCGCAAATATGCAATGAACGCACTGTTTGCTATCGACGACACGAAAGATGCCGATACCGAGGCATACCAGCAACAGCAGCAACCGAGAAAGACGGCTCAGCGCAGGACAACCACTACTGCACCACGTGCAGCCGCACCGGCTACCAACCCACGTTACACCGCAATAGAGAAGGCTCTGAAAGAATGCACTGATATCGACCAGTTAATAGACCTATATGAGCAGCATAAAAACGAGGTGGAGGCGAATCCAGATATCAAAAGCCTTTTTTCAGAGAGAAAGCGGGCGCTTCGTGTGATAACTTTCTAACAAGGGAATCATTATGGACACTATCCAACTAAATGAATCTGGTGTGGTCTTCAATCGAGAGGAACACACCTACGCACTGGACGGGAAATATCTCAGTGGCATTACCGACATGCTGCACCGACAGCTATTTCCCAACGAATTTGATGGAGTACCCACCGAAATGATTGAACAGGCGGCACTCTATGGAACTGAAGTCCATTTGAGCATTGAAGCTTTCGACAGCTCATGGACCAACGACGGAACCCAAGAAGTGGCAGACTACATTGAAATCTGCCATAAGAACGACCTTACCCATGAACGCTCCGAGTACTGCGTTACTGATGGAGAGAACTGGGCAAGCAGCATCGACAAGGTTTTCAGAGTCTCTTCTGACACCTTTAATCTGGCTGACATCAAGACCTGCACCATGACAGCCGACAAGCAGGAGAAAGCGCGATGGCAGTTATCCATTTATGCTTATCTCTTTGAACTACAGAACCCGAATGCGACTGTGGGGAAGCTCTATATTATCCACCTGAGAAATAAGGTAAAAGCAGATGGAAGCACAGACCATATCGCAAACCTGATTGAAGTGGACCGCATTCCAAGTGAGGTATGCAAGAAACTGCTCGATACGGATTTGGCGGGGGAACAATTTGAGAATCCTTTCGCCAAGATTCCCAGTGACATCGCAGAGCAAGAAGATGAGATTCGCCACCTCATGCAGACCAAGAAAGATGCTGAGGAGCGGCTCAATGAACTGAAGGCCTCTATTCTAGAACGGATGGAGGCCACACAAGCAAGGACATGGAGCACCGACAAGATGAAACTGACACGAAAACTTCCATCGACGCGCTCCAGCTTTGATCTTAACAGATTCAAGGGCGATTATCCCGAACTTAATTATGACGATTACACGAGAACGTCAACCGTTGGGAGCAGCCTATTGATCACCATCTGAACGAAACTTGAGGAACAACAACCTCACCCGTTCGCCGAAGAGGAGGACATCACACTTGCGTGGTGCCCTCCTTTTTCATTTAGAACAAACTAATTATCAACATTTAAAGACAAAAACAATGTACAGAATAAAATCATTTTCAAACGCTCG
>DEJJ01000008.1:7628-40053 GCA_002353285.1 Porphyromonadaceae bacterium UBA2751 | reverse complement strand
TTGGCCGCTGACTGTGTATCGCCAACAGCGGGCATCCATCGTTTACCATGCGGACTACCAGGGTATCTAATCCTGTTCGATACCCACGCTTTCGTGCCTCAGCGTCAGACGGGTGCTCGGAAGCTGCCTTCGCAATCGGGGTTCTGCGTGATATCTATGCATTTCACCGCTACACCACGCATTCCGCCTCCGTCGCACCTGCTCAAGCACCCCAGTTTCAACGGCGGGACCGGGTTGAGCCCGGAAATTTGACCGCTGACTTGGAGCGCCGCCTGCGCACCCTTTAAACCCAATGAATCCGGATAACGCTCGCATCCTCCGTATTACCGCGGCTGCTGGCACGGAGTTAGCCGATGCTTATTCTCCGGGTACTCTCATGGCGGCACGCGTGCCGCTCGTTACTCCCCGGCTAAAGCGGTTTACAACCCGTAGGGCCGTCTTCCCGCACGCGACTTGGCTGGTTCAGGCTCACGCCCATTGACCAATATTCCTCACTGCTGCCTCCCGTAGGAGTCTGGTCCGTGTCTCAGTACCAGTGTGGGGGACCTTCCTCTCAGAACCCCTACGCATCGTAGCCTTGGTGGGCCGTTGCCCCGCCAACCAGCTAATGCGCCGCATGCCCATCCCCTACCGACGGATCTTTCCCCACGCCGTGATGCCGCGGCGCGGACTACGGGGCATTAGGCCAAATTTCTCTGGGTTATTCCCCTGTAGGGGGCAGGTTGCATACGTGTTACTCACCAGTGCGCCGGTCGCCATCGGGTGGTGTTGCCACCTCCCATGCTGCCCCTCGACTTGCATGTGTTAAGCCTGTCGCTAGCGTTCATCCTGAGCCAGGATCAAACTCTTCGTTGTGTATCTTGTCTTTGTCTTTGTTCTCTGTCTTAAAGAGGACACCCTCTGGACTCGACACGGACAACCTCAGGGCCTGTCCCGCTCCCGCGGCGCCGACGCTCAACAGCGCGCGGCGCCCATGACGCTCTCATTGGTGAGGACCGACTGACGTGCGCCCTGCGGCGACGCGCGGCCCTCTATCTCACCTGTCTCTCTTCGGAATCTTGACCGGAGATCCGCGGAATCCCTTCCTTGTCTCTCACCTGCTTGTCAGATTTCCTCATCGCAAACATGTCCATGATCTCTGCGCCTCCCGGACCCACCCGCGCCCCTTCTCACAAGGCGTCAAAAAAACCGCTCAACTCGGAACTGGTCCTCGTGAGCCGAAAAGCGATGCAAAATTACAACCGATTCCTGACATGGCAAAATATTTCGCAAGAAAAATCGAAAAAAAGCTCGATTTTTCACATATTTTCACACTTAACCCCGTTTTTTGCCCATTTTTGCCGCAAAAAATGGTTTTCGCAGCACTTTTAGTCCCATTATTTTGACACTTTGCAGATAAAAGAGTAAATTTGCACATCCTATTACCGGGTTTCATAACCTAAACACGCACAGTGACAGCATCATTTTGCAATAATATTATATAATAAGGTGTACGATCAAGGTCAAAATAGAATAGCAACCAGCACTAACATGAGCCAGTGGCTACTTGTGACAGGCGAGGTGGTGGCGCTTGGAGCGGTGACAGCCTACACTTGCTGCAACTTTGCCAGCAGCGACGCGCTGAGCATCATCCTTGCCTTTGCCGTTGCCTACCTCATTCCACGCTTCATCTACTCCCGCAGCAAGGCCGCGTGCACCTGGGGCCAGTGGTGGCTGCTGGTGGTGGGTGCACTGATGGCCGTCTACACCATATATAGCATAAAGGTGTGTACCCAAATCCCCAACTTCTCGCTCGAAGAACCTAACTTGCACAGCGACGACGGGGGTTACTACAGTTGGGCGCTGTCGAACTACGACGGCCGCTGCCCCCAGCCCAACGTGATTTATTGTGGCGTGTCGATTGTTATGCTTGCCTTGTGGAAGGTGCTGGGCGTGAGCATAGTGTGGCCGTTGGCGCTGAACTTCATGTGCATACTTCTCGCCATTGTGACAACAGGAAAGATTGCTCACCGCCTGCTGAGCCACCACTTCACATCGACGGCGCCGTCGGCCATTGTGGCGTGGGCAATGGTCATGACTTCGTTGCTCTGCTTCCTGGTGTCGCAAAGCGTGAGAATTCAGAAAGAGGCATTTTGTGCTCTTGCCATCGTGGTTGTGGGCTATTCACTGGCGGGAATGAGCTTGAAAAACCAAAGTAAGAAAGCCAAACGCGCCGACATGGCCCTCTTTGTGGCTGGGACCCTTCTACTGGCATTTGTGAGAACTAATTTTGTATATTTCATTGTTATGGGAGCCGTCATGATGGCGGCAGCGCGCAAGGGAGCCCAATGGAAACGCGGAGCTCTGATGGCGGCATTTGCCCTGGCGGTAACATTCCTTTTCAACTACATTTACAACTACACAATAGAGCACCAGCTCGTGATGCTGAGTGGAGGCGAAGCCATGGCTCGTGATTTCAAGATAGGCACAGCCCAGCTGCCTTACGTGATCTTAATAGGCGATTATCACTTCTTTCCTGAGTGGGAGCGCCTGCTGCTGATTCCAATCACCACGGGAGTGCAATACATCATCCCGTTCCCATGGCTCTACGACTACAGCCACGCCAGCATCCTATCGCTGCTGCCGCGCATTCGACTGATGTGGTACATCGTGGGCGGCGCATGCATTTTCTATTTTTTATACATCAATGTGCTTCATCCCAAGACATCCAACCTGGGGATGTGGGCATGGTGGCCGCTGGTGACTTTTGCCTGCATGTCGTATGTCACAGGGGGGCTCGTGAGCCGTTATGCGTTGCCCATTCAGCCGCTGTTTGTAGTGATAGCACTCTACGTGTTCCTTCATTTTAAAGAAGGGCGATATCGCCGCTCGTTCACCATGTGGATGATAGTGTACACACTAATTCTTGTTGCCACCCTGGTGTTCTGCTACGACACCCAAGTCAACTACTTGAGAAGCCAACACATTATTTAAAACTAAATACACATTATTATGAACTATTTCAAAATTACCACACTTGCCCTGTGCCTGGCCGCCACCACCACGATGATGGCGCAGACAAAGTCGCAACAGGGCGGCATCGATGCCGAGATGCTGCGCCAAATCACCACTCAGGCGGCAAGCAAGAGCAATGCCGCACTGAGCAACGCCATGGCATCGAACTCAATCGACGACCTTGCCAAGAACTACCGCAACGCCACCATTGGCGACACGCATTTCAGCATCGAGACACCCAAGCAGAGCATCCACAACCAGCGCTCGAGCGGACGCTGCTGGATGTACTCAAGTTTCAACGTGATGCGAGCCAACTTTGCCAAGCGTCACAACGACACCATGCGCGTGGAGTACTCGCACGACTACCTCTTCTTCTGGGACCAACTTGAGAAAGCCAACCTGATGCTGCAGGGAGTGATTGACTGCGCAAGCAAGCCCATGGACGACCAGCGCGTGCAGTTCTTCTTCCAGCATCCCATCAACGATGGAGGCACCTACTGCGGTGCTGCTGACCTGGCCGAGAAATACGGACTCGTGCCCGTAGAAGCTCAACCCGAGACCTACAGCGCCGAGCGCACCTCGCGTTTGAGCCAACTGCTGTCGTCGAAGCTGCGTGAGCAGGGACTGGAGCTGCGCAAGATGGTGGCCAGCGGCAAGAGCGCCAGCGCCATCAAGCAACGCAAGACCGAGATGCTGGGCGTGATCTACAACATGCTGTCGCTGGCTCTGGGCGAGCCCATCAAGAGCTTCGACTACGCTTTCAAGAACAAGGACGGAAAGGCAGTGACCCCAGTGCGCACCTACACCCCACTCGAGTTCTACCGCGAGACCCAGGGTGGCCCCATCAATGGCACGTTCATCATGGCAATGAACGATCCCAGGCGCGAGTACTACAAGACCTATGAGGTGGAATGGGACCGACACACCTACGACGGTCACAACTGGTGCTACATCAACCTGCCCATGGAGGACATCGCACAGATGGCAATTGCATCGCTGCGAGACTCCACCAAGCTCTACTCGAGCTACGACGTGGGCAAGCAGCTCAACCGCACCAACGGCTACCTCTCACTCAACAACTTCGACTACGGCACGCTCTTTGGCACCACATTCCCAATGAACAAGGCCGACCGTATCGCCACCTACGACAGCGGCTCGACTCATGCCATGACGCTCACAGCAGTCGACCTCGACGCCGCCGGCAAGCCAGTGAAGTGGAAGGTTGAGAACTCGTGGGGCAGCGACAGCGGCCATCATGGCTACATCATAATGACCAACGAGTGGTTCAACGAGTATGCCTTCCGCCTGGTGGTTGACAAGAAGTATGTGCCCGAGCGCATCCTCAAGGCAAGCCAGCAGAAACCCATCATGGTAATGCCCGAGGATCCACTCTTCCAGCAGGACAATTGAGCATTTAGCCACAATAAGTGAAGGCCGCAGTAACGGTGTCACTTAAACCAAGCGGGATTAGCACCTCATGCGCTAATCCCGCTTGTTATTACTACACCTTAATGATGTTGCATCGAGCACTCGATGCTTTTTTTTAGGGGGGTGTGTTACGGTGTCACCACGGTGCCGATGGGCTCGCCGGTTATCACCTTCTTGAGGTTGCCCACCACGTCCATGTTAAACACATGGATGGGGAGATTGTTCTCGCGGGCCATCACAGTGGCTGTCATGTCCATGACCTTGAGGCCGCGCTTGATAATCTCGTCGTAGGTGATAGTGTCGAACTTGGTGGCAGTTGGGTCCTTCTCGGGGTCGGCAGTGTAGATGCCGTCCACTCGCGTGCCCTTGAGCATGACATCGGCCTCAACCTCGATGCCTCGCAGTGTGCTGCCAGTGTCGGTGGTGAAGAATGGGTTGCCTGTGCCACACGACATGATGGCCACCTTGCCCTGATTCATGGCATCGATTGCACGCCACTTGGTGTAATGCTCGCCCACTGGAGTCATGGCTATTGCCGTGAACACCTGTGCTGGTTGTCCCTTGGCTTCGAGAGCCGACGAGAGCGCGAGCGAGTTGATCACCGTGGCTAGCATGCCCATCTGGTCGCCCTTCACACGGTCGAAACCGCTGGCCGCACCGCTGAGTCCGCGAAAGATGTTACCACCACCAATGACGATAGCCACCTGCACTCCTGCGTCAACGATTTCCTTGATTTGTGTTGCATAGTCGTCAACCCGTTGTGGGTCGATGCCATAACCTTGGGCTCCCATCAGCGACTCACCGCTGAGCTTGAGCAAAATGCGCTTGTATTTAGTTTCCATAATGTTATATTATTAGTTAAAAAGGAAAAGTGTGTATTTTTCTGTAGTTATGAATTGAAAAAAGTTGGGCTTAGCGATACCTCGCCAGCCCAACTCTGTGTTATTGTTGCACCTTGTTTTCACAAGTGAAGGTGTGGTTGCTCGCTTACTTAGCACCCATAGCCTTAGCACGCTCAATCTTAGCATCCATCGAGCCAGGACCGTAGTACTTAGTCTCAATTTCCTGATAGATGGCGAGTTCCTCGTCATATTTCTTCATACTGTGCAGCACATAGGCCTTCTTGATCATGAACGAAGGCACATAAGCCCTGTTGTCGCCAGCGAGCTTGATAGCATTGTCGTAGGCGGCAATGGCCTTGTCGAGTTGCTTAGCGTTGACGTAGCAGTCGCCGAGCAGTGATTGTGAAGCAGGGCCCACAACCTCACCCTTGGGCGAGTAGTCCTCGAGATACTTGAGGGCTTCCTTGTTCTTGCCTTGAGCGTAGAGGATAGAAGCAGCCGAGAGCTTAGCGCGGTTGCTGGCTTCGTTGCTATAGTTTTTAATAATTTTCTCATAAGCCTTGAGAGCAGCTACCGAGTCTTGATTGAAGATGAGTTCAGAGTCGGCCTTATTGAGCTCGTTGTTAGCCTTCTCCTGATTGGGGCGATACACGAAATTGAAATAGGCCCAAACGAGGAGTGCAATAACGATGATACCCATCACTATCCAATAAATAAGCTTCTTGTGCTGTTCAAACTTTTGCTCGATACCCGACAGCGAATCGTTGATTTCTTCAAGCTTGGTGCGGGTTTCTTGGTTATTCTTCTTTGCCATAAATATGATGTGTAAAAACTGTATTTAAATTTTGTTTTTATTTTTGCGGTGCAAAAGTAATAGATATTTGTCTAATATAAAAGTAATTTGCAAAATTAATTTCAAAAAACTTTCAAAAGGCGAACATTCGTGTTGCACAAAATACCATTTGTTCAGCAATTGTTGATGCACGTTTTAGCGTGCTTTTACTGAAACATTTATCTTTTCGGTTGAAAAAGATTGGTGTGTAAAGCTATAAACACTATCTTTGTAAATTATAAACCGAAAATTTAAGGAATCTATCTAAAAAATGAAATCACGGCTACAATTAAAGAGCACAGAATATTTTATCTACGCATTACTGTTTCTGATTATTATGCTGGGTCCAACTCTTAGTACCCTCTTTCATGGCCATGAGCTTAACGACATTGAGTTCCTGAAAAATGACCTACTACACACGTTTAAAGTCGTCATAGTCTATATCATCGCATTTGCCATTCACGACTTGTTCATAGCTCCGCTGCTGGTTTACAAGCACAAGACGTGGCAATACTTCCTGGGCGTGCTGGTGCTTGGGGCCGCATTCATGATGTTTCAGGTTCACAATCGCCCCAGCGAGCCTGGGCCGCCCAAGTTCAAGAGCGAGCAAGCGGCTTATCGCGGCGCCCCGATGCCTGGCGCAAACGACGGCAACCACGCTCCCGCACAACCCCAATTCGCCCCGCCCAAACCAGTGGCCAATGGCAAGCGCGGCCCGATGACCCCTCCCCCCCCCTTACGCCGCCACGACATCTTCTCGCTGATCATGTTCCTCTTTGGCGTGGGCACCAACATTGGCATCAAGTACTACTTCCGCTCAATTGAAGCACGCAAGGAGATTCAAGACTTGGAAAAAGAGAACCTCAAGCAAAGCCTCATACAGCTGCGCTACCAGCTGCATCCCCACTTCTTCATGAACACGCTCAACAACATCCACGCCCTCGTCGACATCGACCCCGAGAAGGCGCAGGCGTGCATCATCGACCTGTCGAGGCTAATGCGCTACGTGCTCTACGAGAGCAACCACGACTTCGTTCAGGCCTCGCGCGAGGTGGAGTTCATGGAAAACTACGTGCGGCTCTCCCGCATCCGCTACTCCGACAAGCTCAAGTTCACCGTCAACTCTCCCGACGATGGCAGCAAGGTGTGGCTGCCGCCACTCATCTTCATCTCCTTTGTCGAGAACGCCTTCAAGCACGGCGTGAGCCACAACAAGGAGTCGTACATCAAGATTGACGGCAAGATATATGATGGCGACGACGGCCACCCGCGCATGCTGTGGACCTGTGCAAACAGCAAGCGCAATGGCAACCAGGGCTCCAAGAAGGTTAACGAGGCCAGCGGAATAGGCCTCACCAACGTGCGCAGGCGCCTTGACCTGATGTTTGGCAATAACTACACCCTCGACATTAACGACGGCACCAGCGAGTTCCAAGTGAAGATGGACATCCCCGTCTACACCAGCGACCCCAATGCCAGCAACGACAACAATAATCCTATTACACAAAACCAATAAACACACACAACGCTCATGATAAGATGCATAATAATCGACGATGAACCCCTGGCACTCAAGCAGATGGAGGGCTACATAAATAAAATTCCATACCTCGAGCTGGTGGCATCATGCCAAAGCGCCATTGATGCACGCCCCATCCTCGAGAATGAGAAAATCGATGCCATGTTTTGCGACATCAACCTGCCCGAGCTCAACGGCCTGGACTTCGTGAAGTCGCTCGAAAACCCTCCCATGGTAGTGTTCACCACGGCCTATAGCGAGTATGCCGTCGAGGGATTCCAGCTCGATGCCGTCGACTACCTGCTCAAGCCCTTTGGGTGCGACGACATGCGACGCGCAGCCGAGAAAATCAAGAAGCGCTACGACGCAATGCGCACCCTGCAAGAGGTGAGCCAAATCGATGAGGACGATGCCATTTTCCTCAAGACCGAGTACAAGATAGTGCGCATCAACATTGGCCAAATCCACTACGTGGAAGCCATGAGCGAATACCTGCGCATCTACCTCGAGGGCAATCCCCGCCCCATCATCGTGCTGCTGAGCATGAAAAAGATGGAGGAGCGACTGCCCAGCCGCACATTCATGCGAGTGCACCGCTCCTACATTATCAACCTCAAGAAAATCAGGGAAGTGAGCAAGAACCGCATCGTGCTGGGCGACGACATCGACATCCCCATTGGCGACAGCTACCGCGACCAGCTCAACGCCTACATCAACAGCAAGTTCCTCACTAAATAGTAGTTTACATTAATATAACGTGAGTTCGACGAATTTATCATTTGATAATNNCTGACGTTCGGCTATCCACCGGCAGCCGCGCTCCATCAGCTCATCAACCTCGCTTTCATCTCTGGCGATGCCGATATGGCTTATCTCTTTAAATTTACCGCCACTTTTGTCTACTACCGCTACACTTATAGTGCCAGACCTATTTCTTTTTTTGCGTACAAACATAGTTAAAAAAGCTTTTGCGTCACCCAATTTTAGGTGACGCAAAAATACAACAAATTGTTTGATAGACAATTACAAATTAACACTTTTCTTTCTTGAAAAAAGTGACGAAGTCAGGAATAAGTGAGAGGGAAGAGCTAGCATTGCATTAGCTCTTCCCTCTTTTCGTTGTTGTGTTGTCACCTTTACATCATCTATAGATAGTGTGCTAGCGGATGGTGTAGGTGAGTGTGCCGGTTCGCTCTATCGTTTGCCCAACTGGCACGCGGAAGCGTGACTGCCGGGCAAGACCGAGGCAGATGCTGCGGGCACGCTCGTTGGTCATCGTGCCACCTATCACTGTGGCCTTGGTAACGGCTCCAGTGGGGCTCACTGTTACCCTCACCACCACGGTGCCAGGACCTGGACACTTCGATGTGGGGAAATGCTCGAGTGTGTAGCCGTCGAGACCGCCCACGCCAGGCTTGCCCACCGCCTTCTCGGCCCCTGGAGTGCCATTGGGGTTACCCTGCTTGCCCTCGCCATTTCCGTTGCTGTTGCCAAAGGCCCGCTTCATCTTGTTGTCGGCCTCGCTGTTGACGGGTGCGGCCTTAGCCTTGGGCTGCTCGGCCTTCTTGGTGGCAGGCTGCGGCTTGGGTTCACCCTTCTTCTCGGGCTTAGGTTGAGGTTTGGGTTGCTCCACCTTCTTCTCGGCAGGAAGTTTCTTGGGCGGCTGTTCCTGCACCTTCATGGGCGACTCCTGCACCTTGCTGCTCACTGGCGGCTGCGGTTGCTCGTCGAGCTGACCATTGTCGGTGAGGTCGTTCTGCCCCACAGGCTGCGGCTCGTTGTTGGTGCTCTCGTCATCTTGCTGCTCAGCTTCGTCCTCTATGCTGGCAGGCTCATCGCTTAGCAACTCCTCGAAGTCGCCAAAGTCGACATATTCGCCACCAAACATGATGGTGTCCTGCAGCAGCTGCGCCTCCTGCTCGCCATCGGCTGGCGGATAGGTGTAGTGCAGGCTCGTCAGTAGCAGCAGCGCCACAATGCCGCCTCCAAGCAGCAGCGTGATTAGTGCCGCGAGCAACTTGCTTTTATTATCTTTTTCGTTATTACTTGCCATTTATAATGCTTATCGATGAGGATTAATGCTCGGTAACCGTGGTCACGGGCTCGGGACGGGGCTGTGAACCCTGTGCCTGCTGCATGGTGGATGCGCTGGCAGGAATCTCGGTCACTGTGGTTGAACCCTGTGCCGAGGGCTGGGCAGCAACTGGTTGTTGTGACGCAGCAGGATCGATGCCAACGCCTTGACCGCCATCAATGGGCTCGGCCTCGGGTTCGGGCGACGCATACTGGTCGCTGGCAGGCTTGGTGGCAAGCACCACCTTGATGCCCACCTTGGCACCCTTGTCAAGAATGTCGACAATCTTGCCGTAGGGCACAGCCTCGTCGGCATGCAGCGCAATGAACTGCGAGGGGTCGCCCTGCTTCACTGCCTGCAGGAAGCCGTAGAGCTGGTCGGCGGGCAGTGGCATGAGCTCACCCTGCTTCACCGAGTCGCCCTGCTGGGCAAACATGTTCATGTCCTTGTCGATGTAGATGCGCGTGCTGGGCTTGATGGCCGTCTGCTGGCTGCTCTGTGGCAACGTCACCTCCATCGCCGATGGGAACACGAAGGTCGAGGTCACCATGAAGAAGATGAGCAGCAGGAAGATGACGTCGGTCATCGATGCCATGCTGAACATCGACATTGTTTTGTGTTGTCTCTTCAGTGCCATGGCTTACTTTTTAGCTGGCTCATTGAGCAGGTCCATAAACTCCATTGTGCTACCCTCGAGGCGGGTCATGATCTTGTTCACGCGCGAGGTGAGGAAGTTGTAGGCAAACAGGGCAAGAATGCCCACCACAAGACCGGCAACAGTGGTCACCAGTGCCTCGTAGATGCCACTGGCCAAGATGCTCACGTTGCTGTTCTGGCCAGCACTGGCCAGGGCGTAGAATGCCTGCACCATACCAGTGACGGTGCCCAGGAAGCCTATCATTGGCGCGCCAGCAGCGGTGGTAGCCAGCCAGTTGAAGCCCTTCTCCATGCGAGCAACCTCCATGTTGCCCACGTTCTCGATGGCCACAAGCACGTCGTTCATGGGACGTCCAATGCGCGACACGCCCTTGGCAATCATGCGCGAGTAGGGCTTATTGGTGGTGTCACACAGCTGCTTGGCCTCCTCAATCTTGCCAGCCTGAATCAGTCCCTTGATCTTCTGGAGGAAGTCGGAGTCGGCCTTGGTCACACGGCTGGTGGCAAAGAGCCTCTCAAAGAAGATGTAGATGCTCACCAGCAAGAGCAGTGCCAGCGGTATCATGAGCCAGCCACCCTTGAGGGTGAGGTCCCACACCGATAATGCAGTACTTGTTGTTGCAGCACCCTTGGCTGCAGCCTGAGTCGCCACTTGGGCCACTATCATGTTAATTAATGCCATGACTAAAAGATTTTATTTTTTTGTGTTATTAATTTCGTGTTTTAATGGTTTCTCACCTACAGCAGGCAGTTGCGGTAGGCGGCGATGGTGCGCTCAAGCCCCAGGTACAGGGCGTCGCTAATGAGGGCGTGACCTATCGACACCTCGTCGAGATAGGGCACATTGTCCTTGAAGAACTTTAGGTTAAGCAGGTTAAGGTCGTGACCAGCATTGAGGCCAAGCCCCACCTCATGAGCCACCTGCGCAGCCTTGGTGTAAGGCTCAACGGCCTTCTCGGGTGCTGTCGAGAACATCTGCGCAAAGGGGCCTGTGTAGAGCTCCACGCGGTCGGCTCCCACGGCGGCAGCCTGACGCACGCGCTCCTCGGTGGCATCAACAAAGATGCTCACCCTGATGCCTGCCTCCTTGAGGCGAGCCACTATTGTGGTGAGGAACTCCTTGTTCTCGACCACAGGCCATCCCTGCGACGAGGTGAGCACGCTGGGTGCGTCGGGCACAAGGGTAGCCTGGTGAGGCCTCACTTCGAGCACCATGTCCATGAATCGCTTGTCGGGGAAGCCCTCGATGTTGAACTCGGTGTGAAGCGCGGGCTTGAGCTCATACACGTCGCTGCGGCGAATGTGACGCTCGTCGGGACGCGGATGAACAGTGATGCCGTCGGCACCAAACTTCTCGCAGTCAAGCGCCACTTGCAGCACGCAGGGCATGTTGCCGCCACGTGCATTGCGCAACGTGGCTATCTTGTTTATGTTTACACTCAGGTTTACCATAGTTTTTATGAATCAAGTTGATTGTGTTAATATATATAACGTATTGTTTTCTCACATTAGTACCTGCCAATAAGTAAAAAATTACTATATTTGCCGTCAAATATGAGATACGCAACTATTTATTAAGCTACAAAAGTAGCGGTAATTGGTGAGAAATAAAAACAAAATTGCACTTTAAAGAGTTTTTTCAACGTTTTTCACACATTCACCTCTACCACATCAGGCTTTAACATCAGCGTTACACGACAATGAAAATAGCACTTTTTGGCAACCACTATCAAGACCGATACAAGGACGGGCTCAACTCGTTAGTGCAGCATCTCAACGACAACGAGGATGTGATGATTGAGCACGACTTCGCTTGCTACCTCGCATCGATAGGTGTCGACACACGGGCTGTACCCACCTTCGGCACCGACCAGTTCCACGGAGCCGAGCTCGCAGTGAGCATTGGAGGCGACGGAACGCTGCTGAGCCGAGCCGCACTCCTGGCACGGCACCACACGCCAGTGGTGGGCATCAACACGGGCCACCTGGGCTACCTTGCCGCATGCCGCCTGAGCGAGGCCATCGCTATGATCGACCGAATCAAGCGCGGTGAGTGCCGGCACGAGCAGCGCACCATGCTGCAACTGGTGAGCATCGATGGCAAGCCCTGCGACAACGTGATAGCACTCAACGAGATAGCCATCCTGCGACAGGACACCACATCGATGATTTCGATGCCCACTACCATCAACGGCACCATGCTCACCACCTACAAGGGCGACGGACTAGTGATTAGCACCCCCACAGGCTCCACGGCCTATAACATGAGCGTGGGCGGGCCCATCATCACGCCGCTCACCAGTTGCCTCACGCTATCGCCCATCTCGCCCCACTCACTCACCATGCGACCCATTGTGGTGAGCGACGACAGCGAGATAGTGGTTACCATCAACACCCGCGCACAGTGGATTCAGGTGAGTGTCGACGGCATGGCAATGACACTGCCCAGCGGCAGCACCGTCAAGATTGCACGAGCACCCTATCGCCTATCGGTAATCCAAAAGCACGACCACAACTTCGCCAGCACACTACGCGAAAAGCTCCTGTGGGGAGCCGACCAGCGATAACCACAATGCTCAATGCACAATGCTCAATGCATAATGCACAATGCACAATGCACAATCTAGAATTTCTAGAACTTCTAGAAAAAACTAATAACTAAAAAACTCAAAACCCATAACTCTTAACTCAAAACTAATAAATGATTATTCCGCCACTACTCAAACCAGGCGATAAGGTCGCCATCGTGTCGCCATCGGGCACAGTGCTGCCCGAGCGGGTGGATGGGGCTGTGCAAGCCATCAAGCGGTGGGGATTCATCCCTGTCGAGGGCGAGCACTGCCGCGAGAGCTACACTGCCTACGGCGTGGTGAGCCACAGCGCCCCCATCACGTCTCGACGCACCGACCTGCTTGCGGCCCTCCACGACACGCAAGTGCGAGCCATCCTGTGCAGCCGTGGCGGCTACGGTGCAGTACACCTGCTTGAATCAATCCATCTTGACCAATTGGCACGTGACCCAAAGTGGCTGATAGGCTTCAGCGACATCTCGGCACTGCATGCCGCATGGCATCGCGCTGGCGTGGTGAGCATCCACTCCCCCATGGCCAAGCACCTCACGCTCTACGACAGCAACGACGAGATCAACCGCATCAACTTCAACATCCTCACCCGCGGTGAGTTCCCATCCTATCAAGTGCCACATCACCAGCACAACCGCCCTGGCACCGCCACCGCCACCATCACTGGTGGCAACCTGGCCGTGCTCATGTCGTTGCTGGCAACTCCTTTTAATATAATCAAGCCCGGCAACATCCTCTTCATCGAGGACGTGGCCGAGCAGGTCTATCAAGTGCAACGACTGCTCTATCACCTGCGCCTGGCGGGCATCTTGCCACACCTGGCGGGCCTGATTGTGGGGCAGTTCACAAAGCATCGTGGCGACGACACCACAGCCATGTACGACATGATTCACGACATGGTTGAGCCCTACAGCTATCCCGTGGCTTTCAACTTCCCCATTGGCCACATTGCGCGCAACGTGCCCATTGTGGAAGGCTCCACTGCCACCCTTGCAGTGACCAGCGATGGCGCCTCCCTCACAATGAAGTGAAAACCACTACCCTAATTCACGCGGTTTTCTTTTTCTTCTTATCCTTGGCAAAATAGATTCTCGCCGCCTCCTTCACGCGGGGTGAGAGCAGCAGCAGCGCAGTCATGGTGCAGCATGCCATCAGGAAGAAGGCAATGTCCATAAATCCCACCACCACCTTCAGCGGAACCACGGCAGCCACCACTATCATGGCAAGATAGTAGTAGTTGTAGTACTTGGCGTTATTAGCACCAAACAGGTAGTTAGTGCACTTCAGGCCATAGTAGCTATAGGTGAACATTGTCGAGAAGGCAAAGAAGAACACGATAATCATGAGCAAGTAGTGCCCTATGTTAGGCAACAACTGCTCCCAGGCTCCCAGCGCAATCTCAAGGCCCTTGGGGTCGGTCTGACCCACATAGTTGCCAGCGAGGATGATGGGGATTGCCGTGAGCGTGCATATCAGGCCCGAGTCGATGGCAGGACCAAGCATCGCTATCAAGCCCTCGCGCACAGGCTCGGTGTTCTTGCTGGCACCGTGCATCATCGAGGCGGTACCCACACCGGCCTCGTTAACATAGGCCGCACGCCTTGCGCCTATCAGCATTGTGAGTGCAAAGTAGCTGAAGCCGCCAAGCTCGGCGTCAAATGTGAATGCCCCCTTAAATATCGACGAGAACACGCCTGGTATCTTATCATAGTTCAATGCCATCATCACGAGCACCATGATGAGATAGAGTGTCACCATCAGGGGCACCATCTTCGAGGCTATCGAAGCTATGCTCTTGATACCGCGCAATATCACAGCGGCCACTATCACCACCATCACCACGCCCATGATAAAGCGAAGCATGGGGGTGTTCTCAATGCCCATTGGGGTGGTGAACACGGTGGTCACGCTCTCAACCAACTGATTAGCCTGCCACACGCACAGCGTGCCTACCAGGCCAAAGATGGCAAACGCCTTGGCCAGCGGCTTCCACTTCTCGCCCAAGCCCTTGGTGATGATGTACATGGGGCCGCCTTGCACTTCGCCAGCGCTATCGGTGCCCTTATACATGATGGCAAGCGTGCCCTCAAAGAACTTGGTGGTCATGCCCACCAGCGCGCTCACCCACATCCAGAATATCACGCCTGGATTGCCGTTACCCATCGTCAGTGCCACTGCCACACCGGCAATGTTGCCCATGCCCACTGTTGCAGCTATCGCACTGAGCAAGGCCTGAACCGAGCTTATCTGGCCCGTCGACTTGCCACTGTCCACCGTTTGCTTCTCGCGCAGCACGCCTATGGCTTGGGGCAGGCGCCTTATCGACACCGCTCCCGAATAGATGAACAGAAACAAGCCACCGCCTATGAGCAGTATAAACTCAGGATACTCACACAGCGCATCGGCCACAACGATTATCCACTCTCCTAACTTTGTAAAAAATTCACTCATCACTCATTAGATTTTTAAAATCACAAGAAGGAACCACGTCCACTTGATTACTTAAAACTTGGTGCTGGCACCACCGCCGCCAAACTCACCGCCACCGTATTTATACTTATATGGTTCTTCTACGTTGGCAGGCTTGGGGGCCTCGGTGTCGTCGTCATCGGTGTCTTTTTCCTCTTCCTCTTTCTCTTCCTTATCTTTTTTAGGCTCTTCGGCCTTTTTCTCAGGCTCGTTATCGCTCTTGAGTTGCGACTGCTGGGGCTGCTGGGGTGCAGAGCCCTTGCTGCGACGCCGCATGAGCACTATCAGCGCTATCACGCCCAGCACAATGGCGATGATGAACCAGCCATTACCGCCGCCACCTTTCTTCTTGCTCTCGCTGGCCAGTGCCTGGGTCTGGGTCTTGCTGTAGTCATCGAGCACCACAGGCACTATCTCGTCGATAGCTGCCTTGATGCCGCCAGCATAGTCTCCATCCACGAAGTGTGGCACCATGTATTCGGTCTGCAACCGCTTACAGAACACATCGGGCAGCACACCCTCAAGGCCGTAGCCTGTGGCAAACCCTATCTCACCTGAACTGTCGGCGGTCTTGGGTTTTACCACCATCACAAAGCCGTTGTTCAGGGCTTTGCCGCCAATGCCCCACTGCTGACCAAGCTGAGTGGCAAACTCCTTAGGGTCAAGGCCGCCCAGGTCGGGCACAGTCACCACCACTATTTGGTTCTGCGTCTTTTTCGACAGGCTGTCGAGTTGCGCATTGAGCGCGCTCATCAGCGAGTCATTTTTAATAATACCTGCCAGGTCAACAACTGGCGATGCTTGTGCTGGTTTCTCAGGAATCTGAGCTTGCCCCACATTCCACACCATAGCAACAAGCGCTAAAACTATCGTTCTACAAATCAACTTCATACCTTATAACTTACCACTCAAAAAAACTCAAGAACTCAAAAAACTCAAGAACTCAAAAACTCAAGAACTCAAAAACTCAAGAACTCAAAAACTCAAGAACTCAAAAACTCAAGAACTCAAAACTCAAGAACTCAAAACTCATAACTCACTTACCAGCTGCCGCCGCCACCGCCGCCGCCAAACGAGCCGCCGCCAAAGCCGCCCCAGCCGCCGCCACCGCCGCCGAAGCCGCCACCAAAGCCGCCCGAGCTACGACCACTGCCAAATGAGCCAGGGAAGATGATAGGCCCACCGGTGTAGGTGCGAGTGTTGTTGCCATTGCCGTTATCGTTGTTATTGGCACTCATCACGGTGAAGATGAAGCATAATATCATCACCAGCACAATAATGGCAAGAACCACATCGCCAGCGTCGTCGCCCACATATTCCTCGGTGTTGAAGTCACCCTGAAGCGCTGGCCTGATGATGTTGAGTGCTGCCCAAATGCCACCTGCGTAGTCATTATCCTTGAAATGAGGTATCATCTCATTCTCAACAATTTTATTGCACAGCAGGTCGGGCAGCGGGCCCTCAGCACCATAGCCAGTGGTGATGAACGCACGGCCTCGGCCCTCGGCTCCCTCGCCGGTCTTGGGCTTGATGAGAATCACCACGCCATTGTCGCTGCCCTTGTGGCCCACGCCCCATTTCTCGCCCACTTGCTGACCAAACTCAGCAGGCTCCAGGCCGCCAAAGTCTTTCACTGTCATCACCACAATCTGGTTGCTGGTGGTGCGAGAAAAGTATTCGAGCGAGTCCTCGAGCAGTTGAGCCTGATAGGGGTCGATGATTCCGGCATAGTCCCACAGCAGCAGCTTCTCGGTGGGTTTGTCGGGCACTTGCGCGCTCATGCCCAGTGCAAGGCACAGCATGAGCAATGTGCTATATATGGTGTTGCGGCTCATGAGTTTTGCTAAATTATAGTTTTAGTTCAAAATATCTTTTGTTTCCCTAATCTGAAATCTCTAATTTCGATTCAGAATGCAATGCAAGAATCTCTTTAATCTTGTCAAGAGCCTCTTTGATTGCCTTTCCATAATCGTTTTTCTTGAACTCAGGTATCATTTCCTGGTCGATGATGAGCTGGCATACTTCGTTGGTGAGTATCTTCTCCATGCCTTTCCCAGTGGCAATGGCAGCCTCGCCCTTGCTCTGCTCGGTCTTGGGCTTCACAAGGATGGTGATGCCGTCGTTGCTCTCCTTGTGACCAACGCCCCATTTGTTTGAGATGTCGGTGGCACAGGCCAGGGCATCTTTCCCCTCCAGGTCATTCACTGTGACCACTGCCACCTGAGCCAGCTTGAGGCTATCGAGTTCCACGGCAAGCTGTGTGATTTGGGTCACGTCGGCCTGCGACAGCAAGCCTGCCTGATCCACCACATTACCCGTGGGTGCCTCGGGGAGTTTGTCAATCCTCTCAAGGCCACGACCCTGCACTTCTTTAATCTCCTTAATTTCACTGGTGGCACTGGTAGCACTGCCCTCGGCAGTGGCCTTGCCGTTGTCGCGGCACGATGGCATCACAGCCACCAGCAGCGCTGCTAAGCTTAGCAGCAGTATCGACTTAATCTTCATAGGAAATCTCGTTGCTTAGTTCGTTTTCATCATCTTCCTCTATGGGAAAGTAGGTTTTAAGCTTCTCGCCCACACTGGCTATCACCTTGCACATTCCAGTGGCAGGATCGCCAGCCTTCAAGTGCTCGAGCAGCGTGTCCTTCTCCTGTTCCCAGTAGCCCTCGGGCACCACGCCATTGATGCCGGCATCGCCCAGAATGGCAAAGCGGCGGCTCTCAAAGGCCACATAGATGAGCACACCATTGCGGTGACGCGTCTTGTACATCTTCAGGCGGTTGAAGGTCTTGGCTGCTGCCTTCATCACATCGGTGCCACACTTGGGCGTGATGTGTACTCTTATCTCGCCCGATGTCTTCTTCTCAGCATCGCCTATGGCGTCGACCACACGACGCTGGTCCGATATACTAATAAAGTCGTCGAGTTGCATAGCTGATAGGTAATCAGAACAGTAGAGCGGTGAAATAGTGGAGTAGCTATTGCTGAGGATGAGAAATCACTCTGGCCTCACTTCTCAACTATTTCACCACCTCACTATTCTACTATTGTGAATTTTATTCGTCAAACATTGTGTCAAGGTCGGGAGCCTTGTCGGCACCAGCCTGAGCAGCAAAGTAAGGACGCTCGTTGAAGCCAAAGAACTTAGCAAGTATGTTGCCAGGGAACTTGCGGATGTTGGTGTTGTAGGCCTGAGCGGTCTCGTTGAATTTCTTGCGCTCGGTGGCTACGCGGTTCTCGGTGCCCTCGAGTTGCACCTGCAGGTTCTCGAAGAGCTTGTCGGCTTTCAGTTCGGGATAGGCCTCATGCACCACATTGATGGCAAGGCGAGCCTGCTCGAGCATCTTGTCCTGAGCGGCGGCATAAGCCTGCATCGACTGTGCACTGTTGGGGTCCATCTTCACGTTGGCCAGTGAGTCGGCAGTAGCGGCAACGGCCTGCATCTGCTGGTCGGCTTGCTCGGCCTGGCCGCCCACATTAGTGCGAGCGCGGGCATTGGTCACGCCCTGGAAGGTACCTTGCTCGTGTTTAGCATATTTCTTAGCACTGGCAGCCACATTCTTGATAAGGTCGATGCGGCGCTGATACTGGTTCTCAACCTGCGACCAGGCTGTCTTAACTTCCTCTTCCTGAGTCACAAGGCCATTGTAACCACTGTAAACCCACATTGCCAGGGCAGCAAGCACTGCAATTCCTATGCAACCCATCTTGCCTAACCCAAAGCAACCCTTACCAGCGTTGCCGCCCAGGGCAGCATTCATGGGATTGGGGTTGGGATTGTTAACGTTTTGATTGTTAGCGTTTGTGTTCAAATCCATAACTTTTTAATGTATTAAATTAATGATTAAATTTATTTTTGTTGTAAAAGTAATACTTTTTGTTCAATTACAACAACTTTTGTGCCAAAAAAAGCATTTTTACAACACAAATCTTTTAAAAGCCACCTGATTCCTTGGTCGGTCACACCCAGATAGCAACGCCAATTGTTAAAATAGGTAATATAGTTACACGAGGGGTTAAAGATGACATTTTTTTGGACGATTAGAACAGTGGGTGACCATTTTTTATCTAATTTTGCAAAGTTTTTAAAAATTCGGTAATAAACATTAAATTATAAAAAGAGTAATATGATGAGAAAATTTACCATCCTCCTGGCTGTTGCAGCCATTGCAGTGAGTGCCCACGCTGGTGGATTGCTACACAACACTAATCAGCACATCGCTTTCTTGCGAATGATGGCACGTGGAGCCAGCCATGAAATCGACGCCGTCTACACCAACCCCGCAGGCCTCGCATGGCTCGACAACGAGGGATGGACGCTATCGCTCAATATCCAGAGCGCGTTCCAAACTCGCGATGTGGAAACTTCTTTCCCATTGTTCGTCTACACCAACCCCGACCACAGCCCTATGCGCAAGTATGAGGGCAAAGCCACGGCTCCAGTGTTGCCAAGCCTCTATGCGGCCTACAAGAAAGACCGCTGGGTGGCTAGTGCTTTCTTCGGTGTGACTGGTGGAGGTGGTAAGTGCAACTTCAACAACGGCCTCTCAATGTTTGATGCAGCAGTGATGTCGGGCATCTATGCCACCACAGGCAACTTGCTGGCATCACAACCACTGCTCAAGGCCATCGTGGGTGCCGACGCCATTACCCCCGACATGTACACCATCGACACCGCTATGAAGGGCCGCCAGTATGTGTTTGGCGGTCAGCTCGGTGGCACCTATCGCATCCTCGACAATCTCAGCGCCTATGCTGGCTTGCGCTTCAACCTCTTCAACGGCAACTACAAGGGACATCTCAATGCCAACCTGGGCGATGCCCTTAAGCAAAAGGCTGCTGCCGCACTCGCCACTTTACCTCCCGAGCAAGCTGCTGCCTATGTGCCTATGCTCGACGCGCTGGCCAAGGAAGGTGGCCTCACTCACATCGCTCTCGACACCGACCAGAAGGGATGGGGCATCACTCCCATCATTGGTGTCAACTTCAAGTGGAAAGGACTCACTCTTGCAGCAAAATATGAGTTCAAGACCAACCTGCACATCGAGAACGACACCAAGACTCTCGAGGCCACTGCCATGGGCGAGGCTTCCGAGCAGTTTGAGACTGCCATGGCACCCTACAAGGACGGCGTGAACACTCCCAACGACCTCCCTTCGGTGCTCTACGTAGCAGCAGGTTATGAGTTTATTCCTAACAAATTGCGAGGCACTGTCGAGTACCACTACTACGACGACAAGCATGCCGAGATGGCCAACGACAAGCAGAAGTCGCTGCGACATGGCACACACGAGGTGCTGGCAGGTCTTGAGTGGGACATCAACCGACTGTTCACAGTGAGCTGCGGTTTCCAGAACACCGACTATGGACTGAGCGACGATTTCCAAACTCACACCGCCTTCTCTTGCGACAGCTACTCGATTGGCTTTGGTGGTGCTGTGAACCTGAGCGAGAATGCCAAGCTCAACGTGGGCTACTTCTGGACATCCTACAAGGACTACAAGCGCAGCCAGGACCACTACCTCAACAATCCAGCTTTACCTGCAGGCAGCGACAAGTTCTCACGCTCTAACAAGGTAATAGGCATCGGACTCGACTACAAGTTCTAACCTCCACCGGAAATCCCGGAATACCCGGAAAATCCGGAATGCCCACAAATTATTCGCCGAAATTTTTTTCCGGCGAATAATTTGTTTTTTCCAAAAAAACGCAAAAACTATTGACAAACGCCTCTGGATATTGTAATTTTGCACCAAATTAGGGTAATAGTGCCCATCTCATCAACACATTATTAAATGAAACAGAAAGATACTAAGGCCACTCAGCCTAAAACCAACGACACTAAAGAATCTATGCCACTGGGCAAGATTAATTATATAATGATAGCGGTGTGCCTGCTGCTCATCGCTGTGGGATTTTTCATGATGAGCGGTAGCAGCAACGAGGGCGCAACGTTCAACAACGACGTGTTCAGTAGCTCTCGCACTGTGGTGGCTCCGTTCATCACTTTCCTGGGATTCATCCTCATGGTGCCAGCCATCCTCTACCGTGGCAAGAGCGACAAAAAGGAACAATAATTTTAAATATTAAGTAATTAACTGCATTTTGCATAAAGTGTGCGCAGCTTAATTGTGCATCATGCATTATGCATTATGCATCATGAATTAGTTAAATGGACTGGCTACAATCTATAATAATAGCAATTGTCGAGGGACTAACCGAGTTCCTTCCTGTTTCTTCAACAGGACACATGATCATTACCGAGAACATGCTCGGTGTTGACATAACCGATAAGTTTGTCAACGCTTTCACCGTTATAATTCAATTTGGTGCCATTCTCTCGGTGGTATGTCTTTATTGGCGTCGCTTTTTTGTGCTAAAAAAGGCCGAACCTGGAGCAACGGGAATGAAAGCATTCCTGCAAAAATACGATTTCTACTGGAAGCTGCTCGTGGCATTCATACCAGCAGCCGTTATAGGACTTTTGCTGGGCGACTTTATCGAGAGCCTCATGGGCAACGTGTGGGTCGTGGCATTTATGCTAGTCGCTGTCGGCGTGCTTCTACTGTTTGTCGACAAGTGGTTCGACCGTAAGGAAGACCGTCCACTCACCGAGCGCCGTGCCTTCACCATTGGTCTGTATCAATGCATCTCGATGATTCCAGGTACCTCTCGCTCGTTTGCCACCATTGCCGGAGGTATGCAACAGGGACTCACTCGTAAAACCGCAGCCGAGTTCTCATTCTTCCTGGCTGTACCCACCATGGCTGCCGCCACTGGCTACGAATTGCTCAAGATGCTTCTCGACGAGGAATACCGCGCAGCGCTTTCTAGCAACCTTGGCGTGCTGCTCATAGGATGTGTTGTAGCATTTATTGTTGCCATACTGGCAATCAAGTTCTTCATCTCATTCTTGACCAAATATGGATTCAAAGCCTTTGGATGGTATCGCATCATCGTTGGAGGCATTATTCTTGCCCTGCTTTTATCAGGACATTCACTCCAAATGGTTGATTAGTGAATCCTGTGAGTCAGGTGAGTCAAGTGAGTCAAGTGAGTCAAGTGAGTCAGGTGAGTCAGGTGAGTCAGGTGAGTCAGGTGATTCCACTGATTCCAGTGATTCCAGTGATTCCAGTGATTCCATAAGACAACTATTTTAGTCATTAATTGTCTGAAAAAATTATGCTCAATCCAATAGAAGGCGAAATATTCTACATCGATAAACCCCTTAAATGGACGTCCTTCGAGGTGGTCAAGAAGGTTCGTGCACGACTACGCAAGCGTCTTGATATCAAGAGCCTGCGCGTTGGCCACGCCGGAACCCTCGATCCTCTCGCCACTGGTGTGCTCACAGTGTGCACTGGGCGTGCCACCAAGCGCATAGAGCAACTGCAGGCTGGTGTCAAGGAGTACATTGCTCACCTGCAACTGGGTGCAACAACTCCGTCGTTCGACCTCGAAACCCAGGTCGATGCCACATTTCCATGGCAACACATCACCCGCGAGATGATTGAGAGCACCCTCCGAGAGCAGTTCACTGGCACCATCGAGCAGGTGCCTCCAGCTTTCTCGGCATGCAAAATCGATGGCAAGCCTGCCTATAAGCTCGCACGCAAGGGACGAGAAGTGGAAATCAGGGCCAAGACGCTTGTCATCGACGAGATTGAGCTGCTCGAGTGTGGACTCCCACAACAACCCACAATGGCTATTCGAGTGGTGTGCAGCAAGGGAACCTACATCCGTGCACTGGCACGCGACATTGGCCAGGCTCTGGGAAGCGGAGCACACCTCACTGCGCTGCGACGCACCAGGATTGGCGACGTGACGGTTGACCAGTGCATGAGTGTCGACGACTTGCTGGCCAAGCTCGAGACCGAAGACATGGTTTCACCCGACCGTGCCGAGCAAGAACGCCTTGAGCGAGAGCGAGAGGCCAACCGAGCTCGAGCACGGCAGCTCAAGGCGCAGCAGCAGGCTCGCGAGCGCACTCGCAAGCCACGGCAGTCGCAACTGTGATGCCGCCAAGGTTCACTTTTTTAAAGGAATATTCCTTTTTAAAACAATAAGCTTAAAAAAAACTCTCTTTCAGTGTAACTTTTCATCAATTTGATAGTCTAATATTAACATTTTATACAACAACTCAGTATGAAACTTTCGGAATTTGACAACCACATGCCCAGCGAGCTCATCGCTATGCACCCGTCGCCCAACCGCGACGAGGCGCGCATGATGGTGGTGCACCGCAGCGACGGCGACATCGAGCACCGCCAGGTCAAGGACATCATCCACTACTTCGACGATCAGGACTCTTTTATCTTCAACGACACGCAAGTGTTTCCTGCCAAGCTCAATGGCAACAAGGAGAAGACTGGCGCCAAGATTGAGGTGTTCCTGCTGCGTGAGCTCAACGAGGAGAACAAGCTGTGGGATGTGCTGGTGGAGCCTGCACGCAAAATTCGCATTGGCAACAAGCTCTACTTTGGGCTCGACGAGGGTATGGTGGCCGAGGTAATCGACAACACCACGTCGCGCGGCCGCACGCTGCGCTTCCTCTACGACGGCGACCACGAGGAGTTCAAGCGCAACCTCTATGCGCTCGGACACACTCCTCTGCCCTACTACATCAAGCGCGAGGTGGAACCCGAAGACGAGGAGCGGTACCAAACTATCTTCGCTCGCAACGAGGGTGCTGTTGTGGCTCCAGCAGCTAACTTGCACTTCAGCCGAGAGTTGCTAAAACGCATGGAAATCAAGGGCATACATGATGAATACATTACCGTGCACCTGGGATTGGGAAGTTTCCGAAACATCGATGTTGAAGATCTCACCAAGCATCGCATGGACAGCGAGCAGATGATCATCCCTGCCGAAGTGGCCGAGCGAGTGAATGCTCGCCGAGAGCAGGGACACAAAGTGTGCGCCATCGGCGTTTCCACTCTCCGCGCAATGGAGAGCTCGGTGAGCATGAATGGCTACATCAAGCCCTTCGACGGATGGACCAACAAGTTCATCTTCCCGCCCTACGACTTTACCACTGCCGAGGGACTGCTCACCAATTTCCACCTACCCTACTCGGTGATGCTCATGATGGCATGTGCATTTGGCGGGTATGAGACTGTAATGCAGGCCTATAAGGTGGCTATCGAAGAGAAGTACCAGTTTGGTTGCTACGGCGACGCTATGCTCATTATCGACTAAGCACTGCAATCTCTCCACTCTCAACTCTCACTCTCCACTCTCACTCTTAACCACCATGGATACTACAGTGCAACACATAAGGCAATCGCTGCATGGCACCTTATTAATTGGTGCTTCAATGGCGATTGCCTTGGTTTTTAGCCCATTGCGAGCTCAAACCCAGCATTTCGACATCGTGAAGCAAGCAACCGATGTGTGGACCATAACCCTCGCTCACAACGACTCCATCACTGGCACATGGCAACTCAACTGCCCAGTCTACCGCTTTGCCACTGCCGATGTCAACGGCGACGGCTCAACCGACGCTGTGGTGGGCGTGTTCCGAGCTTCGCGCTACTTCAAGAAGCCCAGCCGCAGGGTGTTCGTGTTCAAGGACTTCAATGGCGACATCAGGCCACTGTGGCTGGGCAGCCGACTGGGCGGCGAGCTGGTCGACTTCACTGTGGTCGACGGCAACAAGATTCGAGCCATTGAGCTGAACTCAAGCGGCACCTACGAGGTGAGCGACTACGCTTGGCACGGATTTGGGATGGGATTCGAGCGTCACATCGCCTCGTGCAGCACTATCCAACAATGCTATCATTATTTACCCAATATTAATTCCTTAAAGTGATGAAAAAGTATTTTATTTTCCTAGTTTTTATGGTGCTTGTGATGGGATCACAGTCCGCACAAGGAACCACGAGTGTTATTGTGCCCGGCAAGGGTGGCATCGATGTGGAGCAGCTTAAGGACAACCTTAACCTCGACATGGATGTGTCGCAACTTAGCCTCTACGAGATTAGGGTGCTAAAGACGGCTCTCGAAGCACGACAGGGCAAGGTAATCATGGAAGCCGAGCTGCGCGGCCTTTTCGACCAGACCTCATGGTATCGTGAACTTGCCATCAACAGCAATTCCTACAACTGGGGCGACAACGGAATGGTGCAAACCAAGGCGCCCAAAATCTCTTACACACAGCAGGAGCAGGCGTTCCTCGACCGCCTCAACAAAGCCGAGAAGCAGCTAAAGGACAACAACTTGAAGCTCATGGGTACTAAGGCAAAACCTGTGTGGTCGCCTAATATCGACAACCTGGCCAACCCCATGCAAGTGATGGACATGCCCAAGACCTTGCGCGATGCGCTCACACGCAATGGATTTGCCATCGTGCCCGAGAAGCAGGAACAGTTGTTCCACATCTACGAGAACAACGATTACCACGCTTTCCCAAGTTTTGTTACCACCGACCTCTACCTGCAGGCGTTCCACATGTACTTCGACTTCATGCTGCGCAAGATGGAGGAGGGCAAGATGCTCAAGGTCATGACCGACTACACCAAGGCGCTCTACACCGACATGATGAAGAAGGCCAAGACCTCAAAGGGCAACATGCGAACTGCTGCTCAGCGCAGCGCCACCTATTTTGCCATCGCCCACTCGCTGCTTTCGGGCAAGAAACTCATGCCACTGCCTGCTAAGTGGGCTAAATTGGCACAGCAGGAAATCAAGCACGTGAAGGCGGCACAGAGCGAATACTCAACCTTCCTTGGCTACACCGATTTCAAGTTCATTTACGACATCTATCGCCCACGCGGCCATTACACCCGCAGCAACGCTCTCAAGCGCTATTTCATGGGCATGATGTGGCTGCAGAATGCACCTTTCGGTAGCGACAAGCCCGAGCAGCTGCGAGCAGCGCTGCTTATTGCCAACACCATTGGCAGCAGCAACGCCTACACCAAGACCTACAAGACCATCGACGACCCCATCACCTACTTGATGGGCAACAGCGACAACCTGAGCATGCTCAACATCTACGACATCATGAAGGCCGACGGAGCCACACTCTCCAAGTACATGACCAGCGAGGCCGACCTCAAGCGTGTGCGCACTGCCATCGAGAAGAAGGACGAGCAGATGACTCGCATTCGTCCCAAGTTTGAGCGCTCAAGCCACTGCAAAATCAACCTCATGCCACAGCGCTACATGCCCGACGGCGAGGTGCTGCAAGAAATGGTCGACTACGACAGCGAGATCACAAAGCGCGATGTGCCCAAGGGCCTCGACATCTTTGCTGCCATGAAGGCCCACGGCGCCATGAGCATCCTCATCGATGAGCTCAAGGAGAACCAGCGCTGGGACAAGTACACCGACAACATGAACCGCATGATCAAGCGCATGGATGAGATTGACTGGAACTCCACCGTGTCCAACAAGTGGATGCTCACTCTCAAGACCATGACCGAGAAGACAGCCGACATGCCCTACTTCATGAAGAATCCTGCATGGGAGAAGAAGAACCTGAACACCGCCCTGGCATCATGGGCCGAGCTCAAGCACGATGCTATCCTCTACGCCAAGCAGCCCATGGGAGCTGAGTGCGGTGGGGGCGACGACCTGCCCGAGCCTAACGTCATGGGATATGTTGAGCCCAATGTGGCCTACTGGAACAAGGCTATCGACCTGCTCGATGCCACCAGCAAGGTGCTCGTGGACTATGGAATGATGACCAGCGAGATGAAGAACGTGACCACCCAGATGCGTGAAAAGGCTCAGTTCCTGCTCAACGTGAGCCGCAAGGAGCTCAAGGGCGAGATGCTCAATGGACAGGAACTTGACCAAATCAAGGCCATAGGCTCTGCATTCGAGTACATCACTCTGCAAATCATCGGTGCCGAGCCTGGTCTCAAATGGGACATGGCAGTTACTGGTGCCGACAAGAGCATCGCCGTGATTGCCGACGTCTACACCGCCAATTCCGACAACAATCCCAACAAGAGCGTCCTTTACGAGGCCGTGGGACCTGCCCACGAAATCTACGTTGTGGTCGAGGTGGGTGGTTACCTCTACCTTACTCGTGGAGCAGTGTTCTCCTATCGTGAGTTCCAAGAGGATGTGGCTGCACCACGCACTACCGACGAGGAGTGGCAGCAACAGCTCAAGTCTCAACCTAACAAGGGCATTCCATCGTGGATGGAGGAACTGATTGTGCCTCTCGACGGCAAGCCCCTCGATAATGAGCACTTCTTCTACAGCACTGGTTGCTAAAACACTGCTACTGCTGCTCATGGCTCAAGTGGCCAGCACAATGCACGCGGGCGACACGTTGACGGTGACTTTCACCGGCGACGTGTTGCTCGACCGTGGCGTGCGCCAGGCAATTGAGCGACACGGCGGCGACACTCATTTCCTGTTCACTCCCGAAGTGGACTCTCTTTTCAAGGCTTCGCAGGTGGTGATTGCCAATCTTGAGTGTCCTGCCACCAAGATTGAGGCTCCAGTATATAAGAATTTTGTGTTCCGTGGCGAGCCTGAGTGGCTCACAACACTCAAGGAACACGGCATCACCCACCTTAACCTTGCCAACAACCACAGCATCGACCAGGGACGCGAGGCACTCATCGACACCCGCAACAACATCATCAAGGCGGGCATGGTGCCCATCGGGGCTGGCCACAACATGGAGCAGGCTGTGCAGCCTGTGCTCATTGCCTCTCACCCGCGCAATGTGTACCTTGTCGCATCGCTAAGGCTCGCTCTCGAGAACACACCTTACTTGCCTGGCGAGCCCAGTGTGAGCCAGGAGGACTTCGACTTGCTGCTGGCAAGGGTGCGCAAGCTCAAGCACGACGACCCAGCCTGCTGCGTTATCGTGAGCTTGCACTGGGGCAGGGAGCATGTGCTTGAGCCCGCAGTGCAGCAGGTGATTCAAGCTCACAAGCTCATCGACGCTGGTGCCGACTGCCTCGTGTGCCACCACACCCACACAATGCAGAGCGTGGAGCACTATCGTGGCAAGCCCATCTACTACAGCCTGGGCAACTTCATCTTCGACCAGAAGCGCGACATCAATGCCCGCGCTGGCATCGCCACCCTCAAAATCACGTGCGACACCTTGCAGGCCACCACCACAGTAATCTACATCCACAACTGCATCCCACACATCATTCACAACTGAAAACACACAAAACACAATGAAGCACTACTTGAAAACACTGGAGAATACCATTCGCAATAATTGGAACCTGAAAGCACTTTGCGATTTCGGTGGCGAGTCGTTCACCTACGGCAATCTTGCCGCTCACGTTGAACAGATGCGGCTTTTCTTTGCTGCTGCAGGAATCAAGAAAGGCGACAAAATCGCCATCTGTGCACGCAACAGTGCACGATGGGCAATGACGTTTTGGGGCATCAACGTGAATGAGCGTGTGGTGGTGCCCATCCTCGCCGACTTCCATCCCAGCAGCGTGTCGCGCCTCACCAATCATTCCGATAGCGTGATGATCTTCACGAACGATGACATCTGGGAGAAGATGAACCCCGACGACATGCCTCATGTGCGCGCCGCCATCAACGTGAAGGACAACACCATGCTGTGGCACCGCGACGAGGAAATTGCTCAGGCTTGGGACAGCCGCGAGAAGGACTTCAGCAACAACTATCCCAGTGGCATGATGCCAGGCGATGTCACCTATCCGGGCGACAACTTCCACGACCTGGCGATAATCAATTACACGTCGGGCACCACTGGCACTCCCAAGGGCGTGATGCTCACCTATGGAGCCATGAGCGACACCGACGAGTTTGCCAACGCTCATTTCCCCAACACTCCTGGCGAGACCATCGTCTCGATGCTGCCCATGGCCCACATGTACGGCCTGGCTATCGAGTTCATCCATCCTAATGTGGATGGTGTAACGGTCTATTTCCTGGGCAAGACGCCATCGCCCACCACCTTGCTCAAAGCGATGCAAGAGGTGAGGCCTTACATGGTCATCACCGTTCCACTGGTGATGGAAAAAATCTATTCTAATTCAATAAAGCCGGCACTGGAAAAAAGGAAAAAATTAATGTTCATCCCAGGCATGAAATCGCTGATTTACCAAATGGCACGCAAAACCATCATGAAGGTGTTTGGTGGTCAAGTGCAGTGTTTCATCATGGGTGGTGCTGCACTCAACCCCGAGGCCGAGCGATGCTTCAAGAAGATGAAGCTGCCGTTCACCGTGGGATTTGGAATGACCGAGGCATGCCCGCTGCTGGGCTACTCGTGGTGGAAGGAATTTGTGCCTGGCTCATGCGGCAAGCAAGTGCATGAGGTGCGCATTGATAGCGACGACCCACAGCACACGCCTGGCGAAATCCAGGCACGAGGTGCCAACCTCACCATTGGCTACTACAAGAACCCCGAGGCCACTGCGGCAGCCTTTACCAGCGACGGGTGGTTCCGCACTGGCGACCTGGGAATAATCGACAAGCATGGCAACATCTTCATTCGTGGGCGCATCAAGTCGATGATTCTCAACTCATCGGGTCAGAACATCTACCCCGAGGAGATTGAGGCTGTGCTTGCTAATTGCCAGCACGTTGATGAGTGCCTGGTGGTGGACCGTGACGGCAAGATCACAGCGCTTGTCTATTGCGAGCAATACCTCGAAATGACCACCGACGCTAAGGCTGGCATCGCTAATACCATTCGCCTCGAGGCCAACAAATCGCTACCAGCCTACAGCAAGATAGCCAAGGTGGAGATGATGGAGTCGCCATTTGAGAAAACTCCCAAAATGAGCATCAAGCGCTTCCTGTATCAATAAGATGACAGAAGTCAGAAATCAGACATCTGATTTCTGACTTCTGAAATCTGACTTCTGAAATCTACTTCACCACCTTGATGGCCTTGTTGCCCTGGCGCATGATGTAGATGCCATGCTCGGTAGCAGAGCCTGCACTCACGCGGCGTCCATCAAGGGTGTAAAACTCCACTGGACCGCTGGTGGGCTCGCTATTGACATCGGTAATAGCCTCAACGCCATCACTCTCCACCCCGATGTAGTCGAGCACGAGGTTGAGACGGTTAGCTGGGCTTGTCACATGGATTGCCATGCGATAGGCACCGGTGGCAGCGGGAGTGAATGGCAGCGTGAAGAGTTGCTCACCATTAATCTCGGTCGCCTCAAGCAGCTGGGTGTATTGATCGGTGTGCATGCCCTGGCCGTAGAAGGCGCTCACAGTCTCGGGATATTCACTACCCATGGGGCGTGCATCGAAGTAGAAGCGGTATTGCACCCCCTCTTGAAGCTGAATCAGCGGAGTGATGAACCAGTCGTCGGCCGCCTGCTCCTTGTTGTACTTGTAGACGTAGGTGCCAAACGTCTCACCGGTCCACTGCCAGGTGTAGCCATCGTGGTTGCTGTCGAGCACAGTGTAGAGGCTGGCACCCTGCTCGGTGTCAAAGTCCTCCTGGAAGGGCACTTGCAGTGGCAGGCCAGTGGCTGCGTTGTTTGAGAGAGTCTCGGCACTGCGCTGGCCGCCATTTAAGGCCTGCACGCCCACATGACATGGCTTGCGCTCTGTAATGTTCAAGTTAATCACAGCCTCGGTCGACCGCGATGCTGTGGTAATCACAACATCATCCATATAGCAAGCGATGGAGTAGACTACATTGCTGGCATCGAAGTAGCCACCGTTCAGGCTCTCGGTCACAGCATCCCAAGTGATGATGGCGTTGCCCTGGGCATCGATGTCGAGAAGCACATACTCGGGTGCTGCAGGCACGTCGTAGCCTATCCACAGGGTCAATGTGGCATCGGGGCCCTCGCCAGCTTCATTGGAAGCATAGACGCGCAGTCGAGTGTTGCCGCTTGGCAGCGTGAGCTGCTCGCTGATGTTGCTGCCAGCAGCTGCGGTGCCCTGTGCCACCTTAGCACCGCCAGCCATCACACAGTAGGTAACATCGCCACTCAAAGGCTTGCCATAGGCGGTGGTGCTGGGCAGGGTGAAAGCGACTGTGCCAGTGCATGAGCCCTGTGCAAAGTTGGCCTGCAGGTCGGTCACAGCACCTGGAGCTGCCAGTGAAGAGGTTTTCTCGGCTATAGAGAGGGCGAAGAAGCGCTCTTGCCAGGGGAATGTGCCGCGCCCTCGGTGGCCTGTGCGGTAGCAGGGTCAATCTCGTAGAGCACACCTTCTTCGTCGACCGTAGTGGCCCACCACAGGTGCCCAGTGGCTGGGTCGAAGCACATGCTCTGGTCCACATTCTCGGGCCAAACACCAGTGTCGCCCACCTCGGTTTCCTGGCCTGTGGTGGTGTCAATCTCGTAGAGCAAACCCGAGTCGTCTACACCGTAGAGGCGCCCCTCGTAGTTGCATGCGATGCACAGGTAGTAATTATTAAGTTCAGCTATATCCTCACGAGTGAGGTTTGTCAGGTCGGCACGTGCCAGCATTGAGCTGTAGCCATAGTTGGCCTCGTAGATGCCATAAAGCTCGCCAGTGGCTGGGTTCTCAACGAGCATGCCGCCCGCTGCGGCCATCTCCTCGGGCACAGTGGCGCCGTAGCGCAAGCCTGGGCGGCCCCAGTCCACACTGCCATCAGGGTCGATGTAGCACTCGCACAGATGGCGCTCTGCGATGGCATGTAGCCGCCAGCGTCAATATAGTTGATAAACTGGAACAGGTGGTTGCGGAACACGCCGCCACCGTTGGCGTTCATCATTGTGCTCACATACACTGTGTCGAGCTCAATGGACTGGGCTGGCTTGATCTTGTAGATGCCTCGCAGGTTGTCGAAGCTGTTGTTAAGATCGGTCTCATACACCAGGTTGCCAATGAATTGTGGCACCTGTGCCTGCTGCGCCATCGCTGGAAGGGCGAGTGCGAGCGCAGCGAGTGCAGCGAGTAATGTCTTGTTCATGATTTAATTGTTGTTATGATTGTTTCATGTGTGGGTTTATAGTGATGGTTGCTTTGGTTTATTGCTTGCGGATAGCGGCTGCAAATTTACTACTTTTTTTATTAATGCCCCCATTGCGGGCGATAGCATTTTATCCAAAATTAGTGCAAAATTAGTGC
>DEJJ01000008.1:0-7576 GCA_002353285.1 Porphyromonadaceae bacterium UBA2751 | reverse complement strand
AAAAAAAAAAAAAAAAAAGAAACTGACCGCGCCTCACGGCGAAGCCAGTAACTGAAAGTCACGATTTACTGTTGGATAACAAGTACTATTGCCATTCAAAGAAAAATGAAAAAATCATATTCATCCCTGAGAAATAAACACTCTAGAAAAAAACTCACATGGAGAAAAAAATTGAATGATAAACACTGATGTTGTATTTTCTATTGGGGGATGTCCCCAATTATTCCACAACGTCGTGCGAGAACGCCACGAGCACCTGCGAGAAGAGTCGTCGCCATTCTCGCTCAAAGACGTTGTCCTTCTCGAGCGTGTCGTAGAACCGCGAGAGGACATAGTTAGCGATAATGACCCTGATGAGATGCTGCACTGCAGTCTGGAAGCTGTTGAGCTTGTTTGTTTTGAACTGGAATGTTATTGCGATGTTCTTGATGGCATTGGTTGAGTTGAAGTTGGCAGTGTTGATGTAGCCTCCAAGTCGGTTCACCACCATGTTGAAAGCCTCCTCAATGCGGATGTTGAGCATCTTCTCATTGTCGGGAGTGAGGATGCTCAGTGGCTTTGTTGCGTCGCTGTTGTGCGCAGCATGATAGGCACTATAGGAGTAGACATATTGCAGAATGTCGTCGTTGTTTATCTTGATGTTCATTAAATGTAGAGTCATTGTCGCCCGTAGTCTTTTTTAATGTGATTTTTATCTAATTGTCGCTTGATGACGTTCCAAGCGTGATGTTTTTTCATGAAGAAGCGTGAAGCACGGTAGTGATATATTACTATCTCCAGTGCTTTAGCCATCGAGATTTGGCAGATGGCGCACAGTGCTGCAGCCCTTGTTGCGATTTCCTGCCACATGGCAAATCTCTCATCCCACTTGTAGCAGACAGCTTTCCCCTTGATTATTTTAGGCACTACCACGAGAGCCCTCTCATAACTGACGTGGTAGTGTGGATTGCCGTTGCTTAGCGTCAAGCCGAGGGCTCTTTGCCTGATGTTGCCACAGTGCTTGTGCGCCATGATTTCATAAATCAAGCAGTAGAGCCCGGTCAAGTAGCTAGCGAGCTCTTCTCGTCGCTCTTGAACATCGGTGTAACGCATGGTAGAGTTCATGGGATTAGAAGTGAGTTGTGAGTTGTCAAAAATGCATTGCAAAGATAATAATATACTCTTGGTTTCTCATCTTTATTTTTGATATATTAATGAAATTTTTGGTTTCTTAATATTATCTTTGGTTCTTTATTAAAAAACAATAAAAAGACATCGAAATCTAACATTTATTATTGGTTTTTAAAAATCAAACCATTAATTTTGCACCGAAACCAAAAAAATATAATTGGTTGTATACATTATTAACAATTTAAAACTCGAGAAAAATGGAGAAAGAAAAATTCAGTTTAGAGCTTGACTTAGTTGAGGCCGACCTGCATCAACTATTAGATTCAAACCTGTTCAGTTATCGCCGCAGTGACAATGGCGACCATGGCTCGCTGATAGTGATGAGCGATATTGGCATCATTGACAGTTGCGACCTTGAGCGAGTGCGCAAGGCTTGCCTGGGCCGTGCTGTGAATTACTTTGCATGCTACCTGGAGAGCGTGAGCAAGCCAGCCATAATCATCCACACGTTGAACATCAGCAAACCTTTGAGCGATGGAGAGTAACAAAGAGAAGCGCAGTTGCTATAACTGCAAGCACCTTGTTGTGCGAGACAGGCCATAGAAGCCACAGTTTTGGTGCAAGGAGCTGCGCACTGCCACCGTAGTGGGCAGCAATGTGTGCCAGAGTTACCGTCGCCATCTTGCTGAAGTAGAGGATAGCGATTAACAAACCAAAAGAGCGAGGGCAGGTTGCTTCCAAAAAAATCTAAAAAGCGTGAAATGAAGTTGTTAACATGGCACCTGCCCTTTCCTTATTAAAACCAAAAAGACGATGAAAGAGAACAAGAAGAATGTTGGCTCCATTTGGTTGAGCCGCAAGATATTGAACTGGCAGCACTTTGGTGAGCCAAACTACCTGAAGGTGTTCCTGACGCTGCTGCTTGTAGCAAACCACAAGCAGCGATGGTGGAAGGGCATCAAGATTGAGCGAGGCGAGACAGTGATAACACAATCAAGCTTGTGCAAGATAACAGGACTGTCACAAGCTACAGTCTGCAAGATATTAAAGGGCCTTGTTAAGAGTGGTGAAATCACCCGACAGCGAACCAAGTTTTATCACTGTATAACCCGCATAGTGAAATACTCTGAATATCAGTATAGTTATAAAGGTCAATTTATAATAACTAAACAGCTCCCTATACAAGAACAAGAAATTAATAATAGTATTCACTCACTTAATAATAATAAAGGGGCAAAAGAAATTTTGAACGAGATGCTCACGAGCGGAGTTGCGATTGAAGGGTTCTGCATGACTGAGGGAATCACGGTGAAGCAGTTTGAGCAGCTTGCCAATGAAGTCCTCAATGAATGGGCACTTACTAAAATCACCCACGTCAATGACAGTGACCTGCGCAGGCACCTGTTGAGCTCGGTGCGAATTAAGATTCGTGAGAAGAAACTTGTGGGCGACTCCCTTGACAATCGAGTTGCCAAGCTGATTGAGGACTGCAAGCGACTGATAGCAGATGGCTATCCAGCCGACAAGGTTCGCGAGTTCTACAGCTACTGGACCCAGCCCTGCACCGATGGCAGCGGTCGTGTTCTCTTTGAGAGCGTGAGTGCTTGGGACACCGAAGTGAGATTCATGAAATATTTTAAAAACGTGAAGTAAAATGCGAGATATTATGAGAACAGCACAAAACATTACCCTTGGTGCATTGAGCCTGTTGATCTTCAACGAGAATTTTGAAGCGTTGTGGCTCAATGCAGTGGGCATTGCAAGCTTTGCTTTATTGACCTGGCTAAACCGCACTAGTGATGGGCAAGAGATTCTTGAGGACAAGGCGCAGTAAGACGCCGAGCGAGGAGAACACGCTGCTTCAAGACTCCCAGCTTGAGCGAGGCTTGCTTTGCTCTTTGTTCAACGACATCACAGGCGGCTCGAGGGTGAAGGCCTACAGGATGTTTCTCCAAGACGATGACTTCACCGACGAAAGCTGCCGTGTGACGTGGCAGTGGATGAAGGACGTGGTCGACAGTGGCCAGGAGATGAACATGGTGAACGTCTACTCGATGGCCGCCAGCAAGGGGAAGAAGTGGGACATGAGCCGCTTCATCCAGTTGCAGGGCAGCGAGGGCGATGCCGACCTGATGGCCATCACGTTGAGCACGATGGGCATCAAGCGCAGGCTCAACGAGGAGCTTCGCACGATAGTGATGGACATCGAGTATAACACCGAGCTCTCTCCTGCCCAAATTGTGAGCGACATTGAGAAGCTTGTAGAGGCTACCCAGCAACAAGTCAAGCCCAAGACGTTGCCCTGGATGAACCTCTACATGGACATCGTGAACGACTACAAGCTTGTGGCAAGTGGCGAGGTAATCACTGGCAACAAGTGTGGTTTTGACCTGATAGATGCTAAAGGCGGCTTTGAACTTGGTGAGCTCATGGTGATAGGAGCGAGGACGAGCAATGGCAAGACAGCCTTCACGCTGAACTGTGCTGTGAATCTTGCCATGCGAGGAGTGCCCGTTGGCATCTTCTCGCTTGAGATGACCAACAAGCAGCTTGCCATCAGGATAGCCGCCATCATGGGCGACCTTGACTCAACGAGCATCAAGCAAGGCACGTTGAAGGAGCATGAGCTTGACACGTTCACTATGCTGAATGACCGCTTGCCACTCTACTTTGACGACGTGCGCTCAAGCGAGATTGATGTGATAATTAGCAACATCAAGGGCATGGTGATGCAGCATGGAGTGCAGGTTGTTGTGCTTGACTACCTGCAGCTGATGCGGTCGAGGGAGATAGACCGAGTGCATCAGATTGGCGGCATTGCTCACCGCCTTGAGGCATTGAGCAAGCAGCTTGAGATCACAATCGTGCTGATTAGCCAGCTGCGCCGCAATGTTGACAAAGACCCATGCCCTAAGCTTGAGGAGCTGAAGGAGAGTGGCGACATTGCCGACGCTGCCGACAGCATCTTCTTGATTTACCGCCCCGAGCAGCATGGCAGCTTCTTCCGCTATCCTCACATGAGCAAGGACTGGAGCTCAGTTGAGATTAAAGGCACTGCGATGCTGATGTGCGTGAAGAACCGCCAGGGCATGAAGCCTGGTGAGCAGATTCTTGGCTTCAAAGCCGAGGCGACTCGCTTCTACCAGCTCGACGAGTTGAAGCCCATCAACAACAACCTGAGCCCTAAGACACCGTTCTGATAATGCACAATGCTTAATGCTTAATGCACAATGCACAATGCAGAATGCACAATTCACAATGCAGAATGCAGAATTTAAGAAATCAATAAAAAATATTACAAACATGGAGAAAAAAGATAAAAAACGCAAATATCCAAACTCAAAAACGAGCAAGCTACTTGCCTATCTTGAGACTGGACAGAGAGTGGACAAGGAAATTGCTCTCGAGGAATTTCAGATAATGGATTTGGCTGGAGTAATCATTAGACTGCGCTGTGAGGGCTATAAGATTCACATTAGAAGGAACCTTAGGACTGGAAGAAAACATTTATATGAATATTACATGGATGAAAGCCAGCCTTATGTTCCCATCTACAATCATCATGGACTTGATCCAAATCGCAAGCGAACAAAACAATTTTACTCACTTCGTTACCCTGTAGTGAAAAAGCTTGTTGATTACTTTAATAGTCATGACAGTATTACAGCAAAAGAGGCATTTGAAAAGCTTGGAATTGCAAGCTTTCGCCAAGTTTTACCGAAATTGAAGCATTTTGGCTACAAATTTAAAACTGAAAGAAAGCCTTGCGATAATCGTGGCCATTATTATAATGTTTACAAACTGATTGAAAAACCTGCTTTTTAAAGATGGAATTTGAGGAATTTTGCGCCACCTATGGCGAAATCAGCGATAAGTCGACAGGCAAGAAAAGCACGCTTGTGCTCAATGGAGCGCAGCGTGCAGTGCTTGCCGAGCTAGAGAGCTGCCGCAAAGGGAACCGCCCTTGCAGGCTGCTGATATTGAAGAGCCGCCAGCTGGGCATCAGCACCTTGCTTCAATACTACTTCACATGGCTGCTGCTTTATCACTGCGAGCTTGAGACCTTCTTGAGCTTGTGCCACAACAAGCAGTTGAGCAAGAGTTTCATCACGACGATGATGAAAATCTACATGCGAGTGAACAAGGATAATGTGCCTCACACAGTGAGTGAGAGCGTGATGGAGGATAGCCGTGGCAACATGCTGATGTGGTGCAGTGCAAAGAACTACAACGCAGTGCGTGGCACCAACATTGGCATTGCTCACTTGAGCGAGAGTGCCTTTTGGCACTCAAAGAGCAGCGACTGGAGCGAGGAGGTGATCAGGAGCGTGATGGGCAGCGTGGGCAACAGGCCAGGCACCTATGTAGTGATGGAGAGCACGAGCGATGGCAAGAACAACTATTTTTACAAGTTGTGGGTTGACTCTTTGAGTGGCATCACGAGCTACAAGCCCATCTTCTTGTGCTGGAACCTTGTGGAATACTACCGCAAGGAGTTGAGCGATGAAGATAGAAAGCAGCTACAGCGATTGACTGAGCGTGAGACTCAACTCGTGAAAGCAGGTTACACACTTGAGCAACTGAACTGGTACCGAGCCAAACGTCGTGAATTTCAGGACGAGGCAAGTTTCTTGCGAGAATTTCCATGCAGTGCCGAGGAGAGCTTCAGCAGCTCAAGCAATGTGGTGTTTAGCGACGTTGAGATTGAAGAATGCGAGAAACACGTGCGCCGTGGCTCGTTGATTGATTTAGTGAAGCTTGACGACAAAGTTAACAAAATTAATCTTGTCACGAATTACACCCAGTGGATAGATGTTCATGACGGCAGTAAAAAGCGCTACTTTGTTGTGGTGACGATAGGCGGCTGTGTTGACGACAGCAAGCACAATGTCATCACTTGCTGGAGCTGGCGAGAGGGCGATGTTCTTGAACTTGCACTAGAGAAGCGATATGTGTGCAGCCTTGACGAACTAATTGAGGACTCAATCAATGTTGCGCGCTACTATGACCACGCAAGGCTCGTTGTTGAGGTGAACACCCTCAACAAGCTTGGCTTGAGCAGCAAGGAGTATTACATCAGGAAACTGAAGAAACGTTACTCACGGCTTTTTCTTGAAGATGGCAATGTGGGCTACATGATGAGCTACAAGAGCAAGCTGCGTGGATTGTTCTCCTTTAAACGCAGGTTGCGCGAGGGCAAAATCATTGAGCACTCGAGCATTGCCGTTGAAGAGATGAAGAACTTTGTGATGGAGGAGGAAGGAGTGAGTGCAGACATTGACTCACACGACGACACCTTGCTGTGCCGCCTGATATTGTGTGATGTGGTTGATGAACTTGGCCCACTGACTGCCCCCTTGAACCCAAAAGAATTTTACGGAAAACGCTACTACTATTATGTCAAGAAAGATTAAGATGAGAGTTAGAGTGATGCGATATGCACATCACATCTACCACAACAGTGAGCGCAGCTGGCGAGAGAGCTTGGTGACTGCTTGGGAGCTATATCACTTGAAACAAGCGTTGCTCAAAGGTAGGGTTAAGTTCTACTACAAGAAGAAGGATGGCGTCTACCGTGTGGCATTTGGCACACTAGCGCTTCACTTGAAAACTGTGAGCAAACAAGCAGAGAACTTGAAAGTTTTGACCTACTATGACCTTGAGCGCAATGCGTTTAGATGCTTCAAGATTGAGAATTTCCTTTACATGTCGACTTGGGGGCTGAGATAATGCAGAATGCATAATGCACAATGCACAATTTTTAATGCACAATGCACAATGCAGAATTCACAATTTTTAATGCAGAATGCAGAATGCATAATGCACTATTTTCAATGGATTTCAAGAATTATTTAAACTTAGAATTATGGCAAAGATACCTGAATATTTACCGACACAATTTTATTTCGACCTATTTGAACATCTTTCAGGCATGGAAGTGGATGCAGCCGATGAGGACGACAAATGGCGCACTGATGAATTTCAGTGGGGCAAGTGTGATGAGTTCTTCATCGTGTGTGAATGCTGCTTTGATGTGGAGTGGGTTGACATGAGCTTTGACCATGAGTTTGGCACAGAACATGCTGCCGAGCTTGTGGTGGGAGAACTTCAAGAGGTGTTTCCCACCGAATTGACATGGACTGACCCCGACACAGGCGAGGACTATGATGTGATGCACTTGTGGAGTGATGGGCGATTTTGGCTGCCGATAAAGCGTTTCTGGACTAACAAAGGCACTGTTAAGCATGGTGACCTGGTGTGGGGTTATAGAGGCGGCGGTAACTTTAGAAAAGTTATATACCTGTGGACTGACGTGCGCACTGGCGAGGAGGTTTGTGCCCGATTGCTCAAGCAAGGCGAGTTTATGTTTCATGAGCGATATTCTTATGTAATATCGCTGAATGCTACTTTATCAATTTGAGTTTTCTTTGGGCTGCTTGCAGCCCATTTTTTTTTTTTTTTTTTT
>DEJJ01000007.1 GCA_002353285.1 Porphyromonadaceae bacterium UBA2751 | reverse complement strand
AACTCCTAGCAACTCCTAGCAACCCCTAGCAACTCCTAGTAACTCCTAGCAACTCCCAGTAACTCCTAGCAACCCCTAGCAACCCCTAGCAACCCCTAGCAACTCCCAGTAACTCCTAGCAACTCCTAGTAACTCCTAGTAACTCCTAGCAACTCCTAGCAACTCCTATCCCCACTGCAATCCGATTTTTTGATATTGCTTTTAAATATAATAATGTATTACCTTTGCCCCATGCATCCCAGCACAAGAGCCCCTTGACATGTTGCCACCATGAAAAAATAACCTGAGTCAGTTGAGTCACTTGAGTCAGTTGAGTCACCCGAGTCACTTGAGTCACTTGAGTCACTTGAGTCACTTGAGTCACTTGAGTCACTTGAGTCAAGTGAGTCCACCAATCCCTATGATTCCAAAATTTGCGTGATCTAAACAACCTCACACATTCTCCTTAACAGTCATCCCATTCAAGTACTGCGACGGAGTGATACCGAAACTATTCTTAAAGGCGCGGGTAAAATTAGGTGTGTCATTATAGGCACACAGCCGAGCGACATCATTCACATTAAGCTCTGTGTGGTTGTCAAGCAAGTGCAGCGCACGGCGCATCCTGACAGCTTGAATAAACGCTTGAGGAGTGCTTCCAGTGATAGTGCTCAAACGCTGCCTGAACAAGTAAGGACTAAGATTAAGTCGGGCCGCTACCGTGCCTGCATCAATCTGCCCATCATTGATGAGCTCATTAATAATATTTACAGTCTGCTCAATGAATTCACGGTCTGCCTTACTCAGTGCATCATCATCATCGGCAGCCTTGTGCAATTGCATTGCTGCGCTATAGTCGAGATGCAACTGGCGGTACTGCTCACGCAGCTCATCAATGTTGGCACTAAGTTGCTCATTGATAGCGCCTTGGCGCTTGTTGCGGCGGCGCATTATCCACCACACCAGGGCACCAACTGCCAGTAGGATTATCGACACCGCCACACCTATTATTATTGCAGTGCGGGTCGAGGTGCGTTGAGCCTCGTTCTCGAGCAGCAGCTCATCGTTGGCAAGTTCAGCGCTGTTTCGTCCCAGGCTCTCCGCTGTCTCACTGCTGTAGATGCTGTCTTTCAGTGACTTGTAACGCTCCATCTCAGCCATGGCAGCCTGTGGGTCACTGTCCTTGAGGGCGTTATAGAGCCCCAACCGTGTGTGGCTCTCGTTGTAATAGTCTTTTAGCTTGACAAAGATGTCGGCGGCCTCACGGTAGTATTTCACCGCCTCGGCAGGGCGCTTTGTTTGCAGCATCACGCCACCCATCTGGTTCAATGCGATGCCAAGCGACGGCAGGTTACCGTCGGCTCGCAACTGAGGCAGTGCAGCATCAAGGGTCGCCTTTGCCTCGTCATATCGCTTTAGCCACAGCAGGGCCGATGCCATGCCCACCTGGCGCATTGCGGCACTGCTCTTGTCGCCCTGACCTATGTTGATGTCGTAAGCTTGCTTCGCATAGTCGTAGGCTTTTTGCTCCTCTCCAAGCGAGTGGTAAATCTCGTTGGCTGTCCCATAAATCACCGCCATGCGAGTGGGATTGTTGGCTTTCTTGGCATTTTCTATCGCCTTGAGGATATACCCCTCAGCCTGCTTGGGCTGGCGGGCACCCATGTAAATCTTGGCAAGAGTGTTCAGGCTTGAGCTCATCATGTCGGGGTCACCGCTACGGCGGTCGAGTTCGTAGCAAGCCTTCGCATGGATGGCGGCGTTCTTGTAGTCGGTCAGGCGAATGAAGATAGCACCCAGCAGGTTCTCGCAGTCGCCTTCCACCACCCTATTATTACCGCTCTTGCAATGTGGCAACGCCTTCAGGCCATAGTCGCGGGCAAGCTCAAACTGCTGCTGGTCGTAGTACCACTCGGCTGCCCAGTACCACACCTGCTGCCGCAGCGTGTCAACACTAACCCCAGCCTTGAAGGTCATCTGTTCGTCGGTAAACTCCTCTTTATCAAGTTCCTTGAAAAAGGCATTGGCCGAAGCCACGTCCTGACTCTTGTCAAATTTCTTGAGCAGGTTATCCACATTGGCACCCAGCACCACCATCGACCATGTTGTCAACAACAGCGCCACGATATATCGAAATGATGTGTGATTAGTCATTTTATTAAGAATACTGTGATAATTCCTTAGTTTTATTTGGCAAAATTAAGCATTTTATTCCATTTTACCAAATAACAACCACGCCTACTTTGGCACACAATTTGCATTTATCACAAAAAAAACATAACTTTGTAGCGAGAAAAAATAATATTACAATGGAAACAATTGAATATACCGAAAATGTACAACTCACTGTACCAACTAATGACATCAGTTTTCTTCGCTCCATCGCTAAAAGGATGGGGTGGGTAGTAAAACGCCCCAGAAAAAGTGGTATAGAAAAAGGAATGGAAGACATCCGTAAGGGAAACGTCTTTCATGCAAAGGACTCTGAAGATCTAATAAAGCAAATATTAGGTTGATATGTACGAATTAATCTATACTGGGCAGTTTAAGAAATCATTAAAGAAATGTGCTAAGCGTGGACTAAACATCCAAGCTTTGGTTGAGGTTCTTAATATTTTGCAAGAAAAAGGAGAATTGCCTCCTATATATCGACCTCATAAGCTATCAAGCGATTACAGTGGATGCTGGGAATGTCATATCCAGCCAAACTGGTTACTGATTTGGGAACAAGACGACGATCAACTTAGACTCATTCTCATCGACACTGGCACGCATGCTGATTTATTTTAAAAATCAAAAATCAACACACCTTTTATTCAACTCAAATGAAAGTAGCAATTGTGGGCGCAAGTGGCGCTGTGGGACAAGAATTTATGCGCGTGCTCGATGAGCAGAATTTTCCTGTCGACGAGCTGGTTCTCTTTGGTTCGGCACGCAGTGCTGGCCGCATCTTCACCTTCCGTGGCAAAGACCATGTGGTGAAGCTATTGCAGCACAACGATGACTTCAAGGACATCGACATTGCTTTTGTATCGATGGGCGGCGGTCCGGCACGCGAATTTGCCGAGACCATCACGAAATATGGCTGCATCATGATTGACAACAGTAGCGCGTTCCGTATGGACGACGACGTGCCACTGGTGGTGCCCGAGGTGAATGGCGACGATGCCCTCAACGCTCCGCGACGCATCATTGCCAACCCTAACTGCTCGACCATTATCCTGGTTGTTGCCCTGAAACCACTCGACAATATCTCACACATCAAGAATGTGCAAGTTGCCACCTATCAGGCTGCCAGCGGCGCAGGTCTGCAAGCCATGGACGAACTGGCACTGCAACAGAGCGAGATAGCACACGGCAAACTGGAAACTACCGTTAAGCACTTCCAGCACCAGCTGGCCTACAACGTGATACCGCACATCGACGTGTTTGCCGACAACGATTACACCAAGGAGGAGATGAAGATGGTGCGCGAAACGTGCAAAATCATGCACAGCGACATCCGAGTGAGCGCCACCTGTGTGCGCGTGCCTGTAATGCGTACCCACAGTGAGGCTGTGTGGATTGAGTGCGAGGAACCTATCTCTCCCGAGGAGGCACGAGCCGCACTGCAACTCGCTCCAGGCATAGTGGTCATGGATGAGCCTGCCAGCAACACCTATCCCATGCCCATCACCTGCACACGCAAGGACCCAGTCTACGTCGGCCGCATCCGCATCGACACCAGTAGCGACAATGGCTTGACGTTCTGGGTAGTGGGCGACCAAATCAAGAAAGGTGCCGCGCTCAACGCAGTGCAAATTGGCCAGTACCTCATCTCACACCGCGGCTTTCCCAAGAAGTAATCAGGCTGTGAGCAACTATGAAAAATTAGGAGTAGCTAAGTTTTTCACTCTTAGCTACTCCTAATCATCTTATAGCCACCAATAGTAGCTCCTATCCTATTCGCCCTCAACTACTGGAGCTTTAACTACTGGAGCCTTAGTAACCTGAAGCACTCCCTTGGCATTGTAGACGAAAGCCACAACATGCAAGTTCTCCTTCTTCCACTCCTCGCTCAGAGCGATAGAATGGTCTTGCTCAGTGGTATATCCCTCCTTGACACTCAGGTCACTGCCCCACTCGCCGTTGACGGCTGCACGGAACACGTGACGGTGCACGTAGCTGTCGTTGCGGGTGCCGTCGGGCATCATCTGGAATGCTGTGATATTATCCTCAACAATCCACAGTTGTAGCTTTCCATCTGTGTCACCATCCACTCCCTTGACTGCCGCATGAATGCTTGCATTATCGCCATCGAGTGTAGTGCTGAGATCTATCTCCACAGGAGCTGTCTTCTGCAACTCATCGCGCACCTGTGTGCCCCAAGCGGTGAACTCAACTGGGGAGCCACGGTCAATCAGGCCCACGGGCTGGAACTCCAGATTCCAGTGGTTGTAGTAGTTGTCGCCCACATCGGTGCTTAGGCCATAGAAACGTGCGTTGGTGTGAAACCCCAATGGGCCCGAGTGGATACTCACGGCCACGATGGCATCCTCGCCATACTGCTCAATGAGCTTCTCTATCTCCTGGGCAGCGTTAGGGCAGTTGACGCACCGCTGGCCAGTGAAGTCCTCAATAAGCACACTGCGGGCAACGGGAGCCGGTTTCACATAAATCAGTTGCTCATCCTCATCAATGTGGCTGCACGCCGCCATTAGCAGCGCAGCAATCGCTAATGCTATGTAAGCCTTGATTTTCATAAGATGCTAAAGTTGTAGTTGTAAGACAATGTGAAACCTTTGCTAGCTGGCACATAACGGCACACTCCGCCCGAGCAGTTATAGCCCGCACGTGTGCGCCCAAAGCCCAACTGCACGCGATGACCAGCTGCGCTGAAGGTCACGTCGCCGTGATAATAGTGGATGTTGGTCTCACCCACATTGTACAGGTCGCTTACCGAGAACATCCAGTGCGGCGCAAGTGAGAACTCAAGTAGTCCGTAAAGCCAGTCGCCCTTGTCATCACGGGTCGACATGTATTGCAACTCGGTGCGCAGGGCCGACTTCTTCGAGAGTTGGAACTTTGCGTCGGCAATGAAGATGTTAGACCGCACCATGCCGCCATGTCCCTCAACCACCGTCATGTTGTAGCGCTGGTTCATGTACATCAACGCCAGCTTCACGTTTTTCGACAACTTTCGCGTCAATGTCACGTCTATGTCCTGATAGAAGGTTTCGCCCTCCCATCGCACATGCGAGAAGTTAAACTTCACGTTCATGCCATACTTGCCACCGAGTTTGGTCTTTCGCTTGAAGTTGTAGCCCACCTCGGCCTGATATGCCCACTCGCCGCCTGCCAGTTGGGTGGCATACGGGTAGAGGGCTGCCAGGGTGTAAGTCTGCTCTTGAGTGAATGCCGGCAGATGGTTGATAAACGACGAAGTGCCTATCATGCTGCGACGGCTACGGAATGCCATGTTCTCGCTGCGCTTGGCTTGCAGCAAGACGCTCAGACCATTATTGGCATAGGAGCCCGATAGCACTGCGGCACTACCTTTACGATAGCTGTAATTGTTGTCGAACGATGGATCCTGAGTCTTTTGGGCATACTCGGCATGAACGCTCCAAGGGCCAGTGTTGAGCGACGCTCTCACATCCCAAGCGTTGACATACTCAGGCAGATTGAGCTTGTGGGTCGGGTCGACGAAGATGTCTTCCGTTTTCTCATATTTGTTCACCCACGAACCGCCTATCATCAGTTCGGTGCCGCGCTCACGCATCGATGGAATCCACTCGTTGATGTTCAGCTCGCCATCCACGCCACTCACCAAGCCTTTGTTCCAGCTCCAGTAGCGACGCTGACGGCCCGACAAGGCCTTGATGGTAACACCCTTGGCGGGACGCAACACCAGTCGGCCTCCCAGCAACGAATTGTCGATGCCAAGTGACCGCTCCTCGTAGGTGCGCAAAATCAGTCCCATGCCAAACTGCTCGTAGAATGTACCCAAAGTGAGTTCGGCCCACTTGTAGCGGCCTTTTACCCAAAAGTTGGGCACACCCCAGCCTTTGAAATCCTTCTCAAAGCCAGGAAGTGGGTGGTCAAGATATTCAAAGCGCAGTCCTGCATCCACATATTTGCTTTGAAGCATGATGTCGCCATAAGTGTTGGTCTGGAAATCCTCGGTCTTCTCAGCACCGATGGCGTCGTCACGCATGGGCACAAGCATGTCGCTCTGGATGCTACCTGTGAGCTTCACCTTTTGCTTTTCTTGATCATCATCGGCCAAGGCATTGAGGCAGCAACACAGCACCAAGATATACAGGAACCGACGTTTCATTTATCAATAAGTTCTTCAACCTTGTTAATCAGTTCCTCCTCGGCACCCTCGGCATATCCAGTGTGCTTATACACGATATTTCCTTGACCATCAACAATCATAGTGAAAGGAATCATCTGCACACCTAAAGCCCGCTTCAAGTCGTCGTTGGGGTCGAGCAGCACCTCATATTCCCATCCGTGATTGCTCACCAGTGGTTTCACCTTGTGGATATTCTGAGCTTGGTCGGTGCTCACGGCAATTAACTTGACTCCAGTTTTCTCTTTCCACTCGTCATATACCTCGGCAATGGCATCGAGCTCACGCAGGCAAGGCTTGCACCATGTGGCAAAGAGGTCGACGATGAAAGGTTTACCGCCATTGTTGAGCGTGTCGAGTTTCACGGCTTTGCCGTCAATAGTTTTCAGCGTCACGGCTGGCAACTGAGCAAAAGCCTGGGTCGATGCCGCAAGAGCCAGCAAGCATGTTAACAAAAGAATCTTTTTCATTTTAATCACTTTTGAATTTAGATTATTAAGGATGTTGCAAAACAGTGTTGCTCATTCTTTTTGCAAAATGGTGAGCCCTAAGTTTTGCAACATCCCTTTTAAATATTAGACATCAGTAGTTGTCAAAAGGTTTATTATTTCCCTTATTATTCAACTCTGCCACATGGAATTAATCACTCAGCAACATGTTGTAGAGGAATGTAATATCACCCGAAGTGATGGTGCCGTCGCCATCCACGTCGCCATTGACTATGGCCGAATCATCTTCATTGAGCATGTAGTTGTAGAGCACTGTAATATCGCCACTGGTAACCACACCGTCGCCATCCACGTCGCCAGGAACGGCAGCACCATAGGCCTCAATGTCGGTTTGACCTGCGTTCACAATCTTGCCTGTCTTGCGGTCAATGAGCAGAGCAATGGCATGGAGCTTGGTCTTATCTTGGATTACAGTCTTAGATGAAATATCGGCACAGTAAGCGAATGGCAGTGCTTCACCAGCCTGGAATGATGTGGGAACCGAGCCATTGATGCCATACTTAATGTCCCATGCAGCCACAGCCACATGATTGAATGTCAAGCCCGAAACTTTTGAGCCCTTCCCATACCAGAACTCATCGAGCACTGGGTCGTGCTGGTCATTATAGTAATTAGCCTGAGCCCACGACGAACCAGTGCCCTTAAGTCCATCATTGGTGAGAACAAGTGCGATACCATAGTCGGCATTATTGGTGCCGAATGCAAACGTTGGGCTTGCCACGATGTCGATTTTTGTCATCTCCTCATCGTTCCATTTAGCAGTAATGTCAATCTTGCCATCAGGTGGGGTGATCATGTCATCCTCAATCGCAGGAAGCAGTTCTGCTGGATGGGGGTCAACTTCAATATAGCGGTCAATTTTAGCAGTTGGGAAGCTCGACGCCATCACGGCATTATAGTCAGCAATCGCCATTGGGTCGCCATTGTGGGCGGCAATAAGCACTGCCTTGTCGCCATAAGTCTCATGAGCCATTTCCATGGCGGTGAATCCACGTGGACACCATCCGCACCATGTACCGGTGAATTCCTCAACAACAGGCACCTTAGTGAAAAGATACTCCAGAACTACCAGCTGACCATTACCTGCGCACTCGTCGGCAGTGAGGCCATTGGGCTCACCATTCACCTTGGTGATGACAACGCTTCGAGTGGTTGACATCGCCTGGCTGGCATCGAGCGTAACGTCAATCACGCCATTGCCGTTATAAGGAATATTGTTCATAGGCACTGTGACCTCGGGAGTTGCAGTCGAGGCATCGCCATCGGTAATAACAACATAAGAGATTGATGAAACAGGGTTCTTGCCCTTGCCAATGATGGTAACAGGCACCACCGCATCATGGTTAACCTGGGCATAGTGAGTGCCAAAGTCGGCAGCTGCAGCTGCATTGTCAGGAATGTTAGCTCCATCCACAAGCACCTGGAAGGCCAGCTTGCCGTCGGTCTTCTTCTGTTGCCAAGTGGTAGAGTTCACCGTTGCGCGGAACCAGAAGGAATTATCCTCCCACTCGCCACCACACATCACGGGAGTGTCCTGGCTGCTAAGCTCCATTGTGAAGCCCACGTTGCAATTCTTAGTTCCCACAATCTCGTATGGGGTGGTGAAAGCAATGTCGTTAGCGCCCTCTGTCAGGGTGGCGATATCCACTTCTTCCACATAATCAACACCAACAGCGTTGCTCTTCAACGCAGTTGAAGTAGCCCATACTCTTAGTCTTGTGATTTTAGGAATTGTGCTACCCTTGAGCCACAAGCGCACACCCTTGATGGTGGCAGTGCTGAGCAAGGGGTTGTTCTTAACGATGCGCACTGCTGCCTCATAGTTGGCTTGAGCGTTAACACCCACACCGTGGAAATTGGAAGCGTTGGCATCATTCTCGGTAAAGTAGCCCCACCACATCTCGGTGCCTGTGGGTGTGATAGTGTTGCCCTTGGGCTGGGCAACGCTTACTAATGCCATTACGATGGCAAACAATAGTAGTACGGTTTTTTTCATGATCGTTGTGTTTTTATTAAGTTTTAGAGTTTTATGTGAATTCAATTTGGCTAAAGCATTAAGGTACATAAACTAATCGCAAAGCAGCCCCCACTAACCTAAAGGACTGATTTGTGCATGTTATTAGTCGCTGAGCAGGATATTGTAGACCACAGTGACATCAACCGATGTAATCTTGCCATCGCCATTCTGATCCCCATTGACAATCGCTTCGGAATCATCATTGAGCAAATAGTTGTAAAGAGCTGTAATGTCAACACTTGTGACCTTACCATCGCCGTTCACATCGCCAGGCACTGTGGCCTGCTCACCATTAGTGAACTTTATCTTCACCACATGTGTCTCACCACCTATCGTGGCCGTGAGCGTAGCAAGCAAGTGACCATCGGTCGTTATATTCTCGGCATCAAACTGCACTTGGCAAATGCCGTTATTATCGGTAAAGGATTTATTAATTGTTGTGCTTTCTCCTATTTGCATGCAGCTGCCCCCCATGCACCATAGAAGTCTCGTCACCTCAAATGTCTTTTCATCAATCGTCAAAGTAGCATTACCTTGCACACCACTACCTGAGAGCACTTGCAAGATTAACCCATTGTTAGGGTCGGAACTTGGATTAGAGTAGCAACACATCTCGCCAAAGCCCCATTCATCTTCCTCGGCAGCGATAGTCACTGTTGCGCCATCGGGCAATGATTGGCCTTGATAACGAAATTCAAAGGTTTGAGCCACAACCGATGGCATAGCCATAACACACGCAACAACTAATGAGAGTAGATATTTTACCATAAGCAATAGTCTTCATGGTGGGTTCTAACAACATTAATAACGAGAGCCTCAAAAGGGCAGAACCCATTATCCCTAAATAGGACTCTTTTTCATCGTCACAAAGTTACACATTTTAATCAATAATCCTATTTTCTTCGTAATAATTTAACTTTTATTTGCTTTATATATAATATATAGCGAAACGAGGGTGCGCCACAAATTGTAGGGCCCACCCTCGCTGTGAATAGTAAGAACGTCGCTTGCTACGTCACCGAATGTGGGTTCCGCTTGTGAGATCGCTAAAACCGGCGGCATTAATAAGCACCACCTCGCTCACTCCATGGTCGATTGCAGAGAATGCATTGTCAATTGTGGGATAGGCATCGGGCTTAATTATCCCCTGCTCACGCAAGGCTTTATATTGCGAACGCCGCAGCATGGGAATGACACTATCGGGGTTGTTCTCGTTAGTGAGCACACCATTCTCCTCACCTAATACATTGATGATTGTCACATCGTAGGCAATAGTGAGCGGACGGGCAATCTCGTAGGCAAACATTTTCACATCGCCATTGAGCAAGTTGCCCTTGCCATCATGAGTGATGGGTGCTATCACAGGAACCACACCCTCTTCAAGAAGTTTCACAAGCATCGATGAATCCACACGTCGCACTGTTCCCACACGTCCCACGTTAACAGGCTTAATGGGCACTTTGTTGCTAAGCACTAGGTTCAGGTCAACACCTGTGAGACCTGCCGCATTAAGGCCACGCCATTGCATGATTGCCACTAAGCGCTTGTTTACGAGTCCGCCATACACCATGGTGACAAGATCCATGACACGGTCATCAATGATGTCGCGGCCGCTTGCCGTCTGCCTAATGGTGATACCCATCTTCTCGGCCACCATCGATGCCATGGTACCCTCGCCATGCACAAAGAGTTTCAATCCCTTGATTGCAGCAAAGTCACGAATCAGCTTGCGCAGATTCTCAGGATCCTCTACCACAATCCCATCAACGTTCACTATAGTAAGCTTCTTCCTCATTTCTTTTTTATCAAACAATTACAAACAATTAATAACAATTTTATAGTTGATATAAAATTTAAAGAGGGTTATTCGTCGGTGGAGAATTCCATGAGGTAGGCCTTGATGAAGTCGTCAATGTCGCCGTCCATCACCGCACCCACGTTGCTTGTCTGGTAGTTGGTGCGATGGTCCTTTACGCGTCGGTCGTCGAAGACGTAGCTGCGAATCTGGCTGCCCCACTCTATCTTCTTCTTGCTGTCCTCGATTTTGCGCTGCTCCTCCCGGCGGTGCTCCAGCTCCTTGTTGTAGAGAATCGACTTCAGGTTTCGCAGAGCATTCTCACGGTTTTTGGGCTGGTCGCGGGTCTCGGTGTTCTCAACGAGGATTTCCTCTTCCTCGCCAGTGTAGGGGTCCTTGTACTGGTAGCGCACACGCACACCACTCTCCACCTTGTTCACATTCTGGCCACCAGCGCCGCCACTGCGGAAGGTGTCCCACGAGATGCGAGCTGGGTCAAGCACGATCTCGATTGTGTCGTCGACCATGGGACTGACAAAAACCGAGGCAAACGAGGTCATGCGCTTGCCTTGAGCATTATAGGGCGACACGCGCACCAGGCGATGCACACCATTCTCACTCTTGAGGTAACCATAGGCGAAATCACCTTCAATGCCTATAGTAACACTCTTGATGCCAGCCTCATCGCCATCAACCATGTGTTGAATAGCCGTCTTGTAGCCATGCTTCTCGCACCAGCGCAAGTACATGCGCATGAGCATCGAAGCCCAGTCCTGACTCTCAGTGCCTCCAGCACCCGAGTTAATCTTCATGATGGCGCTGAGCTTGTCCTCTTCACGTCGCAGCATGTTGCGCAACTCGAGTTTCTCAATCTTATCGATTGCGTCGGCATAGAGTGCATCGAGTTCTTCCTCGCTGAGCACGCCTTCTTTCACGAAGTCGAATCCCACTTCCACTTCGCCCACGGCATCTTCCACTTCGGCGCATTTCTCAATCCACATTTTCAGTGTTTTGATTTTGCGCATCTGCTGTTCAGCTTTCTTTTGATCACTCCAGAAATCGGGCACATGAGTGCGCAATTCCTCTTCTTCTAATTGGATTTTCTTGTTATCGACGTCAAAGATACCTCCTCAACGCATCCTTGCGTTCTTGTATCTCTTTTAGCTGTTCGGTTGTAATCATCTGAGCTCAATGATTTAGGGGTTAATAAATATAATTTTGTTAGTTGTTAGTTGTCAATTTCCTTGAAATTTCAGACAATCTAGATTCTAATTATGCATTAACTAAATGCTTAAGTCCACATCGAGTGTCATGTCTTTCTTTCCCTTTGGGCGATAGTCAACAGCATACATTGCGTCGATCAGCTTGGCATAACGCTTGTTGACAACAGCTCGCTTGATTTTCAGGGTGTTGGTAAGCTCGCCATTCTCCATTGAGAATGGACGTGGCAGTAACACGAAACGCTTGATTTGCTCATAGCTGGCAAGATCCTTCTGATACTCGTTGATGAGTTTATCAAGCATCTCATGAACCTTAGGATCATTGACAAGCTCCTCGTTGTTCTTGAACTGAATTTTATGTTTTATGGCCCAAGCTCCCAATTCATCGAAGTCAGGCACGATGAGCGCACTCACATATTTGCGGCCATCACCTATTACTGCCACTTGAGCCATGTATTTATCCTGTGCAAGCAACGACTCGAGCTGCTGAGGTGCTATGTACTTACCGTTGCTTGTCTTATACAAATCTTTAAGACGCTCAGTCATCACAAGATGTCCCTTCTCGGTGAGTTCACCACAATCGCCTGTGTGGAACCATCCGTCGGCATCAATAGCCTGCGCCGTCTCTTCGGGTTTGTTGTAATAGCCACGCATCACCGTGGGGCCCTTAACGAGAATCTCGTTCTGGTCGCCAATCTTAACCTTTACACCAGGGATAGGTTCGCCTATGGTGCCGAGTTCCCAACCTGTGTTTGGATAGAAGCACACCGAGGCATTGGTCTCACTCAGGCCGTAGCCAATCACGATGTTAATGCCCACAGCATGAAGCAACTCGGTGATGTTGTCGCTCAGCATAGCACCAGCCGTTGGGAAGAGTTTGCCGTTCTCCACACCTATAGCCCTGCGCAGTCGTGAATATACTTTCTTCTCGAAATACTGATACTGCTTCTCGATAAGATATGGCGCCTTCTGGCCGTTGCGAGCATACTTTATGTTGCGGACCTTGCCAATGCGTATAGCAGTCTTGAACAGCGTCTTTACAACAGGTTTTGCACCACTCACATTGTCCATAATTGCAGTGTAGACCTTTTCCCAGAATCTGGGAACACTGCACATGCAGTTAGGGCTCACCTCTTTCACCGATCGCTGAATGTCGTGAGGGTTATAGTTGATGGCGACAACCAGACCATGAATCAGGCAATACATCGTCCATCCAAGTTCGAAGATGTGGCTTAAAGGCAAGAAGCTTAACGACACGTCATTGTCATCTACATAGGTCAATCGCATGCCGTGTGCCATCATCGCTGCATTAAAATTGCTGTGGGTGAGCATCACGCCCTTGGGCTGACCTGTGGTGCCCGAAGTGTAAATCAAGTACATTAAGTCATCAGGACGTCCCTCATCCATGCGCTTGGCAAGAGCACTGCGGGCCAAATCACCTGCCTGACCTCCATCGCTCAAGAAACGGCGCCAAGTGGTAACATTCTTCAGCTGCTTATCAACCTTGACCTTGGTGTTCAGCACCACCACGAGCTTCAGGCAGGGGCACTCGTCAAAGAGCTGAAGTGCAATGTCATATTGCGTCTGCTCGCCCACCATGAGCACCGTAGCGCCTGAGTCGTTGATAATATAGGCGGCCTCCTCCTTGCTGCTTGTGGCATAGATAGGCACAGGAATTGCGCGATTGTAGAACGACGCAAAGTGAGTTATAAGTATCTCGGGACAATTTTGTGAAAACACCGCCACCTTGCCCTGTGGCTCAACTCCAGCGTGCAACAGTGCGTTGGCACATCGCTCAATGTCTTGCTTGAAGCTATTCCACGACATCGATGTCCATTGGTCGGTAAGGTAATCACGGTATCGCAACGCCTCACGGTTGCCATATTTCTTTGCCTGGTTACTTATCAGGCTCACAAATTCGTTCTGCATAGTATTTCTTTTTATTTGAATTTGCAAAAATAGGCAAATTCTCACTATTCTGCAACCATGCAATGCACATTTTTGGTTCAACACATAATTTGAGCCTAGTTAATGCGTTATATAATAAAAACATATGAAGATTATGACACGAGAAGTTTACCTGGCAGGAGGATGCTTCTGGGGAACAGAGCATTTCTTCAAACTGATTGACGGAGTGGTTGAGACGCAAGTGGGATATGCCAACGGCACTGTCGAAAACCCAACCTATGAGCAAGTGTGCACTCACAAGACAGGGCACGCCGAGACCGTGCGCGTGGTCTACGACCCCGAGCGCATTGGATTGGAATTCCTACTCGATATGTTCTTCACGGCCATCGACCCCACTCTCGAGGATCAGCAAGGCCACGACGTGGGGCCACAGTACCGCACCGGCATCTACTACACCGACCCAGCCGACTTGCCCATCATTGAGAACCGAGTCGCCGCCGAGGCCCAACGCTACTTCAAGCCCATCGTCACCGAAGTGCTGCCACTGAACTGCTTCTACCCTGCCGAGGAGTACCACCAAGACTACCTCGACAAGAACCCCGACGGCTACTGCCACCTGCAACTGGGTCTCTTCGAGCTCGCCCGACGCGCCAAGCCCTCGCGAGAAAAAGAATAGCAATGAAGAGCATAAAGACTTTATTATTTTTCCTGGCATTGACGCTCGGCCTTCAAGCACAAGCGCAACGTTGTGGTGCCCACATCATTAAGGGAGACCTTGATATCAGTTATGAGGGCACTGCTGATAAGCGCTTTGATATGAACAGCGTGATGAAGTTTCCTCAGGCCATCTATGTCGCCCATTATCTTGATTCATGTAACATTAGTCTCGACCAGCGAGTGACGGTGAAAAAGCAAGATTTAGAGCAGGACACTTGGTCGCCAATGCTCAAGATGATTGACGTGGAGCAAGAGTTCAGCTATGGCGAACTGCTTGCCCTGTCGCTGCAGCAGAGCGACAACAACGCCTGCGACCTGCTGTTCAAATTGTGCGGTAGTCCACGAGATGTCCAGAACTATTTGCGTAGCCTGGGATTTAGAAATATATGCTTGAAATGGACCGAAAAACAGATGCATAGCAAGCCGCGACGTTCACGTGACAATTGGTGCACTCCTCGCGACATGGCCGAACTGCTCAATTGGTTCTACTGCGAGCGACAATCAAGCCCTGTGTTGATGTATATTTGGGACTTGATGCTCAACTGCGAGACTGGAAACAACCGCATCAAAGCCGCACTCCCACCAGGCGCTAAACTCGCCCACAAGACCGGAACTGGTTTTTCTAAAGGCAAAACGCTTAAAGGTATAAACGACGTGGGCATTGTTGTCATGCCCAATGGCGACATCTACCCCATAGCCATCTTCATCAAGCACACTAAACGCGAAGAAGAAGTTGCCGAGATTGCCAAGTTACTGCTATCACCATAATCTACAATTCACATTTATACAAAACTTAGCGCAATGGAAATGAAATGGATTGACGGATTTTCGATTGCCGTGAAAATTGAGAATAATGCCGTGACAATTAGCGCAAACAAGGAAGGATTGCTATCGCTTGCAAACCACTTGACGGCTTTGGCACAAGACGATGCTCCAGGCGCGCACATCCACCTCGATGAGCACAACTCCCTCGATGAGAACTCCACCGAACTAATCGTCGAGAAAACAAATTGAAAAAAGTAACAACTTTCTTACTAAGAAGTTTGTTACCAACAAAGTTATTTCATATATTTGCAGGCATAAACTTAACCACCTACAATTATGAACGAGATTAATCCTTTTGTTTTTGGAAAAGCCGCGGAGGGAGAGTATTTCACCGACAGGCAAGAAGATGCGAGACGTCTGAATGCCAACCTAACTCACGGTATCAATACCATTTTGATTTCCCCTCGTCGATGGGGAAAGACTTCACTCGTCAAGAAAGTGATTTCTGGAATTAGCAATCCCAGAATAAAACCTATCTACATCGATATTTTTCAATGCAAGTCGGAGAATGAATTCTATCATGCCTTTGCTTCAACAATCATAAAACAGACCTCATCAAAGCTTGAAGAATGGGCCGAGATGGCGAAGACTTTTCTTTCACGGGTGTCACCCAAATTTTCTTTTGGCCCCGACCCCATGAGCGATTTCTCAATGTCTTTTGACTGGAATCCAAAAGATGACTCCGATTTAGACATACTGCAATTACCTGAAAAAATCGCACAAAAGAAGAACATCAGGCTCGTTATATGTTTAGACGAGTTCCAGCAGATTGGTGACTTCCCTGACTCAATAAAGTTTCAAAAAAAATTGCGCTCCGCGTGGCAACATCAGCAGCATGTAACTTATTGTATGTTTGGCAGTAAGAAACACCTGATGGAGCAGTTCTTCAATGACAAGAGTATGCCATTCTTCAAATTTGGCGACATGATGTTCTTGAAGAAAATCCCCACAAGCGAATGGGTACCTTTCATTTTCGACAAGTTCAAGGAAACAGGAAAGGTAATCACCATGGAACAAGCGACTAAGATTTGTGATATAACCGACAATCTTTCCTCCTACGTCCAACATCTATCATGGATTATTTGGTACAAATCAGGGAAAGTTGTCACCAATGAAGACATTGATTCGGCAGTAAATGACATGCTCGAACAGAATAGGATTTTCTTTCAACGAGAAGTAGAACAACTATCTGAATTGCAAATGAATTTTCTCAGGGCTGTTGCCAGCGGTATTACTACTGGTCACAGCAGCAAGGAAGTCATCAAGAAATACAGGCTTGAATCATCGGCAAACGTGAATGCTATAAAGAAAGCCCTGCTTAAGAAAGACATAATCGACATTGAAGGGCAAGCCGTAACAATCAACGACTCCCTCTTCAAACTCTGGATAAACCGCCAGCAGTTCTTTGACTAAAGAAAAAAATAATTTACAATCTCTCTTAACTGAATGGGGAAGCAGCTGTTCGATATAGATCACTGCCTCTCCATTCATTTTCCGTGTTTTTAAAGTCATATATCTGTTCTATACCTATACTTATTAACAATATATCTCACTTCATCATAAGAAAATCCAAGTTCCTCATAGAAATCATAAGCCTGTTCTCCTAATAACTTGTGTGTATCGCTTCCATCCATTAAAAGAAATATATTAGAACAGTTGCTTATCATATATTCAAGAATCTGCCTATTTTTGATTTGCTTGATATATTGTGTTATTTTCTCATAGGTATTAAAGAATGGCTTAAAATCATTTATTTGTTGTTTATTTATGCCCAAATAAATAGCAGCTTTCGCTAAATACGAAGAAGCAAATGGCATCTCATGCATCGGAACCCCTTTCGATGTAAGATAGTCCAGCAAAAAATACAATGCATATCTTTGTTGGGCTTCTATTGTATTATATGGAGGTATGGGTTTCCTGTTTCTACTAAATAATCCCATAGTTATATATTTAAATAGTTTATTCTTAAAATGAAAACCAATTGTTCGTTTTCAAGTGTTACGATAACATTGATACAATTATTCCCAAACAGGAGAACATTGCAGTTGACAATAAAAAAGCGAGTACCATACAGCCAGAACTACTACTTTTATTTGATGTTGTAGTTCTTGGGTGTAAAATTAAATCATTAAGTTTTTTCTCCATAGAGAATATTGCATCTCTATTGGTCTCATAATTAGCTAAAAAGTCATCTGTCATATCAAAGCCTTTCAGTCCTTTAAATACTTTTGATCCGCTTTGAATGAGGTGATAATAATTTGTGTCAAAACCTAATAATGGATTATATTGTTGGCTATTATATGAGTTTTGGGGGTTGTATGAATTAACAGAAGACACGACAGAATTAACAGCTATAGAAGCAATTGTAGTAGATATATTTAAGTATAAAGGATTATCTTTAGTTAGTATCTGCTTTATTGATTCCAAAGGTGTTTTGACATTTTTCACTAGATCAATTTCTTTTCTAAACACTTCTGGATCCTTGTAACCTAAACCTGACAAAGCCGAATAAGTTGATGTCGGATGTGACTTATAGTATTCTTTCATTACACCGATAAGACCATCTACATTTGTTGATTCTTCTTTCTTCTCTCTAACAATTCCATAATAACTATCGAGAGCATCACTAATCTCCATTAGTTCATTAGAGATTCCAAGTTGAGATATTTCATTTTCAACACCAAAAAATTGGTTTTCAAGAATTGCGTTTCTAATATTTTCAAGTGGATTATTTGCTTCCATATTTACTGTTATAATTATTTGAATAATTGTTTCTTACTATTCATGGTTTAGCATAGCATTGGATTATAAACCTCCAAATTTTTGATTACAAGAATTGCAAACAAAACAGTCCTTAAAAAAACTAAGTTTAATATTACGACTTCCACACATAATACATTTAACTTGACCATTGGCAAGAAATTTTTCTCGTTCTTCTACCATAAAGTCAGATAGCCAATCACACATTATTCCGTATGAGGTGTTATCTGGGGCAACGCCTGCAAGAGAAGATGTTTCGTAAGCCTTGTGTGCCATATATTTATATGCTTCTGGAAGATAATGGAAATTTTCATATTTCCCGTCATAATTTTTCTTTACATCGTTAATATAAAAAACACGTAATTGTTCCAATGGGCACTTATATAAAGAAGACATTTCTCGAAGAGACTTCAATCGCTCTCTTAAGTCAGAAATTTCTGTAACACGAGGGTTCAATGCTTTAACTATCTCAATTTCGTCATTAGTTGAAGGAGCATTAATATTGGCATCTGGTTGCCCCAATTGTTCATGACGTTCTTTTAGCCAAGCAATCATCATTGCTGAAATCGTATTTGTTTGAGAAATATTAAATGCGGAAGCCTCGTTTGCCAACTCTCTACTTGTAGAGTTTATCATTTGAGGTAATAATTCCGCTGGATACTTCTCTATTTCAGCAAGATAAGTAGTCTTGATTTGTGATACTCCACATTTTAAACTTTTAGCGAAACGATCAATGGATGCAATTTTTTCTTTCACATCTTTTTCTGATAACGTAGAGAAGTCCATCTTTAGTAAGTTCTCTATGTCAGACGCTTTTGTAGGATTTATATCCTTATAAATCTCCCAATAAGTCTTTTTAGGAGTAGATAATACTGATGAAGGAGACGGGGATGAGGATGGTACTGAATACTGCCTATCCATTTTGTTTGCACTTTTGTGCAAAGAAATGGCTATTACTAAAAATAATATAGCAAGAACAAACCAAATCATGGACTATTAGTTTTAATAATTCATATTTCTAAAAGCATTAAGTGTATTTCTAATATCATTCATGCTTATAGGAGGAAGCCCACATATCTTCGTTACCATTCGCAACATAATCATTTCACGCTCATGGATTTCGCCATCAGAAGCCATGATAATGATAAGAAGAGCTTGTACATATTGCTTTTGAGTTGTATTCATTCCTGCTACAATACCCATAGCTGTATGAGGATCCATATTTAAAATTGCTTTCTCTGAGAGATTGAATAGTTCTTCATCATCTAAACCGAACCTCTTCATTTGAGAATAAATCACTTCTAATTCTATTGAGTCTGTTTTCCCATCAATTTCAGCCATTCCATTTGCGATATTTAAAATGGCTATTAATTCATTTTTGTTAAAATGCATATTTACGATTATTTCGGCTCTCCAGCTACCACAAGAGCGTTTATAAAATATGAAGCGTGGAGCTGTTTACCACGTCTTCTAATGGAGGCTGTGAGAAGTGCCCTTGTAATGTAGAGGTAGTAACCAGTCCACGCTAAGCGTGAACCGTCATACACCGTACTTGCATTACAATAGAAGTTTCTCACATTTCCATTAGCAAGTCGAGCATAACGCTTCGTTATTTCAAAAAAGTATTGTTCATTAGAACAATTGCAAATTTACATAATATATTTCAATAATCATGCTATTTTTAAAAAAAACTTTTACCAATTCACGGATTAGCCTTATAAAAAATGCCATTGAGGTAAGGTACCCCCAATGGCATTTTTAATATAGAACAGCTATGCAGGCTTACGCTTTATTGAACTTTTCTTTGGGTTGCTTGCAGCGGGGGCAGCGCCAGTCGTCGGGGAGGTCTTCGAAGGCAACGCCGTCGTGCTCGGCAGGGTCGTAGACGTAGCCGCAGATTGAGCACACATATTTGCCAGAGGCTTCTTTCTTGGTGAAGTCAATCTCATCAAAGATGGTCTCTACAGGGTTGTCGAGGTCCATAACACGCTTTGCCTCAAGGTTCTCATAGCCTTGTGGCGAGTGAGTTGAGATATAAACAGTGGGATGATTACGAACAAACTCGCGCACGCGGTCGAGGGTCTCACGGGCTGCCTCAAGGTCGTCGTAGACTACCGAGAGTTTGTTCTCATAAAGAGCCTCGTCAACGTAAGTAATGTCGCCGTGAATCATGTAAAACAGGCCATCCATCTCCACAATGACGATGCTGTTGCCACTGGTGTGGCCCTTGGCCTTGATGAAGTAGACGCCTTCTTGAATCTTCTGGCACTCAGGGAAGTTGTAGTAGGCCCCATCGGTGAAGCTCACAGGCACGATGTTGTCGAGGCCTTGCAGTTCCTCGGCACCAAGTTCATCCTCATTCACATAAATCTTGGCATTGGGGAACGAGCGCAGCTCGCCCGAGTGGTCGCTGTGACGATGAGTGAGCAAGATTTTTGTCACCTGCTCGGGCTTATAGCCCAGAGCCGCGAAGGCTTCCATGTAGGTACAGATGTCCTCACCAGTGTAGGCTGGCGAGTTCTCATCGGGCACCTCCTCGGGTGTTCCTGCAGGAAGACCAGTATCTACCAAAATCACCTCGTCGCCAGTATCAATTAAGTAGTTCTGAAGGCTGCCACGATAGCGAATGTTTTTATCGAATTTATCCAGCCCTTCCTCGCCACCAAAGGCAAATGGTTGTCCATAGAATCCGTTTTTGCGGAATTTTACTGTTTTTATTTCCATAGTTTTATTTTTAATTATTGGTTTTTTAAAATTTTCTCGGCCATGCGGCGGCCAGCATTGTAAGCTCGCTGCAGGTCGTTATCCCAGTTCTGTTCGCGGTACTCACGCTTTGCCTCCTCGCTGAAACCAGCAAGCTCGTAGCGGTCATAGTTCTTCACCTGATAAGTGTTGTGGGCATCCACATGCTCCACATCGCCCATAGCCCTGTTGAGGCAACTCTCAATAATTCCCATCGACTGATAAACGCCTTTGGCCTGTTCATCATTAGCATTCATAGTGTAGGTGAGAATCACGGGAATGCGCTTGGGAGCAGTGAGGCTGTAGTCGTTATAAGACAACCAAGGGAATATCAGGCGTTCGAGAAATGCACGCAGCTGAGCCGTCACCTCGCTAAAGTAGATGGGAGACCCCATCACAAGTCCATCGGCCTGCGCTATCTCTTCGAGTACAGGAGTGAGGTCGTCGCGAAACTTGCACACGTTAACCGCCTTGTCCTTAATCTTGCAAGCCAGGCACGACATACATCCCTTGTAGTCCATGCCATAAAGGCGCACGGTCTTCACTTCAATTTCTTCACTCACCGAGGCAGCACCCTCGGCAATCTTCTGCAACATCGAGGCCGTGTTGAAAGTCTTGCGAGGGCCTCCGTCAATAATTATAATCTTCTTCATTATCCTAACATTTCTTCGATGTCCTTAACTATTTTCTCGGGCGCTGTGATGGGAGCATAACGCTTTATCACCTCACCGTCGCGCGAAATAAGGAACTTTGTAAAATTCCACTTGATAGCACTGCCCAGCACACCCTTGGTCCTGCTTTTTAAGAACTTAAAGATGGGGTGGGCATCGTCGCCATTGACATTGATTTTCTTCATGATTTGGAATGTCACACCATAGTTTAACTGGCAAAATCCTTCAATCTCGCTGTCGGTGCCAGGGTCCTGATGGTTAAACTGGTTGCATGGGAACCCTATAGTCACCAGTCCACGGTCTTTATACTTCTGGTTCAGCTCCTCAAGCCCCTTGAACTGAGGTGTGAAGCCACACTTACTGGCGGTGTTGACAATGAGCAACACCTTTCCCTTGAACTGAGCGAAGTCAAGTTCCTGCCCTTTGCTCGTCAAGGCTTTAAAATCATATATTGTCTCCATACATATTTCGTTTTTTCTTAATTTAGAAAAACAGGTTGGGCTTCATGGTTGCATCGATGCAATCACAATAACCCAACCACTAAACTGTTTTAAATTGGGTGCCAAGCCTTACTTGGCAGGCTCCCACTTGCAACGAACGGGCGATGTGATAGCGCCCTCTTTCTTCAACTCGGCAAAGGCCTTGTCAACAACCTTGCGGTCGAGACCAGTGAGCTCTGCCACCTTGCCAGCAGCCAAAGGCACACCTGCCTTGCGCATAGCCTCCAATACTTGCTCTTTTGCTTCCATTTTTATTTGATTTTTTATGTTAATAAAATTGTTTGTTTAATTTGATGCTGCAAAATTACAGCGTTTTTCCTCCATAAACACTATTTTTTCAAAAACAATCATTATCCCAAACGAAACAATTGAGATTTTTTATTATCTTTGCAGCACAAAAAGCACATCAACATGCCCAACCTAAACGAAATAATCCACACCCACCTGCAAGCAGTGCAGCGTGAGACATGGAATAACAAGCTCACTTGCGCACTCACCAACAAGCAGCTTACCATGCTCACCAACGAACTCACAGGGTCACTTAACTGGTATAGCTTCACTCTTGTAACCGAGGGGCGCATCATTCTCGACAATGGTGCCGGTGAGATGATTTTCACGCCCAACGAAATGTTTGTATTCTACCCTGGCAGCCCCATCTACATCCATGAGGCAAGCGATGACTTCCAAGGCATTTGCCTCATCTGCGACGAGTTGATGGCCCACGACACACAAGCTTTTCGCAACCTCATCAAAGCCTCGGTAATACCAATTTCTAATTACGGCAACTCCAAGGTCACACTCACGCCCAGCGATGCACAGCGGCTGCAAGCACTCATGCTCCTGATAAGGCAATACATCATGCAACCACTCTCACTCAAGAATGAGATTCTTGAGCAGCTCTACTCAGTTTTCATCAACGACCTAGTAAGCATCCAGTCGTTTGAGAAAACCCGCCTCTCCATCTCACGGCAGAGCGAGGAGATTTTTATCTCATTCTACACACTACTCACGCACAACTACCTTGAGCACCGCGACCTGAAGTTTTATGCCGACAGTCTTTTCATCACCACCACCTATCTGTCAAGAATAGTCAAGCAGATAACAGGCAAAACCGTGATGGACTGCATCAACGAACTGCTGGCAATGGAGGCCACACGACTGCTCAAGTCCACTGCACTCACCATTGAGCAAATTGCCTACCAGCTGCACTTTGCCACCAGTGCCTCATTCGACAAGTTCTACAAACGCATGCGCGGCACCACCCCACTTGCCGTGCGCTCGATTCAATAAATGCTCACCGCCCCCACGTTCCCACAGCAAGCATCCTTGGCTCCATGTACATTTTTTGACTGTATACTTTGGCAGAAGGCACATAGTTCTTCTATTGATTCGCTTGCATCGGTGCCCTTGTGGAGGGGGGCTTGGGCTGTTTCTGATTGCTGTGGTACAGCAATCCACATAACCGATAGTGATGGAGGGCATGGCATGATTCTGGCTTTTACATGGAAACGCTGGAATCAGTGAATCATTGGGGCCACTCCTGGTCGAAGCCTGAAGTTTTGCAACAGCCTCAAAATTATTGTTTCAGCTGATTGGGTGACTCGGGTGACTCGGGTGACTCGGGTGACTCAAGTGACTCAAGTGACTCAGGTGACTCAGGTGACTCAGGTGACTCAGGTGACTCAGGTGGCTTGGGGAGAGGAGTTGTGGTCATCGTCGTAGTCATCGTCGTAGTCGTCGGGTTTTTCGTAGATTGGTTCGCCGTAGAAGTCGTAGCCGTAAGGAGGGGCAATGAAGAGAGGGGTGGTTTCGAGTTCGAGTTTTATCTTTGGGGTTGGGGTGAGTTGCGGGTTTTGAGTTTCGGGTTGCGGGTTTTGAGTTTCGGGTTGTGGGTTTTCAGTTTCGGGTTGTGGGTCGGGGTTGGTTGCTGGCTTGTTGTGGTGGGCGCGCAGTGTCCTTGAGACGTGGGACTGTGAGGT
>DEJJ01000006.1 GCA_002353285.1 Porphyromonadaceae bacterium UBA2751 | reverse complement strand
GAAAAAAGTGACGAAGTCAGGAGCTACTAATGAACAAAATCATAACAATAATTGATATAATCCAACTTTTTAATTTGGGATTTTTCTCATGTCGATACTTTTTGATTTTGTCACTTTTCATTTGTGGAAAAAGGAGAATGCCTAAACAAATATCTGATAACAACATGATAAAAAAAAGAACGACAATATAATGATTCTTAGAATAATTAACACCCGAACCATAATAAAGCAAATAGAATAATGCAAATGTTAGATATTGTGATATGATTACGCTATATGTCAATATTATATAATGCAAAGTGTCATCCATAGTGTATTTACTTGACTTATAAAATGGTTCATTAAGATTTTCAACTATCCTTGACAATTTATATGTAATATATAATAAAAAATCACACATAGCTAATTTTATTTAAAAGGCATGGTTGATGGTAATCCAACTATGCCTAATTCGACTTGTAGTAGACTAATAACATTGCCGTTATGGAGCCAAAATAATTCTTTGCCTCCGAGTGAGCAGGATGGTGAGTGATGTGTGGAGCAGTTAACGCATTGCGTGTGTGGCTATGCCAATAAAGCTAATGACAACGACTGATTATTGACTCATTAATTTACTGGCGAGATGTGGTGAAGATGCCATTGAGCAATGGTGACGATCACATGATCGGGAAGAGGCCGTAGAGGAGGCCATCGATGCGCTCGGTGACTTTGGCGAAGTCCTCGGGCCTGTCGCCAAACTTGCAGTTGTCGCCGTCGATGATGATGAGTTTTCCGTCGTAGTTCTCGATCCACTTCTCGTAGAGTCGCTCCAGTCCCTGGAGGTAGTCAAGTCGAATGGTTTGCTCGTATTCTCGTCCACGCTTTTGTATTTGTCCCACGAGAGTTGAGATGCTTGAGCGGATGTAGATCATGAGGTCGGGTTTCTCAACAAGTGACATCATGAGGTTGAAGAGGTCTTGATAGGTGTCGAAGTCACGGTCGCTCATCTTGCCCTGGTTGTGAAGGTTGGGTGCGAAGATGCATGCGTCCTCAAAGATTGTTCGGTCCTGGATGATTACCTGGTCGCTCTTGGAGATTTCGACCACATCCTTGAATCGCTTGTTGAGGAAGTAGATTTGGAGATTAAATGACCAGCGTTCCATGTCGTCGTAGAAGTCGGCAAGGTAAGGATTGTTAGTGACTGATTCGAATCGTGGTTCCCAGCCGTAGTGCTCGGCGAGCATTCGGGTGAGTGTGGTCTTGCCACAACCTATGTTTCCTGATATTGCAATGTGCATGGCTTTGAGTTATGAGTTAGTGAGTTGTGAGTTTTTGAGTTATGAGTTGTGAGTTTTTTTCTTTTTCATTTTTCACTTTCTTGCAATGGGAAGAGTCCGTAGAGGATGGAGTCGATGCGGTTGGTGATGCCAATGAAGTCCTCACGTCGGTTCTCAAAGTCGAGGTTGTCTTTTTCCACCACCATCACGCGTCCCTTGTAGTGGTTGGTGATAAAGTCCTCGTAGCGTCGGTTGAGGTTGTCGAGATACTCGATTTGCATGGTTTGCTCGTAGTCGCGCCCACGTTTTTGGATATTTGCCACAAGGTGCTGGACCGAGGAGCGCAGGTAGATCATCAGGTCGGGGAGCTTGACAATGGAGAGCATGTGCTCGAATAGCTCCATGTAGGTGGCAAAGTCGCGCTCGGAGATGTTGCCCATGGCGCGGTTGTTGGCCACGAAGACATAGACACCCTCGAAGATTGAGCGGTCCTGAAGAATGGTTCCCTGGGCATGTGAGATGGCCAGCAGGTCGCGGAATCGCTCCTTGAGGAAATAGACCTCAAGGTTGAACGACCATCGCTGGATGTCGTGGTAATAATCCTCGAGGTAGGGATTGTGGGCTACCGACTCGTAGCGTGGAGTCCATCCATAGTGCTGAGCGAGCAGTCGAGTGAGTGTCGACTTGCCTGAGCCAATATTTCCTGCAATGACAACGTGCATAATGCGTAGTGGGTGTTTGTTGACGGCAAAGTTACTAAATTCCAATTAACTTTCCTAACTAAATGCACAAAATTATGCCAAAATAATCATTCATCATTGCGGTGGCAAATGTGACAACAAAACAGGCGCAAGCATTAATGCTCACGCCCTTAGTGTGGTGTGTTGTGTGGTGAAATGATTAGTGCACTGCGGCAAACTCCATTTCTTTGCCACTGGCATCAACGAGAACGAGCTTGCTGTCGGTGAGGGTTTTGATGGTAGCGCCATTAAGATTGGGGATGAACTCCATGATTTCATTGAGCAGCTCTTTCTTTTGCTTCTCGAGCTCACTCTTCATCATGCTTTCAGCCATCTTCCTGTTGGCAGCGGGAATGCCACTGCTGCCCATGTCAACGTTGATGTCCATCTTGGCGTTGCTCTTGGCCAGTTTCATCTCAAGCTTTTTGCCGCTAACGGCGTAGGAACCAGGGATGGCGGCATCGGTCGAGATGTTGATCTTCACTCCGTCTTCCTGCATGGGCAGTTGCGCGAGGACTGCGACCATGCACTCGCCACCATTTTCAAACTCCATCACCATCTTGATGTCGTGGCCCTCGCCATCGTCGAGCGAAGCGGCCCAGGACTTTCCTGTTAAGCTCTGTGCTTGAATAGCCATTACTGAGGCAATAATCAACATTAGTGTGAATAAAGTTCTTTTCATAGTTGTCAAAAAAATGTAGTTTATAAATATAATTATGTGTTTATTTGTGCTGGGTGACACGTGTGGGCTTGTAGCCGTGCTCGAGTCGATACTTGCGCACGTCGGCAAAGAGGTCGGTGGCGTAGACGAAGTTGTTAAGGTTGTCGTTGTCGACATTGTAGATTTGGTCCTTGTTGCCGACCCATCCCACATGGCCCTTGTAGATGAAGACGATGTTCTCGCCAATGCCCATCACGGAGTTCATGTCGTGCGTGTTGATGATGGTGGTGATGCCAAACTCATGAGTGATGTCGCTGAGCAACTCATCGATGACGATTGAGGTCTTGGGGTCGAGTCCCGAGTTGGGCTCGTCGCAGAAGAGATACTTGGGATTGAGTGCAATGGCCCTGGCAATGGCTGCACGCTTCTGCATTCCACCACTGAGCTCGCTTGGATACTTGTTCTCGCTGCCTGTGAGATTGACGCGATCGATGCAGAACTGAGCTCGCTCACGCTGCTCGGCAGCACTCATCTTGGAAAACATCTTCAATGGGAAAATAACGTTTCCCATCACAGTCTCGCTGTCGAAGAGTGCCGAGCCCTGGAATAACATTCCAATCTCCTTGCGCAGCTCCTTCATCGACTTGTCGTCGAGCTTGGTGATGTCGCGCCCGTCGTAAAGAATTTCGCCGCTGTCGGGCTTGAAGAGCCCCACGAGGTTCTTCACGAGCACGGTCTTACCCGAGCCGCTCTGCCCAATTATCAAGTTGACCTTTCCATCATAGAACTTGGCATTGATGCCAAAGAGCACCTGTCGGCGCCCACCCACGTCGTCGAACGATTTCTCAACGTTTCTAACCTCTATCATAGTAGTGTTGCTTTTTTTACATCATTAATAACTTGGTGAGAAGCACGTCGGTGAGTAGAATCATGATGTTGCTCATCACCACGGCGTCGGTGCTGGCCTTGCCCACCTCGATGGAACCGCCCTTGACGGTGTAGCCGTAGAAGCTGGAGATGCTTGCGATGATAAAGGCGAAGAACAACGACTTGATGAGAGCGAACCACACGTACCACTCGATGAAGAGCGTTTGAATGCCATAGATGTAGGTGTCGGTGTCGATAATTCCAGTGAGCACGCAGATGAGGTAGCCACCTAAGAGGCTCGTTGCCATGCAAATTATCACCAGGAAAGGCATGATGGTGACCAATCCAGCAATCTTGGGCATTATCAGGTAGTTAGCACTATTGATGCCCATGATGTCGAGAGCGTCGATTTGCTCGGTCACGCGCATTGTGCCAATCTCGCTTGCGATGTTACTGCCAATCTTTCCCGACAGAATGAGACAGAGGATTGACGACGAGAACTCGAGCAGGATAATCTCGCGTGTGGTCAATCCCACAGTGTAACGCGGCAATAGCGGGTTGCTGATGTTAAGCTTGATGAGCAGAGTGCACAATGCACCGATGAACAGCGACACAATCAAAATCAATGGGATAGAGTCGATGCCCAGCTTATATATCTCGGCCATGTAGCGCTTGAAAAACTCGCGCCACTTGTCGGGGATGCCAATGCTCCGCCACATGAGCATGCAGTAGGAGCCTAATTTCTCTAACGAACTTGTTAATGCCATAAGTATAACTGCATTATTATTAAAATAATCGGCAAATTTACTGAGTTTTTTTCATTTTTCACTCATGAACCTCCAAAAAAAGCAGGCATCATCACCACTTGAATTGATAAATTCACTGTGCAAGAAGTTGTTGCAGCCTCTCGGGTGCATTGGTGGTAATAAAGTCGACGCCATAGTTGATGCACCACTCCATGTCGCGGTCGCTGTTGACGGTCCACACGTTGACCTTCATGCCCAGCGAGTGTGCCTCATCGATCCACTCGGGGTGGTCGCGCATGACCTTGATGTTGTAGTCAATGCCCGCCATGCCCAGCTGTGCCAGTTGTGCAGGCGAGAGTTCGCCATTGAGGTAGTAGACAGGCGTGCCCTCGGGAGCCATTTGCTTGAGGTTTTTCATGCCCGCATAGGAAAAGGTGATGTACTCCACGCGTTTCTCAAGCCCCTTGTCCTTGACCATCTTGACAATCTTGCGTGCCGCCTCACGCTCATGCTCCTTGCTGGCGTGCGGTTTCATCTCGACGATGAGCTTGGTAGTGAGCTTCTTGCCGCAATCAAGCATCTTGTCGAGGGTGGGCAGTGGTTCTCCGTTTTTGAGCCTCATTTTTTTGAGTTGTTTCCACTTGGCAGTCTCGATGACAACGCCACCATAGCTCTCGTCGTGATTCACCACGAGAGTGCCGTCGGCCGTCATCCACACGTCGAATTCCGAGCCCCATGCGCCTATCGAGTCGGCCTTGACGAGTGCCCGCAGCGAGTTCTGCGCCGAGCCCTCGATGTTCCAATACCCTCGATGACAAATCACCTGCTGTGCAGTGGCAGCGAATGCAATGGCCGCCATGGCCAATAACATAAACTTTCTCATGACTTAAATTTCTCTCCTTTCTTTGTATTCATAAACAGAAATATCACAACTGCTGTGACCACGGCACTGGCAATCGCCAACCATGGCACCTGTCCTGGCCCAGCAGTGCCCAGCGACTCAAGCACATTGTTGTCGATGTAGTGGTTCTTGTCGAGGAAGGTGAAGAGCACCACTAGTCCATTGTTGAGCGAGTGGGCAATGATGGGAGTCCACACCTCGCCACAGTGCAGCATCACATAGCCAAACCATGCGCCCAGCAGCAAGCGTGGAAAGAATCCAAAGAACTGCATGTGAATGGCACTGAAGATGAATGCCACTGCCCACACCGCCACATGGCGCCGCACCTTGCCAGCGTGCATCGAGCCAAGCAATCCAGCACGGAAAAAGATTTCCTCGCCCATGCCTGTGAGCACACCCACCAGCAGCACCAGCAGCGCCATCATGCCCCATGAGTGGGTGGTGAGCAGTGCCGTGGTGATGTTTTGAGCCGAGTCCTCCATGTCGCGCAAAATTGTCTCAACGTCGTGCAAAGCCTGTGGCAGGTGCAATCCCTCGTTCCACTCCACCAGCCAGTTCATCGCTGGCAGCGCCACGATGTAGACCAGCACCACCACCGCTATCGAGCGGAATGTGGGAGCCTTGGTCATCCACATGGTCGTGGCCACCGGCACCTTCTCGAGAGCTTGCAGCATCAGTGCCAGAATCAGCACTGGGGCAATGAAAACGAGCACATTTTGCAACGCGATGGTAGTGAGCTGCGCATTGATGCCCTCGTAGCTGTAGCCAAACACAATGGCCACTGCCAGCGCCACCACTATGAGCAGCATAAGCGACATGGCGGCCAGCAAAAGCATCCTCACAATCCACGACATTTTACCCTTATTCTCCATATCAAAAAGTGATTTTTGACTGCAAAAATAACATTTTCTTGAAAAAAAATTATAATTTTGATGCAGTAAAATGGTGGTTTGTGCGTTTACTTTGCGTAATTTTGCAACATCACACTAAAAAACATTTGTTATTATGAAAACCTGGACGCTTATATTATCACTTCTTCTCACCGCAGTAATTGCCTTGCCACAGGCAGCAGTCGCACAAAACTACGACGACGTCTACGTCATCGACGAAACTGCCCCCATTCCTGCCAACGAGACCAAGAAAGAGCGCAACGAGCGCATCAAGAAAAATCACGAGATTGTAGACTCGATATTCCACCTCAAAGCCGAGCGAGCCGCCATCGACGGCTACTTCGTGCTGCAGGCCACTCAGGTGCGCAACCGATTTGGCCACTATGAACTGGGACTCAACGACAACACCAACTTCCTGCTCATGCAAGGCGACAAGGGAATCTTCCAGGTTGCGTTCAACAACATGAGCGCCGGTGCCAACGGGCTGGGAGGCATCACGCTGCACGGCCGCATCAGCAACATGAATGTAAAAAACGACAAAAAAGGCAACACCATTGTTACCTACGTGATGGCTGGACGACGCATGAACGCCACCGTGAGCATCACAATCTTCAAGGAAAGCGACCAAGCCGTTGCCGACATCTACCCCAACCTGGGCAATGGAGCCATCACCCTGCGCGGACGATTGGTGCCCTACTTCAACGAGGACATCCGCATCGAGCCATGACGATTTTGAGCGCAACAGATAGCTAAAAAAGCGTCCCTCGGCATTTGCCAGGGGCGCTTTTATTTAATGTGCCAATTTGGGGCTCAATAGCCTTATCTGACAATGATCTTGCGGCCATCCTGGCGCACATAGATGCCTGGGCGCAGGTTGCTAGAGTCGACACGGCGTCCCATCAGGTCGTATAGCTGCTGCGAGCGGTTGTTGTCGGCATTGATGCTGCTGATGCCCACATTGTCAAGGTCGAACCAAGTGATGGGACTCTCGTTGGTCTCGCCACCACCGGTGTAGATGGTCTTGGCACCAATGGCCTCCCAAGTCTCGATGCCGTCGGCATGCACATAGACGGTCTCGCCACCTTGCAGCACCTCCCAGTAGTCGGTGTAGAGGTAAGGAATAATAGTCATGTCCTCGGTGGCATACTCATAGAGGTCGGCCTCAAGCACGATGGGGCTCACCTCGCCATCCACCTTCTTGAAGAGCTGATAGCTGAGCATGCTGGCAAAGATTGGGTTGCCATCCACATCCTCGAGAGGAATGTTCATGAACAACTCATAGCCGTAGCTGCCATTGAGATAGAAGTCGAGAATCTCGGGTGCTGCAGGCACAGCAGCCACATCGGCAGCGCGAGTGATCACAACATTGGTAAACACATCGGCAGGTTCTTCATATTCTTCACCCTCGAGCTCATAGGTGCTGGTTGAGGTGTAGCCCTCGGTCGATGTGAATGTGTCGGTCTCAGGATCATAGGCAAAGGTGGCACCGTTGAACACAATCTTCATGTCGATGCCCCAAGCAGTGAAGTAGCCCACGAAGTGCTTGGGGAAGGTGACTGTGTTGTCCTTCGAGTCCATTGTGCCTTTGAGCCAAGCCTCGGGGAGCCACTTGCTCAATCCCTGGATGTAGACATCGGCGCCATCGAAGCCCACTCGCACGTCGGCCGAGTAGTCCTCGGGATATTCCTCACCAAATTGCAGGTCTTGCGCTGTGAGCAAGTAAGTGAAAGTCTCAACTCCTTCGGGCAGAGTGACTTCAACCTCCTCGTTCTCGGCGATGTTATACCATTCAATCTCCGACTCGTGAGTCTCGCCACCACCGTAGTACACGCTCTGCACCCCAATGCGCTCGGCACCATCGGCAATGTTGTACACCACCACCAGTTCGCCACCAGCCAGGAAGTTGATCTCATCGTTGAAGGTGTAGTCGATAGTTGTCACATCCTCGTCAAAGCCATAATAGTCGGCAGTGAAGATGTAGGGTTCAGGTCCATTGCCATAGTCAACGTAGAGGCGGTAGCCCAGCTTCCCAGTGAGGATGGGAGAGCCATCGGCATCGGTAGCAGGAACGTTGAGCATCACGTAGCCATAGCCCTCGTCGGCGATGTATTCATAGTAGAGAACCTCGGGTGTGGCAGGCACAGCAGGAGCATCGAGCAGTGGCTTGAGCGTCACATTACCCAGCATGTCATACCACAGCACCTCCTCAGCACTTGCGCTGATAGCATACCAGTTTTGCGCAGTGATTTCACCACTATCCTCATCAATCGAGAGCACCAGATTGGCAGCATTGATGCTCCGAGGCTCACAGCCCATGAAGTACAGCTGATAGGCTTCGCCCTGATAGATGAATGTGCCAAAGTACTGACCATAGTCAATCACATAGTTGTCGCCCTCACGGTGACCCTTAACCCACGACTGAGGCAAATAGGAGCACAAGCCCTGGATGTAAATGTCATCGCCATCAAATCCCACCTTGGCACTATTGAGCAATGGGTCGCCCTCGAACCAGCCAGAGGTCTCGTTGTAGCCCATGTAAACACCTGAGAGCACACACTCTTGAGTCTCAAGCCCCTCGGGCACCTCAACAGAGTCGGCATCGGGCACCATGTTCATCTCGCTGTCATACTGGTAGAACCACAGCATCTCCGTAGCACTCGAGTTCTCAACAATGTAGCACACAACATCCTGCGACAGCACAAAGGTGTGAGCGTCCTCGTTATAGTTAAACACCGCCGCAATGGGCGTGTAGCCTCCCTCAACAGGCATTACAGGGAAGAAATAGCTGTCGTAGCCCTGATAAGTGCCAAAGTACTGCATCGGGAACGTCACCGTCATCAGGTCACGGTCAAGAGTGCCCATTATCCATGCCTGCGGCAAGAGCACACTGAAGCCCTGAACGTAAACGTTGTCGCCATCCCATCCCACCTGGATTGGGCGGCTCACCACCTCCCAGCTCGACCCATCATAGATGTAGCCATTCAGGCGATACTTCTCGGTCTCCAACCCAGCGGGAGGGATCACCACTTCGGCACGGGTGGGAGCTGCAGCAATTTGTGCGCTCTGCGCCGTGGGAATTTCCACATGCTTTGCAGCAATGCCAGTGCGGTGCTTCAGCACCTCCTTAGCATTGCGCTTGGGAAGAGGCTGGAGCATACTTTGCGACGACGCCGTAGCAGTCATCCACAAAATCATCATTGTGATAAAAAACGTTATCTTTTTCATAATGCAAAAGGTTTAGATTAATAGATTAATAGTCTCGACCACAAAGTTATAACACAATATCCATTTTTGCAACCGAGACCCGACAAAACACCTCAAAACAGTAACAAAAAAATGCACTTTTTGCAAAATACCATAGGGGGGGCTAAAAAATCACGAGAAGAGCTGGCTGGTCGGACTTGTCGGACCTGTCGGACTTGTCGGACCAGTCTGGCATCTGATTTCTGACATTTGCAAAATATTATGTCTTTTTTTGAAGTGAGTCCCGCTCACTGGGGGAGGTGGCAATCATGGCGAGTAGCACTTTGGCTCTAAAAAATTTTGTACTTCGCTCGGTTTGCAGTAATTTTGGATAAATTAGGCGGCACCTCGGAAGCAAAAATAAAAAACTTCGTTTTTCATTTTGTGTTTCACTCAGTTTGCACTAATTTTGGATAAATTAGGCGGCACCTCGGAAGCAAAAATAAAAAACTTCGTTTTTCATTTTGTGTTTCGCTCGGTTTGCACTAATTTTGCAGAATTTAAAGTAAACTCAATCATTCAAAAGCATAATTAGCACAACACAGAGAAAAATGCAAGCTACCACCACAAAACTCAAGCCATTAGCAGGCATGAACTTGCAGCAGCTGCGCGAAGTCACAGCATCACTCGGCATGCCCAAGTTTGTAGCCACACAGCTCGCACAGTGGATCTATAACAAGCGAGTTAGCACATTCGACGAGATGCACAACATCTCCAAGGCCAACCGCGAACTCCTCGCCAAGCACTACTGCGTGGGGCTTTATGGCCCAATGAGTGCACAGGCAAGCGACGACGGAACAGTGAAATACCTCTTCGACGCTGGCGGCGACAAGGCCGTCGAGAGCGTGTTTATCCCCGAGGACGACCGCGCCACCCTGTGCATCTCCTCGCAGAAGGGTTGCCGCATGAACTGCTACTTTTGCATGACAGGCCGCCAGGGCTTCCATGGCAACCTGACAGCATGCCAAATCATCAACCAGGTGCTCAGCGTGCCACAGAGTGAGCAACTCACCAACGTGGTGTTCATGGGCATGGGAGAGCCACTCGACAACCTTGACAACGTGCTCAAGGTAATCGAGATTCTCACCGCCGATTGGGGCCTGGCATGGAGTCCCAAGCGCATCACCGTCTCCACCGTGGGCGTGAAAAATGCACTCAAAGTGCTGTGCGAGACCACCAGCGTGCACATCGCAGTGAGCGTGCACAACGCAATCAACGAGGAGCGAGGCCAGCTCATGCCCATTGAGAACGCCTTCCACATCAAGGAAGTGATGGAGCTGCTCGGCAAGTACGACTTCGCTCACCAGCGACGCCTCTCGGTTGAGTACATTATGTGGCAGTGGTTCAACGACGACATCAAGCACGCCGAGGCTCTGCGCGAGATACTGCCCAACGAGCACGTGCGCGTCAACCTCATTCGCTATCACATGATACCTGGCGTGGCCAAGCTACGCACCTCGAGCGACGAGCGCATGGCCTACTTCCGCGACTACCTCAATAGCAAGGGCATCACCTGCACCATTCGCCGCAGCCGTGGCGAGGACATCAGTGCCGCATGCGGCATGCTCGCCGGCAAGGTGAAAGACACCGAAACTGGCGAGGACAACAAACCTAAGAAGCCAACTAAACCAAACAAATAAACCCACTCTTATTGCATCATGACCAACAAGATTGCACTCGCCATTGCCACTATGGTTGCAACCAGTGCTATGGCACAAGGCATAATCCATCCCAAAGAGGGAACCACAGCAGCCTCGGCCGACGGCAAGATGCGCATCACGCTCGTTGCTAAGAAGCAAAACTACAGCATGGCAATGCGCGAGAGCCACGACGGCGACATCAACTCGCCAAAATCGGTCAACGTGTCGCCCGACGGCAAGAAATATTACGTCAACTCGCTCGAAGGTGGAAAAACCGTGGTCTTTGAGATGGGCACCAACCGCAAGCTCAAGACCATCAGCCACAATTTCACCGACGCAGGCTCAAAACAGCTGTGGGCACCAGCGAGCGGCCTCTTCAAGTGGCACAAGCAGTGGAACAATCCTAACACCTTCATGGGAAAGCCCGTTGAGGCCACATTCTCGCATGGTGGGCGCTACCTGTGGGTGCCCTACTATCGTCGCACCTACGACAACAACGCCGTTGAGCCCTCGGCAATGGCAATCATCGACACACAGCGCGATGAGATAGTGCGCCTCATGGAGACGGGTCCGCTGCCCAAGATGGTTGCGACCTCGCACGATGGCAAAACACTGGCTGTGACCCACTGGGGCAACAACACCGTGGGCCTTATCGACATCTCGAGCTCTAACCCTAACGACTGGCATTACACCAAGCTGCTCGTGGTAGACTACGAACTGCCACTCAACTTTGGCAACCGCCATGTGAACCGCGACACCGAGAGCGGCTACTGCCTGCGCGGCACCGTGTTCACCCCCGATGACCAGTACTTGATTGTGTGCTGCATGGGTGGTGCTGGAGGTCTTGCCGTTATCGACGTCAAGAACCAGCAATACCTGGGCCGCATGCAAGGCATGATGGGCAATGTGCGCCACATCGTGCTCAACAACGGCTACCTCTACTTGAGCGTGAACAGCAGCGGCTATGTGCAGCGCATCAAGCTCGACCGCTTCATGGAGGCCGCCAAGAAGATGACCAACAAACTGGGCCGCATTGATGGCTGGGAAAACTGCAAGGTGGGAGCTGGTGCCCGCACCATTGAGATCTCGCCCAGCGGCAAGTACATCTTTGCCGCCTGCAACAATGCAAGCCGCCTGTGTGTGGTCGACACACGCACCATGAAGATGATAGCCGAGATAGCCGTCGACTCCTATCCCGTGGGGCTCGACATCAGCAACGACGGGCGCTACGTGCTCGTGACATCACAAGGTCGCAAGAACGGGGGAGGCAATGCAGTGAACATCTACCAAATTGACTATCCCGAGCCCGAGCCAGTGATTCAAGAGCCCTCACCTGCACCAAGCGACACCACTGCTGCCGCTACCGCCACAACAGGCGATAGTGGTGGCAACCTCACGCCGCAGTCGATGATGAAATGGCTTAGCACCCCCACAGGCCAGGTCACAGCAGGAGCCATTGCCGCAATCGTGATTGCCGCAATCGCTGTGCCAGTATCGATGAAACGCCGCAACCGCAAGAAAACCAAATAGTACGTTGCGGGGGCCAACCTCACTCGTAAATTAATTCATTCTTGCTCTCTCGTTGCCCACAGGAGCAGTGGGATTGAAATAATAAGAGCTGGACTTGTCGCCATCGGTCTCAAGCTCATGGTCGATGTTCTCGAATTCACTGTGCATGCTCTTGAACTCAGGCACAAACTTCTTCATGCCCTTGACCATGTCGTGGATGTTGCCACTCTGCGCCAGCTCGATGATGTTGTCAATGTTGTTGCACACATCGATGTAGTCGTACTTGCGCACCTTGGCAATCATGATTTTCTCGTTATCGGTCTTGATGGTGTTCTCCTTGTCATTGAGCAGTTCCTCATAGAGCTTCTCTCCTGGACGCAGACCAATCTCCTTAATCTCGATGTCGACATGCGGGCGCAATCCTGCAAGCGAAATCATGCGTGTGGCAAGATCGTAGATGCGCACTGGCTGTCCCATGTCGAAGATGTAGATTTCGCCACCGTGGCCCATGCAGCCAGCCTCAAGCACCAGCGAGCACGCCTCGGGGATGGTCATGAAGTAGCGGATGATGTCGCGGTGAGTCACCGTGACGGGTCCACCGCTCTCAATCTGCTTGCGGAACAGTGGAATCACCGAGCCATTGCTGCCCAGCACGTTGCCAAAGCGCGTGGTGATGAACTGCGTGTTCTTGCCCATCTTTTGCGCATCGAAGAATAGCGACTGGCAGTAAATCTCGGCAAGGCGCTTGGTGCAACCCATGATGTTGCTGGGATTGACAGCCTTGTCGGTCGAGACCATCACAAACTTGTAGACCCCAAATTTGAGCGCCAAGTCGGCAATGTTTTTGGTGCCCTCAACGTTGGTGAGCACCGCCTCGGTAGGATTCATCTCCATCATGGGCACATGCTTATAGGCAGCAGCGTGGAACACGTATTTTGGCCTATAGTCACGGAATGCCTTCTCCATGCGTGCATGGTTGTGCACGTCGCCCATGAAGAGCACCACATTAGCCTCGGGGAAATCCTTCTTCAGCTCCAGACTCAAGTCGTGCATTGGAGTCTCGGCCTGGTCAACGAGCACAATCTGCTTGGCCTTATAGCTTGCCACCTGGCGCACTATCTCACTACCAATCGAGCCACAGGCACCCGTAATGAGCACAACCGAGTCCTTGATGTGTGAGCGCACCAGCGTGTTGTTGAGCACAATGGGGTCACGTCCGAGCAAGTCCTCAATTTGGACTTCCTTAATATAGGTAGAGATATTAGAGCCTTCACGCTCGTCGTCAAGTTCAAATTCCTCGACCTTGTTGATGGCCAGCAGCGCGATGTTATTCTCGATAAATGCATCGGCAAATCCATTGCGCATGAGCTTGATGCTTGACGAGTCGAAGATGAGAGCATGGATGTTCCCTCCCACAAATATATTAGCCACATCGTCAGGATGATACTTGTAGACCTTGAAGCCATTGATCTCGTCCTTGTCCTTACCACTCTTGATACTAAGCAATCCCACCGGCTCGTACTTGCCACCAATCTCGTTCTTGAGCGCGTTGGCAAGGATGAGCGAGTCGAGCGAGGTGCCAAGCACCAGCACCTTGCGGCGATTGCTCTCGGTGGCAGTGATGCGAGCGTAGACATACTTAATCACCAAGCGCTCGATAGTGAGCATGGCAAACGCCAGCACCCCAATGTAGACAATGCCCCAGTAACTGATGAGTACACTATTAGTGATGGCCGAGTAGACCAGGTTGATTGCAATAAGAATTAAAGTGGAGACAAACACCACCACAAACTCCCGATATAAGTCCTCGATCACCGACAAACGGATGACACAAGTGTAACTCTTAGACAGGTAAGTCACAAGACCATAGACCGCGACCACCAGCACCAAGTTGCGCACAACAACGAAGGCTCCTGGCGAAACTTGAGAGTTAAGACTTGACACGATGAAAACAACGCAGCTACACGCCACGAGCACCATGTCGATTAGCAATATCATCCATCGGGGAACTGTGTTGGTTTTTAATCTCTTAAACCATTTCAGTTCAAATAACTGTCGTATTAATGTGTCAAACATTCAGTAAATAAGCTAACAAAAACATAACGACCACTCCCAAGCAAAATGGGGAAATGACGGCTTGAAAGTGACCTTCAAAAAAATATGCGGCGCAAATATACAATAAATATTTCACAAATCAACCATAATCATTCAAGTAAATATTATAAATTATTAATATTTCAATTAATAGCGTGATAATTGTGGCTAATTTGAAAAAAATCACTATCTTTGCAGCTTGAATTGACTTTTATTGTTAAAAACGACATATCTGAAATGAAATTTTTCAATCATAACACAATTGTGGCTGTGGCACTTGTGGCCCTGGCAACTGCCACCACATCGTGCTTCAAGGACGAGCCACTCAACGCCGAGTGCGACATCGAGAAGGCATGGGTACATGTAGATGACTTAGAGGCGAGTTTTTACAATGCAAATGACACACTACTCAATGTTCTCAGCACCGAGGACAAGATTGTGTTCACAATGCGCGACGATGCCGATGTGACAGCATTTGCACCTCAATTCAAAATCACTGCTGGCGCCACCATCACCCCTACCAGTGGATCGGCGCACGACTTCAGCAAAGGCCCCGTGACCTACATTGTCACCTCGCAGGATGGCAAGTGGAGCCGCAAATACTCAGTATCGTGCAATCGCATGGCGCGTTACACCACATCAGTAATCGACTTCGATTTCGAGCATTTTGAGCTTGACAAAGATTACCATAAATTCTATGTGTGGCACAACGTGCTACCTGACGGCAGTCTAGGAAACGATTGGGCCACAGGCAACTATGGTTTCTATATTGCAAACAGCAATTCGGCTGCTAATGAATATCCAACATTTGTGCTGGAGAACGGTTATGATGGTCATGGAGTTCAATTTGTCACAAGAGACACGGGTCCTATGGGACACACTTTTGGCAAGCCTATTGCAGCAGGCAACCTATTTTTAGGAAAATTCAACATGCTTGCCGGCCTGATGCAGCCATTGAAAGCCACCGAATTCGGAATTCCATTCACTCAAAAACCAATAAGGCTCTCGGGCTACTATCAATACAGTCCAAGTGCACCCTTCACCGACAAGAACTTTGTTGAACATCCTGAACGCATCGATGCTGGCGACATCTACTCAGTACTCTACATTAATCACGACCGCAACGGCAATCCTATAGTTCTCTATGGCGACAACGTGCTCTCAAGCGACAATATTGTGGCTGTGGCACGCGTGAAGAATGTGAATGAGACTAACGGTCAATGGGTAAAATTTGACATCGAGTATGAATATAAGAAAGATATTAACCCCGACATTCTTGCCAACCGAGGCTACAACCTGACCATTGTGTTCTCATCGAGCATAGAGGGAGCAAGCTTTGAAGGCGCTGTGGGCAGCACCTTGAAGGTCGACATGGTGAAACTCACTTGCGAAGAGAAAGAATAATAAGTAATCAGTTATCAGACTTTAAGATGAAACGATATATCACATCACTATTAATCGCTATAATAGCCTCGATGAGTGCGTGGGCCATTATGCCCAACGATGGAGGGTGCCAAAACCTGAAGAACTTCTTCCGCAACGTGGAAGGATATGGCCGCCTGGGTTACTCGATTGGTGGCACAGCCCCGATGGGCATGCCCTCCGAGATAAGAAAACTCAACAAATTCATTCTTCAGCCCAATGTGGCATTTGGTGCCGATTTCATCAAGCCAGCCAGTGAGCGTTGGGGTGTGCTTGCCGGAATTCATTTCGAGAATAAGGCAATGCACATCGATGCCGATGTGAAAAGCTACCACATGGAAGTCACTCAAGATGGCCAATCGATGGAAGGCGTATTTACCGGTAAAAACGACAGTCATGCCTTTCAATGGACTTTCACAATTCCCATTCAGGCAGTATTCAAATTCAGCGACAAATGGAAACTCAAGTTCGGCCCTTATTTCTCTTACTTGACCAGTTGTGGCTTCGACGGATTTGCCTATGACGGTTACATTCGTGTCAACGACCCAACAGGAGCAAAGGTGCTGTTAGGCACCGATGAGAAAGAACGTGGCAACTACGATTTCAAAGACGACGTGCGCAAGGTGCAGTGGGGCATGGGACTGGGCGTTGACTACTTCTTCGCTCGCCGTTTTGGAATCTATGCCGACCTCAACTGGGGCTTGAGTGGTTTCTTCAAGAGCAGCTTCAAGACCCTTGACCAAACCCTCTACCCAATTTACGGAACAATAGGCATCGCCTATAGGTTTAAATAATAACGAATTAAAGTTAAACAAAGTAATAATAACATTCTAAATTTAAACGATTAAATCATGAAGAAATTATTTACACTATTTGCAGCAGCAGCTCTTTCAGTGAGCGCTTTTGCTACCGACTATGCCGGTAAAATCACTGTTTCAATCAATGGAGAAGGTGGAACACAAGATGCCACCATCAGCATTACCCAAAATGCTGACGAGACTTACAAGCTAAGCATCAAAAACTTCGTCCTTGTCAATGGTGACAGTCAGATAGGCGTAGGCAACATCGTTCTCGATAACATGAAAGGTTACCCAGTCAATGGCCTCATCACAATTGTTGCCGACCAAGTTGTTCACATCACAGAGGGCGATGACCCCAACATTCCTTTTTGGATTGGTCCTGGTCTTGATGAAGTAGGTGGAGCGCCAATAATCATGACAGCCCAATTCGATGGCACTAATGCTAAGGCTGATATTGATATCGACATGAGGAACATTCTTCAGCAGTTTATCAACGTGAAGTTCAACACCCAGGAAGAAGGCCAGGGCAGCGGCGTGTATGGCGACGTTAATAATGACGGCTCGGTAACTGCGGGCGACGTTACTGCAATCTATAATATCTTGCTCGGCAGATAAGCTTGCAGCAGAAGGCTTAATAGTGACGAGAGTGTGTCAAAATTCTGGTTTAGTGCGCTTCGCGCAGAAATCTAACAAATCTTTACAAATAAAACAGAATATAATTTATTGAATTTAAGAAAATTAATTATTTGTTTGATTTGAAAGGATTTTGGATGATTTCTCACGCGAAGCGTGACTTATTAATCATGACACAGCCTCTACTACTTTTTTAATAGGTAATAATCTATCAGTAAAAAAGAAAAAGACATGAAAAAACTCTTTTCCACAATGCTCGCTGCAGTGACTGCACTGGCTGTATTGGCCACCGACTATCCTGGCACCATCCACTATGATGGCCTTGACCTGCCGGCAGCAGTGACCGTGAGCCAGAGTGGCGACAACTACTACACTGTCACCTTTGGCAGCTTTAGCCAAATTGGCAAAGTGGAGATTACTGCTCAAGGCACTACTACCAATGGCGTGACCACTATCGTCACAAGCCAACAGATAGAGGGCGGCTTGGCAAATGCCGTAATCGCCTTCAACCAATATGCCCTGGGAGCCAATATCGACATCTTGACCCCACAAGGCACCACCAAGACCCTAACGTTCACCCAAGACGGTGAGACCACCGGCTACCAAATCAAGAACAGCGGCTTCGAGAACTTCAAGGACAATGGCGAGCCTTTTGCTTGGCACGGCTTCGCGAGCGCCACTGGCGGTTTAGCAAGTAACGCACCTGGCTCATTGGGGAAAAATACAGACTGCCACTCAGGTACCTATAGTGCTCTAATGACTTCGGGAAGCAAGTTTGGGGTAGTTGGCAATGGCACTATGACCACCGGTCGCCTGAATGCTGGAAGCATCTTTGCTAGTAACACCGCCAACTGCAGCAAGATGAGCATCAGCGATACCAACACCGACGCTAATGGTGATCCATTCTACACCATCATGCACGGCCGCCCCGACGCCATCAAGTTCTGGACTAAGTTCACTCCTAAGAATAGCAACTACCGCGCTTCGATGAGCGCTATCATCACCGATGGTAGCCCTTATCAAGACCCCGAGGACAAGACTTACACCAATAAGCTCGCTACCGCCAAGGATCTTGAGAACATTGAAATGAGTGCCGGCTGGGTAGAGCACACTGTGGACTTTAATTACATCAACACCAACCTCACCGGCCGCGCTTTGCTGGTAACATTCTCGACCAGCAGCACTCCTGGTGGTGGCGCAAGTGGCGATGCCCTCTACGTCGATGACATTGCGCTGGTCTATAACGCTGCCATCACCGGCATCACCGTTAAGGGTGAGGCGCTTGAAGGCTTCTCGCAGGATGTGCATGAGTATAACTTCGAACTTGCTGCTGGCGAGACATTCACCGATGCCGAGATCGACGCCACCTACGTTAGTCCTCATGCCTACTTGGTGAAGAAAGCCTTCGAGACCGAGGACGGGAGCTACAAGCTCATCGTGGCCGTGGTGAGCAACGACTTCAACACCGTGAAGATGTACACCATCAATTACACAAAACCTGCACAATCCACGATTACTCTCGACGGCGTGAGCTTTGGCGAAGGCCGCCAGTGGGCAACCTGGTATGGCGACCAAGACTTGGCACTGCCCGAGAACGTTACAGCCAGTGTGGTAGATGCCATAAACGGCAACAACGTCAGCATCAGCTTGGTGGAATATCTTCCCGCCAATGTGGGAGTGCTGCTGCACAGCACTACCGCCGCAAGCGAGATTACTACCACACCCTATAGTGGCAGCACTCAACAGGTGAGCAGCTTGCTGCGTGGCTCGACAACCGAGCAGACAATGAACAACGGCTACCTGCTCTATAACAACCAGTTTATTCTGTCTCAGGATGGCGCCACAATTGCCGCCCACCGCTGCTACCTGCCCATCCAGAGCAACGTGCAGAATGCTCCACGCCTGCTCACGATAAGCAACGGCACAGTGACAGCTATTGACGAGCTGCGCACCACTGGCAGCGACAATGCCGAGTACTACGACGCCAGCGGCCGCCGCGTGTCGAGCACCGCCCGTGGCATCCTCATCGTGCGTCACTGTGATGGCACCGTGACCAAGGTAGTGCGCTAAGTGCATTGCCCCAGGCACCACGACCACACAACATATCTCAACCATCTCGAGTTTTTAGCTTGGGATGGTTGTTTTTTTGACCGAAAGTGACTATTTTTGCACCAAAATATTAGTAACCGACATAACAAAGCACACAACTATCATGAAAATTGTAGTCCTTGACGGATATGTGGGCAACCCAGGCGACCTGTCGTGGGAGCCACTGGAGAGACTGGGCGACGTGACTGTGTATCCACGCAGCAAGCCCGAGGAAATCATCGAGAGAGCACTGCCAGCCGACGCGCTGCTGACCAACAAGGTGGTATTTGACCGCAAGCTCATTGAGGCGCTGCCCAACCTCAAGTACATAGGCGTGATAGCCACCGGCTTCAACATTGTGGACATTGACGCTGCCAACGAGCGCGGCATCATTGTGACCAACGTGCCGGCCTACAGCACCGCCTCGGTGGCACAAGTGGCAATTGCCCACCTGCTCAACATGACCACCCACGCCGAGCATTACACCCGCGAAGCCCGAGCAGGCGTGTGGAGCCGCAGCATCGACTACACCTACTGCAGCGCGCCCTTCATCGAGCTTGAAGGCAAGACCATGGGCATAGTGGGGCTGGGCAACATTGGCGGCGCAGTGGCACGCATCACTGCAGCCATGGGGATGAAGGTGCTCGCCTTTACCAGCAAGCCACAAGAGGCGCTGCCGCAATATGTCACGCGAGTTGACACGCTCGACGAGCTCTTTGCCGCCTGCGACGTGGTGAGTCTGCACTGCCCACTCACTGCCCAGACACGCGGCATAGTGAATGCCCGCCGCTTGGCCCTGATGAAACCCAGTGCCATGATCATCAACACCAGCCGCGGCCCCCTCATCGTTGAGGAAGACCTTGCTGCTGCATTGAAGAATGGCGTGATAGCTGCAGCTGCCGTCGATGTGCTGTGCCAGGAGCCACCTGCTGCCGACAACCCACTGCTCCAGCTCGAGAACTGCTACTTCACACCCCACATAGGGTGGACCAGCCCTGAGGCACGCCAGCGCCTGATGGATGTGGTGGTTAACAACGTGCGCACTTTCATGGAAGGCAATCCGAGCAATGTGGTAAATAATCCCGTTGGGAAGTAAGAAAAAGTTGTATAATAAAGAAAAGGGAGTGACGCTGCTGGTTTAGTAGCGTTCCTGGTCGTCGTTGTCGATTTCGCTATTGAGCTGGAAAGTGTCGCTGGTGACGTCGTCGTAGACCTCGTTGTAGTCGAACATGCCGTCCTCATAGGTCATGTTGCGGTTAGAATTGCAGCTCGTGGCAAGCGGCATTGCTGCGATTGCCATCATTGCAATGAGGAGTGATATTATTCTTTTCTTAGTTTTCATGCTGTGATGTGAAAGTGCGTGTTTTTCAAGTTATTTCACCAAGCTCTTTTCATTAATTGGAGCGGTAGACGGGGCTCGAACCCGCGACCCTCAGCTTGGGAAGCTGATGCTCTACCAACTGAGCTACTACCGCAATTGTATTGCTACTGTTATTGTTGGTACCCTGTAAAATAAAGAAGGCAAGTAAAAGCTACTCAGCCTTCTGGATGCTGACCACGCTGTCGACCAGCTCGCCACCGCGTTCAACCTCGACATAATTGATGGTGATTTCATCGTCGATTGACCAGTTGTAGAACACGTCGCTATTGTTGCGGTCGAGTTGCGAATAAGAGAATTCCTCGGCTTCGCCAGGCTCAATCTCGACAAAGACGCTGTTCATAGCGCCATCGACCACCTTGCCAGTAACAGACTTGATGCCAGTGGCTGTGGCACTACTGTCAACGCCAGCTTGAGCCGAATCGATTTCAGTAGCAGCAGGCATGATGACAGCTGTATCGAGCAGAGTGTCGGCTGGCTTGCTCTCAGGCTTGCAGCTGGTGAAAGTCGATGTTGATGCTATCGATATCACAATCAGTGACGATATTGGCAGTAAAATTCTTCTCATTATATTATAGCGTTGTCGTTAACAGGGTGCAAAATTATTGCTTTTTGTTGAAAACGGCAAAAAATCGCAAGCCTAATTTCACAAAAAAGCTAAAATGGCGGCCCCTACTGCAACAGTCGGTCGATTCCAATGGCTCGGCACGCATGGTTTAGCAGAGCAATCTCGGAGTCGGCAGCCTGGTTGTCGCTGTCGATGATCTCAACCATGAGTTTAGCGAGTTCCAGTTTCTTGTCGTCGGTCATGGTCTTGAGCACCTCGATAGCATGCTCGCACTTGAGTCCGTGCCCCACCACAAATGAATTGTGGTCGATTTCCAGCCTGCGGCAGATGAGGTTGAATGATATCATCTCCTCGTAGGCGATAGTGCTGTCGGCGTTGGCAATCTCGATGAGCAGGCTCACGATGGCGATTTTTTCTTGAGAGGTGAAGGGCATTTGAGATATTGAGGTTGTTAGAAATTATAGGAGTGATAATTTTGTAAAAGGTGAGCCTCGCACTGGTGTTGTGTGTGAGGCTCACATCAATTACTTAAAGCTTAGGTTTTTGACCTAAAAGATCGTTACACGTTTCATAATAGAACACGCGCGTTAGTCGATTTCCTCGTCGGCCTCGTAACCGCCCATCTCGCGGATGGCGTTCTTGAGCATGGTGTGCTGCTGGAACAGGTGGTTAACAGGCACTTCGTCGACAGTGTAGTCGTGCATAGGGCTCTTGAGGAAGAAGCTCAGGAAGCGCTGAGTGCCAAAACGGCCGGCGCGGTGAGCGAGGTCCATGAGCAAGCACAGGTCGAGGCAAAGAGGAGCAGCTAGGATAGAGTCGCGGCACAAGAAGTTGATCTTGATTTGCATGGGATATCCCATCCATCCAAAGATGTCGATGTTGTCCCATCCCTCCTTGTTGTCGTTGCGTGGAGGATAGTAGTTGATGCGCACCTTGTGGAAGATGTCGCTGTAAAGGTCGGGCTGGTCGTCGGCTACGAGAATCGACTCCAGAGTCGAGAGCTTGCTCACCTCCTTGGTGCGGAAGTTGGCTGGCTCGTCGAGCACGAGACCGTCGCGGTTACCCAGGATGTTGGTAGAGAACCAACCGCTCATGCCGAGCATGCGGGCGCCGATGATAGGAGCGAAACCACTCTTAACGAGAGTTTGACCAGTCTTGAAGTCCTTACCTGCGATGGGCACCTTGGTCTCTTCACTGAGTTGCCACATAGCTGGGATGTCGACAGTGGTGTTAGGAGCACCCATGATGAATGGGCAGTTCTCCTTGAGTGCTGCATAGGCGTAGCACATAGATGGCGAGATGTGTTCAACATCGTTGGCCTTCATGGCAGCCTCGAGCTGGTCGAGGGTGTAGTGCACGTTCTTGTCGGGAGCCACGTAGATTTCGGTCGAAGCGGCCCAGAGCACTACTACTCGGTCAACACCGCTCTCCTTCTTGAAGTTGCGGATGTCCTCACGCACTTGCTCCATCATGTCCCAGCGGTCCTTGCACTGCTTCACGTTGTCGCCATCGAGACGCTTAGCATAGTTCTTATCGAAGGCAGCCTTGAGAGGCTTAATCTTGATGAGCTCGTCCTTAACAGGCTCGATGTCTTTCTCCTTGAGTACCTCGGCGTTGATAGCGCTCTCGTAAGCGTTGGCAGGATAAACGTCCCAAGCAGCGAACACGATGTCGTCGAGCTTAGCCAGAGGCACGATATCTTTATAATGTAAGTATTTCTTGTTCTCACCGCGTCCTACGCGAATCTTGTCGTACTGAGTCATTGAGCCAACAGGCTTAGCCAGACCCTTGCGTGTCATCATGACACCAGTCATGAAAGTGGTGCTAACTGCACCCAGACCAACTACCATAATACCTAACTTGCCGGTAGCGGGCTTTACATTTGAATTAGTCATAAAAATTTCGATTAAAAATGTTGTATTTCTGTTAGTTAATTGTCTCGATTAGTGCTGTTTTTTTGAAAAAAGCGTGTAAAAGTACTACCTTTTTCTCAACCGTAAAAGGATTTAAACAATTTTAATTGTTAAATATCCACAACGATGCTGCTGTTTTGCAAATTTAACCAAATATTCACATAGCAATAGTAATTTGTTGTTAATAAACCAAAATGCTACCTCACATTTTTTTGACGTCAAAACCCATATATTTGCCTCAAAGGTTTCAGTAGAAAATATCCCGAGGCATTTACTTTTCGTAGTACCGTTTAGACGAGAGCAGTTGTGAAAGGTTTACTAAAACCCATTAAATAAAGGCCGACTTAGTACTTCTCGACCACATAATAGGTAAAAAAGTACCAGGATGACCGATATTTTTCCCATTTTTGTTTCAAGTAGCGTTGCGTGGTGGCAATTGACTCGAGATTTGCTTCATGGGATAGGAGTTGCTAGGAGTTGCTAGGAGTTGCTAGGAGTTGCTAGGAATTACTAGGAATTACTAGGAGTTACTAGGAGTTACTAGGAGTTATAAGATTCGCAATCGGTGGAGTCACTTGATGGACTAATAATATCAATGAACGCATGCGCTGGGATGCGCATGCGCAAAAAAGGTAGTGATGATGGGTGGCAAAAAGCAATGTCAAAAAATCCAGAGTCGCTACAGGTTGAGAGCGCTGAGGACTTGATTAAGTGTGGTGATGGTGTGGGGGTGGGTTTGAGCATCCTCGTCGGGTGTCCAGCCTTTTCCCTTGAGCCACAGCACCTGGCATCCAAGCGACTCGGCAGGGAGTATGTCTTTCTTGAGGCTGTCGCCAACCACGAGAACCTGCTCGGCTGGCAACTCAAGCACGTCGACCCCAAGCTTGAAGATAACGGGGTTAGGCTTGCGCACCCCCACAACAGCACTCTCGATAACACCCTTGAAATAGCGTCGCAGGTCGAAGTCGCGCAGCACGCTGTCGACATTGCCATAGAAGTTGCTCACAAGCATCATGGGATAGTGCTTGCTCAGGAGTTCGAGCACTGGCCTTGCTTCCTCGATGCTTGAGCGTGCAGCGTCGTAGCAGTATTGTGCCACCTGCTGTGCAAGAGGCTCAATGTCGCCATTAACGAGCCCCTTGTTGGCGAGATCTTGCAACTCGATGCGCATTTTCTTGAGCAAGAGGTCGTGGAAGTTGTCGTTGGGGAGGATGTGGCGCACGCGCGCGAGTTCACGCTCGGCATGGACGTAACTGTCGCGGAACTGCTCCTTGGTGACAGGCACGCCAGCGGCCTGATAACCATCCCAAATCACCTCGCTCCAGTGAATGCCGCGGCTATCGATGGTGCCGCCGTAGTCGAAGATAATGCCCTTGATCATTTTTTTATTGTTCTAGATAAGCTAGATATTCTAGAAATTCTAGATTTTCTAGATTTTCTAGATTATTAATGGTTGATGTTTAGTTGCTGTATTTTCCTGCCTGGAGGTCGCGTGTGAGCTTCTTGCACAGGCTCTCGTGACGGCAAATCATGTAGATGAGCATGGTGTTGAGTACGATGAGCTCGAACATGAAGTAGAGCCATGGAATGCGAACGGTGACCGATATGAACATGGCAATGGTGCGCGTGTTGAAGGTGAGCATGTTGGTATACTTCATCAGTGGCAGGCTCAGGGCTCGGAAGTCGTCGCGGAACTGCTGTGGTGCCATTTGGTTGCCAAACTGCTTCTTTAGCTCGCGGCGCAAGCGCTGCATGGCTGGCGTGAGACGCTCCTGATTGGCAGTGTAGTTGCGGTAGAAGAACATGGTGATGCGCTTGAGGCCAGTAGACTGCTTCATTTGCTCGTCAAGATCGTGAGTGTTTTCGAGCTCACTACCACCCTCACCCTTAAGGAAATAGAGGTGGAACTGGCGGTAATAGTCGGCCATTGCGCACTGCAGCGCGTGGCTCACTCCAGCCGCTATTGCCATGGTCCAGAGAATCCAGTGGTGCTGCGACTGCTGGAAGAAGTCGCCCAGCCACGAGTCTCCAAAGTGGAACTCACGGAAAACGAGGGCGAAATAGATGGCAAAAAACCACAGGTCGCCACTCACGCCGTCGAGTATGCGCCCAAGCTGTGAATACTGCTTGGTGAGTCGCGCCAGCTGTCCGTCGGCACTGTCGTAGGTGTTAGCCCAGATAATGAAGAATATTCCCAGATAGTTGAGCCAGATAAGTGGTTGTGCGCCGAAATATAGCAGGATGCCACCGCCCACACCCAGAAAGATGGATGCGATGGTGACAACATTTGGCGAGATACCAAGTTTGGCAAACAGAGTGGCCCAAGCGAAGCCCAGTGGACGGTAGAACCAGAGGTCGATGTGTTCCTCGGTGTCCATCGACTTTAGCGACTTGTTATATTGTTCTTTTAATTCCTTGAAGTTCATTATAGAGAAAAAAGTTGTTGTTTTGAAATGGCAGAAGCGTAGTTCTTGCCTTATCGGTTCTTGATGATGTTGATGATTCGCTTGGCGATGTGGGGTGCGGCATCGTAGCGACATGGCGCGAAACTGGGCCAGTCGTTGAAGTCGATGATTTTCACGTCGCCATCGGCTCCCACGATACAGTCGCCACCGTAGATCTCGATGTTGAGTTCGTCGGCAGCACGGTTGCAAATGTGCTTAAGATTCTTGAGGTCGAACTTAAGCCCCTGCGACTTGCCGTTGATAGCCTCGTGGCCATACTTGCTGTGCCCCTCGTCGAAGGGATAGAACCAGAAGAAATAGTTGGTCCCCCTCACGCCATAGAACTTGATGAGGTCGCCCACCAGGTGCACATTGATGACGGCACGCTTGATGCCACGCAAGAAATACTCCTGCAGCACCTCCTGAGCCTCCTCGCTGTGTCGCACGTAGGAAACATCCTCCTTGTGCATGGCGTGGAAGTCGCCACGCTTAATCCAGCAACTCTGGAATCCGCTTTGCTCGAGCCTGTCCTTCACCACCTCGTCGGTGTTGACAATGATGCTATCGGGATAAGGGATGCCATTACCGAGCAGGATTCGCGTCATGCGCTCACGGGTGCAGTTCTCAATACCGAATCCCGAGTTTATGACGAGCTTGCCCTCGTTTTCGAGCTTCTGCAACTTGAGGATTGAGCTGTGCTCACGGCACATGTTCATGATAATGTCCTCCTTGATGTCGCTCTTGTTGAACTGCTCCTCGCTATAAGTGTTGACGATGCACCCTCGCTTGCGCAGTTGTTCGGCCACCGCATTGAAGATAGCAGTGTCGTTACCTATGTGGTTGGGCGAATAGGCACCAGCCCTCATCACCCCCGCAATGTTAATATCGGCCATAATAACTTAGAGTATATAATATATATAATGTGTGTGTTTCTACTTTAAGAAAAATCACGATTAATCGTTGCCATTGATGAAAGCCTGTGCCACAGCGATGTCGCTTGCGTGGTCAACATCGATAATCTTGTCGATGCTGTAAGCCTTGAGGCACATGCCCTCCTCGATGAGCGCCCGCTGGAAATTGCGCATGCGCGACACCCCTCGCTCGATGCAGCGGTCAAGCACCGGGAAGGCCTTGTCGCTCATGGCATAGACCCCACCCGAGACATATCGCACCCCTGGGAACTCCTTGTCGCAGAAGGCCTTGATGCGCATGTTGCTATCAACGTCGACATAGAGCGGCTTCTCGTCCTCGATGAAAGGAGTGACGGCCCACATGCCATCGCTGTGCTCGTCGGCCTCGAATGCTGCGATATACTGAGCAAAATCCTGCTCACGGAAGATAGTGTCGACCGTGGTGAGGCAGAACTTGCCAGGCGTCATCACCTTGCTCAGTTCCCAGAAACTGTGCATGGAGCTTGGTGTGGACTTGACCACCACATTGAGCGGCACATCGAAGCGCAGCGAGTCGAGAAACTCCCTCACTTGCGGCATGAAGTCGTTGATAATGATTGAGATGCTCTCGGCATTACAACGCCTGAAGATGTTCATGAGCCTCAATACCATGGGCTCACCACTGAGTTCGACCAGTGGCTTGGGCTTAGCCACGCCCTCTTGAGCCAGTCGCGAGCCCTCGCCCGCAGCAATTATTGCGTAGTGCATTTGTTAGGTTATTTCGTTTTATTTATTTTCTGTTTTCGAGTATTCGACTTTTCGAGTGATCGACTAATCGAGTGGTCGAGTGATTGAGCGGTCGAATATTGTGCAGCACTTAGCCAAGAGGTTCTTCGTCTTCAATCTTGGTGAGGTCGAGGACCACATTGTCCTTGCCCTTGTCGAAATACTGCCGCTTGAGAGGATTGCGATACATCTCCTCCCATTGCTTACGGTTGCGATAGATGTCGATAGCAGCATAGATGGCATGGCGCATAGACTGCTCGCTGGCGATGCCCTGCCCTGCAATGTCGTAGCAAGTGCCGTGGTCGGGACTTGTGCGCACATAGGGCAATCCTGCAGTGACGTTGACCCCATCGTTCATGGCAATGACCTTGAATGGAGCCAGCCCCTGATCATGATACATTGCCAGCACAGCATCGAAGCGACGATACTGGCCATTGCCGAAGAAACCGTCGGCAGCATAGGGTCCAAAGCATAGCACCTGCTCATCGTTGGCCTGCTGAATAGCAGGCATGATAATCTCCTTCTCCTCATTGCCAATGACGCCATTGTCGCCGCAATGGGGATTAAGTCCCAGCACAGCGATGCGAGGCTTGGACACATTGAAATCGCGCTGCAGCGACTCGTTGAGAGCATGCAATTTCTCGACAACAAGGTGCTTGCTGATAGCACCAGCCACCTGAGCCACAGGCACATGAGCAGTTACCAAAGCCACTCGCAGCTTGTCGCTGGCCAGAATCATGAGAGCCTTGTCGCCCTCGCCCAGACTTGCCTCGAGATACTCGGTGTGACCAGGAAAAGAGAACTCGTCGCTGTGAATGTTGTCCTTGTTGATGGGTGCTGTGACCAGCACGTCGATAATGCCATTCTTGAGGTCGCTCACAGCCGCCTCCAGGGCCATGAATGCAGCCTTACCCGCCTGCTTGCTGGGCTGACCGAGGTCGATTTTCACCTCCTCGCTAATCACCTCGACCAAGTTGACTTCGTTATCCTTGATGTAAATGGCATTGCGAGTGATGTTGACCTGCGTGGTTTGTATACCTAAAGCCTTGCGATGATAGTTCAATATCTTGCTCGACCCATAGATGATGGGTGTGCACAGCTCCAGGATATCGTTGGTAGTGAAACATTTCATGATAACCTCGTAGCCCACACCATTGGTGTCGCCTTGAGTGATACCTATACGTATTTTTCTCTCTTTACTCATTGTTGTTTAATAGTTTAATTGTGTGGCTAGACAAGGCTGAAAAGAACAGTGCCCACCACTCCATTTTAATAAAAGTGGGTAAAATTACTGCTTTTTTGTGAAACTGGCAACATAAACGCAGTGTTTTTAAAGAATTGCCAAAAAACCACCATGCCGTCAGACACATGTCATTTAGCATTTTTTCAGTAAAAAAAAGTTTCAAATCACTTGTGATAGTGAATTTATTACTACTTTTGTGCAATAAAAAAGCACACTATCGAGTTAGGATAGTTACCAATTGATTAATTTAATCACCAATTTCCACATCAAGCAATGAGCGACAGCGTAGTTATCATACCCACCTACAACGAGAAAGAGAACATTGAGGCTATAATCCGTGCCGTGCTTGCTCTCGAGGAGCAGCACCGCTTTGACGTACTTGTGATTGACGACAACAGCCCCGATGGCACTGCATCAATCGTGGAGAGACTGATTGAGGAGATACCCGACCGCATCAGCATCATCAAGCGCAGCGGTAAGCTGGGACTGGGCACTGCCTACATTGCAGGCTTCAAGTGGGCCCTTGAGAAAGGCTATGACTACATGATAGAGATGGATGCCGACTTCTCGCATCGCCCCGAAGACCTGATTCCCCTGCAACGCGCCTGCGCCCAGGAGGGTGCCGACCTCTCGGTGGGATCGCGCTACATTACAGGTGTGAATGTGGTGAACTGGCCCATGGGCCGCGTGCTGATGAGCTACTATGCGTCGGCCTACGTGCGCCTGGTCACAGGCATGGGCGTGCGCGACACCACAGCCGGCTTTGTGTGCTACAAGCGGCAGGTGCTTGAGGCCATCAACCTCGACGCCATCGAGTTCAAGGGCTACGCATTCCAGATTGAGATGAAGTTCACTGCCTATAAGATGGGCTTCAAGATCAAGGAGGTTCCCATCGTGTTCATCAACCGCGTGCTTGGCACGAGCAAGATGAGCGGCGGCATCTTCAGCGAGGCGCTCTTTGGCGTGGTGAAGCTGCGCTGGGACAGCATTTTCAATCCACAGCGCTTTACCCGTCAGAGCCGATAACTGTTAATTGATCAACTATCAACCAGCACCCACAACCTTCTCTAATCACTTAATTAGAGGAGGTTTTTTCACGTCGGTCAATGATGAATGTGTGAAATTGTGACTAAAAAAACTGGCACATAAATAAGTGAAAACTGAAAAGTTTTTTCTACCTTTGCGCCCGATTTTAGAACACACAATTATTTTAGTACAAGCAAAGCAATACAATTATTATTCCTCCCCCTATGACAGCACTGAACAACAAGAAGCTCAAGCAAGAGATTTTTGCTTATTTCCTGCTCACCATTGGCAGCGCACTGTTTGCCATTGGCGACGTGATGTTTGTAAACCCCTACCTGATGGCACCTGGCGGCACCTACGGCCTGAGTAACGTGTTCAACACGCTATGGCCCTGGAAGATTTCGCTCTACGCGATATGCATGGACGTGCCCCTGCTCATCATTGGCACCTGGATATTGGGTCCTCGCTTTGGCATCAAGACCATTGTGTCGACAGCGCTGATATTCTTGTTCACCTTCATTCTTGAGAACACATGGGGCTACAACCCTGTGCTTCACGACGGAGCCATTATAAGCGAGAGGCTTAGCGACTCGCTCGTGCCCATCCCCAACAATGGCGGCTGGTTCCAGCCCGACTACTTCCTCAACACGGTGGTTGCTGGCTTGATTTACGGTGTAGCCATTGGCTTGATATTCCGCTCGGGCGCCACCAGCGGCGGCAGCGACATCATCTCGATGATAATCCACAAGTACACCAAGATTTCGCTTGGCACGCTGGTGATGATAGTTGACGGCATCATCACGTTGAGCACACTCATCGCCTTTGGCGACATCAGGCTCCCCATCTACTCGGTGATCATCATCTTCATTGAGGGTAAGGTCATCAACCTCGTTGTCGACGGCATGAAGAGCTACCGCACCGTGTTCATCATCACCGATAATCCCGAGCCCATACGCGACTACATCATCAACAACCTGAAGCGTGGTGGCACCTGCATCACTGGCAGCGGCCTCTACAAGGGCAACGAGCGCAAAATGCTCTACGTGAGCCTCAACCGCACCGACATGATAAAGCTGCGTAGCGAGCTCTACCACATCGACCCCAAGGCATTTGTCAACATCATGGAAAGTTCAGAGATTCTGGGCGAGGGCTTCCGCCGCCTGCCACAGGAATAAAATCATTATTCACTAAGAGAAGAATTTGCTTCCCAATAACTCAAGCGGTTGATTCACATTGCAGTGAATCGACCGCTTGCAGTTTGTAAATAGTTAATAAAACATTCCATCAAGAACGATTTTCTATGTTTTAAGAAACAATTATTTCACATTTTGCGTAACGCATTTTGTGAAATCATTTTTTTCAATTATCTTTGTGGCATAAAAACATGAGAATTATGGAAAATCCCTTTATTATAAAGCCTTATAAGAGTAAGGACTTGTTTTGTGACCGTGAGAATGAACTGCAATTAATGCTTACCAATTGCCTTAATCACAGTGACATGACACTCATATCGCAACGACGTATGGGGAAAACTGGCCTTATTATGCGCCTGATGGATGAAATTAGTGAAAACCACAGTGATATAAAGACAATTTATTTTGATATTTTGGCATCCAGGTCGATTGACGACTTTATCAAGATGCTTGCCGAGGCAACCATGAAATCATTCAAACCCAAAACCTCAATAGGCAAAAAATTCATGAATCTCATAAAGTCATTACGCCCCCAACTAACGTTTGACAACATTACTGGCGAACCCCAATTCCAGCTTTTTTACCACTCGCCCGAAGAAAAAGAGCACACCTTACGAGGATTAATAGAATTTCTTGACAATCAAGGTGTTCATATTGTGATTGCAATCGATGAATTTCAGCAAATCAGAGAATATCCTGGTCATAACATGGAAGCCCTGTTGCGCACCTATATCCAGCACACCCACAACCTTACTTTCATATACTGTGGCAGCAAGAAGCACATGATGACTGATATTTTCATCAATGAGAAGAAACCGTTCTATTCCAGCACTTCGTTTGTGTCGTTAGGCAAGATTTCGGCCGACAGCTACTCATCGTTCATCAAGCGACTATTTAATGAAGCCAATAGAAGTATTAAAGATAATGCAGTCAATTTCATTCTGGAATGGACGCGTCGTCACACCTATTATACCCAGATGCTATGCCACACAGTGTTTGCAAGTGATGCTAAAATCATTGACATCAACGTTATAAAAGCTGCTTGTCAACAGCTTTTGACGCAAGGAGAGTCAACTTATCTACAATATCGTCAACTGATTACACTCAAACAATGGAACTTCCTTATTGCCGTGGCAAAAGAAGGAACTGTGCAACAGGTAACTTCGGCGCAATTTCTTGGCAAATACAAGATTGGAAGCCCATCAACTGCCACGAGACTCGTTGAAGCCCTAATTGAAAAGGGCCTAATTAATGATGACGTAGCCATAACTGGTACCACCTATTCACTTAACGACGTGTTTTTCTCTCACTGGTTAGAGAAAATTGGATAACAGCTGACAACTGACCCATTAGCGACTTAACAAAACAACATAGCTGCCGCATCACATGCAACCTGATGCGGCAGCTTCTTGCACCATGCATTTCATTGTCAAGTATTGTTTTTTCATAACATAAAATTGGATTTAACTTTAGTGATGTTAAAAAAGGAGGTTATTTAACATTTATAACACAAAAACATTATTAATTAACTTGCATTTTGTTCTATGTTGTGTGGAAAGTGATAATTTTGCACGAAGAAAAAAAGTAAAACCAATCATAAGACAAGAATGATATTATGAATGACCAAGTAAACATTCGTGAGCTTAACGAAATCATTGCGACAAAGAACAACTTTGTCAACACCATTACCCAAGGAATGAACCAGACAATTGTGGGTCAGAAACACCTGATTGACTCGCTGCTGATAGCCTTGCTTGCCAACGGGCATGTGCTGCTTGAGGGCGTGCCAGGCCTTGCCAAGACCCTTGCTATCAAAACATTGTCGCAACTAATCGACGCAAAGTATAGCCGCATCCAGTTCACCCCCGACTTGCTGCCAGCCGACGTGATAGGCACAATGGTTTACAGCATCCAGAAGGAGAAGTTTGAGGTGAAGCGCGGCCCAATATTTGCCAACTTTGTGCTTGCCGACGAGATTAACCGTGCTCCCGCCAAGGTTCAGAGCGCGCTACTCGAGGCCATGCAGGAGCGCCAAGTCACCATTGGCGACAACACCTTTGCCCTCGACGAGCCATTCCTGGTGATGGCAACCCAAAACCCCATTGAGCAGGAAGGCACTTATCCCCTGCCCGAGGCTCAGGTTGACCGCTTCTTGATGAAGGTGGTGATAGGCTATCCCAGCCGACAGGAGGAGAAAGAAATCATCAGGATGAACATAGGCAATGAGCAACCAGTGATAAGACCCCTGGTGACACCTGCCGACATCGTCGACGTGCGCAATGTGGTGAAGCAAATCTACATTGATGAGAAAATTGAGCGCTACATTGTCGACATCGTGTTTGCCACCCGCTTCCCTGACGACTATGGGTTGAACGACCTGAAGAGCATCATCTCGTTCGGCTCATCGCCACGAGCCTCGATAAGCATGGCAGTGGCAGCAAGGGCTTATGCCTTCCTGCGCGGTCGCGGCTATGTGATTCCCGAAGACGTGCGCGCCGTGTGCCACGATGTGATGCGTCACCGCCTGGGCTTGAGCTACGAGGCCGAGGCCAACAACATAAGCGCCGACGAAATTATCAGCAACATTGTCGACAAAATTGCAGTGCCCTAATATAATGCATAATTCATAATGCACAATTTATGATGCACACAATGCATAATGTACAATGCCAATGCACGAAATTTATAATGCATAACACTTAGGATTTCTCTGTGAAATGGAACGAAGTGAATTGCTCAAAAAGGTTCGCAAGATTGAGATAAAAGCCAAGGGGCTGTCACAGAACATCTTTGCCGGTGAATATCACACGGCATTCAAGGGGCGTGGCATGACGTTCAGCGAAGTGCGCGAGTACCAGTATGGCGACGACGTGCGCGACATCGACTGGAATGTGACTGCACGGCAAAATCATCCCTATGTGAAAGTGTATGAGGAAGAGCGTGAACTCACTGTGATGCTCGTTGTTGACGTGAGTGGCAGCAAGAACTTTGGCGCCGTGGGAGAGTCGAAGCAGGACGTGATGACCGAGATTGCCGCCACACTGGCATTCTCGGCTATCGAGAACAACGACAAGGTGGGCGTGCTGCTCTTCAGCGACAAGATTGAGAAATTCATCCCGCCGCAGAAGGGGCGCAAGCACATCTTGCGCGTGATTAGCGAACTGCTCAACTTCAAGGCCGAGAATCGTGGCACCGACCTAAATCTCGCCCTTGAGTATCTCACCAGCGGCATCAAGAAGCACTGCACAGCATTCCTGATTAGCGACTTCCTCGATTCGAGAGACTACTATAAGAGCCTGTCGATTGCCAACCACAAGCACGACGTGATTGCGGTGCAGGTCTATGACAAGCGCGAGGCACAGTTACCCAACGTGGGCCTCATCAAGGTCAAGGACTCGGAACGCGGCACCGAGCGGTGGATCGACACCAGCAGCCGCCGTGTGCGTCAAGCCTATGACCGCTGGTGGTATGAACGCCAGCAAGCGATGAGCGACACCCTCACTCGCAGCAACGTTGACCTAGCACAAGTGGCAACCGACGAGGACTATGTGAAATCGCTCATGTCGCTTTTCAAGAAGCGTGGTTAACGTCAATTAGAAATAGAGGAACGACTTATTTTTCCATTATCAACAATGAGTTTCAACCGACACATAATAAGCACATTACTGCTACTGCTTGCACCTCTGGCCATGAGTGCCGGCAACACCACCATTAGCACCAAGCTCGACTCGGCGCATGTGATGATGGGCCGGACCACGACTCTGCACATCAGCATTGCCCAGGACAACAACGTGAAGGGAGTGCTCATCTCGCTGCTGCCCGACACACTCAACGCCATGGTTGAGATTGCCGACCGCGGCAAGGCCGACACCACCGCCACAAGCGACAACCGCCTTGAGATAAAGCAGGACGTGAAGCTACAGGCCTTCGACCCTGGCACCTATCAGTTGCCAGCATTAGCCTATGTGGTGGGTCATGACACCATCAAGAGCAAGCCGCTCACCCTCACCGTCGACTCGGTAAAGGTTGATCCCGAAGGCAAAATCAAGGATTTCAAACCCATCGCTCAAGTGCCATTCAAGTTACTTGACTGGGTGCCAAACTTCATAAGTGACTACTGGTGGGCATGGCTGCTCGGCATTGCCCTGATTGCCGGTGGCATAGCGGCCTACTACAAGTGGTTCAAGAAGGGCATTAATCCATTAAAGCCCGTGAAGAAGCGCCTGCCACCCTACGAGGAAGCCATGCTGGCGCTGCAGCAACTCAAAGCCAGCAACTTGTGGCAAAATGGTAGTGCTAAGGAATATTACACCCAGCTAACCGATATTCTGCGTGTGTACATTGACCGTCGCTTCGGCATCAACGCAGTGGAGATGACATCATCGCAAATCATGGAGAAAATAAAACACAATGAGGAGGCACACATCGCTAACGACCAGCTCAATAGCGTGCTCGAGATTGCCGACTTTGTGAAGTTTGCCAACATGCACACCCTTGCCGATGACAATGAGATTGCCTATCAGCGAGCCGTGAACTTTGTGGAGCAGACCAAGCCATTGCCCGTGGTTGATGAAAATCAAGGAAAGGAGGCCAAGAAATGATTAACGACATGCACTTCATGCACCCAGCACTGTTGTGGCTGCTACTTCTCATCGTTCCACTCACCGCATGGCATGTGCTCAAGCAGCGCAAGAGCGACCCGTCGCTCAGGCTACCCACCACCCAGGCTTTCGACTCGATGCCACGCAGCTGGAAGGAGTGGATGCGGCACGTGCTCTTCGCCCTTGAGATGCTGGCACTTGCCTGCCTGGTGATTATCCTGGCTCGCCCTCAGTCGCCCAACAGCTGGTCGAAGACCGACATTGAGGGCACCGACATCTTGCTGTCGCTCGACGTGAGCAGCAGTATGCTGGCACAAGATTTCTCTCCTAACCGCCTTGAGGCTGCTAAAGATGTAGCTACCAAATTTGTGAGCAACCGCACCAGCGACAACATTGGCCTTGTGATATTTGCTGGCGAAGCCTTCACTCAAGTGCCGATGACTAATGACATTGCCACACTGGTCAACCACATTAGCGAGCTCAAGATAGGTATGCTTGAAGACGGCACTGCAGTGGGCGACGGTCTGGCAACAGCCATCAACCGCATCAAGGACGGCAAGGCCAAGTCGAAGAGCATCATCCTGCTCACCGACGGCAGCAGCAACACTGGTGTAGTGGAGCCCATCACCGCTGCCCAGATTGCAGCAAAATATGGCATCAAGGTCTACTCCATTGGCGTGGGCACTATGGGCGAAGCGCCCTACCCCACTATGACCCTGGGCGGCATGATCACCTATACCCCACAGCAGGTGGAGATTGACGAGAAATCACTTCAGGAAATTGCCAACACCACTGGCGGCAAGTACTTCCGCGCCACCAGCAAGAGTGTGCTCGACGACATCTTCGCCGAGATTGACAAACTCGAGAAAACCCGCCTTGACGTGCAGAGCCACAGTCACATGGACGACAATTACCAACCATGGGCACTGGCGCTGCTGCTACTGCTCACTCTATCAGTTATAATAAGATACACCGTGCTCAGGAGCATTCCTTGATGCACAGCACAACTATCAACTACACTTTTTTGAACGCTATATCATGTTTAGTTTTGCAAATCCCGAATTCCTTTACCTGCTGGTAATACTGCCAGCAATAGCAGGCCTCTACCTGCTTGAAAGGATGGCACGCAAGAAAAATATGGCAGCCTTTGGCCGTGAAGAGCAGGTGATGCAACTCATGCCCAATGTGTCATCACGCAAGCCACTGGTAAGGCTCATTATCATACTGTTGCTCCTGGCTATGGTAATCATTATCCTGGCTCGCCCCAGAGCTGGAGCCGGCAAGAAATCGACAGGAACCACAAGCGGCATTGAGGTGGTGGTGGCAATGGACGTGTCGAACTCGATGAATGCCAGTTCCACCAGCGACCCTCAAGGCATGAGCCGCCTGCAGCGCTCCAAGATGATAATGGAAAAGCTCATCGAGCGGCTGCGTAACGATAAAGTGGCATTGGTGGTCTTCGCCGGCAAGCCCTACATGCAGATGCCCATGACAATCGATGGCCAGAGCGCCAAGATGTTCCTCAATGGCATCAACACCTCGATGGTGCCACTGCAAGGCACTGCAATTGGCTCGGCTATTGACATGGCTTCGCAAGCTTTCACTAAGGGGAGCAAGGCATCGAAGTCGATAATTCTCATCACCGATGCCGAGAATTTTGAGGACGATGCTGTGGATGCCGCTAAGCAGGCCAGCAGCAACGACATCCAGGTTAACGTGATAGGCATCGGCACCAGCGAGGGAGCACCCATCCCCGCCAGCGACGGCGGTTACATGGTCGACGATAGTGGTCAAACTGTCATCTCCAGTCTCGACGAGGAGAAGGCCCAGCAAATTGCCAAGGCTGGCGGCGGCACCTATGTGCAGGGCAACGCTACCGATGCCGTTGAGGTGCTCGACGACACCCTTAAGAAACTCTCGAACAGCAACCTCTCGCAACTCACTTTCACCAAGAAAGACGAGCAATTCCCTGTGTTTGCATGGATTGCCCTAGTCTTGCTCATTGCCAACGTGCTGCTGCTCAACAGCAAGAACCCATGGCTTGCCAAACACGACTTCTTTAATGCAAAAAAGGAAACTCAACAATGACAATCACGACACATAAACTAATCACTATCGTTGCAGCCACTCTGGTGGCAATCACTGCGCTGACAGGATGCTCGGGCGAGAATGAGCCTGTGCAGCACGACCCGTCGACTAAGGCCGAGCGCAACTTCATTCGCAGCGGCAACAAGCTCTTTGACGACAAAAACTATGCCGAAGCCGAGATTGAGTACAGTAAAGCGCTGCAAGCCAACCCCAACTCGGCAACTGCGGCCTATAACCTTGCTCTTGCGCTCGCAATGCAAGCCGAGCCTAACGACTCCACTGGCATTATTGAGCGTGCCGACTCGCTCTTCAGCTATGCAGCATCAATCACCAGCAACAAGCAGCTCAAAGCCATGGCTCACTACAACATGGGCAATATGGCCTATAACAACAACCAGTTTGATAAGGCCATCAACGACTACAAGGATGCCCTGCGCGTGATGCCTGGCGACGACGATGCACGCTACAACCTGCGCATGGCTCAACTCAAGCAGCAACAGCAGCAAAATCAGCAGAACCAGGACCAAAACCAAGACAAAGACCAGAATCAGGACCAGAATCAGGACAAAAACCAAGATCAAAATCAGGATCAAAATCAACAAAATCAAGATCAGCAGAATCAAGACCAGCAGAATCAACAAAATCAGGATCAGCAAAAACAACAAGATAAGCAGAACCAGCAGCAAGACCAACAGCAGAATCAGCAGCAGAACCAGCAAGACAAGAATAATGGCTCACAAGGCCAACAGCAAGCACGCGCCGGTAAGATGGACGAGCGAAGCATGCAGCAGGTGCTTAAAGCCATGGAAGACAAGGAGAAAGAAACTCAACAAAAGATATATCAAATGGGTGAACGCCAGCGAGAACTTGAACGGCGTCACACGCAAAACAAGTGGTAACAAAATTGACCAGCACAACGGTTTAAACACAAAATATCATTCTTTCGCATGAACAGGATTCTCAACATAGCATCACTTATTCTACTTGCCACAGCCATCGAGGCCACAGCTGCGACATTCAGAGTGCAGGCCCCAAGCCAAGTGGAAGAAGGACGCACCTTCAGGGTAGAATACATCCTTGACGGTTCATCAGACTACAGCAACCTCGACCTGCCTCACCTTGATGGCGCTGAATTGCTGAATGGTCCTGAGATATTGAGGAGCATGAGCTCAACCACAACAATCATCATCAATGGCCAGCGCATCACCTCCAGCGACGACTCGCAAGTGATATTCTCAATGCTGTATCAGGCCATAACACCCGGCACTCACACTCTGGGAGCAGCATCAATTAATGCCAATGGCAGGCGACTCAGCACTCGACCAGTGAGCATCGACATCCTGCCCACTGGAGCCATGGGTGGCTCACATGCGACTCCAGCCATCCCCGACCCGTCGGCACTGGGCCAGCAGCAGCCATCACAGCCTCAAGTGGACCCTAGCGTCAAGAACAGCGACCTCTTCATCAAGGTGATTCTTGACAAAGATGTAATCTACGAGCAAGAAGCCGTGGTGTGCACCATCAAGCTCTACACCCGCTATAGCCGCGTGTCGTGCCACAGCACACAACAACCCTCGTTCAATGGATTCCTAATCGAAGAGATTCCCATTAACCCCAACAACAGGAGCACTGAGGTGGTGAATGGGCGTGAGTATGGCACCTCGATACTGAAAAAGTGCATCCTCTACCCCCAAGAGCCAGGCAAGCTAACTATCACCTCGGGTAGCTACGACGCTCAGGTGATTCAGGACATCTTCGACACACCATTCGGCTTCATGGGGCCAGGCGTGCCTGTCGATGTCAAGGTCAAGAGCGATCCAGTGAGTGTTAACGTGAGGCCGCTGCCCAATCCCAAGCCAGCCAACTTTAGCGGTGCTGTGGGCAACTTCGACGTGATCACTCGCATTAAGCCATCCAATTTCAAGACCTACGCTCCAGCCACTTACAGCATCATCGTTACCGGCAAGGGCAACCTCAAGTACATCCAGAATCCCAAGGTTGACATGCCTAAGGAATTTGACATCTACGACCCACAGCACACCATCAACCTGTCGCCATCGGCCGACAACATGGGTGGCTCGGTAACCTTCGACTACATGTTCATTCCACAATATGTGGGCGAGTTCAAGATTCCCGACTCTTATTTCGTGTATTTCAACACCGAGACCCAGCAATACGACAGCATCCGCATCGAGGGTCGCACCATCAAGGTGGCCAAAGGCGAAGGCAAGCCTTCGGAGCACTACAAGTTGCGCAACATGGACATTGCCGACATTCACCACGGCAACACCAGCTTGAGTGACAAGCAGTCATTCCTAATCACAAGTCCTTTCTACTGGGTTGCGATGGCACTCGCCGTCCTGGCAATGATAGCTGCACTCATGTGGTGGCGCAAGCGACAAAAGACGCATGCCAACACTTCGCTCATGCGCACCCGCCATGCCAGCAAGCTCGCACAGCAACGCCTCAAGACGGCAAACACCCTCATGCTCAAGAACGACCGTGACGGCTTCTACAACGAGACCCTAAATGCCCTGTGGGGGTACTTGAGCGACAAGCTTAATATCCCAGTGTCGGAGCTTAGCAAGGATAACATTGCATCAGTAATGGATGACTTCGGCTTCACGCCACAGCACATTGCCGACACGATGCGCATGCTCGAAACTTGCGAGTTTGCACAATATGCCCCTGAGCTCAACTCGGGCAGCATGTCGCAGGTTTACAACGACAGCGCCGCCCTCATCGACAGCCTTGAGCGCGTGAAGCGCCGCCAGAGCACAGGTGCCCCCATGCGCGTCAGCACCCTGATTGCCGCCACCACAATAACCATCATGGCATCGGCCTCGGGCATCGACTATGTGAAGCAAGGCAATCAGGCCTACGACAGCAAGCACTACACCAAGGCTGTGGAACTCTACGAGCGCGCTGCCAAGGACGGTGCCTCGTCAACCCTCTACTACAACCTGGGCAATGCCTACTACCGCCTCGATAACCGCGCCCAAGCCATCCTCAACTATGAGCGGGCACTCAAGCTCAACCCAAGCAACAGCGACGCTCGAAACAACTTAGAGTTCGTGAGAGAAAAAGCCCAGCTCGTCGACGACAATGGCGATAGCTTCTTCTCATCACTACTGGGCAGCTGGGTGAGCCGCGTCAGCAGCAATGCCTGGGCAATAATCGCATTCTTGGCCCTGCTGCTCACCCTCGCAGCAATAGCCCTCTACCTCACAGCAACCACCGTGAGGATGCAGAAGCTGGGCTTCTTTGGCGCAATTGCCATGGCAGCGGTCACAATCTTTGCCATAGCCTGCTCAATCCACATGCACAACCGCTGCACCAGCCACAATGCCGCCATCATCATGCACGACAAAGCACCAGTGATGAAGGCACCACGCACTGCCGACAAGGATGCCGCCTTCACCCTGCCCCAGGGCGCAAGGGTTGAAATTATCGACTCCATCCTGATGAAGGGCGCCAAGAGCGAGTGGTACAAAATTGAGACATCCGACGGTAAAGAAGGCTGGATGTACAAGTACAGCAAAGACAAAGAAATCATTTAACTAACAATCAAATATTCATGGACGCACTGCAACAATTTGATGCCAGCATCTTCACCGCCCTCAACGGGCTGCATGCAAGCTACTTCGACAACTTCATGTGGTTAGTGACCAAAATAGGCACCTGGACCCCCATGATCCTGATGCTCGTGTACCTGCTCTTTCTCAAGAAAGGGTGGCGGCGAGCCATTACAGTAATTCTGGCCATTGGCCTTGTAATCCTGATTGCCGATCAGGTGTCGGCCAGCATCATCAAGCCACTGGTGGCAAGAGCACGACCATCGCACAACCCCGACCTGCAGTCCACAATCCACATCGTGAACGGCTATCGTGGTGGAGCTTTTGGCTTCGTCTCGAGCCATGCTGCCAACTGCTTCGGCATAGCGCTGCTGCTGGCCATGATATTCAAGCACCGAGCATTCACCTGGACCATGGTGGTGTGGGCCACACTCATGTGCTACAGCCGCATCTACTTGGGAGTTCACTATCCTGGCGACATAGTGTGCGGAGCCATCCTGGGATTCATCGCTGCCTGGATAGTCTACCGGCTGCTGCAATGGTTTGCCACCAAGCACCCGCAGTGGGGAGCCATTGAGTTTACCGCAGCCGAGAGCGACCAGCTAATCTATGCTGCCATCATCAACATCACCATCCTGGCAGTGTGGGCAGTATTCTGAGCAACTGAATGGCTTAAGGGCCACAAACATATAGAATTGCTCGAAAAATCCATAATTCTCACAAAATATTTTCACAATTAACAAAAAAGCATTACCTTTATAGCACATTTCAATTTAACAACAGTTTTTCTAAATCATAAAAATCAACATCATTATGCCAAAGACCATTACTTTCAATGAGCTTCGTCGCATCAAGGCCAGTTTGCCCGAAGGCTCCACACACGTGATTGCCGACAAGTTGAACCTTAGCGTTCAAACAGTGAGAAACTACTTTGGTGGGTCGAACTACGACTTCGGCATTCACATGGGTGTGCACATCGAGCCAGGACCCGATGGCGGCATCGTCGTGCTCGACGACCCCACCATCCTCGACATGGCACTCGAAATCCTTGAGCAACAGAAAAGCGCACAGCCCACCACCGACGGCGACGTCTAGCTCACCCCGAGGACAGGACGCGTAACGCAACATGGAATCCCCACCCACAAGTGAAGATTCCATGTTTCTTTTTTCGCCCCCTCGCGTTCAGCCCCCAAAGCCGCCCGCGGCTGGGACACATCAAGCACCAAGCGAGCCACAGGCTGTGGCCCATGGCTCGCTCTGTCTATATTTTTGTTGAGGAGAGAAAAACTCACCTCTCCACCAGTGTTAGTTGCCAAGCATGATTGAGTAAACAGCAGTCACATCGCTCGAAATGATGACACCATCACCATCCTGGTCGCCATTGACGATGGCGCTGTCGTCGCTGTTGAGCAGCCAGCTGTAGAGTGCAGTCACGTCGGCACTGGTTACGCTGCCATCACCGTTCACATCGCCAGGCTTGGGCGAGCTGCCGCCATTTATCTCAACGTAGATGTCCTTTGTCACGTCATCAAACGCCAGCCCTTCGGCAACAACCTCGCCCCCCAAGCTCAGCGTGTAGGTCTTGGTGTAATCAACATTGGCAAAGGCAAACTCGCCGTTCTCATCCACAGCAGCAGTCACAGTGTTCACACCATCGCTCAGCGCCAACTCGCCAGTGGCACCAGTGACCTTGCCCTTGATGTCGTTAGTGAAATAAGTCAATGTAAATGCCGGTAACTTATTAGGCTCAAAAGTCATGCCCATGTCAATATTATATTGCTGTACAAAGTCTAAAAGTGGACAATTATAATAGAAAACAACATCTTTAAATATACTCTTATCGGTAGTGTGATAAGTTGTTGCCACCTCGGTTGCAGCACTTGTTGTGTAATAGCAGAAATAAACCGCATCAGGCACATAAATGTCAAGACCAACCTTAAAAATACTCCCATTGTAATGAAAAGGTTTTGTGAGACTAAAATTCGACTGAATAACCTGTGCCGTGGTTCCATCCTCGTTACTTAGAGCACATGGTGTCATAGCTCCATACAAGTCCTGCGACGAATAAGTAGCTTTTGCAGAATAATAGCCGCCTGTGGTGTAAGGGTCGGTGGCTGGATCTATATTATTTTGAATATAAGCAGCAAGTTCTAAACTATTGGCACTCTCTTCACCGTCACGACCAGGTATTATTTCGCCACCACAATTAATAGAGGTTACCTTAGCGCCAGCCGGCACATCTTCCATGTCATCAGGTGTAATAATGCACTCAACTAAAAAATTATCAAATTTCAAATAAAACGAGGTAGAATAAAATTTTACGTTCATCGCTGAATACACATTCATTGGATTGCTGCCATCTGAGCTCTTCGACATCGAGAACTCTTTAGCAGCATTAGTAACCTGGGTCACATTAGTAGTGAAATCCCCGGCCGTTGCCGTGAATGCAACAGCCGCAACAATAAGTGTAATAAATTTCTTCATAATTACCTGATTTAATAATATAGTTGTTTATAATGTTATTCGTTTAATTAGCGCGTGTTAGAAGTTGAACAGGATGCTCTCCCGCAGGGTGCCATCAACCTTCTTTTTCGATCCCAGGCGCACTATCTTGTGCTCATGGGTGGTGAAGTTGATGTTGCTGGCATTGATGGTGTAGCTGTCCTCGCCAGTATCGGTCTTAATCAAGTCGTTATATTCACGGCCACCGTTTCCAAGGCCACCATAGGCAACAATGCACATTAGCTGACGTGGATGCCAACTAAGATATTCTACCACGTCAAAATGAATGTGTCCACCATAATGAGCAATGAAATTGTTGCGTGGACTATCAAAATGGGTGGTTACATTTATCTTTTCTAGGCGATAACCACTATAAAAGGCTGAGTCCACAAGATTCTCCCCTGTCATGTAGGCCTCGACAATACTAGGCACCATATCGGCATCTCCAGTTCCAAAATAGTTATAGGTATCAAAGAATGTGTAAGCATTAATTGACACAAACTCATTAATATAATTAGGGTCGCGTGGGTTGCTGCGAGCGTTGCCAAACCCGTTATGAGTTAGGATAATCACGCCATCCTTGTCACCACTATCCTCAAGCACACTGATGAGCCAGTCAATCTGCTTTTGCGAGAAAATGACACTATTTTTTATTGTAGAACCAACAGTTTCTATCTCATAGAGGTCAAGACCAATTACACGAATAGTACATCCGTTTTGAGTCACATCGGCATAGAAATAGTTGGCAACATCATCCCCAAAGTTCACTTCGCCGTTAGGATAAAGTCGATTGAGCACTTGCTGACGAAATCCACTTTGTCCAAAAGAGTTAGCTGTTGTTCCCTCATCCCATGAGTCGTGGTTGCCTGGGATGATAAACACTGGCTTCTCGCTGGCGAGCACCTCCTGCATCATGGTCTCGGTGGGCAGGAAGTCACCTGTGAGCACCATGAACGAGTAGGTGGCATCGCTGTTGAGGATTTCGAGAGCGGGCTTCAGGGTCACGTCCACGCTGTGGGTGTCGCTGATGTGCAGGAAGCTCATGCGGCGGTCGCTGGTGCCGTCATGATTGAGCAAGTAATTGTAGACTATTGCCACGTCGACACTGGTCACATGGCCATCGCCATCCACATCGCATGTGGCAGCATAGGTCATGTCGTCATTAAGCATACAGTTATAGATGGCTGTCACGTCACCACCGTTCACATAGCCATCGCGATTCACGTCCTCTACAACCTGACCATAGGCAACACAAGGCACAATCGCAACAAAAAACATTAATAATCCACCAAAAAACTTCATAATATTACATTTAACCCACAAATTTATAAAAAAATTATTGAAAAAGCCAAACAAAACCTATCAAAAAACCAAATAAAAGATGGTGTGTCATGCACCTTCGTGACACACCATCTTAATTCTATCTATCGAGACATTATTTTATCAACTTCATTGATGAGCGAGTGCCATCGTCATAGGTTATCACAACGATGTTAACGCCATCAAATGGAGTGGTGCTCTCAATGCCCTGCAGATTGTAGTAGCTAACGCTCTTGGCAACCTTGCCTAGAAGCGAGTCCACAATCTTTTCATCGATTGAAGTGGTAATATTCTCAGCGCTAATGCTCAGCGGGCAGATGATGTAGTTTTGATTAACATCGGTCTCTTCCACCTCATAGGGGTCGCCCACGGCACGCAATGGACTTTTGGCAGTAGCAGCTGTATTCTTCATGATAACAGCTCTGAAACTGAATGCCTGACCATCCCAAGCCCTAAGCTGCTCTTCGGTGGGGAATTCACCGTCATAAAGCAATGGACTGATAACAACCTTACCCTTGAAGCAGAGGTCATTTTGGAAGCCAGTCTTCTTAGGAACATAAGCATATATTGCTTGAGTTGCTTCGTCATACTTGAGCACAGCCCAAACGATTGTAGCCACCTCCATGGCTCGTGGCTGCATAAACCAGAATTTAACACCCTCATAGTTCTCACCATGCGCTTCCAGCTCATGATTGTTGGCAGCCAAGTGAGCAACACTATAGGAATTCTCAATTGCATTATTCGAATCGTGATCGGGTGTGGCCTCGGGAGCACCAAACAGGCTAAACATTGGGTTATTCTTGTCGTTAACAATGCTACCTGTTACTGTGTTGGCAGGAATCACACAGCCTTCGGTAAATCTTGCGATTTCATTGGGAGCATTTATTGCTACCCAATTGCTCTGGTAGTAGTCGGCAGGATAAACCACGGTTTCATTGGGGTCAAACATAAAGTAGTTGCTGGGGGTTTGCTCGACTGGTTGAATGTCGGGATAATCCTTGTTGTTCTGCTTATCGTGTGCAAACACAATTCCTGCACTCTGATTTACATATCCCACAACGAGTTCATCATTGATCGACACAAAGTCTTTATTAGTGTACTTGTCGCTACCATTCTCTTTCTCATAGATGAGATCGACCAAATCAACGGGTGTTGGTTTATTCTCTATGACTTCCGACTTCTTACCATAATATGCACGGTTGCCATCGGTAAGCTCACTATTCCCTAGGGTGGGGGTTTGAGGATATAGAACTTCGCCCGAAGCATCAACAGCCAGCAACCTCATGCCACTAACACCATTTCCAGTTGTGGACCAACTTGAATTTCGAGCGGCTAATACAAAATAGGTATTCGCTTTCTTAAGATTGTTTACGCTCTTATTAATTGGGTCTTTTGCAGTGATAAAATTATCAGGCACTAACGGGAAAAACTTATATTCACTGGGGTCATTCGTCGCAGTTTGCACTATAAAGGGAATGCCAGCGGGCATCACATTAATGTTAGGACCAAAACGTGAGTAGCTTTGCTCAGCAAATTCCACTTTTATCGCCTTGTTTTGACTATTGATAAAATAGCAGAACACATTATCAGGAACCACTACTGGCATAGAGAAGCAAGCCGAAGTGTAATAGGAACCATCTACTGCATTATGCTGTGTATCAGAGATGCCATAGGTGCCTGAACCATTACCAGTTCCACCATTATTTGGAATAGTATAAGTTATGTTATAAGTCTTCTTTCCATTAGTGTCGTTCAGTGGCAGACTAAGATATGCATCACCGCTACCCGTCACTTCCTCAAAAAAGAACTGGCACATTGGGCTATTGTTTGTGCTACTGATGCTCAGATATGAAGCGTCTGCACTTACACTACCTTCATCTTGAATATAACCGTTTGTCGTTGATGAAACAAAAACACCATCATAACCTGATTTGGTTCTTATGGCCATAGCATAAGAATTTGTTTGATTTATTGGTTGCACATCAAATACATTATCTGTATAGATAGCACCATTATATACAGTGATACCACTTGCAGTATGAGGACTTGAATATCCAACACTCTTGCCGTTCATATAGTCATTAACGTCCTCTCCCTGGCATTCAAACCTAAATAACTCTCCTGATTTGCTGGTGAGTTTAAATATAGTGCCTGGCGCAGTTAGAGCCTTATCCTTCTTGATAAAGATAATAGGTTGCTTACGGCCTATTGTAGTGGATCTCATATTTAATACACTGAAATTATCGCCTGCATCTTGTTTCTCATAGCACATGTATCTGCCACTATTAACGTTTTGGATGCGATAGTAATGACCCACTTGAAGATTGGTCGTTGCCGTGGGACCAGGGTTAACGGCCATAGCACTTACGCCAACAAGTGAAAACATTGCCAGTGCTAATAATACTCTATTTTTCATTTTTTTCGTAAATTAAATGAGGATGTGCCAAAGTGCGCTTTGGCACATCCTTTAAACCACTAAATTATTAAAATTATTTATTTCACCTCTTTATTTGTTGATTTTGTTCCATCACCGTAAGTAACCACCACAATGTTCATGCCACTGAAAGGAGTTGAACTCTCAACACCAGCGAGGTTGACATACTTGACACTGGCTATTGACTTACCAGCATCCACACTCTCAATTGCAGTAGGAATATTCTCATCATCAAAGAGGTAGTAGACTGTAGCATTGCTGGGGGTCAACTTCGAAGCATCAAGATAAGCCTCGTTACCATTAATCATATCGGTAGCACCATAGAAACCAACGGGGCTTGTGCTGAGCTCACGGTTGTTGCCATCGCTCTCCTCATCAAAGAACGATGCTACCAGCAGGTTGTCGCTGGTGGGCTCAGTAAGGTTCATGTGAATTCCACCCATCTCCACCGGAGTGCCTGTGGGCAAGAACTTATTGTCGGCAGCTGCATTGCTTGGTGTCTCAATAACCACTGGAGTGAAGGCTGGCACCTGACCTGTAAGCTCGGTCTTGGTGCACACATAGTATTTCTTGCCTTGTGAACTAACCTTCTCCTCAATGCCTGCAATCTTATAAGCTTTCACACCTTCAGGCATCGTGTAAGCGAAGTCGGTGTAAAGTGTTGTGTAATAACAGGTGCCAACATCGGGCTTGGTGTATTCGATGGATGGCTTGATTGCAAAATAATTCTCCTCATCAACAGGCTCGAGAATCCACTTGGCAGCATCGCCCTTGGCATCGAGCTCGTCGGCCTCAATATAACCAAATGTGGCATCAGGGTCTTGAATGAGATAATAGGTGGTGGCGGGCTTAATGCGGTCAATGTTGTTGAGCAGCTTTTGATACAGCTCAGGATACTTGTCGGCATAGCCTAGTATCACAAGCTCGGCCTTAATACTATCCTTAGCACTTGCCAAGAATGCATCCTCTTTGAGCGACACGGCTTTTCCTGTCTCCTCATCAAAGTTGAACCAGTAGGGATGATTAGCAGCCCAACCTTGGCCCTTGCCCATCGAGAAAATGAGGCTAACGGCATTTGAGAGTGTCTCCATCGATGGGGTGGTGTAGAGGCAATAGTAAGCATCCTCGCCACTCGAGGTGATGGTGTTGAGAACATTCACGGTTTTGTTAACTTCATAATTGTTAATCATTTCCTTGGCATTATCAGCATAATCGGCAAAGGTTGGATCACTCTCTACAATCTTGTCGACAAATGAGCAACCAAGCTCTTTCACTTTAGCAATTCCAAGCTCAGCAAGGCGATTAACATTGCGCCCCTGAGCACTGAGGCGGGTCACTTCCTGAGCAAGATTGCCCACACGTTCGCCCAAGCCAATGTAGTGAACCGTACCAGCCTCGGCAACAGCATCTTCCTTTGTAAGGTTAGGATTTGCCTCAAACTTGCCTGTCACATTCACATATTGCTTGCCATCAACTCCATTTGCATTCTTAATACGATAATAACCACTGATGCCTGGTTCGGGAGTATAGGTTTCCAACTTCCACTGATACACAGGAGCATTTGTCAAATCGTTATCATTCACAAAGCCAAAGGTGTCGTTATCCTCGGCACTCAAGTAATAAGTGTTGCCTGGCTCAATCTGCTCAAGATAGGCCTCAACAAGTGCCTTGAGGGTTTGGTCCATGCCTGGATTGTTGGCGATATACTTGTAAACCACGCGCTTTGCCCAGTTCCACACACCATCGGTAACACCATGCTCAAGAGCCTTCTGCTCCACTTCCTCAGGAATGGCTGGTATTGTAACACCCAGCATCCAGGTTGTTTCAGAAAGAAGCTGTGCGCCATTGCCATTCTCAATGTACAGATAACCATACTCATTCTTGTATTGCTCAATGAGTTGATGAGCATAGGCAACTTCCTCAGGAGTGAGGGCATTGCTACCTTGAGTCATCACATTATCAACATAGGCGTTGGCAAGAGTCACAGCCTTATCGAGATAATCATACACCTCAATGTTGTTTCCTTTCAATGAAGTGAGCTTATACTGCTCATAACGACTAGGTATTCTTTCACCTATTCCCAAATAGATTACAGTAGCATCATCTACCGAGGCATCAGGCTTTGCGTAATACCTGCCTTTCACGCTCACGTACTTTTGAGTACCAACGTTTTGGATTTTGTACCAACCACTTTCGGGCTGGGCTGCTTGGGCACTAAAGCTCACTATCGTGAACAATAAAGCCACTAACATAAATAACCTTTTCATTTTGTTTGATTGATAGAAAAATTATAATATTAAAAATTTTAGTATTCGAGATTTATGATATTGAAAACAAACCCAAGCAGCGACACGACTAGCATCAGTGCAAGTGTAATCGTTTTCTTCATAAATAGTAAAGTGTTAATAATAAGTTATTTAGTTTAATTCTTTTTCTTCTAAAAAACTGCCTTGATCTATCTGTATAACGCAAGTAAAAATTTTAGTTTGGGTCTCTATCTGTTTCAAGGCAGGCATCCATTAGTATATTTCCATCATCCCGCATTCACTTTTTCTAAATGTAAGATAAATGCAACTATACGGCTGTAATTCAGCAGGCAAAGTTACACCTTTTTTTATAACCCACCAAATATATTAATAACTAATGCACGAAATTTTGTAAAAAATCCTTTTTTAATCGTCAATTTCTAACATCAGAGGCCAGATGTCAGAAGTCAGAAATCAGAAGTCAGACTAGTCGGACTGGTCGGACCAAATGTCAGAATTAAAAACCCTCACCTCTCACTCTCACCTCTCACTCTCACCTCTCACCACTAAACTTCTTGAGCGTGAACTGGAACTCGAGGCCGCCTTGCGCAGCGTTTTTCACGCTGATGGTGCCGCCGTGCTGCAATACGGCGTTCTTGACGATGGCAAGCCCCAGGCCAGTGCCACCCATCGAGCGACTGCGCCCCTTGTCCACACGGTAGAAGCGCTCGAACAGACGCGACAAGTGCTCCTCGTCGACCCCCACCCCATTGTCGCGGTAGGTGAATCGCCAGCAGTCGCCATCATCACTTGCCATGAGCTCAATCACCGAGCCCTCGCCAGCATAGCTGATAGAGTTGTCAATCAGGTTGCTGAAAATGCTGTAAATCAGCGACTCATTGCCATTGAGGATGATATTCTCGGGCAAGCAGTTGTTGAGCTTCATGCCCTTCTTGTCGAGCAGCAAGGTCACATCCTCGATCGCCTCGGCCACCAGCTGCGACACGTCAACGCGGTGCATGGCAAGCACATGTGGCGCATAGTCCACACGGTTAAGAATCGACAGGTCGTTGAGCAGCGAGGTGAGTCGCTGAGCCTGCACGTTGGTGCGCTCCACAAAGCGTCGCTGCGTGTCGCTTGGCACATCGGGGTTTGAGAGCAGCGTCTCGGTGTAGCCCAGAATGCTGGCCACAGGGGTCTTTAGCTCGTGGGCAATGTTTTGAGTGAGCTGGCGCCGCATGATGGTTTGCTTCATTTCCTGCTCTTGCTTGATGCGCTCGTCCATCTTTTTGGCGTACTTGTAAAGCACATAACCCAGAATCAGCATCACCACAATGGCAAAGGCAATCAAGTGCCAGTCGTTCACCTCGTTAAATGGTTCTATCATCTTGCGGTCGTAGTCATCAAAGAGGATGAAGAACACTGCATAGGCCAGGAACGACGCCATCACGCCAACCCACATCTTTTCGCCTTCGGTCAACTTTTTCATAGCTCAAAACTATAGCCGTAGCCACTTTTGGTTAATATATGCGACGAGAATCGCCCCAGTTTTTTCCTAAGGCGAGTGATGTTCACGTCCACCGTGCGATGGGTCACCACCACGTTGTTAGGCCACACGTTCTCAAGCAGTTCCTTACGCGAGAACACCTGGCCGCTGTTCTTTATCAAGAACATGAGCAGCTCAAGCTCGGTCTTGGTGAGGTCGGCATCCACACCATCGATGGTCACCGCCTTGGCCTGAGGATTGATAGTAACGCCATCAATCGAGATTATGGCATCTTTCTCGCCCACATGCGACCGGCTGAGCACAGCCTTCACTCTGGCCAGGAGCTCCTTGATTGAAAATGGCTTGGCTATATAATCATCGGCACCAATGTCAAAGCCCCTCAAGATGTCGTCCTCATTGTCCTTAGCCGTGAGGAAGACGATGGGAATCCTGGCCCAAATGCTGTCCTCCTTGAGTTTCTGAGCAAAATCAAAGCCGCTCATGCCTGGCATCATTACATCAAGGATGATGAGGTGAAAATAATTGGTCATGAGCCTCATGGCATCGATGGCCGAGTGGGCCACCTGCACCTTATAACCCTGACGCTCAAGATTGAAACTCAGTATCTCACACAAGTCAACATCGTCGTCAACAACCAAAATTGAATACTCATTCATGATTAATTAAGATTTTTTCCAAAGATAGCAATTATTTCCCAAATCGAGCCTGCATCACGTTAATAACATAGTCGCCAAGCTTTTCGCACTCTTTCACAAAGTCGGTGTACATGGTGCCCACCGAGTAGTCATACTGATGTGCGTTCACCGCCTTGATGTTGTCCTCCTTGAGTCGCTTGCACATGATATTTATCATGTTCTCAATGCGATAGGACTCGTCGATGCTATGATCCTCAAGCCTCGAGCTCATCACGGTGTTCATCTGCGTGATGGCATCGCCAGTGAAGATGGTCATCGCCTGCAGCTGGTGATACTGGTCGGGCACGAAGTCAAGACCGCTCTCCTTTTGCCTCTTGAGAATACGGGCCATGTTGTAGCACGAGTCGCAAATGCTCTCAATCTCGCTGATTTCGCGCAACATGGTGCGAACCAGGTTCTTGGTCTCGTTCGAGAGGTGGTCATCGCTGATGCTGCCCAGGTAGCGTGCAATGCCAATTTCAATTTGGTCGGATTCGTCTTCTTGCTGCTCAATCTTGTTATACAACTCTTCCCACTTAGCCGGCTTTTTCTCATTGAGCAATTGCCGCACCAGTGCAAACATGTCTTGCGTCTTGAGTGCAAAGTGAACCGTCTCACGCTGAGCCTGAATCACCGAGATTTCTGGTGTCTGCATCAGACTCGATTTCAGATACTTGAACTTATAGCCCTTCTCGGCCTGCGGCTCCTCACGTTGTGGCAGCAGCCAGCACACCAGTTTCTCAAGTTGCGGCACAAATCCCACAAGGATTATAGTATTAGCAACGTTAAAGCAAGTGTGGAACACTGCAAGCACAAATGGGATGCTTGAGGCTTGGATGGGCTCGGCCTGATTGTAGCCCGCTATTGAGCACACCAGGTCGACAAAGGGGTAGAACACGCACAGCACCCAAATGACGCCAAACACGTTGAAGAGCAGGTGGGCAAGCGCAGCACGCCGTGCCTGAGTGCCAGCTCCAAGCGCCACAATGTTGGCTGTAGCAGTAGTTCCAATGTTCTCGCCCATCACAAGTGCTATGCCCATGTGAATGGGCAGCACACCTGTGGAGCACAGCAATATGGTAATTGCCATCACCGCTGCCGACGACTGCACTATGCAGGTGATAACGGTGCCGATGGCAAGGAATATCAATATCGTGAGGTAGCTGCTCGTGTCGAACGACGAGAAAAATGCTATCACATCGGGATTGTTCTCAAGGTTCATCGACTTGCCAGTGGCGCTAAGCAGCACCAGCGAGAAGAACACAAATGCCGTGCCGTAGAGCAAGTCACCAGCCATCCTGAATCGCTTGTTGTAGATGAGCAGCAAGCCGAAAAAGAACGCTGGAAACACTACCACCGTGAGGTCGACATTGTAACCGAGCGACATGATCCATGCCGTGAACGTGGTGCCAATGTTGGCTCCCATGATCACCGAGATTGCCTGCGATAGCGTAAGCAGTCCGGCGCTCACAAACGAAACAGTCATCACCGTCGTGGCCGACGATGATTGCACTGCACACGTAATAAACGTTCCCACAAGGATGCCCGAAAAGCGATTAGATGTTATGGTTCCAAGCAGATTTCGCAGTTGTGGCCCTGCCATCTTCTGAAGTGAGTCACTCATCATTTTCATCCCGAAAATAAGTAGTCCGAGCGACCCAAGTAGCTCAAAAGCAAGCATCAAGTAATTAGATGTATTACCCATTTTGTCAACAAAAAACTATACTTATTTAAAAATCTATGCAAAGTTATTTTTGATGACCCTATTGAGGAAATAATTACAGTTACGATATTGTTACACTTAATATTAAGCCACTTTACACTGTGATAGCAGCATTGCAAGGGCAAAGCATTAAGGCTGCTTCACACCCTTCATCGACAGGGCTATGCGCTTACGCTCAAGGTCGACCGAGACCACACGCACGCGCACGTGCTGGTTGAGCTTCACCGCCTTGGCAGGATTCTCCACCCGCTTGTCGCTTAGCTGCGACACATGCACCAGGCCCTCCTTGTGAACACCCACGTCGACAAATGCTCCAAACTGCGTGATATTGGTCACAATGCCAGGCAGTTCCATGCCAGGCTTGAGGTCGGTAATCTCGTGCACACTCTCGTCAAACTCCATCGCCTTGACCTCGCTGCGGGGGTCGCGGCCGGGTTTCTCGAGCTCGCGCATGATGTCGACAAGCGTGAGCTCACCCACCTCACGCGAGATGTAGCGCTTGATGTCGATGAGGTTGCGCTTTTCCTTGCTCTTTATCAACTCCTCGACGGTGCAATTGCAGTCGCGAGCCATCTTGGTCACCAGGTCATATCGCTCGGGGTGCACTGCACTGTTGTCGAGTGGGTTATCACTCTCGGGCACTCGCAGGAATCCAGCAGCCTGAGTGAAGGTTTTTGGACCTAATTTTGGCACCTTAAGGAGCTCGGCGCGAGAGTGGAAGTCGCCATTCTCGGCACGGTAGTCAACTATGTTCTGCGCCAGCGCAGGACCAAGGCCCGACACGTAGGTGAGCAGTTCCTTGCTTGCTGTGTTGAGGTTCACTCCCACACTATTGACACAGCTCTCCACAGTGTACTGCAATGCCTCCTTGAGCTTCGCCTGGTCAACATCGTGCTGATATTGCCCCACACCTATCGACTTGGGGTCGATTTTCACCAGCTCGGCAAGCGGGTCGAGCAATCGCCGGCCTATCGACACGGCACCGCGCACTGTCACGTCCTTATCGGGGAACTCATCGCGCGCAATCTTGCTGGCACTATAGATTGAGGCACCGTTCTCGCTCACCACAAACACGTTGATGTCGCGGTGATAACGGATGCGCTTCAGGAACTTTTCGGTCTCACGGCTTGCTGTGCCGTTGCCCAGGGCAATGGCATCAATCTTGTAGGTCTCAACAAGGTTGTGAATCTTCTTGGTTGCACCCTCTATGTCGTAGTTTGGCGCTGTGGGATATATCACATCGTTGTGCAGCAGGTTGCCATTCTCATCAAGGCACACCACCTTGCACCCGGTGCGGAAACCAGGGTCGACGGCAAGGATGCGCTTGTGGCCCAATGGAGGCGCAAAAAGCAACTGCCGCACATTCTGGGCAAACATCTCAATGGCCTCGGCATCGGCACGCTCCTTCGACAAAGCCGCAAACTCATTCTCAATCGATGGTTTTATGAGTCGGTCGAAGCTGTCGCTCGCCGCCTCCTCAACCAGCTGCGATGTCTCGCCCTTGCCTCGCACCACAATGCGGCACACGTTGTCGACAGCTCGGCCACCATTAATATCGATGCTCACCTTCAGGTAGCCTTCTTTCTCTCCACGGCGAATTGCCAGCAGCTGGTGCGACGAAATGTGCTTCAGCGGCTTGGAGAAGTCGTAGTAGAACTCATAGTTGCGCCCTTCTATCTCCTTGCCTTTCACCACACTACAATTGAGCACAGCATCGTAACGGAACGAGCGGCGCACGCTGTTGCGCACCGTCTGGTTCTCACTCACCCACTCGGCGATAATGTCGAGAGCGCCATCAATGGCATCGTCGCTGCTGGGAACCTTGTCACCGTCGACAAAGCGCGACGCCATCTGCGCCACGTCGCCACCCTTTTGAGCCATGATCATCTTGGCAAGTGGCTCAAGCCCTTTCTCACGAGCCATCTGCGCACGGGTGCGGCGCTTGGGCTTGTAAGGCAAGTAAATGTCCTCCAGTTCAGTAGCATCCCAGCAGTTAAGGATGCGTGCCGCAAGCTCATCGGTGAGTTTCTCCTGCGACTCGATGGTCTTGAGAATAGTCGACTTGCGCTTCTGCAGCTCGTCGTAGTAAGCCATGCGAGCATCAATCGACTGAATTTGCGTTTCATCGAGGTTACCAGTCACCTCCTTGCGGTAACGACTGATGAATGGAATGCTGTTATCGTCGCGCAGTAGTGACACCGTGCTCGACACCTGGTTCAAGGGAATGTCAAGCTCTTGCGAAATGAGTGTTGAAATTTTATCTGCCATTTTTTTGAGTTATGAGTTTTTGCTATGGGTTTTGCTTGGGAGGCATCACCGATGGGATTCTCTGCCCATTTTCATCTACGAGGCAGGGGCCTCGCCGCTTGAGAGTTATCAGAGTAATCTCGGGATAGGCACTGCCCAGCCTATCGGGAATGCCCACCATGCCAACGCCTATGTTGACATAGAGCTTGTGGTCGCCCTCGGTGTAGAGTCCGCCCCAGTAATCGTTCACGAGGCCCGCGGGCGAGAATTTGTGTCCAAAGAGCGTGAACATGCACTGCATGGCATGGGTGTGGCCCGAGAGCATAAGGTCCACCTTGTCCACGAGTCGCAACATAGTGATGCGTCTTTGATAAGCCCAATCTTTCTTCCACTCTTCGGGTGAATGCTGCAGCAGTATTTTAAAGCGATTGTCGTTGTAGCTGGCATAGGCACTGTCGAGATAGCCATATCGTGGAAAAGGCCATCCCAAGAAGCAACTGGTGCCTATCACAGCCATCTCGCTTGAATCGCGACGAAGGATAATGTGGTCATCAACAAGCACTTTCCAGCCCATCTCTTCTTGCAGCTTGATGAGTGCTTGCATGTCGGCCTGCCGAGCCTGCTCCGAGGGCCACGCCTTGTAGTGGCCGTCGTCATGGTTGCCAAGCACCGACAACACTCCATCGGGGGCATGGAGTCTTGAGAGAGTTTCCTTAAAAGGCTTTGCCTCCCCCGAATGTCGGCTCACAAGGTCGCCAGTGAAGCAAATCAGGTCGGGCTTCAGGGAGTTGATGCTGTCGACACAAAAATCTATAAATCGTGTGTTTCTACCATAAGTGACCAAATGGGTGTCGCTAAACTGTGCAATGCGGTAGCCGTCGAACTCCAGTGGCAGGTTCTCAAACTCAAGTTCCACCCTATTCACATTAATACGATAGGTAGTAAAGAAACCTCCTGACCACATGAACAGGAATGCCGCAACTCCCACCACAGTGGCCACCACAGCGCCACACTTGCGCACTCGTGGCCCACATCGCTTAAGGTGAGTGGGCACCCACACCATTGCCGCAAGATAACGAGGCACATAGAATGCGTAATAAGTAAAAATTGCCCACATAACGCCCACGAATGTCGAGTCGTCACACTCCTTCTTGGGCGTTGCTATCACTGCCACTATCACTCCCAGCAGCACTAGCGAGAGCACAGCATGCGCACCACTCTTAAGGCGGGGCCAGTGCTCACTGCGCCTGAACTTGCGATAGAGCCACAGGTCGAGAACGAAGTTAACGACCAGCAACGTGATGAGGGGTATCCATTGTATTGTCATTTCAGCTTATGGTTATTTAAATTTCAAAGGTACACTATTTTTTTCATCTATACAAATTGCGACTTTGCTATTTAATGTTTTTTTGTGTAACGTTAGATAAATTAGGCTGCACATCCGATATGAAAATGAAAATCTTTCACTTTTCATTTTGCATTTCACTCGGTTTGCACTAACTTTGCACTATGGAACAGGAATTTGCTTCTACACTACTCGAGAACGCCGTGAGCGAGTTTGCCCAGTTGCCTGGCATTGGCCGCAAAACCGCCCTACGCCTCGTTCTCTACCTGCTAAAGCAGCAAGAGGACGTGGCCACGCGATTTGGCGAGAGCATCATCAAGTTGCGCAAGGAAATTCGATATTGTCGGGTGTGTCACAACATCAGCGAGAGCGAGGTGTGCCCCATCTGCTCCAATCCCTCGCGTGACCGCAGCACAGTGTGTGTGGTTGAGAACGTGAAGGACGTCATGATCATCGAGAACACAGGTCAGCACCACGGCCTCTACCATGTGCTGGGAGGGCTCATTTCGCCCATGGATGGCATCGGCCCTCAAGACATTGAGATTGACAGCCTGGTTGAGCGCGTAAAAAGTGGCGAAGTGCGCGAGGTAATCCTCGCGCTGAGTGCAACCATGGAGGGCGACACCACCAATTTCTACATCTACCGCAAACTCGCGCCCTACCCCGACGTGAAAATCACAATCCTGGCACGCGGCGTGAGTGTGGGCAACGAGATAGAATATACCGACGAACTAACGCTGGGCCGCTCAATCCAAAACCGCACCCTTTTCAGCGATTCCTTCGCCCGAGATTAACAACTGAAATCTGAAATCTGACTATGGCCGACAACTACGTTGAAAACCACTATAACGACTACCTGAAGGCGAAGGCAAAGAAAGAAGCCGCACGCCGTCATCGCCAGCATCAGTATCTTGAGGCCTACCGCAAGCGCCTCAAGCAACAACAGGCGCCTCAGGGCAATGGCGATGAACCGTCACAAAACGGGATATTGGGAGAAAAAAGCCGTTAGAGCAACAATCGCAAGAATGACCAACTGATGCAGCAGTTGATCTAGTCCATAGAGCACCCAATAGGGCTTATGGGCAGGGTCGGCATAACGAGGGAATGTGCGAGCGGTCCATCCCTTGGCATAGTCAATTATAAAATGAGTGACAAGTTCAAAAGCCATCAGCAACAAGCAAGCTTTTATTGAGACACCATAGAGAGGAACCATTATCCCCATCAGCACTGCACCCATGAGTGTGGCATGCACCGCGGCATGCCATGCAATGTGCCACCATCTCTTGCCTGTGGCTTTGGCCTCGAGCATGGTGGGAGTAGTAAAACAGAAATCAGCCAGGAAGTGGCAAAAAAATAGCAGCGGCAATAATAACAATAAACTCATAACGGTGACGGGTTGCGCTCTAAATGTTTTAAAATAATCGCTTGTGTTTCCAGTAGAAATAGAGCAGAGCCTTGGCGTGGAGGCGCCCCAAGCGAGAGAATGGGCTGCGACGCGTTGAGCGCCGATAGTCGTGCACAATGGTGTAGTTGTTCAGGCAGTGGATGCGCCAGCCCGCTTGCTCAATGCGCAGGCACCAGTCGGCATCCTCGGGGCCATAGAAGATGTGCTCGTCGAGCACGCCCACTTTTTCTGCCACTTTGCGAGGAAACATCTGGCAAGCACCAATCACATACACTGGCTCGATGACGCCATCGTCATTGGGCACATAGCGCATCTTATTGCCAATTCCCAACACGTTACGCACCTTAATCATTAGGCCTGGGTAGGGCTTGCAGCTGTCTTGCACCTCGCCCTCCTTGTCGACGAGGCGGCAAGCGCACAGCCCCACCTCGGGGTGCGCATCGAGATAGTCGCACATGGCGTTGATTGCCGCATCATTGGCCTCGGTGTCGTTGTCGAGCAGTAGCAGTTTCTCGCCCTGAGCCACCTCGATGCCCTGGTTGCGCGCAGCTGCCACGCCACGATTCTCGCTATTGAGGATGAGCTTCAGTTGTGGGTAATGCTCACTCAGGAAATCGAGCGTGCCATCGGTCGAGTAGTTGTCAACAATTATCACCTCGCATGATGGCTCGGCAATGAATGTAGCGAGCGATGCCAGGCATCGTGTCAAGAAGCCAATCCCATTATAGGTTATAATTATGATTGACAACCGCTTCATTTAGCCAAACAGCTTAATCTTCAGGGCACGAGCAGCATGCACAAATTCACTCCAGCTGGTGAATCGCTTGAGCTGAGTGGAAATGAAATTCCACGACAGGAAATAGCTCACATTGTTCTTGAAGAGTATCTTCTCCATCTCATGCGAGGAGATGTTGGGCAGGTTCAGAATCGACTCACGCTGCACGTCGGTGGGCACATAGTCGGGTGTCGACAACCAGTTGTTCTCCTTGCACAATTTATAGAACTCGGTGCCGGGGAATGGCGAAACAATATTAAACATCACCTGGTCGACCTTCAATTTCTTTGCCTCCTTGAGGGTGTGACGCAGTGTCTCTTTAGTCTCAAGTGGGCTGCTGCCAATGAGCACATTCAGCTTTACTGGCACCTTATATTTCTTGAGCAGGCGAATGGCCTCATAGATTTGCTCGGTGGTGATGCCCTTGCGCACGTACTTGAGGATGTCGTCGTTAAACGACTCCACACCCAGGTCCACATATTGGCATCCACTCTCTCCCAGCATCTTAGCAATGGGCTCGGTAATAGCATCAACTCGGGCCTGGCATCCCCACAGCATCTCATATTTCTTCATTATCTCGCACATCAATCGAGTGCGCTCCTCATTCCATATGAAGTTATCGTCCATGAATCCCACGGCCTTATAGCCCTGCTCATGCAGTATTGCCATCTCACGGTCCACACTCTCGGCAGTGCGGTAAGAGATAGTGGGCTTGCGGCCAGTGAAGCGCTTGTTCTCAATCTCGCGGGCAAAGGTAAGCGAGCTGGGCACGCAGTAGATGCAGTGATAAGGACAGTTGCGCGATGTGAAAGCTGTGGTGTAGCCCGACCGCTTGATTTTGGGATTATGATAGCGGCGCTCGGCAATGAAGTGGCGTGCTGGCAGTGGCAATGCGTCAAGGTCGCCAATCAAAGGCCTAAAGCCATTGTTCACCACCTTGCCATCACTATTGATCCAGGAAATGCCCAAAATGCCGTCAAGTGGCTTGTCCTCGTTGAGCGCATGCAGCAATTCCACGATAGTAGCCTCGGGCTCGCCGCGCACAATCACTATGCGCTTGTCCACAAGGCACTTCTCAATGAAATAAGACGGCCCTGGACCCATGAGGATGATGCGCGACTCGGGCCGCATCTTCAGCAAGGTGTCGATAGCCATCAAGTCGCTCTCAATCGAGAGGTTCACCGTCCAGATGCAGTAAATATCGCTGTTATCGGTTGAAAGGAATTGGCGATAGTCCTCTTCGCTTTTTTTGTAGAACACAAAGTCCTCATAGGCCACATCGCCCATCTTCAAAGCTTCAACCACGCCAATCACCGTGAGTTCATATATATTTGGAGCAAAGTACACCACTCTCGTACACCCAGCCGAGCGCTCGGCTGGTCGCTGTCCGTCAAGTACTGGTGGCACTAAGAATGTTATCTTCATAGAGTTGCTTGATATTTCCAACAAAGGTGCAATAGAAAAACCGTTCTATATATTAATAGAACGCAAAAAAAGACTATTTATTACATAAAAAAGATACTATAAGGTTTCAACAAAGTCGCGAGGAAGTATCACATTCCTTAGGGGCAGAGCCTCAGCGAAGAGAGGCGCAATTTCTCGCGCTGTGAAACCTGCTATGCCACAACCTATTGGAGTGACAAGAAACTTTAGCTCAGGATGCTGCGAAGCATAGGCGATGAATTCGTCAACATAAGGCCTGATGGTTTCGACACCACCTTGCATCGTAGGAATGGCATAGCTTTGGCCCTGCATGCCCACGCCCTGGCCCCACACGGCGCCAAACTTATTCACAGCCACTCGGGCAGCGCCACCAGCGTGCATGCCAGCCAGGTTGCTCCCAAAAACGAAAACCTCATTCTCACCCAAGTGGGTGATCATTGCTGGAGTAAATTCTCGATCGTACACTTTATGATAATATTTTTCCCTATCTTAATATTCTTAATCACTTGCCGTTTCAGGCCTTACTGTAGGCCAAGGCTGCACCCAGAGCGGTGCAGAACTCGGCATGGGCAGGAATGTGGAACTTAACACCATATATTTCCTCGATGCGAGGGAACACCACTGTGCACTGCGGCAAGCGAGTGAGATTGCCAATGAGCACAAAGTCCTTCACACCAGTGTTGAGCTTCGACAGCACTGCTGCCGAGCCTATCGACTCAAGCACCATGCAAATGATGCCAAGTGCCACATCATGGTCGCTGGGTGTAGTTTGCCGCACCTTCCCAAAGAGCGATGCCGTGGCATGCAATGGCAACCCCTCAAGGTCGGTCTTGCAGATGTCCTTGATTTGCAGATTAATATGCGTAATATCGCCAGTGCTCGCCATCTCAATCACGTCGCTCACGTGGTCGGTCTTGAGCAGCAGGTGGGCAAGCCCCATGAGGGTGCCGCCACCTATTCCAATGCCGCCCAGGTGCCGAATATTGTCGCCATCAACACTCACCAGTGTAGTGCCAGTACCCATCGACACCACAGTGAGCTGGTCAAGGCCGCTATCGAAGCGAGCGCCCAGGCCATCGGCCTGGAACTCGTCGGCTTTGCTGGTGGGAAGCCCATAGATGGGAGTTGTCACACCCGAGCTACCCACTCCTGTGAGCATCACGTGCTCAATGTCGGCAAGTGTAATATCGTTATCGTAGAGGTATTTACCAAACGCCCCAAAGAGCGATGTAATGGGGTCGGCAGCGGTGATGAACATTGGCGAGAGTATCTGGCCATTGTTCAGGCCCACAATCTTGGTGGTGCTGCCACCCACATCTATTCCTATTATTAGTCCCATAGTATTGGTTTTTCTTTATTTTTCAAAAAGTGCTCCAAATTTACTGTAAAAAAAGCAATGCCACAAAATTATTATCACTAAATTTGCAAAGTTGAATAAACACATCTATGAAAAAGATAATATCTAACGACATTGTGACGCTGCGGTCGCTCGAGGCCACCGACCTCGATGTGCTCTACCGATGGGAGAACGACACGAGGCTGTGGACGGTGAGCAACATCATGGCGCCATCGCCCAAGAGCTACCTGTGGCAGTACCTCCAGAACTACGACAGCGACTTCTACAACACTCGCCAGCTGCGACTGATGATAACTCTCACAGCCACCGGCGAGGCCATTGGCACAATCGACCTCACCAATTTCGACCCGTTCAACAACCGAGCCGAGATGGGAATCTTAATCGACCATGCCCATCAAGGAAAAGGCTACGGCAGCGAGGCCCTCAAGCTTATCAAGGGCTACGTGCGCGACTATTTGGGACTGTTCCAGCTCTACACTCTCGTTCCTGTCGACAACACAGCCTGTGCGGCATTGCTCAAGAAGCACGGCTTCGTCACCACAGGGCATCTTGTGCAATGGATCAACCACGGCACCGAGCGCCATGATGTGGAAGTGATGCAGCTGATTTTTTAAATCAGTTATTATCGTCGGCCTCGAAGAATGTGAGTGACGCAGAGTAAAGCATTCGCTTGTCGATCGACTCATATTTGTAGCAACCCAGCGCCGCATTGCAGTTGTTGGTGCCATAAATCATCTTTGTCGCATACACTGTCGAGTCCTCGGGCACCTGCTCTACGAGCTTGTATTGCCGCGACATAGTGCCCACTATCTCATCATAGGCCTTCATCGCCGAGGGCTTGTCGGGGAACTCATTATAGAACATGAGGCCCTCAAATCGGTCGCCATCAAAGTCCACATTTAGCATGGTCCATTTCAATCCTCCGAACTCGAAGTCCTCGCCCTCAGTGGCATGGAATTTCAACTCATCGTCGTCACTGATGTCATTGAGCATAGTAAGCCCATTGGCAGCAAACCTACTTATAACTTCATCGCGAGTAGCACCTAATTTTGCACCGAAGAACTCATCGGGCACATCGGCAGCAGGCATTGTGTCGCTACTCACCGAGTCATGAGTTGTTACTGCCACCGAAGCTTTCTCGTTAACTGTGACCGACCCATTGCACGATGGCATAATTAGTGCTAATGCCCCAGCTGCAACAAGGCATGATGTGAGTGTTTTCATAATGATGTGTTATTGCTTGTAATAAATTATTTTTTATTTGTGTGAAATTTCCTTATAAGATTAGGTGTAATAGCAATCCTTACTAATTCACCTCGTCAGTTCATCGACACATCGTCGGGCCAAGCAGCCCACATGCGATATTGGTCGCCAAAGGTGGCAACGGCTTTATCCCAAATGTCGTCGCCGCCAGTGTCAAACACCAGCTCACCTGCCTTATCCTTTAGCACTGCCCAGTCATGACGCTTCACTTCGCCGGCAAGCTGACCAGCAGCCCAACCACTGTAGCCCACCATGAACTTTACCTTGCTACCTATAGGCTCACCACTCTCAAGGAACATCTTGAGAACGTCGAAGTTGCCACCAAAGTACACACCTTGTGCCAGTTGCACACTCTCAGGAATGGCGTCGGCTCCCAGTGTGTGCAGGAAAAACAACATATTGGTCCCCACAGGACCACCCAAGTAGAGGGGCAACTGCTCGCCACACTTGAGCTCGGGCATGAGGTCATTAAGACTGTAACGCGTTGGCTTATTAATGATAACGCCCATCGACCCCTCGGCATCGTTGTCAACGAGTATCGTGACGCTGCGCTTGAAGCACAAATCCTCAACTGTGGGCTTGGCAACAAGCAGCGACCCCCGCGAGGGCTCAGGCTGGGAATCAAGCAAATTGAATATGTCAATGTCCAAATCTTCCATTTCGCTCGCAAAAATAGGCAATAATCGCAATTTTTACAACATTTTTCACCACTATGTCAAGAAAAAGTACTACCTTTACACACTTAAAAATTGCGTTACACTCATGAAAGTACTTAAATTTGGAGGAACTTCGGTGGGAACTGTTGAAGCGCTGCGCAATGTCAAGCACATCGTCGAGCATCAAGAAGAACCTGTAATCGTGGTGGTTTCGGCTCTCGGAGGCCTCACCGACACTCTTATCAAAGCTGCTAACATGGCGGCAAAAAACGACATTGCAGCCTATCGCATCGTGCAGGACGTGACAACGCGCCACAGCGACATCATGAACACCCTCATCGATGGCGACAAGATTGACGATGCTCTCAATCGCGTGCGGGCACTTTTCTATGAGTTGAGCAACGCTTACACCGACATCTCACAGAGCGAGGAGCTCACCGAGAGCGATATCGAGGAGGTGGTGAGCTATGGTGAGCGCCTGTCGTCGCTTATCATTAGCCAAATCATCGACAATGCAACACATTTCAACTCGCTCGAGATTATTAGAAGCAACGACCACAAGTGCGACATCCAAGCCACTAATGCAGCAATTGCCAAGACGCTGGGTGTCTTCAAGGGCAAAGTGGCTGTGATGGGGGGATTCATTTCGCGAGACAGCAAGAGCCGTCGCATTTCCAATCTGGGACGCGGCGGTAGCGACTACACTGCAGCCATTGTGGCAAGCGCCATCAATGCCTCGAGCCTGGAGATATGGACCGATGTAGATGGCTTCATGACCGCCGACCCTAAGGTTGACCCCAATGCCACAGTAATCAAGCAGATGACCTACGCGCAAGCCCAAGAAATGTGCGACAAGGGCGCAAAGGTCATCTATGCCCCAACCATCAAGCCCATGGCCGAGAAGCACATCCCAGTGTGGGTAAAGAACACCTTCAACCGCAGCGCTCTGGGCACTCTCATCACCGATTAGTTTCTAATGGCTTATCCCAAATTCATATTAACCCAAGATGGCTTCATCAGGCTTGGGATGGTCACCTTGCATCGTCACCTCATTGAACATGGCGACGTGTGCCTGGGTGGTGGCTACTGGCAAGTGAACCACTTGGCTCAACAAGTTGAGCTCAGCGGTGCATCAAGCGACTATGGGAAGCCGCAGTGGCACCGTGTCGACAAGATAAGAATCCCGCGCGACTACGAGGGATACTCCTTCACCTGGCTAATAAATGGCAAGCAGCACCCCTTAACCGAGATGCTGCCTGTAGAGTTTGTGTAGCACTAATCACAACGATAGCCACCACCTCATCTCACGAGCACTTTGCGACCGTTCACGATGTAGATATTGGGCTCCAGATTGTTAACCTGTGAGGCCTTAATGCCATGAGCAACTCGCACGCCTAACACATTGTACACGTCAACGATGTCGCTTGCGGCAGCAATGTCGCTGATGCTGGTAACTTCACCCTTTGCCAGGTGGTTGGCAGTCAATGTGAACTGCTGATTTCCTGAAATGGTGATGTAGCAGCGAGTAGCATAGAAGAACGACTTTTCGTTGTCGATGCGTGTGAAATTAGCATCAACATTGTTAATGGCGAGGATACCATAGAGGTCCTTACCATCGGTCTTCATGGCTGCGCCATGCATTGTCACCTCCACGCCGCCGCCAGTGGTCATTGTAATCTTCGACTCCTTGCTGGCAAGCAGTGCATTGGCACGCAATTTCTTATTTCCTGCCTCGCCAGGATAGTACATGATGTAGGGAGTGTTGGCCTTAATACCCTCGGCCTTGCAGTCCTGGAAACTCAACACAATCTCGGTGCCCTGTTGCGACACGCCCACAAGGCGTTCAAGCTTCACACCCTGCCCAAACGTGTCGTCAATCTCCTGCTCGGTCATGCCGAAGGGCAGTGAAATGGTGTTCCAGCCAGTGAACATGTATCGGTCCATAGTCACATCGCAGCGCTGGCCCTCGTAGCGGGCAAGCGATGTGCCGTTGTAAGAACTGAGCTTCAACAGAGCCTGTGATGATGCGGTCAATGTTATTCCCGCAAGTGCAACAATGCAAAACAATTTCTTCATAATCATTAATTAGTTATTGTGTTAAACTTATGGTTATTATTCGCATTTTAGGCATTGCCCACGTCCAGCAGTGAGTAACGCTTAATCTATAGTCTCTTTAAATTTCTTGCGACGGAACACGAAGTTGCGACCCAAGTATTTCTCGCGAACCACCGGATTTTCGGCAAGTTCTTCGCTCGTGCCCTGAAACAGGATTTTTCCCTCAAAGAGCAGATAGGCGCGGTCGGTGATGCTCAGGGTTTCGGGGGCATTATGGTCTGTAATCAAGATGCCTATATTCTTGTGCTTCAGGCTATACACGATGCTCTGAATATCCTCAACTGCTATAGGGTCAACTCCTGCAAATGGCTCATCGAGCATGATAAAGCGCGGGTTGATGGCCAAGCATCGAGCAATCTCGGTGCGGCGGCGCTCGCCACCACTCAGGCGGTCACCCAAGTTCTTGCGCACTTTTTCAAGGTGGAACTCAGCAATGAGTTCTTCAAGTTTGTCTCGTTGATATTCTGGTGTGGTATTCGTCATCTCAAGCACGGTGCGAATGTTATTCTCAACAGTGAGTTTGCGAAACACCGAGGCTTCCTGAGGCAGATAGCCAATTCCCAACTGAGCACGCTTATAGACCGGCAACTTCGTTATCTCCACATTATTAATATATACGCGACCTTCATTGGGAGTCACCAGTCCAGTGGTCATGTAGAAGGTTGTGGTCTTACCTGCACCATTAGGCCCAAGCAGTCCCACAATCTCGCCCTGTCGCACATTGATCGACACATGGTTGGCAACAGTGCGTTGGCGATACTTCTTCACCAGGTTATCGGTCTGCAAAACAAGCTCACCAGCATCGCCAGCATGCTTGAGCATATCGACAACCTTGTCGGTGACTTCGGTAATTTTATCGCTGTCACTTGCCAAAGCGCTGCCTTCAGTGGGCTCCTCGTTGAGAACCACCGATTTTTCCTGCTGCTCCTTGTCGCTATTGTGGAAAAATTTCATAACAATCTTAGTTTCAAAAAAGTTCACCTAAAAGGGAAATGTTAGTGTCTTAGAAATTGGCTCAAGCACCAATTTCCAATTCATCACAAATACCTATCACACACCAAGCAAGTCTCTACTTCTTCATGTTGAGCCTTGACTTGATATAGTCGGTAAGCAGGTTGATGGCAACCTCATTGTGACCACCCTCGGGAACGATGATATCGACAAAGCGCTTGCATGGCTCAATGTGCATCAAGTGCATAGGCTTGAGAACTTGCTGGTAGCGGTCGATAACCTCCTGAGCGGTGCGGCCACGCTCGATACAGTCGCGCGAGATAACACGGATAAGGCGGTCGTCGCCATCGGCATCAACAAACACCTTGATATCCATCATCTTTCTCAGGCGTGGATCGCTCATCACCAAGATTCCCTCGATAAGGACTACATCGTGAGGCTCCATATGAACGGTCTCCTTCTGACGAGTGCAAGTTAGATAACTGTAGGTGGGCATCTCAATGGCCTTGCCTTGCTTGAGCATCTTCAAGTGTTCAAGCAGCAGGTTCCAATCAAATGCAGCAGGCTCGTCGAAATTGATCTTCTGACGGTCCTCAACAGGCACATGACTCGAGTCCTTATAATAAGAGTCCTGTGATATAATTCCCACTTCACCTTTAGGAAGGCGTTCCATGATTTTGCGCACCACCGTTGTCTTACCCGATCCGGTGCCGCCTGCTATACCAATGATAAACATAATTTAGAAAGTATATTAGTTACAAACTATAATCTAAAATCATACAAAGGTAGCGCATTTCTTGAAAACTTTCAAAACTTCACGCAAAAAATTTCACTACTTAAACACAAGTAATTTGCATTTTGACAAATCATACTATAATTTTGCAGCCATTAATAGCACCCAATCATGAAAAAAGTAAAAATCACCGTGATGCGCATGGCATGCTACAACGACCTCATCGAGCAATATGAGAGACCAATGGATAATGCTTGCGACATGACACTGGGGCGCACTTTCATCGTTGAAAACTGCAACAGGCCCGATGGCATGTGCGATAGCGCATGGGAAACATTGCTGCCATTTGTGCGCCAGCTGGCACAAGGCGGTGGTCACTTCTTCGGCAACTGGATGAAAAATCCACACAGTGCCATGCTTTCGTGCAACGACGGGTTCCGCCCTGTCACCTTCTTAGTCGAGGCTATCGAGTAATAAGCAATTGAGCAACATCAATGCGAGAAGACGCTCGATGGCAACGAACGCATGTTGTAGCGGCTGGCCATCGACTCCCCATAGGCTCCAGCCGAGCGAATTGCAACGACATCGCCACGGCGGGTGACGGGTAACAGTTCGTCGTGGGCAAACACGTCGCTCGACTCGCAGATGGGACCCACCACATCATAGGCCACACTCTCTTGCTCCTGCGAAGTGAGATTCTCAATCTTGTGATGCGACGTGTAGAGCGCAGGCCTTATCAGGTCGGTCATGCCTGCATCTAGTATCACAAACCGCTTTGCGCTGTTTTCCTTCACAAACACCACCTTTGATATCAACGAACCGCACTGAGCCACTATCGATCGCCCTAACTCGAAGTGAACTTTCTGCCCTGGACGCAGGTTTAGACCTCTCTTGAACACCTGGAAAAAATCATGAAATGCCGCGATGGGATTATCATCGGGATTACCGTAGTCAATACCTAAGCCCCCTCCTGCATCAATCATCTCGAAGTTAACACCGCGCTGCTCATAGTGGTCGAGCAAGTGGTTTATCCTGTCGCACAGCAATGCATAGGGCTGCATGGTTGTCACCTGCGAACCAATGTGGAAATGCAGTCCACGCAAGTGCAGGTGGGGAAGGCTCAACGCCAGGTCAACAGCATCGTCAAGGCGAGGTAGGTCTATGCCAAATTTATTGGCCACAGTTCCAGTGGTGATGTAGCGGTGAGTGTGAGCATCGATGTCGGGATTCACTCTGATAGCGATGCCAGCAGTCTTGCCCATGCGGGTGGCAATCTCATTTATCACCTCCATCTCGGGTTCGCTCTCCACATTAAAGCAATAAATCCCCTTGTCGACACCAATCTCTATCTCACGGTCGGTCTTTCCCACACCAGCATAGGCCATCATCGATGGGGCAAAACCTGCCTCGGCGGCTGCCACAATCTCATTGCCGCTCACTAGGTCAGCGCCAAGTCCCGAGCGTTGTATCTCCTTGAGAATTACAGGATTGCCATTGGCCTTCACTGCATAGTGAACCACAAACGGCTCTCCGGCAATCTCCTGCTTAACAGCATTGAGCGTGCTTCGCAGCAGCTCCATGTCATAGTAATATAATGGTGTGGATTGCTTGCCCTCATCGAGCATTTCCATCAGGTGTGATTTATTGAACATTTATATGTGCTTTATTCTGTTTTGTGTTTCTTGTGATATTTTTGCAAATTTACACAAAATATCATTATTGCAAATTTTTATGCACATTTTTTCTAATTGTTTCAATATTTTTAGTAATTTCGTCAGTGAAAACTAATCATCAAGCCACAATGACTACACGCGAAGCAATACAACGGTTGCGCAATGCGCTAAACCCACTCTACGACCCACGTGAGGTCGAGAGCATGACACGAGTGATAATGGAAGACGTGCTGAAATGGCGACCGGTCGACATCGTCATGCGCGATAGCGACCAGTTGCCCGATTTCTTCCCAAGCCGACTCGACGACATAATAGCACGCTTGCAACGCCACGAGCCCCTGCAGTACATCCTGGGAAAGGCTCGTTTTCATGGGCACAACTTTACCGTGACTCCTGCAGTGCTCATTCCACGACCTGAGACCGAGCAGCTCGTCGACATGATCATCGACCAGAACACAGGCAGCGACCTTGACGTGCTCGACATTGGCACTGGCAGCGGATGCATTGCCATCTCCCTCGCAAGGGCTCTCAAGTTTGCACAGGTCACTGCCACCGATGTGAGCACAAGTGCACTTGCTGTTGCCCAGCACAATGCACAGGCTCTGGGCACAAGGGTGCGATTCGTCGAGCACAACATCCTCACCAGCCGTGCACCCATCGAGGCTTGGGACATTATAGTGAGCAACCCACCTTACATCACAATGAGCGAGAAAAACAGCATGGATCGCAACGTGCTCGACTACGAACCTGCTGGTGCCCTCTTCGTTCCCGATGCCGACCCCATGCTCTACTATCGAGCCATCGCAGCCTATGCCAGCCAAGCACTCAAGAATGGCGGGCGCCTGTATCTTGAAATCAACCGTGCAATGGCATCGCTCACCACCAGCACTCTGCACCAGGCGGGGCTGAGCAACATCCAGCTCTATAACGACTTCAACGGCAACAACCGCTTTGTCACAGCAACTAGAATTATCGACTAAAAAAACTTATAACCCACAATGAAGCACCTATCTTTATTAGCAATTTCTGTCATGGCTATCGCCTTGGCTAGCTGCAACAGCAACGGCACCACAAGTGCCAACAAGTCCACTACCGACTCCATCAGCGACACCACCACTTTGGCTACCGATTCAACCTCTGCTCCTAGCCAAGAAGTGGTCGACGAGCTCTCTAAGGCCGTCACCGAAGATCATGCCGATGCACAAGCGCAATATGCCTACGACCCGGCAACCAACACCGTGAAAATCACCAAACAAGTGGAAGTGCCTGCCAACCAGGCCGAGGAAGACTACGCCGAGGCCATCGTTGAGCACGAAGTGCCTGAGTTCATCACCCAGTTCAATAATAGCACCAAGCCCAGCGACGCCACCATCAAGAGCAAGGGTGCAACCATCACTGTGAGCTACGTGAATAAAGCAACAGGCGAAGAAATCACACAATTCGACATCACCCCCGACGACCTGAAATAACCATCACCACTCACCACCCTGTTTTTTTAATATTGCTTTTCACATCATCAACACATTACCTTTGCAACGGGTGAAGAATGAGAGTGTGTGAAAAAGAAGATGATGAGATGGGTGAGATGGAAGTTGAGTCACTTGAGTCACTTGAGTCACTTGAGTCACTTGAGTCAGTTGAGTCAGATGAGTCAGATGAGTCAGATGAGTCAGATGAGTCAGATGAGCCACATGAGCCACATGAGCCACATGAGCCACATGAGCCATTATTAACACGCTTGTAGTTGAAACATCACTCACAAATCGCCGCCAAATTTCAAAAAAAACGGCGCACTCATTGCATTTTGAAAAAAATATTCTTATATTTGCCACTAAATTATAATCAATTTCATTTATAAACTTTAAAACAGCAAGCTTTATGGCTTATAAGATTATTGACATTGAGGGCGTAGGCGATGCTTATGCCGAGAAATTAATTGCTGCCGGAATTAAGGACACCGACTCTATTCTGGAAAAATGCTGCAAGCCTGCAGGGCGCAAGGCGCTCGAGCAAGAAACTGGCATTAGTGGCAAACTCATCCTTAAATGGACCAATCATGCCGACCTGATGCGCATCAACGGCGTGGGCCCACAATTCAGCGAGTTGCTCGAGGCTGCGGGGGTCGACACTGTTAAGGAACTGCGCAACCGTGTGCCCGAGAATCTACACAAGAAACTAAACGAAGTGAACGAGGCTAAGAACCTGGTGAACCGCGTTCCAGCACTCGTCGAGGTTGAGAAGATGGTGGCTCAAGCAAAGGATCTACCACCCATGATGGAGTACTAAGCCACCTTGCGGCGGCGCCTCGCCAGCATCCTCACAACCACACAATTAGGGCGTGACACCTCGATGTGTCACGCCCTAATCAAACTCTGCTAGCATTCAGCAAGATTAATCTTCCAGCATGATGTTGTAAACGATTGTGATGTCGACCGATGTAATCTTGCCATCTCCATTCTGGTCACCATTAACGATTGCGCTATCGTTCTCATCAAGGAGCCAGTTGTAGAGGGCTGTGATGTCAACACTAGTCACCTTGCCGTCACCGTTAACGTCGCCTGGTACCGGTGTCACGCTACCTTGCTCAACGGTGTAGAGCAACTTGCCAGTGAGGTCGTAAACACCACCTGCCACATACTCAAGGTCAGCAGTCTTGGTCGAACCATTGTTGAAGATGATACCCTCAGGGCGGTCATTCTCAACGATGTCGGGGCCAATCCACTGAAAAACAGGGGCACCATTGGTGGTATTCCCCACAAGAGTGATGGCATCGCCTGGCCACACCTTGCTATTGGTAAAGTTGGTACCTGTGGTCTTGCTCCAAGCCCACACGTTGCAATTGGTCCAAGTGGCGGGGGCTACGAAATAAGCAAACTCCTTGCCCTCAACAAATTCAACGCTTGCGGGCAGAGTGCTTGGGTCGAACCCCTCAATCTCAACATAAGTGCCAGTGACATTCTCAAACTCGCCCTCTTCAATGTCGAAGATATAGTAGGCATCACCAGTCACACCACAAATGTCGGCTGTTTGGATAATAGGATCGTTACCATCGTTAAAGATGATGTTGATGGCATCGGCATCAAAGCTCTGAGTGAACCACACCAGCCCATCATCGGTGGTGCTTGTACTGGTCTCATCCATGATGGTACCAGGCCACTCGCCATTGAGCTGAACACCTGCTCCATCCCACGCGTAGAGGTAAGGCACATCGCCTGTAGTGGTGCGCACATGAACATTAACAGTGGCGCTTGCGCTAATGGCCACTAATGCAATAGCAATTAATAAAGTAGTAATTTTCTTCATGTGAAAACAAGAATTTTATGGTTAATAATTCGGTTGATTATACTTGACATGCAAAATTAGCAAAAAGCGATTGAAAAAAGAAATAATTTCATGTTCTTTTTTTCAGTTCCCTAACAATATATCATAAACTGTCGTCACATCGGCCGATGTTATATGCCCATCGCCATCAACGTCGGCATTAAAACGCCATGTGTCGTCGTCGCCCAACAGCACGCTATAGAGCACCGTGACATCGGCACTTGTCACCGAGCCATCAAGGTTCACATCGCCTGTCTTCATCGTCACAAGGCCGTTCTCATCGTAGAAGGCGCCATTGACAAAGCTGAAATCAGCAGTTTGTGGATTCTTATTATTACTGAAGATGATGCCCGTGGGCAGTTCGTCATCGACCATGCCACCATCCCACTCCCACACGTCGAGTCCATTATAGAGCTTGCTGCCAACCAGGGTGCAAGCAGCTCCTGGCCAAGTGCCGCCAGTGAAGTTCTGGCTGCTGTTCCATGCCCAGCAATAAATGGTGTTAGTCCACGATGCTGGTGCAATGAAGAAGGCATGCAACCGCTGGGCCTGGCTCGATCGTATCTTGTAGGTGCGAATAATAGTGTTTTTTACAACGCCATTGTGAAGCACACCGGCACGCAGAGTTGTGGTCTTGTTGAAAGTGAGGACAACGCTTCCTGTAGCGCGGGGGCTTGATGCCGTGGGGGCAGTGCCATCGGTGGTGTAAACGATGGTTGCGTTATTGAACGAACTGGTCACAGTCACGGTCACTTGATCTACATACTCGCCACTCTCCTTGTCAACACTAAGCGTAGCCACACTTGGGTCAACTGGCTCCAGCTCAGTGACGGTGTGATTGTACTCACCATCAATATAATACCCATGGTTCACAAATTCCAGGTCCGAGGTCTGGTTGCTTCCGCTCTGACTGAAGATGAGTCCTGTGGGCATGTTGGTGGCTGGAAATTCGCCATCATAGGTCCACTTGAAAATCAAGCGGCTGCCATCCTGAGTCTTGCCCATGAGAGTGGCATTCTGGCCTGGCCAACTGCCACCAGTGAAGTTAGTGCCACTATTCCACACCCACAGGGTAATGAAGGTGTTGCTCGGCGCGGTTTCGTAGAATACGCTCAGTTCCTCGTCACCTGCAATGGTGGGGGTGTACACCTCCAAATTGTCTACATCTACGTTGCCACCACTTGATCCACCACCACTCACATAGGTGGTGCTTGGATCGCCTTCCTCCTCAGTGCCATCATAGGGCAACTGGGTGGGCGTGACCTTGGTTGTCAAGAACAGGAACGGCCCATCGTCGCCTATCTTGCCAGGCCCGTTGAGCACATAGATGCGCATGTTGCCCTTGCCACTGAACGACGGTGTGGTGAGAATGCCATTAGTCACGGTTATTGTGTTGCCTGTTATCACATCGGTGTAGGTGCCGTTGACAACGCCACTAAATGTGGCACTTGCATTGAGGGCAATGAGCGCATAGCTATCAATGTCGTCACTGGTGTAGCGACGCTTGAAAGCATAGCCCCCACTCGATGAGCATCCGCTCTTGCTGTATTGCCCCTTGCGCAGGGCAGGAACTGCGGCACGAATCTTGTTGAGGCGCTGCAAGTGCTTTACCAGTGGGCGACTAAGTGTTGCCGCAACGTTACCACTGGCACTACTGTACTCGCCAAAGTCGGTGACATCAACCTCTCCCTTGAGGTAACCACCATAGTAGGCACGGCCACTGTTCTTGAGGGTAATGTTGGTGCCCTCGTCAATGCGCACGCCCTTGCGGAACTCTATCTCGCCGCCTTGAAACAGGCATGGAATGCCACGCATGGTGAACATGAGCGAGAGGTTCTCGGCCCACTGGTCAGTGCCACCGTTGAAGCGGTTGAAGCTATCGGGGCCGTAGTCATGACTTTCCACATAGTTAACGTTGAAAGTGGCATCATTGTAGAGGTTATCCTTGTCCATGACTCCCCACACTCGGCCAGCGTTCTGGAAGTTCCAGTGTACGGTAAAATCAATAACATTGAGGCCACTGGCCTGGCTATAGTCGGGAGCGTGATAAGTGTTGCCATCGAGCAGGGCATTGTTGCTGCGTGGTTGGGAGCTCTCGCTCAGGTTAGCATTGTGTTCGTCAAGACACAACCGCTCGTTGTCGAGTGTGGCAGGATCGGTACTCTCCCACACCTCTACCCCATCCCAGTAGCTGGGGTCGTCATTCCACTGGTTGAGCAGTGTAGCATCGCTCTGCCAAGTGTAGAAATAGGGCGATAGCGATGGCTGACCACGATAAGTTACTTCGCTGAAACGGGCGCACACCTCGGCAAACATATAGAATGGGCACCCATTCAGTCGCTTGCTCTTGTACTGCTCACCCAGTGCCTTGAATGCTGGCACAAAGGCGGCATTGAACGACAAGCGCGAGATATGCCCACCAGTGTCGATGCGAAAACCATCAACTCCCATCTTGATGAACGTGCCGTAGCAGTCAACAAGATAGTTGATGGTACGAGGGTTTTCAGTGTTCAGGTCCACACAGTCGCCAGCAATCTGTGCCCACCACCGGTTGGGCTCATCCCAGTTGAAGTTGCCATAGTGGTGCCACAGGTTGTGAGTGTCGTGGTTGTGACCATCGGTGTTCTTCATCTTGGAGAGGCGGTCGCTATACTGAGCACTACCTCCCAGGCTGCTGTAGTTGTCCTGCAACAGCCCGCCTTGCGATACGGTGTAGGGCAACATGCACTGGCTCATGTCGCTCTGTGGCACGCTGAAGTCACGGTTGAAGAGCTTGCACAGGTGCTCCTCGCCAAAGTTGCCAGTGTGGTTAATCACAATGTCCAGAATAACCTTCATGCCGCGAGCATGCGCCGCATCAATAAGGTCCTGAAATTTAGCGTCATCGCTCTCAAGCCTACGGTCCACACTACTCATGTCCATAGCGTGATAGCCATGATAGTCGTAGCCCGATGCATTTTGCACCACTGGAGTTATCCAAATTGCAGTGAAACCCAGGGCCTTGATATAGTCAAGTTTCTCAATCAGCCCCTTGAAATCGCCACGCCACTCTGGGTCTTGATTAGCTACATTTCCTGCCTGATTTCCGTCCCAGCAATAGGTGTTATTGGTCGCATCGCCATCGTAGAAGCGAGTTGTCATTGCAAAGTATATTGTCTCGTCACGAAAGTCGGTTCGCCCGCCAACAAATGCAGTTTCAGCCCAGCCTTTAATAGCCAAGCAAGCCAGCAGTGTAATAAGTAGCAATTTTACAGCTAATGTTTTGTTGTTCATGTGATATAGTTTTATTTTTATTGTCGCAAAGTTATCATTTTCTCACAAATCGACAATTTACTCTTATATTTAATCAAAATAATTAGGCATGCAAACGTTTGCGACCACTGCAACTATCAATAACTGAAATGTATGTGCAAAATTATTCGTTTCGGTTAAAGTAGTAACATTTTTGATTTTTTATTAGGTCAATATGTTTTTTTATTATACCTTTGCACCGAATGAGCTTACCTTTAATATGAATCACTAAACATTGGATAAATCCTATCAAAATTGTAAAAATGAAGAACAAAAAAGAACGCCTACAATTGATATTGAGTCTTGTAAATAAGAACAGTATCGGAAGCCAGCATGAACTAGCCCAACTGCTCAAGGAGAATGGATGTGATGTGACTCAGGCCACGCTGTCGAGAGACCTGAAATCGATGAAAATAACTAAAGTGGCTACCAACGACGGTGGGTACATGTACATCATCCCCGACAACAACCGGCTGCAAGACAGCATGCTAATGAGTGGTCGGCAGAGCATGACTGCCCACCAGCAAGTGGGATTCATCTCAATCAACATCTCAGGCAACATTGCAGTGATTAAGACACGAAACGGATATGCTGCCGGACTGGCTTACGACATCGACATGAGCCACTCTAACGAGGTGCTGGGAACCATCGCTGGAGCCGACACCGTGTTTGCAATCATGCGCGAAGACATCTCACATGATGAGGCTTTAAAATTCTTCGCACGGTTTATCCCTATTGATGATGCACACTTGTAACAAATCAACGATCAAACAATAAACCATGATAAACATTGGAATAACAGGAGGAGAAAACATAATTGCCGGGGAGTTGGTGAGATTGCTCATCAACCACCCAGATGTGTCAATTGAATGGGTCGCAAGCAGCAATGCATCAGGACCCCTCACTCGAACTCACAAAGGACTGCTCGGCGAGTGCGACTTGCACTTTAGCGAGCCCACTGCCAGCGACCTCGACCTCATCATGTGCTGCGACCACACTTTGGCACAATGGTGTGAGCAAGCCAAGAGTGAGAACAATCACCTGCGAGTCATCGACCTGGCAGGAGCACTCCACATCAAGGACGCATCCATCATGTATGGCCTCTGTGAGATAAACCGCAAGTTCATGGTTCATGACTGTTACGACGTGGTGAGCATTCCAAGTCCCGAGGAAATGGTCACCCTGCTGGCACTCATCCCTCTTGCTAAAAATGCAATGATTAGTAGCGACATCAATGTCCACATCAAGTGTGGCGACCTATGTCACCCGCTGCCCAACACACAGCCCACACTCGACAATGCACACCTGCCACTCCCCTCACAAATGGCTCTCGTGCTAAATGCACTCCAGCCGGGATTCAACAGCCACATCAACATTACATCGGAACCACACGCACAGCCACCACGAGGCATCACAGCAACAGTGAGCACAACATGCAATGTTAACATCGACACTATCAAGCAGCTATACATCGACTACTACGACGATCACAACTTCACCTTTGTGAGCAACGACACCATCGACCCTACACATGTCAACAACACCAACAAGTGCCTGCTGCACATGGAAAAAGATGGCAACACCCTCACCATCACCAGCGTGGCCGATGCTCTGCTCAAGGGCGCAGCTGGAAACGCCGTGCATGCCATGAATCTGCTATTCGGCCTTCATGAACTCACAGGGCTGACCCTAAAAGCTCAAGTGTATTAAAATCACACCATTACAGGAAAGTACAATAACTTATTTTTCACAAAACATCAATTAAGTATTATGTCAGTTAACAAAGTCATCTTATTAGGAAATGTAGGAAGGGACCCTGACGTGAGATACCCTTCTCAAGGACAGACTGTGGCAACCTTTCCACTGGCCACAAGCGAGCGTGGCTACACCACATCAACGGGCGTGCAAGTGCCTGAACGCACCGAGTGGCACAACCTCGTCATGTGGGGGCGCAACGCCGAGGTCGCTGAACGCTATGTCCGCAAGGGCACAAGGCTTTATGTTGAAGGAAAACTGCGCACACGCAGCTACGAAGACAAGAACAAAATCAGGAAATACGTCACCGAAATCATTGTCGACACTTTTGAAATGCTCGGCGGGGGACAGCGCAACGATGCCACAGGCGAGAACTCTTACACACCACAGCAACCTGTGCAGCAACCCACACAGCAACCTGAACAACCACACTCCAACACAACAATCCAAGGCGACGAGGTGCCATTCTAACGAATACAGTCAAAACCAACACCCTCTTGCCGAGGACAACACTGCACAACACAACATTCTAACGCAACATTATCAAGCAGATAACGACCTCACAAAATTATTGGCTGCAAACATAAAAAATTGCCACAAAGCCCACGCAGAGCCCACTACTTTGCAAAAAAACTGCAAAATCATCACAAAATATTTGCCAGTTCAAAAAAAAGCAGTACCTTTGCAACGCTTTTCGGAGATTCGCTAGCTCAGTTGGTAGAGCACAACACTTTTAATGTTGGGGTCTTGGGTTCGAGCCCCAAGCGGATCACCTTTCAAATCAGCCAATCAGCTAATAATTAGCGCATTGGCTGATTTTTATTTTGAACGATCCCCATATAAATCCCCATATATGAATAGATTTACATACCTATCACTTCTCACGTTAACCTAAAGCTAAACGATTAACATTCTTTAAGCACAGAAGTGGGAATAAACTTTTGAACATTTCAATGGCATATTATACCAAATTACTACAGGTTAATTATGTTTTATGATGATGTTTTTTGTTAGTAACTTTTATTGACTGGACTCATCGTTGTTAAAAACTTATTGTAACTTTGTCATCAAATAACAACAACCTGAAACTTTAATTTAATTACTATGGGATACGATTCAACAAAACAATATGGCACTATTGTCAAAGAGATGGCATCGCAAATAGCTCAAAGCAATAATATATATAATGTGTCAGCAGAGTTATATAATGCATATAACGAGGTGCATTATTTGTATATGCGGTTATCATTGAAGGAATTGTATGAGAATTATCCTAAAAACCAAAAAGTCCTATCATTTGTCATTGATGAGTATGTTATAGACGACAAAGTGAGAGAGGTCTTCCTAACAAAACTTTTTCAAAATGATGATTTTGAGGTTGAGTTTATAAAGCGTAATATAGATGGAGCCTACAGTTTTCTTTGCGCTATCCAGGCCATTCTCCAGGCTATGTCAATAACTGCACACCCAAGTCAGTATAAGGAAAGCCAGTTGACCACAGCACTTGAGAAAGTTATCAAGCCAGCCATCGAGCCATCAATAAAGAACGTTGAGAATTTTAACTTTGCATTCAATAGTCTAGCGGCAAAAGATGCAATGAGAGCCGCCAAAGAACAAACAGAACAAGAAGAATTACAAAAAACAGATGAACCAAAACACAATAATCAAGAAGAGCTAAAGTCAATTAAGCCAAAATACATAATTGGAAACTTGCAACTGTTGATGAATGTATACAATTATCTAATCGAAACAGAAGTGCTTGAAAAAGAAGACACATCTCCTCAAGATTTTATAAATGCCATAGAGAATGCTAACGTCAGTTCTATTCGTCCAAAATTGCAGGACAACTTTAAATGTACTTTGAACCAATTAAAAGAATGTATTAAATCAGAGAAGAGAAAATGGTTAAGAGAAATATGCTCTTCCATTAACTTAACCCCACAGCAAGCATCAAAAAATGGGACAAATTTAGGAAAATGGTATGAAGATTTACAGAAATTGGTATCAAAAAAGTCCAAATAATATAATCGTCTTATTCTGCCTTAAATCACCTTATAGATCCATTGTAACGAAATCACACACAATCCACTAAATACCAATTAATTACACGAAAAAATAATTTGTTGTTTTTCCGTCATTATTTCACATTTACCTTATAATTGCCTTATAAGGTAGGTGGTAACTTTGCAATGTCCGAATGATGAAAGACTGGCCAATGGTCAAACGGCCGAGAGCTGGAATTTGAAGGACAAAAGTTAACGAGGTATGACCGCCTCAATTAATTATTATTAAATCTAATACACAAATGTCAAAAGAATTTGTTTCAATTCAGAACCTTTTACTAAGTCCTGAGAACATGGTCCTCCAACTAAAGAAAGAGGATTTGAAAGAGTTTGCTAACCAGATCTTGCTTGGTGCAAAATCAATCGCCATGCTCGAGGCTGAAGCAGCCGCCACTAGTGACCAACTTTTGACCATCGATGAGGCTGCAAAGCTGCTGTCAGTGTCAAAGATGACTCTTTACCGTTGGGACAAGAACGGCTACCTCAAAAAAGTGGAAATCGGTGGCAAGCGTCGCTACCGCAAGAGTGACATAGAACGTCTCGCTGGTTGTAAAATGTGATGACTATGTCAACAGATAAAACAATATTGACGGGAAACTCCGCCTCCACAAAGAAGTGGAGTTTCCTATAGATGAATTTCTAAAGAAATTGTAACTATGCATAACAATGGGTTTACAAAAGTACCGAACGCTATTATCCGTTCGTCTGTACTTAGCATTGCTGAAAAAGCGGTATGGTGCTACATTGCTTCCATGCCTGACGGGTATAGGTATTCTATGCGTTCTGCCTGTATGACGCTACACATAGGCGATAAAACTTGGCGTCGAGCCATAATCAAACTTGAGAAATTAGGTTTGATATCCGTTAGGCATATGCCAGGGATGACGACGGTCTATGAAGCCTCGAAAAATGCTCTTGGATGGAACTTGACCCCTGGTCAAATGACCAACGGTTCAAATGATACCTCCAGTCAAATAACCTGCGGCTCAAACGACAGCTCTGGTCAATTAACCGCACAACCCCGAGTCAATGGACAGCAGTTTACACATATTAATAATAAAGAACAATTAAATAACAACGTCGACGACGATACCTGTGCACACATAAGAGAAGAATTTGAACATGAAGTGATGATTGACGGCAATATTGAGCTCGCATGTATGAGTTGCGGCATAACGAAGGCACAATACAAGGAACTCGCTGCAGCAATTATCGCAGAATGGAAATTTAAGGATCTTCCCGATAGCGAGTGGACAAAGAACCACTTCATATCTGTGCTTCGATATAAAGTCAACAGTAATAAATCTTTTAATTATGGCAAAGACAATAAAAGAAATAATGCAACAAGCAATCCGCTTGCAAACGCAACCATCCATACCGCCCACATTGGTTGATTTGCCCAAAGAAATGGAATTCTTCCGAGCAGCTTTTTTTAAGGTCGAACCTGGCTTCAACCCGGATTTAACTGACAAGGACATCTTAAACTCCCTCTTTGCCTGGGTATGGAAGCTCGACAAGTACAACAAACTCAAGTTTGATTACAACAAAGGCTTTTGCTTTTATGGAGATTTGGGCTTAGGCAAAAGTATGATACTGCAAGCTCTACGCCTATACCGGAATAGTCTGGTTGCTCGGCACGAGAGCAAGAGGGATGATTTCCGTATGAAGGGAACTTGGCTGAAGTCTGCAAGTGAATTGGCGAATACCTTCTCATCTGATGGCCAGAAAGCACTGATACAGTTCACATCTGACGAGATAAACCTTATCATCGATGAGTTGGGGAGGGAGCCTCGTCCGGCAAAGTATTACGGAAATGAACTGAATGTCACCCAGTTTATACTTCAGTTGCGCTATGATCACAGGCGTAATAGCGTCACCCACATAACAACAAACCTGAAGCCCGAAGACATTGCGCAATATTATGGTGAATATATCGCAGATCGTTGTTGGGAGATGTTCAACTTTATTGAGTTCAAGGGCTCTAGTCTCCGATCAAAAGCATTCTAACCTGTAACCCATTGTCATCGGCACCTTCATCCACTTCAGCAAGCAGTACGATGTATGGTGATTGACAATCAACTTCAGTGTTACCGAGTTCCGTTGTGGCTTCCGTGCGGCAACGGAACTCCTGTTGCATGGAGATATATGACGACATCGAAAGTTCCAAACTCAGCGTGATTACACGGGATTTGTTATTTGATGACATCGGTTTTCCGGGTGATGTTTCAGCTCAAGCGAGAAAATCACAAAGATGTGTGGGGTTTTGAGTCATAATGTTGATTGATGGTGGGGCATGATAGTTGAACAAACGGAATGATACAATTTGAAAATGCGCCCAAAAGGGGGCGTAAAACCAGTGTACATCGGCATTCTTACGGAACAAAAATCGGCAATCTTTTCCGCTTTTCCGTTTTTGTTCGGTTTTCAAAAAATAACATCTGCTGATAATCAGCGGATTAAAGGGTTCAAAAGGGAAAAAATTAAAAATTTTTTCCCTTGTCTCCTCCGAAGGAGCCCCCGACCGCCCTACGGAGCGAGTCCGTGAAACTGCCTTTTCCGTTTGCGGAATGTGCAAGGCGAGCAAGGCGATTGTGCGGTAAAATCGCTGACGTGCGTGAGCGAACCGCGACGCAGGAGTCGGTTTCGCTCACGCACGTCAGCACCGCTTTCAGCCAGAAATCGTGTCAAACTCGTTTGACTTGATTTCGGCATCAGTAACAAGTGCAGGCGTGTTCGTCAGGCGATACATTTCTATGCTAACAGCGTCAATGCAACCGTCAGGCAATACATTTATTCATCTGCATCAAACGCCGATGTGCACGATGGTCGGTGATTCGGGTGACGTGGATTGCCGATACTTGAGACGGGGTGAGCTGATGGACAATAACGATGAGTAGAGCATCTTGCTTCGCTCTTGCGGAGCGTGATGCTTATCGTTATCCTCACGGCCCATTCGTGAAGGCGCAACGGCATCCCATCTCCCACCACTGTCATATCATCATTGCACACATAAATCAACAACCATATATCATCTATATACAGCTCTATGCCATTGCTGCCGTCACGATGATTAGAGCCACCTCCGAGCATCGGGGACGATGGCATAACGAGAGCGTAGGTACATAAGCGTGGAGGGCTTGAGTGTGCGATGAGTGTCGCCCTCGTGGATGGGTGGCATGCTGTGACACATGGCTTCAGCCAAGCGTAGCAAGTGAGGCGACCCATGGCGATACCCGATGCTGACGCAGGAAGCTCGGGTGTCGGCATGGAAAGGGCGCCCCACCTGCGCAGCGATTGTGCCACAGCGTGTCAAGCTCGGAGTGAGGTAAGGCGGTGAGACGTAGCGGAGCAAGTGAAGCGACCGGGTGCGAGACCAAACGCTGACGCAGGAAGCTTTGGTCTCCGTACGGAAAGGAAGCCCCACGGCTTTAGCGTAGTCTTCTCTGCCGTGCGAACTCGGAGCGTCCCGGCCATGAGGAAAGAGCGACACGTGCCCCTGGGTGGCGCATCTCGCAACGGAGTGTAGAGTTGCGCCATGGCAAGGGGTCAGCACTTTCAAGACCTCTGTAAGCGTTGGTCGCAGCGAGAGTGCCGCCATGTCCTGGATGCGTGTGGCTCTGCCGTGGCTTCCATCAGCTCACTCCGTCAGCCTTTGGCACATCCGGCACTCCCGACACCCTGTCGAAGACACTTACCGACCATCGTGCACTGACTGCCGTCAGGCTCTACCAATTCGTGAGCGCAGCGAACACCTCTCTGCCGTGCAAGGGGCAAAGTAGTGGATGCTTGCGTGTGATGGCGACTGCCGTGCTGTAGAGCGCAGCGTCCGTCAGTGGAGCTCAAGGAGTGAGTGTGCGTAGAGTGTCGCCCTCGTGGTGCGGTGGCACGCAGTAGCACATGACTTTAGTCAAGCTGTAAGCAAGTGGTGACCGCCATGGCGATACCCGACGCTGACGCAGGAAGCTCGGGTGTCGTTATGGCAACAGGACAACACCTGCGCAGCGATTGTGCCACGCAGTGACAAGCTTGGAAGGAGCAAGGGGGTGTTCTATAAATTGCTTGCGACAGATTTGGAATGATTGTTGAGCAGATTTGGGCTCAGATGAGCAGAGGCAATAGCGGGCTACGGCTCAAACAGATGAGACCAAAGATGCCAGCAAGCAGCCAAAGATGACCAAGAAAACAAACTAACATATCGGAATTTATAGAACGCCCCCGTCGGATGAAGCCGTAGCGACAGCAAGTGTCGACCGCCATGGCGATACCCGATGTTGACGAAGGAGACTCGGGTGTCGTTATGGCAACAGGTCGGACACCTGCGATAGCGTAGGATTCAGCCGTGCGACTTCGGAGCGTCCCCACCACGAGGTAAAGAGCGACACGTCCCGATGACTGGCGCACACGGAGCGAAGCGGAGTTGCGGCAGGTCATGGGCAGCACTCTCACGAGAGCGTAACCGACGGCGGAGGCATGGCGGCGCCAGCACTATTGAGTAAGCATTCTGTGTGCCCATTGCACGGTGTTTTGAGGGAAGCGACTTGTCGCTGTGAGGGGTGGGAATGAGGGCGTTTCGGCTCGCCGATGATCATAGCAATGCATAATTGCTGACGACACATTAAATAAGTCCGCAATTGGCTCATCAAGCTATGCGGACTACTAATATTTTTTGAAAACCACCTAAATTACTATAGAGCTAAACGAAATCCAAGAGCACGTCCACGTTCTGTAGGTTCAAAATAAGCTCGATCATTAACTTTACTTAATTGACCTGGACCTCCCCATCCACCTCCACGGCTTATGCGATATTTTCCTTTTTTAGGACCTTTTGGATCTTTTTTTGGTGAAGATTTATAATAACTCTCATCCCAATAATCGTTGCACCATTCAATAACATTGCCACTCATATCATAGATGCCTAACTCATTTGATTTTTTAGTAGCGACAGGCTGTGTTCCATATTTTTGGGAATCTTTTTTTGTAGTTGGAATGTTATCTATGCACCATGCCACACCATAAAAATCTTTGCTACCAGAGTATTCATGTCCTTGACTCTTGTTACCACCACGTGCAACATACTCCCATTCTGCCTCGGTAGGCAGACGAAAGTTTTTTCCAGTCAACTGATTAAGTTTATTGATAAAAACCTGACAATCGTCCCAAGAGACGTGCTCAACTGGTCGTTGAAGATTTGTGCCATAATCGAATTCATGGCTTGATTCATAATCTGGATTACCTCTGCTGTTAAAGTAGCTCGGATTGAATCCCATAACAGCAATCCACAGTTCTTGTGTAACCTCAGTTTGACCAATATAAAAAGATGATATAGTAACCTCATGTGCTGGATTTTCCAATTCAAAATCCTTTGGATTTGCCACACAGGTGGGTTCTGGTAAAACTACAAAGACCTCTTCATTTGATCCCATTGTGTAGGTTCCTCCTTCAACATGAATCATCTTAAATGTTACACCGTTTACAGTAAAATCTTCGGAAGTTACTACTTGCTTGTTCTCATTTGCAGATTGAGCATGGCATGTTAATTCATACATTCCAAATGCCAAAATTAGAATAATATATAACTTGATTTTCATAATTAATTGTTTTTGTGGAGTCCAACTTCGCAAAGTAAAGGTTTTTTTCATTAAAAACCAAATATTTGCTTTTTTTTCGGTTTCCACCTGCCCATAGTCTCACTTCTTGCGGTTCCAATCAATCCTCCTGGTTAGGGAGGATTGATGAATTTACCAGCTCATCACTGTGTCGTAAATCATCTCCGACTTGTTGGTCAGATTAGCGTCAAACTTGACTGCAAGCAGCTGAACGATATGCTCAAGAGCGTCTTTGCAGTTGGTAGTGCACACAGGCTGATTCTCAAGCCATATCTCAGCTGAGCCGTTATTGATGTTGACATAGATGTTGTTTGGATCACTGTTAGCCTGATCTTGACTGATGTTGAAGAATTGCTGTACCATGATAGATGAATTTATGAAGTGAAACATAATTTTTACGTGCGATAAAGTGCACATGCAAGCCCACGAGGAGCGCAAGAATTTTGCCGAGAAATACTACCCGCAGGTGTGGAGATTTCTCAGCAAAACCCGCAGGGCTTGTCCTTGCGCAGTGGGCGATGTGCTAACTTTGCTAAGTAAAAATATGTTTCAGAAATTTCATAAATCAGGCTACACCGAGGAAATGCTCAAGCGAGCTTGGCGCTTCCTCGGTTTGCACTGATTTTCATCGGTACGGCAATTCAATCAGTCAAGTTGGCGGTTAGTGTTCCACCATCCTTGTAACCACTCAACATCAATAACGGCGGTGTGGAGTAATCAAACGTTGATACTACAAAGCGCAAAAAGTGGGATTTTGGAATATTTGCGGCAAATAAAAATTGGGATTTTGGAATTTCTTCTGTGGTATTACACGTCTTTTGTTGCCGTGGAGTTACACGTTATTTAGTGTGACAGCGCAATCAAAGATGAAATTATGGTTGCCTATGGTGTGACAACACCCACTCAATCCTCTCGGGAGTATATGCGGCAGATGTCGCATCGTGGTGGCCTAACCCCACTAACGTTTGGGAAACTGCACTCCCACCGTTAAGATTGATGTCATCTATCAATTGTTTCACTTGATTACCCCTTGGTTCTTGCGATCCACGAGTGCACATTATGGGTGTCTTAGTCAAGGGCATAATTATATTACTTCTATATCCTCCTGAAGCCACCATAGCGGCTGCAAAGTAATTAGGTGTATCGGCAAGCAGATACCAAACGCCCTGACCGCCCATCGACGAGCCAAAAACATAGATGCGCGTTGAGTCCACACCGAACTCACTCACATAGTAATCGGCCAAAGCCTTGACATACTTATTATACGCTTCGCATTTTTGTGGCTCATGAGGGCGACGCTCACCGGGCGAGGGGCGACCGCCACGCTGGCGTTGCCGGGGTGCATCACCGTTCCAAGAAGCGTTGCTCGGACATTGCGGCACAAGAAAATATGCTTTGACGTTGTTCGCGTTCAGGTAATCATATATCTTGCCCACAGCAGGCACTTTTATCTGTTCTTTGTTGTCGCTTCCGCCTCCACTACCGCCATGCAGATAGATGACAAGAATGGGTTGAGCTGTGTCTTGAGGAGTGGTCATCACCTCTCGGTACTTTAATTTTTTGCCATCGAGTTTTACAGTCTTATCGGCAAAGACTTCAAGCAAGTCATTCTTTGTTTGAGCGTTAGACTCAAACGATAATATAGTGATTAACACCATTATTGCAAGTGAAAACATCTTTCTCATACTGCAAATGTACAACAAATTTCTTACAAATAAAACAAGAGCTGCGGTATTTGAGTTGAGAGCGATATCATAGTTATCAGATGTCAGTTATCAGATGTCAGATTTCTGAAAATCATAGAACCGAGCGACAGCGAGCCGCGCCCCAAAAAAGAGCACTGATTTTCATCGGTACGGCAATTCTATCAGTCAAGTTGGCGGTTAGTGCTCCACCATCTTTGTTACCGCTAAACATCAATAACGGCGGTCTGGAGTAATCAAACGAGGACTGACAAATCTACAGAGCGCAAAAAGTGAGATTTTGGAATATTTGCTGCATATAAAATTTGGGATTTTGGAAATTTCAATAATGTTGTCATAATACTGATTTATCACATAACAGCTTGTTTTAAAATCTTATCAGTGTATTTATACAATAATAGTTCTATAACTATTATGAATAGCATTGATATTATATCTTATATCTGTTAAAGCAGTTTTAATAGAATTGGAATTAATCTAATAACTATTTGATTAAAACAAAATATCATCCCTAAAAACATGGCAGATTATGATGACATATCACTTATTGAGAAAGGAGAAATGTCTTCGTTTAATATTCTACAGAGAGTGTCACATATGTTGATAAAGTTAGATATTCCACAACCAATAATAGAAGAGGGACAAAAAGAGTCCAATTGAATACTATAACTTTATCCACTTATTATAATCCAAACGTCGCAAACGTACCATTGGAAAGAAAATTCTCTTAAAAACTGAATTAGGAATCGCAAGCAGCCCCAACCTATCATATACATAAAGCGAGCGCATACTAAAGTGCGCTCGCGAGTTTTTCACTTTCTTGCCATATCTGCAACTAACTTCTACAAAGACGATTATTGTTTCCAATTGATATAATCTTTCAAGAGTGCTTTGGTTATTTCCTCGTCCGTTTTAGATGCATAATCTGTCATGCTAATCAATGAAATGTTAGGGTTGTCCTTAATGGCATCATCGATTTGCGCATGATCTCCATAAACGATAACTTGCCAGAAAACATCTGTTCTTTTCTTCATACCTGGCACTGCGTCTTTAATTGACTCACCGTCATCATCGGTGAATACAATAACAAGAGAATTGTACTTGATGGATTTATCAGCCTTGGAGACAAACTTTTCTAAATATGTGCCTTGATTCTTACAATGAACATTATTGATAGTTGATATATTATCTATACCTACTTCTCCAATAAGGTTAGCATCGCTACCAAATTCCCATAAAGAAAGTTTTTGTGTTTCAGAGAGAGTCAATGCTGCTGAAACACATTTATTAGCGATATTTGTAACGTGTCCATCTTCATACGTTTGTTTCATTGAGCCAGAGACATCCAGTACCATAAACAGATTTGATGCCTTAAGTTGCTCAATGATTTTTACTTCTTGGTTATGTGTAATCGAAGCTACTGGAGAACTAGATTTTGAAGATACGGATTTTGTAGTTGCTTTCGTCTGCTGAGATTTAGCTGTTTTTTTAGTCTCTTTCTTTTCGGCGTTTTTTTCTGAAGCAGACTGGTTTTCTTTGACCATCTCAACAACGGTTTTAGCCATTGTCTCTGATTGCTCAATGACTTTAAATTCTTCTTCGTATTCTCTCTTAGCCTCTGGATTAATCTTTTCAAGATATTCAGGGTTGAGTTTTGACGCTTTCTGCAAGGCTGTTATTTTATCTCGATGATCAGAAGTTTGGCGTGCTTCTGCATCTAACTCCTCAGTGATATACTGCTTGAAAGCGCTCCTGTCATATTCCGGTCTCTGAGGAACAAAGTCGGGCATGGCTTTTATGTCCTTGTGCTCTGCCAGGTTTAATATGCGCTCAAATTCCTCATTGAAGTCCTCGCATAATTCATCGTTGTTCCTGAATATCATGATATTCTCATAGTTGTTTTCCGAGAATCTGGTCCAGTTATATGAGCCGTTTATTACTGTCTTGTCATCAATGATACAGAATTTGTGATGTAACAGATGAGGATATTCAACCAAGCTGATATGAGCACCTGCTTCAATAAGCTCATTGAGGTTCAAGCAATAGCCACCATTGTTTATCAAGTCGTTATTGATGATAATCTGAATATCAGCTCTCTCTTTGGCAATTTCTTTAATTTGCTTGAATAAAGCAAAGTTTGTGAGCCATGACACCGCAATCTTAATGCTCTTTGTTGCCAGCGACAGCTCATTTTGAAGATGACGTAGAATATCAGAAAAATGAACTTCCACTTCTTCTTTAGCCTCCTGTGTCAGCGAAGTTATGTCGCCTATCAATTTCAATTCAGGTAATTGTTGTATTTCCTCAGTCTTCAACTCATCGACCTGATGATTTTCATCTTGTGTGGGAATGGCCAACAATGAATAATTGTTGTTCATTAAGCAATGGTTCGTAAACTTTAGCTTATACTTATTCAGCCAGTTAGCAGCGAAGAATTTCTTGTCCAGATTTGGAATCAAGGGAGGATTGAACATGCGATTATATTGGATGAGTTGAATCGCCTCGTTATAGTCGTCATCATTATCAACGTTCTGATAATACAGAGCTATGTCTCCAAGCGTCTCCTTTAGGAAATACCTGTCTACGTTAGAGAATGACGAAGCGATACTTTTTAAGCGAAAATATAGATACTCATCACTGATTTCCACATTTTCATCGTTAATATCTTTTTCAAGTTCAAACTCGTTTATATGTGAAATCGTTCTCCATGGCATAGAATGCTCAAATACAATTCTTGAACCTGCTGGAACATATAAAGCAGCATTGTTGCTTAAGCCAGAAAATGCTTTCAAATCTGCCTTTAAAGGAGTCATTGATAGAAGAATGATATTCAAATTATTGGTGGTTGATGAAAATGCACCTTCTCCAATGTGTTGAATACATGAAGAAATTTCAATAGACTTTATGAATTTTACACTATCGAAAGCATGCTCACCAATCTTTTTGACCTTTGGCAATCTAAGTTCTGATGGCAAGCTTTCTTTCTTGATACTTTCAAAACAGTAATTGCCAATTACTTCAATATTCATTAAGAAGTCGGCATTAGGGATTTTTGCTTCTTTGAAACATCTGTCTGGCAAAAATGTAATTCTTTGAGGAAACCTGAATTTCTTACGTATTGTAGTTTTGGAAAAACATCCTTCACCAATTGCAATAACATTGTTTGGAATAACTAGGCGATCTAGCATCAGCCTACTAAAGGCATAACTACCTATAGTCTCAATAGAGCGAGGTAATTCTATGCTTAAGATTTTATCACATTCGTCAAAACAATAGTCTGCGATGTGCTTAACGGTAGGCTGTATAATGACTTTACCGGCTTTTCCTCTTGGGCAAATGAGAATTTCTGTGACATCGTAATTATAGAGTATTCCGTCAATGCTTTTGAAATACTTATTATCTTCATGTACCGAAATTGAAGTCAGTTCTTTGCATTCCATTAAGTTGTCGCTTGCGAAAAGCCTAAGGTTTGCTGGTAATGTTATAGACCGCAAAGTAGCAGGAAAATTCTTATGTCCCATTTCCTCTAAGCTATCTGGAAGAGTTATGGAGGTTATTGTAGAATGTCTAAAGCACTTCGAACCAATTCTAATCAAAGTATTGGGTAGCTGAATGCTATCGATTGTGCTACAACTTAAACAACCGTCACCAAGTTCGGTGATTCCTTCTCCTATGTTATATGAATCACTGTCTTTAATTGACTTGCTCAGGATGTTATATTTTGTCATGATACCACTTCCTTTTACAGTGTGATTTCTGCTTCTTATGATCCTGCCTGATACTCGCTCAGTATATTGCACGATTTCATCTATAGCGTTTGGACCGCAATGATAATTATAATCTTGTGACATAGATCTTTTATTTATTTTTAATGTTTTGTAATATAGCTATATTATATAAAATAAATACTAAACAAAATGCACCAATTTTGATTTCAGCATCTTCTTCATGTGGGGGTATTCGACTGTGCTTATGTTTTTAATTTGCTCGATGTTTCCCACAATGATCAGTTTTGACTTCGCTCTGGAAAAAGCGACGTTCATTTTGTTGGGGTTATAAAGGAATTCTGCCATCTCGTTCATGTAATCTAAATCTCCTGAGACAAGTGAATAGATGATGACTTCTCGTTCTTGGCCTTGCATCTTGTCGATGGTGTCAGAAACAATGAGCTTGCGATGCTCCTCTGTTATTTCTTTATTTTTTCGGATGTATCTTCTCACATTTGCCGCTTGTGCCCTAAATGGGGATAATACAGCAATTTCATCAGCCGGCAGACCCTTTTTCAGGAAGCCAGCAATAGTCTCCGCAATGAATGTTGCTTCTTTATCTGATGTCTGTTCTCCATCGTCATCAACTTGATGTATGACAATGGGCGTGTGAAAGTCATACAGAGGTTCATCACACACAATCAAGTCGCCACATCCTTTCTTCATAGCCTTAACTTTGCCATCATAAAACAGTTCAGAGACAAAATCACAAATTGGCTCACACATACGAAAGCTCACATCCAGCATCGTATAACTGCCTTCGGTCATCAATGCCTGGAATGCTGATTGTCTCATTTCGTCACTGATTTTATCAGACGAGATTATTGGAGGCAACTGTTTATGGTCTCCTGCAAGAATTACTTTCTTCGCCCTAATCATGCCCATTAATGCCAAAGGAATGGTCATTTGCCCAGCCTCATCAATAACTAATGTGTCACATTCCAAGCCTTTAGCTCTACTTGTATAAAGCGCATGAGGTGTGAGTCCTACAACCCATCCCTGCTCGAAATCGTTAAAGGCATAAGCATTGAGCCGAATAAAATTACTAATACCGACTTCTTTATCTTCAACATTAATTCTTATAGTAGGAGCATTATAAGATTGACCAACTTTAAAGATTCCATAGTGGCATTGCGGTAAGAGTTTTAGTGTTTGCTCTAAAGTATTATTAATGGCCATGTGATTAGGTCCAATAACTATTACCTTATGTTTAAAATAAAAAACCTCCTCAAGTATTATTAAACCAAGGACATAGGACTTTCCTGTTCCCGGTGGTCCTTGTATCAGATAATAATCTTTAGCTGCCAAGCTATTTATGATCGCCTCCCTCTGATTAGTTAGAAGGTTAAAATTGTAGGTTATTGCTGTATCATCAACTTCATCGGCATATTTCTTTTTGTTATCAAATGACGGAGCTTGCTTGGTGTTTAGAATCAGTTTTTTCCAAAAAACATCGTTATAGCCAGGCAAATCGTATAGAAAAGGAGTATAAACGAACTCTCTCAAATCCACGAGATCTTTATCGAGAATTAACGGAATATCATAATATGCGCGCAAATTGGTTGGCAAATTATCCTTATAAACTTCCAATAATATTGCCTCATCTCCTTCAAATGAGTTTATCCAACATTTGATTCCAGAGGTAGTACCTTCACGATGCAATATTAAATATTGTCCCTCTTTGAAATCAGAAAGATTCACGTTGACTGATATTCTATATAGATTATTATTATCTTCTGATATACCACGATAATCTCGGTCAAGATACAGGTCTTTAATCGCCTTCCGCTTACGGATGCGATCTTTGACTTCAAGCTTCATTGTCTCTTCCCACCTCTCACGTGCGGCTTTAGCCTCTTGGTCAAAGAATTTTGATATGTCGAGTCGTGTTATCATAATCTGAAATGCATCGTTATTCAATTACTTTCCAAATGGTTCTCTCATAAAAGTCTTCAAAACCAATTTTCTCAAGAGTAATTTTGGAGTCAACTATATAATTCTTTGGATTAAAGCCACAAATAAGGAATTGATTTTTTGAGATATAAGTTTTCTGACCATTCTCAAAAGTCACATACCTTCTTTCATTATAGGATTTTATGCGAGTTATTTTACCTGTATAGCGCTTACCTTTTTGAAAATCGGAATCTTTATCAACATGATCAAACTGAGAGTTTTTATTTTTATCATTAAGAGCCATTATTGTAACTCTTTCAGGGTTTCTCTCAATGTTGAGTAGTTGAACGTCATAATACTCACCAATCTTTCTTTGTTGGTGATTATATTCATTGTCTTGCATAAGCAGCTTTACTCCATTAAGTTCTAACTCATAGTATTCTGAAGTTTGTTTAATGTATTTTGCTTTGAAATCAATACGATAGTTGTATCGTGGACTCTTAGCAAGTTTAATTAAATTAGAGCCATTAAAGCCATAAAATCTACAACGGAATGAGCCAATCTCATCATAAATATAGTCGACTATAAGTTTTCCGTTTTGCTTTAAGCCCCATTTCCCTAAGTGCTTGACTTTTTGGAAACCATCTTTCAATTCGATAGAATCTTCTGCAATAATATTTCCGTTAACATCAATATGATATGAGCCTAAGGAGTCAGCAACTGTTGCTTTTACCTCACCATCAATAACAAAAGATTTAAATTTGGCTTCTTTTATTATCTCTCCATTATAATCAAGGATGCCATATTTATTGTTTTGCATGAAAACGGCTCTTGTATCATTCCATTTCATGAGATGGTCATAGTTCTCGCTAAGACGCTGAGCCGTGTCCATAGCTAAATACCATTGCTCAAATGTACAAATCATATAAATATGATTGTTGAGAGGCTCTTTTCGTGTCGGTATTTCTTCTCCTTCATCCGAGAGATAGCCTGACCTTTGACGTGGATAGTCAGCTGTAATAGCCTTTATCCTTCCATCCGCATCCAATTCAATTGAAGAATATTTACACTCTGATCTAATATTCAGGTTGGTATTTATAATCCCCCATAAAGAATCGATGCGGTAAGAGAAAACACCTGGTTTTAGTTCAATCCTGTCGTCTTCTAATTGAAGATTTGGATCAAATCCTTCTTTATAGAATGGCTTGAAATTCTCCTCATTAAAGATTAAATCGTCAAGAGTAACGAGTTTACCATTGGTCCCCGAGTTTTCCAACGTGTAATACCAATGTTTTCCATCTACAAGCCAATTGCATTTAAGATGTAGTTTTCCTGTGTTTTCACACTCTTTTTCAGCTTCTTTATCAAGAATAAACACACATGACTTATTATCAAAAAGTGTGTTTTGGTAGTTATGTTCTTTTATATAGTCATAGCGAGATTTTGAGTCGCTACCAAAAATCCAAATAATATGATAATCATTATCTTTCGCAAACTGGTCATGGGTAACCAGGTCTTGTAAATAATCTTTTGTTCTTTGCAACTTAAAAACAACTTTTTTCCCATGCCAACGCATAGCGATGTCATACTTTCGCCACCTTCTATTGTTGTTGGGTGCTGTGATTTTGATGTCTTTTTCAATATCTTCAATGTCATCACCTGCATGCTTCTGCTCTTTAAGGGTTTTTATAATCAACTTCTTTAATTGGTCGTAACGTGACAACTCATTATAGATACTTTTTATTTCGTCTTCTTCAAAGTTAGTATCAGCAACAGATGCAGCCACATAAGTTGGTGTTTTCCAGTCGCAGTTAACATTATGCTTGCAGTGACAGAAGAAAAGAGTTTCACCTTTTCTTTTAGAAATCTTTGAAACCTTGACAGGGTTCATGCATTTGGCACAAACGAATAATGGGTCTCCTCCAAATCTGGAGATGATTTCTAATCGTCGGCTAATGATTGCAATCGATTCAGGATCTTGTCTAAAAAAGTCATCGGCTGAGACTTCCTCTCCAGTTTGTGTGTTAAGCACCTTTTTGATTGACCTAACAGTTTCAACGTTTGGGTCGTTTTCAATGTCAGGAAGGTCGATTGGAATATCTTCATTGTCGTTGCTGCCAGGCTGATCTATGGTCGCATGGACATTAGCTTGTTTCTTATTCTTTTGACCTGCAACATTATCATTCAATGAAACATCTTGAGTTATTTCTTCTACTGATTCTGCGTTCTCAGTGTTATCTTCATGAACTACATCTTTAACGTCATCGACTACTTGTTTAGACAGTTCGTTTTCGAGAGATTTTATCTTATTCTCTAAACCATAGATGGTACTAATCTTCGCTTGAAGCAGATTGTTGAGCTTAGCCAAATCTTCGTCATACGACATTCTCAGCTCATGCAATTCATCTTCCAGCTCAGCTATTCTATTATGATTTTTGGCCTTTTCTTCGGTAAGAGTTTGAATATTTCTTTCCTTAGCGTCAAGTTCTCTTGCTAATTTATTTAAGTCATCTGTAGCAGATAGATTATTATCTTGATTATTCTTTGCAATCTCAAGATCTCTCAACTCTTTCTTTAACCTATTAATCTCTTCTTTTAGCTTTTCATTTTCATTCTTTATGCCATTAAGAGTACTCAAGTTTTGATTCTTTTCCTCTACAATTGAATTAGCAATTGCTAATTCAATTTTAACTTTTGAAAGTTCAGAATTAACTTTGCCGAGGTCGTTTTGCAACTCTTTGTTTTGAACACTTAAATTTGTGTTATTTTCTTTGAGCTTAGCCCATTCTTCTTCGAGAAAAGAAACATTTTTCAGCTGAATTTCTAATGCGTCTTTTTCCTCTTGATGTTTAATAATGTCATTTGAAACCCGGTTAGCTGCATCTTTCGTCATTTCAAGTTCAGCGATAGTCTCATCCAGCTTTTTCTGCAATTCTTTAGATTTAGCAAGAAGTGCTGTTCTTTCGTCGGCAATAATTTGTTTTTCCTTTTTAAGAGCCTCAACAGTTGAGATGTATGATTTTGAGCGTTCATCTCTTTCTGCCAGGTCTTTATATAATTTGTTTCTTTCAGTTTTTAGGTAGTCAATCTCTTTCTGGAGAATACTGTTATGTTGTTGAAGCTGCAATTTCTTTTTATCAAGCACAGTGAAATTGCCAAGCAGCACATCGTTTTTCGATTTAAGATTCTCGTTTTCCTTTCGAGTTGCAACGAGATTCACCTTAGCGCTTTTGAGATTATCACTTAAATCTGAAGCCTTCTGTTCAAGTTCTTTTTTCTCTTCAGTCAACAGTTTTACACTGTTCCTGCAATTCTCAAGCTCAGATTTGGAATCCGCCAAAGTAGTTGCAATCTCATCTAAGTTGACCTTGAAGAATTTCCTCAAGACCAACTTAGTGAAATTACCATATTTGTGTTTGTTTCCTATCATTGTTATTTGATTTTTGCGAGAATGTCACCTAACTTGGCGTAGTTCACTACCACTCACAATAGCAACGTCACACTTCTCTTGTTGACGCATAGACACATATTATTTAGTGCAAAAATACATATAATTTATTAATAAGAGTCACAAAAGTACAAAAAACTCACGGAGCCCGATTTAGGGTTTTGATAAATTAGGCTGCGCCGAGGTAATACTCAAGCGAGGTTTAATAACAAGGGCTGCGGTTCTGCAAGCTTCAAGCAAGCTTGGCTTTCTTCACCTTGCACCTTGTTTGGTGCTTCCTCGGCTTGCACTAATTTCCCGTGAGTTTCCATACGGCATTATGGAGTACTGCGAGCGAAGCGAGACGTGCGGGTTTCCCTGCGTCCCAAACGAGAAACGCACCGATTTTGTCGGTGCGATCTCTCAACTCTAAACTGCGACTTTAGTCGCCTTTCCTTGTTGCGTGTCGTGAGTTCAAGAAGGCAGTAGCTGCCCATCATCGCCAGTTCTCGGTACTGGTCACACTGCGCCATCCATTCGATGGTGTCCATCCCTGCGGGTCTATAGTCCTGCACTATAAGGGCGGCATCTATCGCCAGGGTCTGCAGTCTCTCCAGGTCTCGGTCGGTCATCTTCTTGTAAATCATAGTTTCGGGTTTCTTTAAGAGGTGGGCGATGTCGCCCACCTCGGGGTTAATTACTCGGCAGAATACTCCTGCCATCTTTGGATAGGTCTTGGAGGGTAGGCCCATTGCAGGACCACAGCGTTAGAGAAAACGGCCTTCAGGTCCACTCCGTTAGCGTACTCCCACCCGTTGTGAAAGTGGTATTGCAGTACCACAGTGTTACGGTATCCGTTATCCTCGATAACTGCGATAACCTCGTGACTTGTCTCTATGCCCAGATGGGTCAGACTGCACTCGGGCAGCAAACTGCCGTCTTTCCACTCTAAATTTGCGACTTGTACCATAGTAGTTAGGGTTTCTTTGTGAGGTGGGGATCCTCTCCCCACCTCGTTAAACAATCTATTTACTTGCTCTCGGTGTTTGCGGTGTTCTCGGTCTGCGCTCTCTTGGCGGTGCGCTTGCGTGGCGCTTTCTTCGCCTTGCTCTCGCTCTCTCCGGCGGTGCCTTGTGCGGTGCTCTCTGCCTGTGCCGGTGCGCTCTCGCTCTTGCTCGCCTTGACGTCTGCCATCAGTTTGCCATAGACTCCCTTAGGGATGATGGCATTAAAGCGCTTGCGAAGGATGAAGGCATAACGTAACGCCTTGATTGGGTTCGCAAAATAGAACTCCTCGCTCTTGTTGTTGTTCTCACTGCGGTAAACGTGCCAAAAGTCACCGCTTTTAAATGTTCTCTTAGATACCAAAATTAAGTTAGCCATAGTAGTAAAAATTTAGATAGTGAATAAATATGTTAGATAGTTAGAAATCACTGCTTATAGATGTTGATATAACTCACTTGAATGCCCATATCAAAGGCGATGCGCTCGGCTTGCTCGCTTGCCTCGCTCTCGCTCGATGCCTCCACCTCGATGGTGCAAACCTCGTTGTCCAAGTCCACCAAATCTGCGGAAAAATCGTGCAAGACTTGAGCATCGTCAAGCTCGCTTGAACAGTACCGTATTATAGGAAATGCACAAG
>DEJJ01000019.1:29843-31395 GCA_002353285.1 Porphyromonadaceae bacterium UBA2751 | reverse complement strand
TTGATATCGATATCAGATGTCAGATGCCAGATGTCAGATGTCAGAAATCAGATGTCAGATGCCAGATGCCAGATGCCAGAAGTCAGATGTTAGATGCCAGATGTTAGATGTCAGAAAAAATGAACTAAAAGAGAACTGTCTCCAATTAGTTCAGAGTTTTGAGTCAACAGTTCATAGTTAAGAGTTTTGGCCTGTGATTTGTGACATCTAAAGAGGTGTGTGGATAATAAAAATTTGCTTGATTGAGATATTAGTCGTAACTTTGTTGAGTAAAAAACAATTAAGTTTGATGACAGGAAATGAGACTATGATAAAAGGTGTGCTCTTTGACCTTGATGGGGTGCTGATTGACACTGAGGGCACTTACACTAAGTTTTGGGAAGCTGTGGATGAGCGGTTTCCCACTGGTGTGCAAGATTTTGCTCAAGTCATCAAGGGTTCAAACCTTGATAACATACTTCACACCTATTTTCCTACCGAGGAGCTGCGCGAGCAGGTGACGACGCTACTTGATGAGCTGCAGGGAGACATGCACTACGACTATTTTCCTGGAGCTATAGAGCTGCTTGAGCAACTGGAACGTGCGGGTATTGCTTGCTGCCTAGTAACCAGTAGTGACAGCCGCAAGATGGAGGCTCTGTGCCGCCAGCATCCGGACTTCGCAAGCCATTTCGAAGGCATCGTGACTGGCAACATGGTGAGTGAGCCCAAGCCGTCGCCCGAGTGCTTTGTGCTTGGGGCCAAGAAGCTGGGGCTCGACATCGAGCAGTGTGTGGTGATAGAAGACAGCATCAATGGCCTGCTTGCGGGCATGCGCAGTGGTGCCCGTGTGATAGGACTTTGCACGACATGTTCGCGTGAATCCATCGCTACACACTGCCACATGGTGGCTGCCTCGGTGAGTGAACTGAGTGTGGACATTATTAGTGGATTGTGAAGAGTGGAGAGTGGAGAGATCAAAACTACGAACTATAAACTGAATATTATAAAATAATATATCATGAAAATGAAAACATTAATTGGTGCAGCTATTGTGGCTGCAATAGCAATGGGAGTAACATCATGCCAGGGCAACAAGAGCAGTGAGCGTCAAAGCAAAGCTGCAGCTGCTCCTGCCGCAGTGATCGACAACAAGGACGAGGTGACATTCTTGAGTACCTTCCTGGGTCAATACCTGAAACTAAGCGGCAAGGAAGCACAGGAACTTGCCCGCAAACACTTGACTGAGGACTTCTATAGCAGCTATATAGAGTTGTGCAGCAACAAGGATGATGCTGTGGACCTGATATGCGAAGTGGCGCTTGATGAAAAGGTTGAGAAAGTGGACACCATCATGAAAGGTATGGAGGACCCCAGCAGCTACATCGTGCGAGTGGAAGTGACAGGGGTCGACGGCAAGCCATTCAGCACGCAGTATGACATGACTGTGGTGAACGAGGGCGGCAAGTTCAAACTAAGCGACAGCCAGATATTTGATTGAGTTTTGAGTTCTGAGTTTTGAGTTTTGAGTTCTGAAGACTGACATCTAATAATTTAACGTGAGTTCGACGAA
>DEJJ01000019.1:0-29804 GCA_002353285.1 Porphyromonadaceae bacterium UBA2751 | reverse complement strand
GCGACTGAGGAGTATGATTTCCTAATGAGAGAGTTTTCATACTCCCCCCAACCCCCTCTATCTTAGAGGGGGAGTTGCTAACGCAATGATTATCAAATGATAAATTCGTCGAACTCACGTTAATTTACATCTGATAATTTACATCTGACAACTGATAACTAATAACTGACAACTGATAACTAATAACTGATAACTGATAAATAATAACTGATAACTAACAACTAATAACTGATAAAATCATGAAACGCAGAAGTTTAAACCGACGAGAGTTTTTAAAGCGTGCTGGCATAGTGACTGGTGGCGCAATGGCCATGATGGCTCTTGACCCTATCACCAGTTTTGCCCGCAACAACGATGGCAATAAGCCAAGTGAAAACCTGATGACCTACCGCACGCAACATGGCAGCGGCGAGAAGGTGTCGCTGCTCGGCTTTGGCATGATGCGTCTTCCTCGCGACAATCAGGAGCTGGTGAACCAGCTTGTTGACTATGCCATAGCTCATGGCGTGAACTACTTTGACACTGCGCCAATGTACGGCCGCGGCCTGAACGAGGAAATCACGGGCAACGCACTCTGCCGCCATCCACGCGACAAGTACTTCGTTGCCACCAAGATGTCGAACTACGACCAAAAGTACTGGACACTTGAGGGAGCCAAGCAGATGTACGAGGACTCGTTCAAGAAGCTGCGAGTTGACTACATTGACTACTACCTGCTTCATGGTGTGGGTCAGAACGGAATGGAAGCTCTCGAGAATAGATTCTTGAAAAACGGGTTGCTCGACTTCCTCGTCAAGGAGCGTGAGGCTGGCCGCATTCGTCACTTGGGGTTCTCCTATCACGGCGACGTGCGCGTCTTTGACTGGCTCATTGACCACAACGACAAGTATCACTGGGACTTCGTGCAGATTCAGATGAACTTCCTCGACTGGCGCCACGCCTCGCTCGAAAAAGGCGGCTGGAAAGTGGATGCCGATGCTGAGTATCTCTACAACAAACTTGCCAAAGCTGGGATTCAGGCAGTGATAATGGAGCCCTTCCGCGGTGGAGCATTATCAAAGATGGCCCAGGAGCACATCGACAAGCTCAAGGCTATGCGCCCCAACGACACTGTTGCGCGCTGGGCATTCCGCTGGGTGAGCTCGCACCCCAACATCCTTACCACCCTGAGCGGCATGAATGTGATGGAGCACCTGATTGAAAATGTGGCTACTCACTCTCCCCTCGAGCCGTGCACAGCTGCCGAGAATGAGCTCCTTGAGTCGATAGCCGATGCCATGGTGGGCATACCCACTGTGCCTTGCACAGCGTGCGCTTATTGCATGCCATGCCCTTACGGCGTGGACATACCCGGCAACTTTGGTTTCTACAATGATGCGATGAACAACAAGTTGCTGCCACTACCCGAGAAATCGAACCCTAACTACAGCAAGCAGCAGGCAGAGTTTGCCAAGCAATATCGCGAGCATTTCAAGGCCGAGGTTCGCGCCAACCAGTGCATGGACTGCGAGGAGTGCCTGAAGAAGTGCCCACAAGGAATACGCATTCCTAACCAGCTTGCCCGCATAAACGACATCCTGCGAGGAAGATAACCCTAAACTGACATTAGACCTGACATTAATAGCAACACCACATGAAGTGATGTTGCTATTTTTTTAGCCCCTTAAATCACTGATAATGAGCCAGCACGCAGCATCAGCAAAAAATACTAACAAAATTGTTAAGATTTTTCTTGCATATCTCATTCAGTTTATTTTACTTTGCAGCAGAATTTTATTAACAATTTTGTTAATATGTTTTTTTCACATTAATATTATTAACCCGTTGGCGGAATTAATAAAACATCAGATTTTGGCAGAACACTTTGATAATAAAGAAGTTCCTCATCGAGGCACTTTTCGTCAGATTCAGTAAGGACCAAGCTGCGAACCCCTGCGGGGTCCTTGCATGGTCTTACGAACAAAGTCGGGTCTTCGACCCGCCCAGCGTCTTCGACGCTAATGCCTGGAACCCAATATGTTTTATCATAATTCATACTCAACTTAATTCCGCCAACGGGTTATTATTAATACAAATAATACAATAATGACCAAGCACCATAACAATAAAGAGCAAGCAATCCTTGCAGCCGCCAAAGAAGAATTCTTTGCCAGAGGCTATGATGGAGCCCGCACGACCACAATAGCTCAAAAAGCTGGTGTGACTCATGCAATGTTGCACTACTATTTCAAGACTAAAGAACAGCTCTTTGAGCGCATCTTCCACGAGACAATGGGTATGCTTGCTGAGGGTGTTTTAGAGGTCTTCACTCACACTGAGAAACCCTTCAAGGAACGCATGGCCGAGGCACTCGACATTCACTTCGAGGCAATCAGACAGAATCCCCAGCTTCCACTTTTCATGATAAGGGAAGTAGCTTCTCGGCCAGAACGATTTGCCGTTATAAAGAACGTGATTAGCACCTTTGCAGGCAACTTGCTTGCCACCATGCAACACGACATCGACCAAGCAGTATCTAACGGTGAAATTAGCCCTATTGATGCCACAACCCTGCTGCTCGACATGGTATCGCTCAACGTGTTCCCATTCATTGCCAAGCCGGTGTTTGAAGCTGCAACAGGACAAGACCTGAATGCCAACAGTAAATTTTGGGACACGCGGAAACAAGAAAACATAGAATTAATAATGCAACGATTAACACCCTCACAAGCATGAAACGAACAGCAATATTAACCCTGAGCGCACTCATACTACTCGGCGCTAATGCACAGCTCACCATCGAACGATGCCAAGAACTCGCTCGCGCAAACTACCCTCTCATCAGGCAGTATGAGCTCATTAAGCAAAGCAGCAACTACACCCTCGACAATCTCAAGCACACATGGTTGCCACAGGTGAACCTGAGCGCACAAGCCACCTACCAGAATGAAACGCCATCGTTTCCTGACCAGATGAAAGCCATGCTCGCTACAAGCGGCCTGGAAATGAAAGGCCTTGCCAAAGACCAATACCGAGTGCAGGTTGATGTGAACCAAAAAATCTATGACGGTGGCAAAGCCAGCAGTGAACGGGCACTCACCGAGGCCCAAGACTTGGAACAGAAAGCACAGACCGATGTTGACCTATATGGCCTAAATAAGCGAGTGAATGACCTGTTCTTTGGCGTGCTGCTCATGGACGACCGCATCAAGCAGACCGACATGACCCTTGAGATGCTAAACGGAAATCTCGAAAAGTTGCAGTCGCACGTGCGCAACGGCGTTGCCACCACAGCCGATGAGAGCATGCTGCGTGCCGAAATCATGACCGTGGAGCAAGGCAAGACTACAATGATGTGGAACCGCGAAGCCTATAAACACATGCTCGAGCTACTGATAGGCGAGCAAGTGGGCAAGCGACACCTCGTGCGCCCCAGCACATCAGAGCCTGGAAATGGCCAGATAAACCGTCCTGAACTACGTCTGATAGATGCAAAGATTGGAACCATCAATGCCCGTGAGAAGGCCATCAACGCCTCGGTTAGGCCAGTTATCAGCGCATTTGGACAAGCATTCTATGGCTACCCTGGCTACAACACCTTTGAGAACATGACCAGCCGCAAGTGGTCACTTAATGCCATGGTGGGGGTGCGTGCCACCTGGAGCCTGAGCAGCCTGTACGACCGCAAGAACAACTTGAGCAAGCTCACTACCGCTCGCCATCAAGCCCAGCTGCAACGAGACGTGTTCATGCTCAACACTCAACTGGAGGCGAGCCATGAGCACGACGAAATCTCTCGACTGCGGGAACTAATAGCCAGCGATGCCACCATCGTGAACTTGCGCCGTGACGTGCGCCTGGCCGAGGAATCGAAGTTGCGTAATGGCGTCATCGACATTCACCGCCTTGTGGAGCGCATTACCGACGAAAACACAGCCGCACAGTCGCAAATCATCCACAACATAGAGTTACTAAAAACCATATATGACTTAAAAAACACTATAAACCAATGAAAAAAATAATCTTCATCATGGCACTGGCGGCTATCGCCACGGCATGCAGCAATGACAACGAGTGGGATGCCACAGGCACCTTTGAAGCTACCGAGGTTGTTGTCTCGGCCAAGGGTTCAGGCGAAATCAAGTCGCTCAGCATCGAGGAGGGACAGGAAGTAGAAGCCGACGTCCAACTCGGTTACCTCGACATGGCACAACTTGAGATTCAGAAGGCACAGTTTGACGCCAATCAGCTTAACCTCGACGCAACCAAAGCTGGCTTAGATGCCAACAGCGCCCAGCTCGATGCCAATAAAAAGCAAATGAGCTCAAGCAGGGAGCAGATAGGCGCCAACCAGACGTCGAACATTGACCGCACCCTTGACCTTGAGAAACAAGTTGCCAGCATTAAGCAACAGATTGCTAATCTGCAAAAGGAGAAAGCCCGCTTCGCTCGCATGGTAAAAGACAATGCCGCAGCGCCCAAGCAAGTTGATGACATCAATTATCAAATCTTAGTTCTTGAGAAACAACTTGGCGCCACTCAAGATCAAATTGCCTCAAACAACAAGAGCATCAGCAGCCAGAGCAAGGGCTTCGATGCACAGAAGAAAGGTGTGGACGCACAAATTGAAGGTGTGGACGCACAAAAACGAGGCATTGACGCCCAAAAGCGTGGTATCGACGCCCAAAAACGTGGCATCGACGCCCAAAAAGCCTTAGTCGACAACCAAATGCAGAACGCCATCATCACCTCGCCCGTGAAAGGCACCATCCTCACCAAGTATGCTCAACGTGGCGAGTTTGCTACCACAGGCAAGCCACTGTTTAAAGTTGCCGACATGAGCACTGTGTACCTGCGAGCCTATTTCACCAGCGATCAGTTGAGCGACCTCAAACTGGGGCAACAGGTGAAAGTGATTGCTGACTACGGTGGCGGCAAGACTCGTGACTACACAGGCAAAGTGTCATGGATTTCAAGCCAAAGCGAATTCACACCCAAAACCATTCAGACCAAAGATAGCCGTGCCAACCTTGTTTATGCTGTGAAAATTGCAGTCAAGAACGACGGTTACCTCAAACTGGGTCTTGCTGGCAATGTAAAAATAAAATAGTATCATGAGTCCTACACCACTTGCAATAGAAGTAAAGAACGTGAGCAAGAGCTATGACAAGGTCAAAGCCCTCGACTGCGTGTCGCTAAGCGTGCAGCGTGGTGAAATCTTTGGCCTGATAGGTCCGGATGGCGCAGGAAAGACAACACTGTTCAAGATTCTTGTCACCTTGCTCAATGCCGATGAAGGCAGTGCCACAGTAGATGGTCTAAATATCACCAATGACTATAAAAAGATACGCGCCCGTGTGGGATATATGCCCGGCAAGTTCTCGCTTTATCCCGACCTGACCATTGAGGAGAACATGGAATTCTTTGCTACGCTGTTTGGTGTAACTGTCGAACAAAACTACGACCTTGTGGCTCCCATCTACAAGCAGATAGAGCCATTCAAGAAGCGTCGTGCAGGTCGACTCTCGGGCGGCATGAAGCAAAAACTCGCCCTGAGTTGCGCCCTTATTCACAAGCCTTCGGTTCTCTTCCTTGATGAGCCGACCACAGGAGTAGACGCTGTGTCGCGCAGTGAGTTTTGGGACATGCTCCAGCAGCTCAAGCAACAAGGCTTGTCGATGCTTGTTTCCACCCCCTACATGGATGAGGCCAGCCGTTGCGACCGTATTGCTTTGTGCAACAATGGTCACATCCTTGACATCGATTCCCCACAACACATGGTGGAGAAATTTGACGGCAAGCTCTATGGCATCAAGTCGAGTTGCATGTTTGAATTGCTCAAGGACCTTCGCTCACTCGACACTGTTGCCAACTGCTACACCGCTGGAGAGTATCATCATGTGCTCGCTGGCAAGGGATTTGATTCACAACAACTTGTGCAGTCACTAATTGCACAAGGTCACAGTGAGATTGAAATTAAGCCTATTATTCCCGACATTGAAGACGTGTTTATAAAACTCCTGAGCAATGAAAAATAGCGAAGCTCCACAATACATAATTCAAGTGCATGACCTCACCAAGCAGTTTGGCTCATTCACTGCTGTGGACCACATCAGCTTTGAGGTGAAGCGAGGAGAAATTTTTGGTTTCCTCGGCGCCAATGGTGCCGGCAAGACCACTGCCATGCGCATGCTGTGTGGGTTGAGCTATCCCAGTAGCGGCAGTGGCACTGTAGCAGGCTTTGACGTGGTGAAAGACGGAGAACAAATTAAGCGTCACATTGGCTACATGAGTCAGCGGTTCTCACTCTACGACGACCTCACCGTCATGGAAAACATGCAACTCTTTGGTGGCATCTATGGTGTTAAAAGCCAAGAGCTGAAAGAGCGCGCCAGAGTCATGCTTGAGCGACTTGATTTCTTGAGCGAGAAAGACACCTTAGTGGGTTCCTTGCCATTAGGGTGGAAACAAAAACTCGCGTTTGTAGTCGCCACCCTGCATAAGCCCGACATAGTTTTCCTTGACGAGCCCACTGGCGGAGTCGACCCCATTACTCGCCGCCAGTTTTGGGAAATGATCTACGAAGCATCGAGCCAGGGCATCACCATCTTTGTTACTACCCACTACATGGATGAGGCCGAATATTGCCACCGCGTGTCGATGATGGTTGACGGCAAAATCAAAGCCCTTGACACTCCCGCCAACCTTAAGAAAACGTATGACGCCGCATCGATGGACGAAGTGTTCCGCTATCTTGCACGCGATGCACAACGTGGAGACTAAAATAATTCACAATGCATAATGCATAATGCATAATGTAAAATGTATAATGCACAATCAACCGGAAACTGATAACTCACTACTGATAACTCATAACTCAAATGAGAGGATTTTTAAAATTTGTCAAGAAAGAAACTCTGCACATCTTGCGCGACAGCCGCACGATGCTCATTGCGTTGCTCATGCCAGTGGTTCAGATATTGCTATTCGGTTTCGCAATCTCGACCGAGGTCAACAACGTGAACGTGGCAGTGGTAGTGCCCAAGTGGAGTGAAGAAATCAGGAATGCTGTAGAGAAGCTCTCGGCCAATCCCTACATCACCTACAAGGGTGCTATCGGGGAGCATGATGTGGACCGCTACCTGCGCTCAGGTGAGGCCGATGCCATAGTATTTTTTGCTCATGACTACGACAACATTATTCAGCAATGGAAATCGCAAGCCACCGGTCAACCAGCAATGCAATTCATCATGGATGCTTCCAACACCAATGTGGCCCAAGCCGGAGCCGGCTACTTGAGCAACATCTTGGGCGGGGCATTGCAAGAAAGCACCAGCCTGATAGAAACCCACATGCTCTTCAACCCGCAAATGAAGAGCGCCTTCAACTTTGTGCCTGGCATCATGGGAATGATTTTCATTTTAATTTGCGCCATGCTCACCTCGGTGTCGATAGTGCGTGAGAAAGAGACTGGGACGATGGATGTGCTACTGGTGTCGCCGGCTCGTCCATTACAAATCATTCTTGCAAAGATGGTCCCATTCTTTGTGCTCTCGTGCATCAACCTGACAACAATCTTGTTATTAGCCCACTATGTGCTTGGCATCCCCATGACTGGCAACTTGGGTAGCATCATCATGATATCGCTGGTGTATCTTGCGCTGTCATTGGCTCTTGGCCTGCTTGTGTCGACCATTGCTTCATCACAGATTGTAGCATTGCTAATCTCGGCCGCTGTGATGCTCATGCCCATAGTGATGCTCTCGGGCATGATGTTCCCCATCGAGAACATGCCCGCTGTGTTAAAGCCCATATCGGCAATAGTTCCTGCCCGCTGGTACATTGATGCCATGCGCAAGCTCATGATACAAGGCGCTCCATTGGGAATGATATTGAAAGATTTCGTTATCCTAATTATCATGACCATAGGCCTTATAGCCATTGCATTAAAGAATTTCAAAGACAAACTAGAGTAAAAACCTCAACAACATGTCGACATTAAAAGTACTCATTCGCAAAGAAGTTCTTCAATTCAAGCGCAACACCTTCTTACCCAAGCTTGTGATAGTGTTTCCCATCATGATAATGCTGGTGCTGCCCTGGGTTACAACCATGGATGTGCGTCACGTGAGCGTGAGCGTTGTGGACAACGACCATTCACAGTTCTCCCAACGCATCATCAGCAAGATTCATGCGAGTGAATATCTCACGCTTCACAGCGTGTCAAGCAGCTTCACACTCTCGCTCAAGAGTCTTGAGGATGGTGAAGTAGACGCTATCCTCGAGGTTCCTCAAGACTTTGAGAAATCGATAGCCACAGGTAGTCCCAAGAAACTTAACATCAGTGCCAACAGCGTGAATGCCACCAAGGGAAGCCTGGGAACACAATATCTTGCTCAGACATTGAGCAGTTGCATCAATGAGCTTCGCGAGAGTCTATCACCAGTGCGCCAAGGCGACCTTTTTGTAGTTCAAAATCGCTACAACCCCACCCTTGAGTATCGCAACTTCATGATACCAGCCTTGCTTGCCATCCTTGTGATAATCATCACCGGTTTCCTACCAGCACTCAATCTTGTGGGAGAGAAAGAGGCAGGCACCATTGAGCAAATCAATGTTACCCCAGTGAACCGCTTCACCTTTACCCTTGCTAAACTCATAGTATACTGGGTAGCAGGACTTATTGTAATCACCATAGCTCTTGTGGTGGCGTGGCTCGTGTATGGCCTGAGCTCGGTGGGTAACCTGCTCACCATCTATGCTGGAGCATTCCTGTTTGTGCTCGTCATCTCAGGTTTTGGTATCATTGCCTCCAATATCTCGTCGACCATGCAGCAGGCCATCTTCTTCATGTTTTTCTTTGTGATGGTGTTCATGCTCATGAGCGGCCTTCTCACCCCCATTGAATCGATGCCAAAGTGGGCGCAATATATAACTTATGTATTACCACCACGTTATTTCATTGCGATATTGCGTTCGGTGTTCATGAAAGGCGCCACTTTCTACGACATGCGCTTCAACTTCATGGCTCTCGCCATCCTAGCCGTGGTGATGAATCTGGGCGCGGCACTCACCTACAAGAAAAGGAGTTAATTCTGGTGCCAAAAATTCAACCATTACCCACTACCAATGTAAAAAAAATTCTAACATCCCAAGATTATGCATGGAAAATTATTCATATTTTCAACTTTTTTTATAACTTTGCACAATCAATAATAGTGGGAGTACTATTTTTGCCACCAAAATAAAATTATACAATAACAATCTTATGAAACGCTATTTGTTACTACTACTTGCCAGTGTGATACTGGTTTCAACCGTGTGTGCCAAGCAGATTTCACAAGGCGATGCTATGGCAATTGCCCAAAGTTACCTCACCAAGAACGCTCCCAAGCACATGCTTGGTGTGAACCACAGTGCAGTTCCCAAGCTCAAAATGGCCATCGAGGCAAAGAGCCAACAGGGTGCTACCGACTATTATGTGTTTAACAATGAAGGAAACAATGGTTACATCATCATTGCTGGCGACGACCGTGCCGTGCCAGTGCTGGGCTATTGCGACGAAGGCTCGATTGACCCTGCCAACATGCCCGACGGCCTGCGTTACATGCTTGAGATGTATGCCCAAGAGATGAACTACTTGCGTAACAACCCTAATGCAATGGCAGCCGATCAATCACTGGCTCATAACCCCGCAGTGAAGCCATTGCTCAAGAGCAACTGGGACCAGGGCGAACCTTACAACCGCCTGTGCCCTGATTACTACGTTAACGATCAACCGGCTGGACGGAGCGCTACCGGTTGCGTTGCCACAGCAGCAGCTCAAGTCATGTACTACCATCGCTGGCCCGATGCCGGCGTGGGCAGCAACACCTATCAGAGCCATGAAATGACCATCGACCGAGACTTTAATCACCCCTATGAGTGGGACTTGATGCTCGACAACTACTTGCCCAGCAAGTACTCCGAAGAGCAGGGCGATGCCGTAGCAACGCTCATGTACGACGCCGGAGTGGCAAGCGAAATGCAATATGGCAAGAGTAGTAGCACCAGTGCTCACAGGATGATGAATGCGTTACGCACCAACTTCAAGTTCAACAAAGGCATGTTCTTTATAATGCGTAGTACTAAGACACTCAACGAGTGGGAAGAACTCATCTTCAACGAGCTCAACAATCAGCGCCCCATCATCTACTCGGGATTCACCAAGCGTGGCGGCCACACATTTGTGCTCGACGGCTATAACGAGGACGGTTACTTCCACTTCAATTGGGGATGGAGCTCACACAGCAATGGCTACTTCCTGATCACGGCCCTTAACCCTCGCGACCAGGGCGCAGGCTCTTTTGAGGGTGGCTACAACTCGGCACAGTCCATCATCATCAATGCCTACCCCGACAAGGGCGATCCCGCACCCGGCACCTATCTGGAGGTCACTCTCGATAGCTTTTATCCCTACGAAAGCCAAGTGACCCTGGGCGAGACTATTAAAATGGAACGCTTCGGCATGATGGGAGCAGGCTACGGTTGCGATGAAAACAACCGTGTCAACATCACATCGGCATTTGTAATCACCGATGTCAATGACAACATCGTTGAGGTGGTCGCCAGCACTGAACGCGACCTATTGATGAGCTTGGGCAGCCGCTACACTGCCAGCGTGGAGCGCAACACCGCCATCAACTTCACACCAAGCACCAATCTGGCCGATGGCGACTACCGGCTGCATTTCATGTACAAGTGCCCCGATGCTGGTATCAACGAGTATCAATTCTACGACCACAGCTCGGCCATCAAGGGCTACTTGAACGTTCATGTTGAGAACAGCGTGATGACCTTCAGCAAGCCTGCCACTGGCTCGGCCCTCGCAGTCGAGAGCTTTAATTACCCCGCCGAAGTGGGCGACAACACCTTCTTTAAAGGTGAAATAATCTTCACCAACACTGGCAATGATTTCCAAGGTCCCATCACCATCGCTGCCAAGAAGGCCGAGGAGACCGAATATGACAACGAAATGTTCTCGGCTCAGATTGATGTGCCCAACGGCGGCAGAGTGCTGGTTAAATGCGACCTCTTTGCTCCTCGTGGAGCCGGCAATTACCAAATGGTGATTCGCGACATCAACAACAACATCATTGATGGACCTCGCAACATTGTGGTTACTCCCAACGAAGGCTATGAGCTCACGGCAATGACTCAAGCCACAGTGGGCAACTATTACATGGCACCCGACGACATTAATGGAACTATTGATGTTAAGAACACAGGAACTGGTGAATACGTAGGCCCTATCTACTACCGCATTATCGAGGGCAATGCAACACGCTATGATGGCATGACCGAGGTAATGAAGATTCCTGCTGGCGAGACTCGCACCGTCAACATCAAGACGGTATTTGAAGGTTTGCCCGACACTGAATATAAACTCTATTTCTTCAATCTCAAGGGTGATGAGCAGCTCAGGGAAGTTCCTTTCATGCTCGACCTCGACGCAACATCAATTGATGCCATCAACATCAACGGCAACAACACCGCTGTGCGCTACGTCAACCCTATGGGTCAAGTAAGCAACACCCCATTCAAGGGCTTGAACATCGTCATCGACGGCGACAAGACCTACAAAGTTATCAAATAAATGTAGCAATAAACAAGCTCAAGGGCTGCGCTAAATCCCTCTGGTGGGAATTGCGCAGCCCTTTTCTTTTATAACTTTCTGATTAAATTTCTATAGGCTTGAGAGATACCAGCGATAGAGGGCAGGGACGCCATCTTCAATCTCCATGCGATGGCGCCAACCCAGCGAATGGAGTTTCGAAACATCGGTGAGCTTGCGCAATGTGCCGTCGGGCTTAGTGCTGTCCCACTCAATGATGCCGTTATAACCCACTGTCATTTTCACCAGCTCGGCAAGCTGCTTGATGGTGATTTCCTTGCCACTGCCAATGTTGATGTGGCAATTGCGCACGTCGGCATTGTTACCGCGCACGTCGTCGAAGTTGATATGCTCAAGGCAGTAGACGCTGGCATCGGCCATATCCTCGCTCCACAAGAACTCACGGATGGGGGCTCCTGTACCCCACAACTGCAGGCACTCACTGGTTATTCCATATCGAGAGAGCACTGCCACTATTTCGTCGTGCGAAGCTTTACCATCAACACCTTCCACAGGGCGACGATCAAGATCGGCACGCAGTCCATCCCAGTTTCCCTCATTTAGCATCTTGGCAAGGTGCATCTTGCGAATCATGGCCGGCATCACATGGCTGGTCTCGAGATTGAAGTTATCGTTAGGGCCATATAGATTAGTGGGCATCACGGCAATGTAGTTGGTGCCGTACTGCAGGTTGAAACTCTCACACATCTTCATGCCGGCAATCTTGGCTATGGCATAGGGTTCGTTAGTATACTCAAGTGGTGCGGTGAGCAGCGCAGTTTCAGGAATGGGCTGTGGAGCCTCACGCGGATAGATGCAAGTGCTGCCCAGAAAGAGCAGTTTTTTCACATGATGTCGCCAGCTCTCCCCTATCACGTTTTGCTGGATAGCAAGGTTCTGGAAGATGAAGTCGGCACGGTACTTGAGGTTCGCCATAATGCCACCCACATGGGCCGCTGCAAGAACAACATACTCGGGTTGCTCGTCGTCGAAGAAGCGACGCACTGCCACGGCATCCATCAGGTCGAGCTCACTGTGAGTGCGCCCAATGAGATTAGTGTAGCCTTTACTCTCAAGATTTTTCCAAATGGCCGAGCCCACCAGACCGCGGTGCCCGGCAACATATATTTTAGAGTTTTTCTCCATTTTGATTAATTTTTCAACAATTCAATTATCCGACTAATCGAGCTATCGACTAATCGATCATAAAAAAATTATGCTTTAATTACAGGTGGTAGACCTTGCGAATGTGCTGCATGTCGTGGTCGACCATGAGCTTGACAAGCTGGTCGAAGGTGGTTTTGCGCGGATTCCAGCCCAGCTGTGTGCGCGCCTTAGTGGGATCGCCCAGTAGCTGGTCGACCTCGGCAGGCCGGAAGTACTTCTGATCTACTTCAACAATCACCTTTCCTGTCGCCTTGTCGATGCCTTTCTCGTCGAGTCCCTCGCCTTGCCACTCCAGCTCAATGCCTGCATAATGGAAGGCCAGAGTGCAGAACTCGCGCACCGAGTGAAACTCGCCAGTGGCAATAACGAAGTCGCTGGGCTCGGGCTGCTGCAGGATGAGCCACATGCACTCAACATAGTCGCGTGCATATCCCCAGTCGCGCTTGGCGTTAAGATTACCAAGATAAAGTTTCTCCTGCAAGCCATTGACGATGCGTGCTGCTGCAAATGTTATCTTGCGTGTGACGAAATTCTCGCCACGGCGCTCGCTCTCGTGGTTGAAGAGTATGCCATTGGCGGTGTACATTCCATAGCTCTCGCGATAGTTCTTCATGATCCAATAGCTGTAGAGCTTGGCCACGGCATAGGGGCTGCGAGGGTAGAATGGAGTGGTCTCGCTCTGTGGCACTTCCTGCACCTTGCCATAGAGCTCACTGGTGCTTGCCTGATAGATTCTCGTGAGCTTCTCGCGATGGGTGATGCGCACAGCCTCGAGCAGTCTCAGAGTGCCCACGGCATCGGCCTCGGCAGTGTATTCAGGCACGTCGAACGACACCTTTACATGGCTCTGAGCGGCGAGGTTGTAGATCTCGTCGGGCTTGAGATTCTCAATCAGTCGGATGAGAGAACTCGAGTCGGTCATGTCGCCATAATGAAGATTAATGAGACGCTGCTGACGCATGTCGCGCACCCACTCGTCGAGATAGAGATGCTCGATGCGAGCGGTGTTGAAGGAGCTGCTGCGCCTGATGATGCCATGCACCTCATAGCCCTTCTCGAGCAGGAACTCAGCCAAGTAACTGCCGTCCTGACCAGTAATACCAGTTATTAACGCTACCTTTTGATTATTTTCGTTCATTTTACCCTATTTTTATTTCAACCCACAAAGTTAAGCACATTTTTTTGAAATACATCAAATAATGCGCTCTTTATTTCTCCTTGGGGAGTTTCTCAAGCAGAGATGGGTGTATGGCAGTGGTGGCAACAGCCACCAGTCCCTGCACAGTGACTATGACCCTGCTGTCGCCCTTAACCCGCTGCAGCACACCCTCGGCACCCTCGAATGGCCCTCCAAGAATGCGCACACGGTCGCCTCGTGTGAACTGGCCTGGCTTTGGGGTGATATAGACGAGTTGCTCCTCGTAGGTTCCAGCCACAGCAATAAAGTTTTTCATCTCCCGGTCGGGCACCACCACAGGCTTCTTGGTGGCGGGGTTCATGATGTAACGAATGGGAAGCCGAGTGGTGGCTTTATACTGCTTCATGAGCGAGGGCTCGATGTGGAAGAAGATGAGGTTGTGGATAGTGGGCACCAACTTCTTGACACGACGTCCACGCCGAGTTCCCATCACATATTTCATGGGTATAAAACTCTCAATGCCACGTAGGTCGAGGTCGTCCTTAACCTTCATCTCACGATTGAAGGTAACGCGTATGGCATACCAAACTTTCTGCTCGGGCTCTTTTAGAGGAGCATCAGTTGTGTTTATGTCGTTAATCTCCATTAGCGATTGCTTTTTTGCTTGCAAAAATAAAGTCAGATTTTCGATTTGCAAAATTTTCTTGCAAAAATAACTTGCACGCCTAAAGTAATTTGACGAAATTTGCAGAAAAAAGTAAGATTATGGATTACAAGAAAGCGTTTGACACGATGGTGAGCGAGACGGCAAAGTATCTCAGTGACAATGGTCTGAAGACTATGATCCTGGGGCTCTCGGGCGGACTCGACTCGACTGTGACGGCAGCCATCTGCCATGAAGTAGTGAACCGTCATCCCGAGCACGGGTTTAAGTTTATAGGTGTGAGCATGCCTTGCACTTCTAATTCGGTGGAGGAGAATGACTCGGCCAGCATGGCAATGAAGGCTTTCTGCAATGAGAGCTGGGTTGAGAACTTGCAAGCGCAGTACTTGCTCCTGAAGGCCACGTGCGAGCAACGTTATCCCTCCACTCCCATCTCGCAAGGTAACATCAAGGCCCGCCTTCGCATGATATACCTTTACAATCTCGCCTCGGTGACTGGCGGACTGGTGATGGACACCGACAACCTCACCGAGCATAACCTTGGTTTCTGGACCATTCACGGCGATGTGGCTGACTACAACCCCATTGGGGGGCTGTGGAAACACGAAGTGTATGAACTGTGCAAGTATATCTTCACCGAGTGCTATCCTCAAGAAAGCGACCCACGTCACCAGGCGCTGCAAGCGGCCTATGACATCATGCCCACCGACGGCAATGGCGTGGCTGCAGGTGGCGACATGGCTCAGATTGCACCAGGGCACACCTATGAGGACGTTGACGATATTCTCAACACTTACTTGCAGCATGGCGATGATGAGCAGCACATGAAGCGCCTGATTGACGCTTACAGTGCCGAAACCGTTGAGCGTGTGCTGAATCGTCACCGCCGCTCGGCCTTTAAGCGCAAGCGCATGCCTCTGGTTATTGAGCGTTCGCTCTATGACAGATAGTTAGAGGCCAGAGGTCAGAGGTCAGAGGTCAGAGGTGAGAGGTGAGATTTCAGATTTTTTATTTTAGAGGTAAGGGGATATAACAAGTAAATGGGTAAGATAAAGACAAATCACCAGCATTTCAGGCAGTGGCAGCGCGACTCACTGCGCCACGTCACGTCAACACCCAGCACCGAAACCCATCACTGCCACTGCTGTGAGAACGACTACACTGGTAACTACTGCCCCACCTGCGGTCAACGTGCCGGAGCAAAGCACCTCACATGGAATAGTGTGCGCAGCGGCATCATGGATGTGTGGGGAGTGGGGTCTCGCTCTCTCCCTTACACATTGTTGCAGTTATTACTGCGCCCAGGTTATCTCATTGCCGACTATATAAACGGGCGCCGTCAGGTGAGTTTCCCGCCAGTGAAGATGCTGGTGATTGTGGCACTGTTGGTATTTCTCCTTAATAGCCTAATTAATCCAGACGACTTCACAACAACTAATGACAACACCGAGTTCAGATTATACTTTCGCTTTCTCAATTGGCTTTCTCATCACTACGACTGGGCAGCGATGTTTTTCTGCTCATTTCTTATCATTCCCACTCACCTAATCTTTCGTCATTCACCATGCTGCTCACATCACACCCTGCCCGAAGGGTTCTTCATTCAAGTGTTTAATGCCACGCAGATAATAATTATCACAATTCTGCCAGTTGTAATTGGAGCTTTCATGAAGGGGGATCCTGATTGGTTTTATATCGTTTGGGGCATTATTATACTCTTTTTTATATATCGCACCTATCTTCAGCTGTTCGGCTATGGCTACTGGGGCACATTGTGGCGACTGGCTATGGTGCTTGTGGCTGGCTTCATGACGATGAATATAATTATCATTTTGTCCTTCAGCATTCATTTAACCACAGAGCATAGCTGGATACGCCTAAAGCAGTTATTACTTGTTAACTTGCCCAAGTATTTATTACTTATGGCAGCGCCTATGCTGCTCAGCGCATGGATTAATAAACGCCACGCAAAGGGCAAGCACACTCACGACGGTGATCATTGTTAATTATCGTGAACGTGAAATAAGTCGCAATTATGTGTTCTATTGAGTAAAAACCTAAAGGTAGGTTATGAGCAAAGCTGCGCATGGCAAAATCACCAGCGACACATATTTATAAAAATAGTGAACCAATCATTGTCCACCAGGCAATCCAGGAGAACAAATGAATGGTCATAAAAATGCCATCTTTGCTTTTAATAGAAATGGATTTTCTTTTAAGGTTCAATCCATAATGCACTTTTATTGCCCAGCGGCGCTGGCGACTGGAGAAAAGTAGCACACACACTAATGCCAATATCAAAACAAGTGCAATAGCAACTGGCAAAAACTGTGGTGAAAAATATGCGACAGGTACAAAGGCGAAAATCATATAATGTAATATTACAAAATACCCATCACTGCGCCCGCCTATTTCTATTTCTCTCACTCTCTCACCATGATACCACAAGAAATCAATAATGTTATATCTATATCTAGACTCTATTTCATCATTTTTCTTCATTAGTGCAAGCACATGCTTCTCGTAGTTGTGATTAGAATCAAGCCCCGATTTTGACAAAACCCACATTTTGCGTTGATCGCCTTCTATTTGCGCTGTGTCACAAAGTTGCTGAAAAATCTTAGCTGAATAGCACTTCGTATTGAACTTACGCCCTTCGGGAGTTTTGTCTTCAAAGATTGCTATATGCTCCTGTGCAAGTTCTCCTCTTGATTCAAGTTCATCGACATAGCGACGGGTGTCACGCACTTCCCACTCCATCAAGCTCGCCAGTTCAAACTTGTCAAACCATAGCATGCCATCAGCATAGCGAGTTTTCACAGGCTCTACTACTATTGATTGCTCAAGAGAGTAATAATCAACATATTGCCACTGACCATCATCAAACTGCTTCATGGGTTCAATTGTTTTTTACTCATCGTAGACATAGTCGAGAAAGTCGTGCAATGGTTTTAGCACTTTAAAATCATCATTGACTCGCTGCACCCAGTCGTCGCAGTTGTAGTAATCTTCATCAACATGCTTCATGAGGATATACTCCTTGCGTTTTAAGTACTGGCCCAGCGGGTGGTCTTTGGGGTATTCCTTTGGCACATTCTTCAGGGTCTCTCCCTCAAAGTGAAATCCCGAGGCCTTGAGTTGCTTGTCGGTAATGAGGCGCGAGAACTCCTCGGGCTCGGCATCGATGAGGCGGCGCAGGGCATCGAGCTTGTCCTTGGCTGGCCACCACACCCCGCCGCACAGCATGAGGTTGCCCGGCTCAAAGTGCAGATAATAGCCGCTTGAGATGCAATGACGACCGCCACGGCCCACCACGGCGCTGAAGTACTGCTTGTAGGGGCGCTTGTCGTGCGAGAAGCGGATGTCGCGATAGATGCGATAGACCGACTGCTTAACGTCAAGTCCTTGGGCCTTCTCGTCCCATTGCGCCATGAGTGAGATCAGTCGCTCAATATCTTGTTCCCAAGCCTTGCGCAAGGGGTCAAACATTTCTTCCTTGTGGGCCTTGAACCAAGTCCTGTCGTTGTTGGCAGCCAGCAGACGCAGGAAAGCCAACACCTCTTTTATATTAGCTTGCGATTTCATCTTGTTGATTTAGCTGCACAAAGGTAGAAAAATAAATTGGAAGGGACAAACGATGCTTAGAGCTTGAAAACACCAATTTCTATTATTAATCACTATTACTCAAAGAGTTACCATTAAGAAAGAAAAAACATAGAAACTAGAATCAATAAAATTACATTTTTTAACAGAAAATGTACCAAGAAAACTTTTGGAGTTTTAAAAGTTTTTTCCGTACTTTGCACCCAAATTTTAGAAGTACACAACAATCCACATCTTATCGAGAAATAAAGCAACTATTTTAAGATGGATTTAAGAGAGAAAATTTTAAGAACTTCAATGGACCTGATGATGCGCATTGGGCCGCAATCGGTCACTATGGACATGGTGGCTCGCGACTGCGGCATCTCGAAGCGCACGCTCTACGAGACCTTCCCCAACAAGCACAACCTCATCAGCGACGGCATCAAGTACAATCAGCAGCAGTCGAATGCTAAATTCACCGAAATCTTTGAGCAAGCCTCCAATAGCTTCGAGGCCCTGATGGGTGTCTACACCGTGGCGCGCGAGTTCATCAGGAAGACATCACCAGTGTTTATTGCCGACATCAAGCGGCTCTACCCCGAGGCTTTTGAGCAATACAAGGCTCAAGAGATTGACCACATCCTATCGCTTGCCAAGATAATAAAGCGAGCCAAGGACGAGGGCTTGGCATTGCCAGGCGTCAAGTGCAAGATTGCAGCCTTCATCTTTACCAACAACATGAAAAGCATTCACAACATGCAAGACTTCCAGTTCCCCGAGTACACTGCAGCCGAGGTGTTTGACGGCGCGTTTCTCAACTTCATGCGAGGCATCGCCACCACCAGGGGGCAAGAAATCATTGAGAACTATGTTGTGAACACCCTATCAAATAAAGAAAATTAAAACCAACACATTATATTATATGCATTACAAATCATTAATCAAGAAGATGCTCGTGCTCGTGATGGCAGCCAGCGCAATGACCATGAGTGGCCAAACGCTGAATTTGACACTCGACGAGTGCATTCGCATCGCTCTCAACGACAATCCCTCGATTATCGTTGCCGACATGGAGATCCAGCGCGTGGACTACTCCAAGAAAGAAGTGCTGGGACAATTGTTCCCACAAGTGAATTTTGTTGCCAACTACAACCGCACCCTTGCCAAGCAAACCATGGTGATGATGGACCAGGAGTTCAAGGTTGGTACCGACAATCAGCACAGTGTGGGATTTCAAGGTTCGCTTCCCATCATCGTGCCAGCACTGTGGAAGTCGATTAAGCTCAACGACAACCAAATCCTGCAACACATTGAGCAAGCACGCTCGTCGCGCCTGTCGCTGGTGAATCAGGTGAAGAACGCCTACTATGCCCTGCTGCTGGCACGCGACAGCAAGCGCGTGATTGAGAAGAATCACGAGACCGCCCTGCTCAATGCCAGTGTGTTCCAGCAACAATATGAGATTGGTGTCGCCAGCGAATATGACGCTACTCGAGCCAAAGTGGCGGCAACAACACTCGAGCCATCAATCCTCGATGCCGAGAACTCCATCACAGCCCTGAAGCTGCAACTCAAGGTGCTCATGGGCATGGATGTGGGTGTAGACATTGAACCAGTTGAGACCCTTGATGATTTCAAATATAAGGTGTATGAGAACACCCTCAATGTTGACACTTCACTCGTCAACAACACCAGCTTGCGTCAACTCGACTTGCAGACCGACTACCTGAAGAAGGCTCTCAAGGTGCAGAAAATGTCATGGGCTCCCAACCTCAATGGTACCATCAACTACATGTGGAACTCGATGAGCAACGGCAGCCCTTTCAAGAACTTCAACTGGAACCCTTACTCTCAAGCCGGCCTGGCACTCACCTGGAACCTCTTCTCAGGAGGCCAGCGCTACTACAAGCAGAAGCAAGCCGAGATTGCCGTGCGCGAGATGAAATGGCAGCGCGAGAACCTCACTCGAGGCTTGAACTCGCAAGTGCAGACCCAAATCAACAGCATCAAGAGCGACCTCAAGCAGATTGAGAGCAACGCAGCAAGCGTGGCACTTGCCGAGAAGAGCGACAACATTATCCAAGAGAGCTTCAAGATGGGAGTGGGAACATTCCTGCAACTTCAGGACACGCAGAATGCACTGCTTGGAGCACGCCTGTCGTACTATCAGGCCATCTACAACCTGCTCGTGGCGCAGAGCGACCTGGAGCTGCTGCTTGGCAACGCGCCATTGAGCAAATATGGAGTAACTACCGATAACAAACACACAAAATAAAAAAGATGAAAAACTTAAAGACTTTATCAACATTTATTATGGTTGCAGCCCTAATGGCCTCTTGCAGCGGCAAGGATGACAAGAAGGGCATGCAAGGTGGCGATGAAACCCCACTCGTGCAAGTGCAGAGCGTCTTTGCCGAGCAAGTTGAAGAGACCAGCGACTATTCAGCAACAGTCGAGGCCTTCAAGACCAACAACATCATGTCGATGACAGGAAACCGCATCAAGTCGATCCTCGTTGACGTGGGAAGCCGCGTGAGCGCAGGACAAGCACTTGTAATCCTCGACAACGTCACCACAGTGAACCAAGAGAGCGCTGTTGCAGGCCAGCACGCATCGGTAGCCAACCAGCAAGCCCAAGTGGCAGGCCAGACCGCACAGGTTGAGGGCCAGCGCGCCACCGTTGCCAATCAAGACGCAGCAGTAGCAAGCCAGGAGGCACAACTCAAGAGCGACGAGATCAACCTCGCCCGACAGAAGAAAGACCTTGACCGTGCTAAGCAGCTTGTGAAAATAGGTGGCGGCACACAACAGACCGTTGACCAGTTGCAGGCGGCCTACGACTCATCGCTCGAGGCACTCAAGGCACGCAAGCGCGCCCTCGAGGCCAGCAAGGCATCGCTCAGGGCCAGCAAGGCATCGCTCGAGGCCAGCCACAGCTCGCTCGAGGCCAGCCGCACCTCGTTGGGTGCCAGCCGCACCTCGTTGGGTGCCAGCCAGCGCCAGATGCAGAACGTGCGCGAGAACACCGTTCTCACCAGCCCCATCAGTGGCGTGGTGAGCGCTCGCAACTACGATGCTGGCGACCTTCCTGGTGGCCCCATCCTCACCATCCAGCAGCTCAATCCCCTCAAGGTTATTGTCAACGTCAATGAGGAAGAGTTCCCCAAGGTTAAGCTAGGCATGCCCGTTAAGGTGACACTTGATGTGCTTCCTGGCGAAACCTTCACAGGCACCGTTCATCTCATTCATCCCGAAATTGACCAGACCACCCGCACCTTCAAGGTAGAAGTCACCATAGGCAACGGTGGCGGCAGGATAAGCGCCGGCATGTTTGCACGTGTTCAGTTCAGCTATGGCTCGGCCAACCACATTGTTGTCCCCGACCGCGCCATCGTTAAGATGCAGGGATCGGGCATCCGCTACGTCTACGTGCTCGAGCCCAATGGCACCGTGCGCTACGTTGAGGTGAAACTTGGCAAGCGCTTGACCGACCGTTACGAGGTGCTCAGCGGCCTGAGCAATGGCGACAAGGTAGTCACCGCTGGCCAGTCGCGCCTGACCGACGGCAAGCAAGTGAAAGTTCAGCAAAAGTAGAGCTCTCACCTGTTCACTCTACAACACGTGATTCATAACACATATTTATATATAATAGATAGACACACATTCCTATGAGTCTTTATTCTAGTTCGGTGAAACGTCCAGTGACCACAATCCTCATCTTTGTGGCTGTGGTTATCATTGGTCTGTTCTCACTCCAAAAATTGCCTATCGACTTGTATCCCGATATTGAGACCAATACCATCATGGTGATGACAAGTTATCAGGGTGCAAGTGCCGAAGATATTGAGCAGAACGTCACTCGACCGCTTGAGAACACACTCAACTCGGTAGAGCACCTCAAGCACATCACGTCAAACTCCAAGGAAAACATCTCTATTGTAACCCTTGAATTTGAATATGGCTACGATATTGACGTGCTCACCAACGATGTTCGCGACAAGCTCAACATGGTGTCGAGTATGCTCCCCGACGATGTCAACACCCCCATCCTGTTCAAGTTCTCGAGTGACATGATTCCTATTGTGCTACTCTCGGCACAAGCCAAGGAAAGTGTTCCGGGTCTTTACAAAATCCTCGACGAGAATGTTGCCAACTCTTTGGCACGTGTCGACGGAGTGGGTTCGGTGTCAATTGCTGGTGCCCCCAAACGCGAGGTGCACATCTATGTCGATCCTCTTAAACTTGAGGCCTACCACTTGACCATCGAGACCATAGCACAACTCGTTGGCGCCGAGAATCGCAATATTCCTGGCGGAACGTTCGACATCGGTAACGAGACCTATGCCTTGCGTGTAGAGGGCGAATTTGAAGATCCAAGCGAGATTGCTAATATCGTTGTTGGAGCTTCTAACGGAGCTGCCGTGCACTTGAGCGATGTAGCCCGCATCGACGACTCGCTCGAAGAGCGTGCACAAGAGACGTTCACCAACGGTGTGCGTGGTGCTATGATTATTGTTCAAAAGCAGAGTGGCGCCAACTCGGTTGAAATTTCCAACCGTATTCAGCAACAGCTGCCACACTTGCAGAAGAATCTGCCCGCTGACATCAAGCTCGACTACATCGTCGACACCAGCGACAACATCCGCAACACCATCTCGTCACTTGTCGAGACTGTGCTCTATGCGTTGCTATTCGTTGTGATTGTGGTGTTCTTCTTCTTAGGACGCTGGCGTGCTACTGTCATCATCGTGCTTACCATCCCAATCTCGCTTATCGCATCGTTCATCTACCTATATGCTACTGGCAACTCCTTGAACATCGTGTCACTATCGGCGCTGTCAATCTCAATTGGTATGGTGGTTGACGATGCCATTGTGGTGCTTGAGAATGTCACGACACACATTGAACGAGGAGCCGAACCCAAGCAAGCGGCTGTGCATGGTACCAACGAGGTGGCGATTTCGGTAATCGCATCTACCCTCACCCTTATTGCTGTATTCTTCCCGTTGACGTTAATCACCGGTATGACTGGTGTGTTCTTCAACCAGTTGGGATGGATGGTAACCATCATGATGATTATCTCAACTACAGCAGCATTGTCGTTAACACCTATGCTTTGTAGCCGCATGCTTCGCCTGCAACGCACTCAGAGCAAGTTTTTCACCAAGTTCTATGGTCCTATCGAGAGAGTCCTCGACAAGCTCGACGATGGCTTCGCATGGTTACTCACCCACTGCGTTCGTCATCGCTGGATTACCTCGCTAGTGGTACTCGGTGTATTTTTGGCATCGATGTTCCTTATGAAATTTGTGGGTAGTGAGTTCTTCCCAACTATGGATAACAGCCGCTTGGGAGTAAGCCTTGAGCTGCCTATTGGAACACGTGTAGACGTTGCTAAAGATGTGTGTCAACGACTTTACAAAGAGTGGACCCAGAAATATCCTGAAATCATGGTATTCAACTACACTGTGGGTCAAGCCAGCAGCGACAACACTTGGGGTTCGATGCAGAACAATGGTTCTCACATCATGTCGATGAACATCAGGCTCGTGAGTCCCGCCGAGCGTGACCGAAGCATCACCGATATTGCCGGCCTGATGCGTCAAGACCTCAAGCAGTATCCCGAGTTGAAGAAGGCTCTCGTAAACGTTGGTGGTCAACGAGGCGGTGGCATGAGTGGCCAGTCGGCTCTTAACTACGAGATTTATGGTTACGACTTCGCTGTCACCGACAGCCTGGCTCAACAACTCAAGCGCATCCTCGAGAAAGTGCCTGGAGCTGCCGACATCAACATCAGCCGAAGCGACTATCAACCTGAATATCAAGTAGACTTCGACCGCGAAAAACTGGCTCTATATGGACTTAATCTCACTACAGCGGCCACCTACATTCGCAACCGCATCAACGGTAGCACTGCAAGCTACTTCCGCGAGGATGGTGACGAGTACGACATCAAGGTTATGTATGATCCCGAGCATCGCCAGTCGCTCGAAGATATCGAGAATATCACATTGTATAATGCTATGGGCAACGGCATCAAGCTCAAAGAAGTGGGCAAGGTGGTTGAACGCTTCACTCCACCGACAATCGAGCGTAAGGACCGTGAGCGTATCATCACTGTTTCAACTGTTGTTCAAGATCGTCCTATGAGTGAAGTGATAGCCGACGCTCAACCCGAGATCGACAAGCTCGACCTGCCTGGTGGTGTAACAATTGAGCTTAGTGGTTCTTACGAGCAACAACAAGACTCATTTGGCGACATGGGAGTACTTGCCATTCTTATTATCCTCCTCGTATATATAGTAATGGCAGCACAGTTTGAGTCGTTCACCTATCCTGGCATCATCATGAGCTCTATCATGTTTGCCTTCTCGGGTATCGTGCTCATCCTTCTGCTCACTGGCACCAACCTGAACATAATGTCGATGATTGGTTCTATTATGCTTATTGGTATTGTGGTGAAGAACGGTATTGTGCTCATCGACTACATCACCCTTAACCGCGAGCGTGGCATGAGCGTGCGCCGCTCGGTTATTGATGGCGGTAAGTCGCGCTTGCGCCCAGTGCTCATGACCTCGTTGACCACCATCCTGGGCATGGTGCCAATGGCCATTGGTAGTGGCGAGGGAGCCGAGATGTGGCGCCCCATGGGTATTGCGGTGATTGGTGGTCTCACATTCTCGACCATCCTCACGCTGCTCTTTGTGCCCACGATGTACACCATCTTTGCCTACAATGGCATGAAGCGCACCCGCAAGAAGTTGCGCAAGGCTCACGCCAAGGCTGGTTCAAGCGAGCAAGACAAGCAATAGTACAGTAAAATCTCTAAAAAAGCCAATAATAATCACAATGAAAGCAATATTTATAGCCTTCGATCAGGCCTATTACGAGAGAATCGTCGAGATGCTGCACAAGAGCGGATGCCGTGGATTCACCGCATTTAACGATGTGGTGGGCCGTGGCAGCCACAATGGCGACCCACACTATGGCACCCACGCTTGGCCATCGCTCGTGCAGGGCATCCTCACTGTGGTGGAGAGCAACCGCGTAGACAACGTGCTCGAAAAGCTCCACGAAATGGACCTTGCCACACCCAAGCTTGGCCTGCGAGCCTTCGTGTGGAGCATCGAGAAATCGATTTAATTCTTGATATGAACCCTATTCTCAACTTCAGGGCTTGCCATAACGACAAGCCCTGAAGTTTTTGTTTATCTACACCACAATTCTACCAAACGCCCATTTTATATCACTAACGCACCTGTTTTCTTTGCATATCACACCGTCAATCTCTTGCATATTTCCCCTTTTTACTGTATATTTGCAGGATAAAAGTAATCATTAACATTATAGAGGATTATAAAACCATAAAATAATTCACACGAAGTGAAAAATATCAAACTATTCATTTTATTAACCAAATTAAAACACATTAAGCTATGAAGAAAGCATTAACTCTCATGCTTGCTGCGGTGTTCGCACTATCGATGACTGCAGCCTCTCTCTTCACTCCCAGCGAGGCCCAAATGGGCACTCCAGTGAAGATGGAAAACGTTAAACAGGCTCCTGCCGCAATGCAGGCCAAGATGATGGCACGCCTTGCATCGAAGCTCAAAGCCACCCCTAACTTCCCAGCTTCTACCGCCGCCGACCTCGTGGGTGGCTACGCTTGGACTTATCGTCAGTACACTGGTGGCATGACAACTCAGCCCGACACCATCTCTAACAACTACACCTTCAAGCGCGACACCGTGGACAACGTTGACCTCGTTGGCATCAACAAAATCAGCGACACCCAAATCCGTCTCACCGGTTTCATGCCCTTCCCAGTTACTGCAACTATGGGTACAACCAGCGGCTACACCACCTTCACCGTTGATGAGAATCAAGTTGTCTATACTCACAGCACCTACGGCGATTGCACCCTTGCGGCTAGTTGGTACTATGAGGGCGACGACCAATACGAAGCTGGCTGGTACGTTGGCGACGTGATGGGCATCCTCGTTGATGAGGGCATTGTCATGGATCCCGGCGTTCACTTCTACTTGGTTATCAAGAGTGGCACCTATGCCAACTATCGCCTGGGATGGATCTATGAGCCCTCAAGCACCATGGTTCCAGTAAGCGATTTCAACGCCATGATGAGCTTCACCTTCAACACTCGCATCTACGACTGGCCCGTTATCGCCACCGAGAACACCGAGACCTACGTTGTTTCAGTCGACAACTTCGCCGGCATCGGCACCACTCCTGTCAACTTCACTCTTGCCGAAGACAAGACTTGGACTGCCGACCAAGCTGTATTCTACACCTCGGGCGACAACAACTTTGCATTCTCCAACACTACCGACTATGGTGTAGTAACCGGAACGGGAACAGAGAAGGTACTCACCTTCGGTCAAAACTGGACTGGATTCGACGCTAACACCAACTACTGGTTGGGCGAGCGCAGCGCCACCACTATCACCCTCATCAGCGACGAGGAATTTGTTTACCCAACTCCTGCTCCCGAGAAGGCCTACTACCTGATTGGCGCCTTCAACAGCTGGAACGAGGATGCTATGATTCCATTCGTTGAGGAGAACGGCGTGTTCACCCTCACCTACAACTTCGGCGGCGAGTTCAAGATCAAGGACGAGCAAGGCAACTGGTGGGGCGGCAATGGCGTGACCCTCACCGAGGAGAACCCAAGCATGACCCTGATTGACGGCAGCAACCTCAACCTTGCTCAGCCTGCTGAGTACACCCTCACCATCGAGGATGGCGTTCTCACCGTCACTGGCTTCCCCGAGCCACAGGTTGTGGAATACAACGACTTCTTCGTTTGCGGTTCATTCAACAACTGGAGCCAGACCGATGGTCTTGTTGAGCTCACTCTCAACGAGGAAGGCACTGAGTTCGCAGGTTCTGTAGAGCTCGAGGCTAATGCCGAGTTCAAGCTCATCAGCCACAACCTGGCTGGCGGCTGGACATGGTTTGGTGGCAGCACCAACGGCGACAACTTCCTTATCACTCCTGAGCTCCTGGGTGGCAACATCGCTCTCGTTGACGGCTCTAACTTCCAGGTTCAGGAAGGTGGCAGCTACGACATCAAGGTCAAGACCGCAACTCCTGCCAAGGGCTTGCAAGAGCCTCTCGTGATGGTCATCACCAAGAACTCAACTGCCATCAGCATCGTGGGCACCGACGCTAAGGCCGACAACGCCTACTACAACCTGATGGGTGTTAAGTTCAATGGCATGCCAAGTGCTCCTGGCATCTACATCCACAATGGACGCAAAGTTGTGATTAAGTGAGAGAAAATTAGTGCAAGGTGAATGAAATATCAAACTTGTTTGAAATTTCTGAACCGCAGCCTAATTTATCCAGCAACTGAGCTTGCTCAAGCTCATAATGATTAAGATGCACTCCTCGCCCACATGAGGAGTGCATTTTTTTGCGCATAGCCACAAAAAAGAATGTTTTATTAAAAAAAATTACAATTTTATTTGGAAATTCGGACTATTTGTAATAAATTTGCAACGTTCTAATATGTAATTAACCATTTTTTATTAACCATCAAACTAAAGTGTCTTATGAAGAGATCGATTACTTTAATGTTATTGGTTGCATTGTTATTACCAATAACCATGAATGCACAAGTTAAGAGCTATGTGCAAACCAACAAGGTGGCAAAGAACATCGTTAAGAAGGATGCAACTCCCACTCAGTTAGTAATTAAGAAGGCCACTCTCAAGGCTAACCCCAAGGCCGACATCCCCGAGGGCTATGCCAGCGTGACCCTTACTGCTGGCGACCTTTGGAACGATGGCTCTGGCTATCAGATGCTGCTCGATGCCGATGCTACTGCCTATGGCACCATCATTCCTGAAACTGGTCCTCTCACCACCTCTGGTGACGCTACCGAGGCTACTTACGCCGAGTTTGAGTACAAGATTCCCGAGAATGCCGATGGAGCAATGACCACTGCCAACATTGTTATCAACAACAGTGTCACCATCTTGATTCCTGCTGGCACTTACGACTGGTGCATCACCAACCCCACTCCAGGCGACCGCATCTGGATTGCTTCGGAGAATGGCACCGTTGGTGGCCGTGCCAACGACTTTGAGTTCGTTTCGGGCGCAGGCTATGAGTTCGTAGTTTCTCTCGGTGGCCAGAACGACCAGGTTGACCTCGTCCTCGACGACCCAACCGCACCTCAAATTCCTACCGGCCTCACCGTTGACGGTGTTTCGGTTGATGGCACTACTGCCACCATCGAGTGGGTTCCCGGCGAGAACAACGCAAGCTGGAACCTCCGCTGGCGTCCTTACGTAGATCCCGCCATGGCAAGCATGCTGTGGGATCTCCCCGTTCCTGGCTATGAGGATCAGGTTGCCAACTTCTTGATCTACGATGCCGATGGCGATGGCAACAACTGGGGCCTTGCTTACAGCAACGACGCTCAGAACGATGCTTGCTTCGTTTCGTCAAGCTTTTCAGGCGGTGTTCTCACTCCCGACAACTGGCTGATTACCCCAGAGGTAGGCATGGGTGGCACTCTCAAGTTCAAGACTTGGCAGCGAAGCGCAACCTATCCTGACAAGATCATGGTTTACGTTTGCACTAACCCCGACTGGGAGACTCTTGATGAGTTTGTTGCAATCAGCGACTTCATCCAGCCTGCTGGCACCACTGCCGAGGAGTATGAGATCGACCTGAGCGACTTCGAGGGCACTGGCGTTATCGCATTCCGTCACTACGACTGCGAGGATCAGTGGTCAATCTACGTTGACGACATCGAGGTTATCCCCGAGAACCCAGTGGAGATTCCCGACTGGACAGTTGTTGAGAACGTTGAGAGTCCTTACACTCTCGAAGGCCTGATGGAAGGCACTGAGTACGAGGTACAAGTTCAGGCTGTAGGCCCCGACGCACGCGTTACCGATTGGACCGAGAGTGTTCGCTTCTTCACCGAGGCCGGTGGCCAGCAACCTATTGAGGAGGGCTACTTCCTGGTAGGTAGCTTCAACGACTGGAACCAGACTGCTACTGGTGGCCGTCTTGAGTTCGAGGCCAACAAGATCGAGAACGTTGAGTTCGAGGCTGGCGCTGAATTCAAGGTTATCGCATTCGACGAGGCTGGAACCGTTTGGTTCGGTGGCGTTGACGACAACAACGTTGGCTACTTCCTGCTCAACAACGACCTCATGGGCGTAGCAATCCAGACCGTTAATCCTGGTGCAAACTTCCGCATTGAGGAGGCTGGTGCTTACAACCTGGAGCTCACCCTTAATCGTGACGGCGAGCCCATGCTGACCGTTACCAAGGCTAATCCCGATGCTATCAGCACAATTGGCACCGACAGCAAGGCCGACAACAACTGGTACAACCTCCAGGGCCAGAAGTTCAACGGTCAGCCCACTGCTCCTGGCATCTACATCAATGGTGGCAAGAAGGTTGTTATCAAATAATCAGTCAAGCCATTAAAACCTCAAAAAAGGTTGAGCTCGTGAAAGGGCTCAACCTTTTTGTTATTGACAACAATTATTCATATAGAGCCCATCTAATCAGCTTTACTACACCAATTTACCACCAAAAATTAGCAAGGAATTCTTGGGTCACCTGCAAAAAACTGT